>NZ_JBMOUI010000001.1:0-728890 GCF_049319765.1 Paenibacillus sp. S29 | reverse complement strand
TCGTCCTGAGCCAGGATCAAACTCTCCATTAAAGACCAACCGAAGTTGGTTTATAGAAAGAGCGATAAGCTCATTTTTAATGCTAGCGATTCTTCTTTATAAAAGAAGAAATCTTTATTTCATCATCCATTTGTTCAGTTTTCAAAGAACTTGTCTGTTCTCGTTTGTTCAACGAGCCAGGAATTAGATCATATCATGTTAGTTGCTTTCTTGTCAAATCTTTTCTTCGATTATCTTTTCAGCAACCTCGCTTCAAGAAATGATACTCTCAAAGCAACGTCTAATAATATATCATGCCTAAAGTTATTTAGCAAGCATTTATTTATATCTATTTTATTTCCTACTATACAACAGATAATAAGGCAGCCACCCCGCCCCAGAGCGGAATGACTGCACTCATTGCAAAACTATTATTCTTGTTCCAGCAGTCTGATAAATTCATCCTCATCTTCTATGGTGTCAATTCCGAGCTGCTGGGCCTTAGCCAGCTTACTCCCAGCCTTTTCACCAGCTATGACTAGATCCGTCTTTTTCGATACAGACCCCGCAACTTTGGCTCCCAGCGCCTCCAGCTTGGATGCAGCTTCGTCACGCGTAAGCTGATGCAAGGTACCTGTAAGCACGACCGTTTTGCCACTGAAAAAGCTGTCTGTCTTCTTCTCCTGCGGAGCTTCTGGGGCCTGAGCTTTCACCCCTAGAGACAGCATCTTTTCAATTCCCGCCTGAGTAAATGGATCTGCAAAGAAAGCAACAATGCTTTCGGCTACAATCCCGCCCACATCCGGTAGTTCTATCAGTTCTTCCACCGTAGCGGACATCGTCTTGTGCAAATCACGGTAGTGTTCAGCCAACATGCGTGTTGTTGCTTTACCGGTATTCGGTATACCTAGAGCATAAAGGAAAGAAGCCAAATCTCTCTCTTTACTCTTTTCTAGTGCCGCCAAGAGGTTACTGGCCTTTTTCTCACCAAACCGCTCCAGCTTCACAAGATCATCATATTGGAGTGTATACAGATCGGCAGGCTCGCGCACTTCCAGTTCGTCATGCAGCTGTATGGCCGTTTTGTCACTGAATGTCTCAATATCCATAGCATCACGTGAAGCAAAATGGGAAATACGAGCTACAATTTGTGGTTTACAACCCAGCTTATTGTCGCAAAATAAATGGGCACCTCGCTGCTGCAACGGAAACCCGCAGGCTGGACAATGATCTGGTACGACAATTTCCTCTCCGTCGTGCTCAGATGTTACCTTTCCTAATATCTCCGGAATGACATCGTTTGAGCGACGGATAAACACACGTGCACCCAAAGCAAACTTCAGGTTTTTGCGCTCGATGTCACCAGCATTGTTCAGTGTGCAATTTTGTACAGTGACTCCCGCCAGTTCTACCGGCTCTACCCTTGCGAGTGGGGTGATTTTACCCGTTCGTCCTACATTCCACTCAACCGAGTTAAGCACCGTAGTTGTTTCCTCGGCTTCGAACTTATAGGCCACCGCCCAGCGCGGGAATTTATCGGTATACCCGAGAGCCTCACGTGTGCGCATATCTGTAATTTTCAATACTGCCCCATCAATGAGGTAATCCAATCCGGCACGAGATTCTTCAATCTCAATCAGTTGCTCCATTACATCTTCAAAATTATCAAAGTAAGTCAAGTAAGGGTTTACCTTAAAATGATTTTCACGCAGGAAAGTCATCATTTCCTGGTGGCTATTAAACTGGATCCGGTCTGCATAACCCACATTGTAGAAAAATGCATTCAATCGCCGTTCTGCTGTCACTTTGGGATTCAAGTTACGCAAAGCGCCAGCTGCGGCGTTGCGTGCGTTTTTAAGAGGGTCTGCGGCAGTCTCATTATATTTGGACAGTACAGAGAGATTCATTATCCCTTCTCCCTGAACTTCAATAGTTCCATTTCGAAAAGGAATTGTAAGTGGCACGGATTTAATTGTTTTTACCTGCGCCAATATCCCCTCACCCACCACACCATTACCGCGGGTAGAAGCCTGTACCAGCTGTCCATCAGTATACGTCAGGTTAAGCGTTAGACCATCAAATTTAAGTTCTATCGCATAACCTGGAGATGGCAAAGGTTGCTCTGGGTTCTTGGTATTGTAATCATTGACCAGCTTCACGACACGCGCGTTCCATGCACGCAGCTGTTCCATATTCTGAGCTTTATCAAGGCTCCATAATGGGGCAAGGTGGCGATGCGGTGTGAACCCTTTGAGTAACTCCCCGCCCACACGCTGTGTCGGCGAATCCGGCAGCACAAGACCGCTCGTCTGTTCAAGCGCTACCAGCTCGTCATAAAGCACATCATATTCTTTGTCGCTGATCTTGGGTTCATCCAGTGTGTAGTAATGATAGTTATATGTGTTCAGTTCAGCAACAAGCTGCTCCATCCTGTGCATTGGGTTCATGCAGGCGTATCCCTCCGGGAACTTCATCAGGGCAGAGGTCCTAAGCCAAGCTGCCACTCATGAGGTTCGAGATTTAATGATGTTTGAGATTTATTCTACTTTTGTAATCGGTGCAAAGCCAGCTAACAGTCGTTTAACCCCTACTGGAGCTGGGAAAGCAATTTGAAGCTCCATATCATTGCCCGTCCCTTTTACAGCGACAATGGTTCCAATCCCCCATTTGCCATGCTGTACCTTGTCTCCAGCAGCAAAAATGGAGGGGCCTCCTGCCGAAGCAGCCGGAGTTGCTTTCGCGGATGAAGATGTCGTTACTGTTACTCGGGGTGACGCCGAAGCGGACGAACCACTGCGGCTCATCGTATCAAACGAGCGTTCTCCACCAAAGTTGCTGCCACTACCTTTATTCAGTCCGCGCCCACCATAAGATCCGCCTACATTGCCTGAACGGCGGTAGCGGTCACGTTTGATGATCGTATCCTCTTTTAACTCGTCCGGAATCTCTTCGAGAAAACGGGAAGGCGGGTTAGCTGTGGTGCGGCCAAACAAAGTGCGCATCTGTGCGCATGTAAGGAACAGTTGCTCCTCTGCACGGGTAATTCCGACATACGCCAATCTGCGCTCTTCCTCCAGCTCTTCGTTATCCAGAAAGGCACGACTATGAGGGAATACTCCCTCCTCCATACCGACAATAAATACGATGGGAAACTCCAATCCTTTGGCGCTATGCATGGTCATCAATACAACCGCATCGCTTTGCTCTTCTTCATCGTCATTCATGGAATCAATATCGGCAATCAGCGCAAGGTCGGTCAGGAAGGAGACGAGTGACTTGTCTTCCGCTCCTTTTTCAAATTCCATGGTTACCGACAGGAACTCATCAATATTCTCCAAACGTGAGCGCGACTCGAGTGTATTCTCGTTTTGCAGCTCCAATCGATATTGGGTGGTTTCCAGCATTTTTTCTGTTAACTCGGTAACCGACAGGTAGTCTACCATCCGACTTAAACCTTCGATCATATCGTAAAACTCTACCAACGCATTGCGCGTACGTCCTGCAAAGCCCAAATCGTCTACAACTTGAAGAACACGGAAAATTGAAACTCCACGTTCTGCTGCAGCTGCCTGCAATTTGCCGACGGTTGTGTCTCCGATGCTTCGTTTTGGCACATTAATGATTCGGATCAAGCTGATGTCGTCGTCAGGATTGGAGAGCAGGCGAAGATACGCCAGCAAATCCTTAATTTCCTTCCGATCATAGAACTTGATACCGCCCACGATCTGGTAAGGAATATCCGATTTAATCAAAATTTCCTCCACAACCCGAGACTGAGCATTCGTACGATACAAAATGGCATGATGGCTATAGGTTTTGCCCGCATTAATATTCTTATGAATTTCGGAGGCGATAAAGTAGCCCTCATCATGCTCAGAGTCAGCACGATAAACTTTAATCTTGGCTCCGCCTTCTTTGTCAGTCCATAGTTTTTTCGGCTTGCGGCCTGTATTTTGACCAATAACTTCGTTGGCAGCATTGAGAATATTTGAGGTGGACCGGTAGTTCTGCTCCAGCAAAATGGTGCGCGCTTCCGGGTAGTCCTCTTCAAAATTCAAAATGTTGCTAATATCCGCCCCCCGCCACCGATAGATGGATTGGTCACTGTCACCTACTACGCAAATCCGGTGATGCTTGTCGGCCAGCATTTTGCACAGCATGTACTGCGCACGGTTCGTATCCTGATATTCATCAACATGAATGTATTGAAATTTTTTCTGATAGAAATCCAGTACCTCAGGTACTTCTTTAAAGAGCTGAATCGTTGCCATGATCAAATCATCAAAATCAAGAGAGTTGTTATTTTTGAGTCGTTGTTGGTACTTGGTATATACCTTCGCCACAATCCCCTCAAAATAGTCGCCAATCTTGCGTTCATACATTTCGGGAGTGACCAGTTCATTTTTAGCCGTACTCATCATAGACTGAACCGCTTTGGGTTCAAACTTTTTGGTGTCTATATTCAGATCCTTCATGCAGCTCCGAATGACAGACAATTGATCCGTAGAATCCAAAATGCTGAAATTCGAGGTGAATCCAATCCGCTCGATATCCCGACGTAAAATACGCACACACATCGAGTGGAAGGTGGATACCCATACATCTCTTCCCTGTGGGCCAATCAGCTTGGATACGCGATCCTGCATCTCACGCGCGGCCTTGTTCGTAAAGGTAATCGCCAAAATGCCCCATGGAGCCGTCTTGCGGGTCGCGATGAGGTAGGCTATTCGGTGCGTGAGCACCCGTGTTTTACCACTGCCTGCGCCAGCCATAATCAGCAGCGGACCATCTACCGCCTCCACAGCCTGACGCTGAGGCGGATTAAGGCGAGCTACCGCCTCGTGTATATCTATTGATTGCATGCGTGCATGCTCCTTTCCCTGAGCTTCCATAAATTCACGTTCTATACTTCCAATTTCACAGCTACCGTCTCCAGCGCTTTCGCCAAGTCACGATAAATGATGTTCCCTACTACAATGGTGTCACAAACGGCAGCCGCTTGTAACGCGGTAGATTTATCCACGATACCTCCCCCGTATAGGACACGAGAGCGCTCCGTACTGCGATGTATTTTCTGCACCAGCTCCATATCCCCAAAAGCACCGCTATATTCCACATATACAATCGGTAGATGCATGAGCTTGTCAGCAATCTGTGCATATGAGGCGGCTGATGTAGCACCCAGCGAAGTATCTGCTCCGGTAAGCTTAGCGACCGTAGAATCACCGTTCAAAACAATATATCCTTCCGCCACAAGCAAATCCCACGGGATCATATAACCAAACTGTTCAATCGCACGTTGGTGCTGCCCTAGAATCCAATTACTGTCAGTAGTATTCAGTACCATAGGAATCATATATAGATCAAACCCTGGCACTACAGCCTCCAGATCGGACACCTCAAGCACGCACGGCACCTCATAACGCCGAACCCTCGACAGCAAATCCACCGTATTTTCATAGGTAATACCTGAGGAACCTCCTACCATAATCGCATCCGTACCAGACATACACACGGCGTCAAGCGCACCATCATCCAGTTCCTTGTCAGGATCAAGCTTAAACACATGCCTCCATGATTGAATTGAATCTGCCAACACACATTCCTCCAGCATTCATTGCTTTTGTCATGATCCAGGCGAGCCGAATTCCAATATCCAAAAGCGTTCTATGCTAAGTCTATGATAGTGCTTAAAAGGTGTCAATGTTCGTATCAAATGGGAACACCCCGTTCAGACAACTCATGGTCGTAACGCATACAACCAACTGCGTTCACTAAGTTCTTTTTCCGTTAAACTATCTGTATAGAAACCTCGTACACCCATCTGTTCATACTCAGCCGCATCCTTCAACTCATTAATGGTATTTACGTAGCACACTGCCCCTGCCTGACGCAAACTTTCCACTAAAGCACCACTCACCCGATTCTCTGGTAAAGTTACTGCCGTTATATCATTTTGTTGTACAAATCGAATGATCTGGTCGTCCTTATCTTCTGTGGCATAGAGCGTATAAATAACGGATGGATAGGGATAAATACTCCGTAACGTTCGCAACATTTCTTCATTATAAATTTGAGGAACAATACGGGACAAAAGCTCGGGGTTTTTCTCCTGTGCCTGACGGGTCAGTTGCGCAAACAACTGTTTGATTTGGACAGGGTCCTGTTCTTTCGTATCGGTCACAATATAAGCATCCGGGTATGTTTCCAATAAATCCAATACATCCTTCCAATCTACTGGGGTATAGGAACCGTGTATGGGAGTGTTCTTAAATTGATGATAGCTCCAAGGTTTTCCGCCCTGTTCCGTAGCAACTGCATGTTCCTGTTGCATTTGCTCTGTAAAAGATTCTGTCCATTCATGGCGCGCCACCAATTGTCCATCCGATGTAAACATCAGGTCGACCTCGAATACGCGGCTGCCTTTTTTATAATTTTCCACAAACGCTTCACGCGCATTAGTATAGGCCAAACCATCAACGGCTCCCATGGCATGCGAAATCACACGGTGCGTGGTAAAGCCAGTATGTTCTTCTGTGGATTTTCCTTTGTATGCCAGTAAAAATGTGCCGATTAACATTAAAAGAATAACCGAAACAATCAATCGTTTCATGGGGTGTCACATCCTTTTCGTACAGGTCAATACCCCACATACGCATGCTCAAAACAACTGCCAGACGCAAAAGCACCCTCCGGCTAAACCGAAGGGTGCTTCTGTATTAATACGCGTTCTTGAAACCGTTGCGAATCGTGCGGAAAATAATTTTAATATCAAATAAGAGCGACCAGTTCTCAATATAGAAGATGTCATGCTTAATCCGTTCCTCAATAGATGTATCTCCACGCAAGCCGTTGCTCTGTGCCCAGCCTGTGATTCCAGGACGAACATGATGCTTCACCATGTATTTTGGAATTTCCTCACGGAACTGATCCACATAATAGGGTCGTTCTGGGCGTGGACCAACGACACTCATATCACCCAGCAGAACGTTGAAAAATTGAGGCAGCTCGTCGAGACTCGTTTTACGAATAAAAGTACCAAAACGTGTGCGTCTTGGGTCATTAGCAGTCGTCCAGCCCGTATCTTCAGTTCCAGGAGGCAGCACCTTCATCGAACGAAATTTGTACATTCGGAAGGTGCGACGATTCAAGCCCACCCGCTCTTGCTTAAAAATGATGGGCCCTCTGGATGTGATCATTACACCAATCGCCACTGCCAGCATGATCGGAGACGTCAGAAGAATCGCGAATAAAGAGAATAAAATATCGAATAGACGCTTAAACAATCGATTCCCCGCCACATCCAGTGGAATATCCCGTACATTAATCATCGGCATACCTGCAAAGTTATCAAAGTACGGACGAGCCGGCAAATAATCAAAAAAGTCAGGGATTATAAGCGTGCGCACTCCAGCCTTTTCACACATGTTTATAATCTTGGGGTACTTATCATGGGCATCCAGCGGAAGCGCCAGAATGACCTCGTCAATCATCAGACGCGACAGCGTAGCCTCCAATTGATCTAAGCCTCCAAGAATCGGGCGGAAATGCGCCGCTTCCTCTTCACTCCAATGCCGCTTATCATCCAGAAAACCCACGACCTCGTATCCTAGATCAGGATACTGTCCAAGATTATGATAAAATCGTTGGCCTAGAGTACCCGCCCCGAGAATAAGCATGAACTGCTTGTTGTACCCTTTTTGACGGAGAGCTTTAAGAACTTGCTTCAAAAAGAACCGGTAAAACAAAATAAGCAGCACATTCCCAACCATATAGATCGCCAGATAGGACCGCGAAATGTCGATTTGCTTCACGAAGAACATCACACTCAACAGCACGAACAGGCCAACAATATGAATTTGGGTGACGCGGAATACATCATCTGCAAATCGTTTTTTGCGTTTGGGCGAATAGAGCGAGAATAACATCCCCAGCACTACGGCAATCAGGCCGTAGATTAAGCTCCAGCCTCCATATACTTGAATAGGAAGCGGTTCTTTATAGGTGATCCATTCACTTTCAAATTTGAAAAACCAAGCGATCAGAAAGGACAACTGAATGACCGCGAAATCCGCCACAATATATAATTGGGTTAAAAAACGCTGATTTCTGCGTATCATGCTTTCACCTCAGTACGAGATTGTTCCCCGCTGTCCGGCTTGACCGGTGCAGACAACTTATTTTTTAGAAAGGCCATTCCAAACTTCACCGAAATTCCCGCATATACAGCCATATTGGTGATCCAACTGTATTGCTGTTTATAATGCTTACGATGAAATACCCACATAGCTCTATGAAACTCATAAATAATTTTCAAAGGACGACGGCGAGCGCTGCCCCCTTTGATATGAATAATATATGTGCGCGGGTAGTAGTAAATGCCCCACCCGGCTTGCTTAATCCGGTAACACCAATCAATATCCTCACCATACATAAAAAAGGTTTCGTCCAACCCCCCGACCTGGTCAATCGTCTCCCGGCGCACCAGCATAAAAGCACCTACCAGTACATCTACAGGATACTCATCGTCCGGGCTTAGATGCCCAAGCTGATATTGATTGTACTTCGGGTTATCCGGGTAGCGCTTCGACCAGCCGAAAGCGTAGTAAAAAGAAGCTGACGGCGTTGGAAAGCCACGCTTACAAGCCTTATCTAGCGAGCCATCTGGCAAGATGACCTTACAGCCCGATGCTCCCATCTCAGGATGCGTATCCATAAACTGAATCATTGTATCCAGCGTGTCCGGTTGCACCAACGTATCGGAGTTCAATAACAATACATAACGCCCGCTGGCTACTTCCATCCCCTGGTTGTTCGCCTTGGCAAAACCTGTATTATTCTTATTGGCTATCAACGTAATCTCCGGGTATGCAGCACGAATAGCCTCAACAGATCCGTCACTAGAGTGATTATCAATCACAATCACTTCATATCGGTACTGCGACTTTGACGCATACACCGATTGCAAACAATCCAGCGTCAATTGACACGTATTATAGTTGACGACCAGTATGCTTACATCCATATTTAAAACGCTCCTGACAAATTCAGTAATCTATTCTACTATCGCCTATTATAGCATACCGCGCAGACCACAGGGCGCAAAAAAGCACATAACTTGTAGCCTTACATAGTTAGCAGAATTTCAAAAAATTCGATTCCAGTCGCTCCAAAGTGCAAATATAGACAAACGAAACCATTTCGATCTATATATTGTTCATTGGAAGTCGTTTATTAGATTTTTGTAAAATCCTCGGTTGAGGTCTAAAATTCATCGTGGTAAGATATACATGGAAAAAGGGCTGGTGCCAGCCAGCCCCTGCGCAACCAACGCTCCAAGAGCGGACGGTTTTGGAACAATCAGGCCCGAAAATAGACCCTTCCTTGCGGGGGCGGTCTATTTTCGTTTGTTAAACTCTAACAGTGTGACGATTAACGCCCCGAACGTCAGCATTAAACTGAGCGCCTCAAACACTGTCACAGGCTTCACCCCCCTCCTCGGGAGAGTTAGCCGACCGCCCTTGGCAGCTCTATCGGTTGCACGTTTCAATTATACTATATTTTTCCATAAAGGAACACGCATTCGATGGTATTTTATCTAGTATTCATTTGCACCTTTGACTATTTGACGCTTATATATGGAAAAAAGTTTCAATATTTTTTCTTTCCATACCTCTATAACTTCCTCAATACAAAAACCAACTTATAAATCCAGTTGTCCAACCGTGACTGCCTGTAAAATGGAGACTGCCAAATATATTTCATACGAGAAAACACACCCTTTTGGTAGCTGTCCAGGAATTGATCCATATCTTTATACATTTGAGGAGACATGTCTTGTCCATAAAGCTGAATAAATTGCTGGGCTTGTTTGCTTAAAATATAGCGATTTTTTCCTTTTGCAAATCTACTTAGTCTTTTCCTCCACTTGCCAACCCACCCATCCGTAGAACCTCCCAGCACATTGTTTTGATGCTGCCGATACCAAATGTACGGATCGGGGTCAAAAACAACCTCACCAAAAGAGGAAGTGCATAAATAAATCCACCAGTCATGCATAATAATATTATCCAAAGAAGTTGGAATTCTCTTTTTCACGAGCTTGAGTGTTTCTTTATTGATCACCATGGTACAACCTACACATACATTCTCAATGAGAGCATTATAGAAGGATACAGGTCGTAGGATGTCAGCTGGCCATACTTTGAGTGGTTCCAATGTTTGAGAGACCATTTGAGTAGCAGAACAGTACATCAGCGGTCGGCTCCCATCCTGCTCCCTGAGATGAGCCACAGCCTGAGCAAGTTTATTCGGCATCCACACATCATCCTGATCACAAAAAGCATAATAATCGAATGTCTCAGACGATCTTTGAATCAGATCAAAAAAGCTTTTAATAACCCCTACATTGCTCTCAAGGCATAAAAAAATCTGTTGAGGATAACGTTGCTTCAGCGCGCTCAACTTGGCAACCGTATCATCTGTCGAGCCATCATCACGAATTAGAATCTGAATTTCTACGTCTTTTTGATTGATGAGACTTTCTATTTGCTCATCTAAGTAAGCTGCTCCATTATATGTAGATAATAAAATTTGTACGTTAGGTCTGTTCAGGGTAATGACCTCCTTCTTTTAAAATGTGCAATAGAGGGACAATATGTTTCATCTGCTTATACATTATAATGCTCATCGTCCTTAATCAACATAGGCTTTAATCAACATAGGCTTTAATATAATAAAATCTCCCACTCATAAACTGATGGGAGATTGTTGATATTTATAATAAGGTTTTATTTACTCGGATTTACTAAGACACTCCTGCAAAAAATCACGCAATCCCTCACGCCAGTCGCGCAAATCATTCAATCCATTGGTTCGGATCGCTATATGCTCCATAACAGAGTTACGTGGCCGCGCTGCTGGTCTGGGGAATTGCTCTGTGCTGCATGGTTCCAATTTCGCTGTGATCTTGGCATCTAATATTTCCGCCGCATCCTGTAAAATAGCTTGCGTAAATTCATACCAGGTACAGGAGCCGCTATTGGATGCATGGTATACGCCGTACTTCTCCGTTTGAATCAATTCCGCCAAAAAGCGTGCCAGATCCACCGTATAGGTAGGTGAACCCTTCTGATCATTCACTACCTGGAGGAGCGGCTTCTCCTGTCCAAGCTTCAGCATCGTTTTGACAAAATTGTTCCCGTGCAATCCATATACCCAAGATGTACGAACAATAAAATACCTAGAGGAAAGTGTTTGGGTCAATACCTCCCCCGCCCGTTTGGACTTTCCGTAGATACTCTGCGGATTGGTATTATCGTACTCATGATATGGCTGTTTTGCCGTTCCATCGAACACATAATCTGTGCTGATATAAACCAGCTTGGCTCCAACCTTTTCCGCAGCCATTGCCATATTACGTGTACCTGCCGCGTTGACTTGATAAGCCCCGTCTACATCAGTCTCCGCTGCATCCACAGCCGTATACGCTGCACAGTGGATTACGGCATCAGGTTGGTACTGTTCCACGATCTTCACAGCCTGCTCCAAATCCGTGATATCCAGCTGTTCCCGATCATATCCAAGAACATCATGTCCTTGACCCTGAAAAACGTTTACTACATCTTTACCAAGTTGACCGGATGCTCCAGTAACCAGCACCTTCATTTTACGCATCCCCCAAGCGGGAACCGTACTGTTTAGCATAGTATTGTTGGTATTCGCCGGATTGAATACGAGTCCACCATTCTTCGTTGTCTAAATACCAGCGAATCGTTTCTTTAATGCCTGTTTCAAAAGAGTGCTTTGGCTTCCAGCCCAGCTCATTCATGGTCTTCGTTGGATCAATGCCATAACGGCGGTCATGTCCTGGACGATCCTGCACATACGAAATCAGAGATTCCGGCTTGCCCAGCTCCTCTAATACTGTTTTGACGATATGCACATTTGTCCGCTCGTTATTTCCCCCGATATTGTATACTTCACCCAGTTTACCCTGATGAATGACTAGATCAATTGCGCTGCAATGATCCTCTACATACAACCAGTCGCGAATGTTCAAGCCATCCCCGTATACAGGTAGCTGTTGGTCGCTCAATGCACGTGAGATCATTAGCGGGATCAATTTTTCAGGAAACTGATATGGACCGTAGTTGTTAGAACAACGCGTGATGTTCACTGGTAAACCGAAGGTTTCATGATATGCACGAACTAGCAGATCGCCGCCTGCCTTGGATGCAGAATAAGGACTATTAGGCTGCAACGGAGTTTCCTCCGTAAACAAGCCTGTTTCTCCCAAAGATCCATACACCTCATCTGTTGATACCTGTACAAACTTGGTCACGTTATATTTCTTGGCTGCATCCAGTAGCACTTGCGTACCCAATACGTTTGTTTTCACAAACACTTCCGGTTCCAAAATACTTCGATCCACATGTGACTCCGCTGCAAAATTAACCACCACATCAATCCCCTGCTGCATCAGTTGGTCAATCGCTTGTGCGTCGGTAATATCTGCTTTGATGAAGCTATGCTTGGGGTTATTTTCAATGGATTTCAAATTTTCCAGGTTACCTGCATAGGTAAGAGCATCTATATTTACAATTTCATAATCTGGATGCTGTTTTAACATATACAATACAAAGTTACTGCCTATAAATCCGGCCCCGCCGGTGACAAGAAGTTTCATACTGACCTCCTAAATCTTATTATTCCTCTAATCAAAATTAATGTCAGCGTCGGCCAGTGCCGGATGCTTCTGATCCTTCTCTGAAAGAATAGCATGAGAAGTTGGCCAATCAATCCCTAGTGCTGGATCATTCCACAGAATTCCACGATCATTTTCAGGTGAATAATACTCGTCTACCTTATACAGCACTTGAGTGTTCGGAACAAGCGTACAGAACCCATGAGCAAAACCCTTAGGCACCAGTAGCTGACGTCTATTATGTTCACTTAAGATTACCCCGACCCATTGACCGAATGTTGGAGAACTTTTACGAATATCCAGAATCACATCGTAGATAGCTCCAGAAAGCACACGAATGAGTTTAGTCTGTGCTTTTGGATTAAGCTGGTAATGCAAACCACGAATCACACCGGCTTCTGCAGACAAGGATTGGTTATCTTGAATAAAAGCATGGTCTATTCCGTTTTCTTTCATGATCTGTTCATTGTAACTTTCCATAAAAAAACCACGGTGATCACCATGAACCACGGGTTCAATGATTTTTGCACCTGAAAGTACTTCCTTTATTATCATTCACGAAACCTCCAACATCTTGAGTATATACTTTCATTTATGATTACTATAAAATTAATAAGCACACTATATTGGGAGGGAATATGCTTTTGAATTTATCGAGAGTTAATAAAAATTTTGTTTGGTCCTATTTGGTTTTGACGTGGCTACTTATCCCGATTCTAATACTGTTTAAAGTCGATTCTTACTATATTTCCATATTATTCGGTCTAAATATTGCACAGTCGTTTGTCATAGGTGCTACATACATTTTACACATTAGTGGTATCTTAACATATGCCAAGAAAGAAATAATGGTGCAGTACCTAGCTTTTGGCGGTTATCTAGTTGGAATAATATTCATTTACGCCTTCCTTCAAAGGGAACATTTCATTTATTATTGGGACTTTTCAGCCTATTGGAATACATCCATACAATTTAATAACCTTTTAAGTACAGATTTTATAGCAGCTTCTAAACAAATCTATGCAAGCATTTTAAGAGATGATTATTCCGTTTTCCCAACAATCTTTCTCTCTTTACCATTAAAGTTCTTAGGTACAAGCTACATGAGCTATGTCTTGGCAATCTATACCTGCTTCTTGTATCCTTCTTGTTTGATACTTTTCTTATTATGTATCAAGATTGCTGATCAAATCCAGTTAAACACAAAATTGAACATTTTCATGATCTTTGTACTTACATTTACCTTTCCAATTATGATAGCTCCTATGTTAGGTGGATATCTGGATTCTATAGGACTTATTTTTATTTGCTTGTCGCTTGTTATCTTATTTAATAATGACTTTGAACGCTTAAATTTAAAAGCAGTTTTACTCTTAGCTGCTTGCCTAGTATTACTAACATTTACAAGAAGATGGTATGGGTTTTGGATCGTATCTCTTTTTGGCTCGATCAGTATCGCTTTTTTGTTCAAATGGATTCTAGAAAAAGAGTTTCGCTTCAAGCAGCTCTTGCAGGTTATTTTAAATTTTTTCATTATAGGATCTTCAAGTGCATTATTTCTTATTATATTCTTCAATGAATTTATTCAAAGAGCCCTGACCAATAACTTTAAAAACGCCTACTCAGCTTATTATTTTGGTGACGTCTTAAGTAACTTACAGAATTTATTTTATCATTATGGTGCCTTCATTTTTCTGATAGCTCTTGTTGGTTGCATAGGCTTGTTATTTATTAGTAAAACTAGGTATATATCAATCTTTCTAGTTACAAACTTGTTTATTACGTACTTTCTTTTTACAAGAATTCAAAGCTTAGCTTCTCAGCATTATTATCTTCTTACCGTGAACGTATTAATTTTATTTATTTGTGGCGTTATTCTTATTCTAAACTATTTGTCCAAGATAAAATATGCAAAAAATGTTTTCTTAGTTATTCTAGTTTATTTAGTCGCTTGTAATTTCTTGGTAACGTTCACTAATGTAAATGCACGTCCTGTTACCTATTTTTCTTCTTTATTCAGTGACTTTAAACAAACACCTAGAGTAAGAACAGATATACCTGTTTTAAAACAATTAACGACTTATCTTAAGGAAATCTCATCAGAGCAGCATAAAGTATATGTTCTGTCTAGCTCTGGAATTCTTAATGATGACATACTCAGACAGATTGAAATGCCTGACAATAGCAACGCTCTTCCATTTATGAATCTGACCCATCACGTTGATTTAAGAGATGGTTTTCCAGTGTCGTTTTTTGAGTCCGATTATGTCGTGATCGCATTACCTACACAATACCATTTAGGTGAAAGTGGTCAAAAAGTTGTAGGTATACTCGCAGAAGAGGTTATGAACGGATCTCTTAAAAATAATTATAAACCTTTAAAGAGCTATGCCCTTGATAATAACGTTAAAGCCATAGTCTTGAAAAAGACATCATCCATCACGAAGGAAAAAGTTGAACTAATACGTTCACAATTCAAAAAAATATACCCTGATAATCCAGATCTTTTCTAATTCAATACAGATGTCGATGCATACAAAAAAGCCCTCGATTTTTATTCGAGGGCTTTTTAAGTTAATCGTTAAACAATCTTACTGGGAATTGTTGCTGTTTTATTAGAACTACCAGAACTAAATTTTTTGCCAATCAGGAAAGGTAAAAATCTATTAAATAGTTCAATAAAAAGAATACAACTTAAGAAGACAAGCAAGGTAGAAATAACAACAAATGAAATTCCATCTAAATACATATTTGTTGTAACAGAAAACTTCTCGTAAAAATTCACATTCTCCCAGAAGCTAAGTATTAATCCATGCAGACCAAATATAATTAAAGAGTTTTTACCAAAATAGGACAGTAAACTAGATGACTCAATTTTTTTGGATAAGTATATATAAAATATTAAACTAGCCAATACCGACAGATAAAATAATACATAATTATGTCCATAGTAATTTCCTGACATGCCTGGTTTATCATTTATTAAAAATAATAAAAGACCCAGAAAGCCCGCTGCGTAAGCAAAATATGGTTTGTTAATTCTAATTTTTTCAATAAAATATTGTTCATTCAATTTGAATATATAACCACAAATAATTAAAGAGGCTGCATTAATTGACGTGCCAAATGACCAAGGAAGTGCATGTGTGTCAAGCTTGCTTAAGAATGCACCAAGTATGGATAGCAATATCCAAAATATATACATATAACTTCTTTTGGACGAAATTTTCAAGACCAAGTACGAAATGATTTGGGCTAAGAAGAGACAAGGTAGGAACCAAAGAGACATATTTAGAATACCTAAGTGATCTCCATCTGCATATAAAAAAGTTTCAATAACAACCATTGGATCGAGCGTTCCGACAATCCCCATCCAATGCATCCAACCAAAATACAGTAGTGAGCATAAATACAGAGTCGTATATGGTAAAAGGATTGTTTTGATTTTAGACCACAAAAAACTACTAAACTTATACTTCTGAAAATTAGAAGTAAACCCAGAAGCAAAAAAGAAAAGAGGCATATGGAAGGAATAAAAATAGCCTATAATAAAGCTCTTATCCATCATTTCATTACCTTTAAAACCATGGGGCACCAAATGTGAGAATACTAAAAAAATAATCGCCAATCCCTTTAGTACATCCACCCACTTTATTCTAGTTGGAAGAGCTTTTACAATTTGCATTTAAATAGACTCGCTTTCTTAATTATTTAGCATAAGGTATCTTTAGTTCTATGATAATACTAAGAAAACAGTTCATAACCCATTTCACTTACTAATTTGTTAGCAAGCATCAAAGAACTATGTGTTCCCGCATCAGTCCACCAGTTCTCTAAAATATCAAATGTAAGTTGATTTCGTTGAATATAAGCGTTATTAACATCTGTTATTTCATATTCTCCTCTTGCTGATGGAGTCAAGGTCTTGATGATATTGAATACAGAGTGATTGAACATATAAATGCCCGTAACTGCATAATCACTCTTAGGAACCTCTGGCTTTTCTTCAATATTTACAATGTTATCGCCTTGTAGTTCTGGTACTCCATAGCGATTAGCATCAGGCACTTTATGAAGTAATAATTTCGCTCCTGATTCTTGAAGTTTGAATTTTTCAACAAACGATGATATATCATCTTTAAAAACGTTGTCCCCCAAAATAACAACCATCTTGTCATTGCCAACAAAATGCTCAGCTAAAAGCAAAGCCTGTGCAATCCCCCCGGCTTCATCTTGCACTTTGTAAGTCAGAGTAACTCCAAGGTCGACACCACTTCCTAAGAGATTGACCACATCTCCCATATGTTCTTTTCCGGTAACGATTAAAATATCATTTATATTCGCCTTTTTGAGTTTATCAATAGAGTAATATATCATCGGATATTTACCAATCGGCAACAAATGTTTGTTTGTAACTTTAGTAAGGGGGTATAATCTAGATCCAGTCCCTCCAGCTAATATAATCCCTTTCATATCTAAGTTCCTCCTATTGAAGCTCTTTTATAAGCAGCTCCATAATGGTTTTTGCACGAGCTTCCCAATTATTATGGACTACGAAGTTTTCCAGTTGCTCTTGATCATAAAAAGGGTGTTGTAGGGTATCTATATCCATTAGATATTTTCTTATTTCCTCTAAACTATGATATAGATAAATCCCTTCCTGATTTAAGAGCCTTGTTTCTTCGCTATCCACCGCTAATATCACTTTATTAAAACTCAAATACTCATAAACTTTTACTGGATTGATCGTATCAATTCTATCCGAATTCCTCAAAAAGGGGTATAAACAAATATCAAAAGCATCAATAATTGCACCAATTTCTGATTTAGGAACAGTCTCATAATATTTAATCCTATTATGCTGTTCAAAATTATAATTCAGGTTATTTCTCCCAACCAAACATACAACAAATTTCTCATCAAAATCAGTAATAGCCTTAACCGCTTCTATATCAAACCAGTGGTCAATCGCTCCCACATAGCCAAAAATATAGTAGCCCTCTTGCTTTAAACGTCTCAATTCATCAGCAACCAAGCTATCTACATTTATGTTTAGTATAGCTGTATCCACAGCATTTTTTACTAAATAAGATTGTCTACACAATGTTTGAGAATGCTTATGCAAATGATTACTTGTAGAAATAACCAGATCCGCCTTGGCAAGTAATTCAAGTTCCCACTTTTCGAGTAATTTCTTCATTAATGCATTGTTAGTTAGAAATACATAGTCGTCCATTCGATCAAACACAATCTTCTTCTTATTATTATTTGATTTAATAAGAGGATAAAAGACTGGACTTCCTAACCAAATGATATCTGCACTGCAAACTAAATCTTTCAACTGTCTTTTTTCAAACCATTGATTCAAATGGAATATGTCTAAGCTTTCAAAGCTTCTAGGTAATCTCAGACTGCCCGAAGGCCTGAATATTTGAAGACTATCATTAATGATTTGATTTCTTCTCTTATAATCTGAGTTCTGCCTTACAATACTATTAAGTATGCTAATGGAGGGTTCTACAAAGGTGATGTGAACCCCCGGCATTTTAGCAAACTCTTCGGCCAAATGTTGCGGACGTTGTTTTAAATCATTCCAATAGATTGGAGAGAAATATAAAATTTTCATTTAACCGCTCCATACTAATAAAGGCGCCCCTTATTTTTTATAAAAGAGGCGCCTTTAAAGTTTTATTAATTATCTATATGCTCTTGCCAACTGTTTTCGGGAATTTATATCGTTCTCCTTCATTTGTATTAATTCTTCATACGCTTCAACTGTGTATTGTTTATACAGAATATCAATTTCAACGTCTCGATTTTTAGTCGGAATCTTCTGCAAATGATCTAATTCAGCTTTAACAATTTCGAGGTGATTCTTATCTGCCTCAATATCCGATTCCATCGGCGCATACAGATCCTTTTGCAATTGGTAATTAGTCAAAATACTGTTTCGCATTGTCTTTCTAACATGCTCAACAGTATATCGGGAGGTGTCCACATCATGAATGACCTTCATTTTAGGATTAAGACCAACCTTATAGCCGATTTCTCTCATAGCAAAAGATACAACAATTTCTTCTCCTCCAGCGTAATTGTTTCCTTTACGCCCATAGGCGCTTCTAAAGCCCCCAATTCGCATTAGCGCAGCATGTCTAACCGCAAAATTGGCTCCATAAGGGAACTCCCACTGAAAATTAGAATCGATAATTTCTTCGCCTTCCACTATAAGCTGGCTCCAGTATGCTTCAGTACCTGGTTTAACCACTTCAGGCCGTTCCTCATGTAAATTGAGTATGATATTCCCACCCATGACCCCGATATCGGGACGATCTGAGAACCCTCTGATGGTTTCCTCAAGCAAGTTAGAGTTTGCAATAGCGTCATCATCAATATAGAGTATGACCTCTCCTTCTGCCCCAAATAAACCAACATTACGTGCAAAGGAAAGACCTTTTAATGGAGCTTCCATATATCGCAGGAAGGATTCGTCAATATTATAGGTTGCTCTGAAATCACGAACCAAATGATGAATCTCATCATTCAAATAATCATTATTTACAACGATAATTTCATAGTCTGCTTTATCCAACGACTGTTCTATGACAGATTTAATCGCATTCGATAGCTTTTCACTCCGCTGGTAAGTACAAATAATAACTGATAATCTCTTATTATAAGCGGGTTCACTTTCAATGACTGCCTCAATACGGTACAAGTGATCGTTCTTAACCTTCGTATTTATAAGAGAGAACAGAACTTCCGTATCCTGTGCAAAAAAGTCATAATTGCTATCTGTTTCACCATTCATTTTATCCTTTATTTTCAGATCCCACGGATAGTTAGCTACAAATGTATCTGTTGTATGCTCTGATTTATCTATAAGCAGTGCATACATAGACGATAAAGCATTAGAATCAATAAATTCAAAATCATGGACTTCGCCTGTTTTTATATATAAATAGCAAATAGGCGTTGCCAAATTAAGACCAATAATCGTATTCACTTCATCTCTTCCAACCACAGTATGTCCTTTAGCAAGAACATACTTCTTAAACTCACCAACTTCAGTAGCATCTCCCTCAATGATCCATACTAATGGGGTCAGATAAAAATCTCTTCTAAAATCATCAAGTACCATGAGTTTATATCTGTTAGAGGTGATGCCCAGTTCTTGATCTAAAGCGGTCAGTGACTTATCGTGCCAGCGATAATCATATATAGGCTCATCGAACGTCACATGTTTGAGCTCAAATAGAGAGTTCACTCTCATCCAGTAATCATAATCCTCAAGGGTATGCTTATAACTAGAATAGTCACCCAATAACCGGGTTACCTTGGCCCTATACATAAAAGCTGCACCAATCGTATTGTTAGGATATACGTTTAACTCCAATGCAGACTTAGGCAGCATAACATTGCCACTGAACTGTGGTTCTTCATACCAGCCATGGTTGGAAATCACTTGACCAGCAGAGTCGATTAACCTCATGTTCGCATATACCATACCAATATTTTCATCACTTTTAAGATCAGCTACCATCTTCTCCAGGAAATTTTCAGGGAGGATATTATCTGCACTTGTCCACGTATGATATTCACCCTTGGCTAGTTTAAAACCTCTGGATAATGTTCTTGGTATTTTACGATTTTCCTGATGAACTACTCTGATACGATGATCTGCTTTAGCATACTCATCAATAATTTCTGCCGTTGAGTCTTTTGAACCATCGTTAATAATAATGAGTTCAAAATACTTGTAAGATTGCTGCAGAATACTATCAATAGCTTTTGATACATAATCCTCACCGTTATATACAGGAAGGACGACCGATATAAGATCCTTCTCAAATTTAATCTCGAACTTATCAAGCTCCAGAGAAAATGAGTTATCTTTAGATACTTTATAATTGTAAAATTTATACTCATACCAGGTTAATAACTGCTTGTAATTCCCTTCATCTTTGCGTAGATCAATCGGCTGATCCCCCGCGTTCGTTCTGTTAAGCTTATGCGACACTTTAGATTTTATCTTTTTCAGTAAGATAGTGGTGCCATAACTTTTCCATACTCTATATCCCTTAAGAACATATATCATTTTGGACTTGTGTAAGATATGTTTAAGTTTATTCGCCATTTTCCACCTTTTAGAGTTATATATATTGTGAATCTCTGTAGACAGTCTTCCATTATATTCTTCCAACTCACTGAACTGGGTGTTCAGTTCATTATATTGACCAAATAGTTGTCTATATTGATGATTTAATATATCCAAGTTGTTTTTTTCATTATTATAATCCTGTGTAAGTTGAACATATTTCTGTTCTAATTCGCCTTTCTTTTCAGACAGGGATTTAAAATCTGCTGACATGCTACTTATTACATTTTCCTGATGATCTCGCGTTTGAATCAATGTGTTAATCTGATCCATATGCTCAACAATGTGTTGTTTTTGCTGCTCTATTTCTTGGCTTTGAGCATGATTATGAGCTTGTAATTCATTAAATTCATTATTCAGGCGTGTATGCCCTGCTCTATAAGCATGGTCCACGTCATCTTTTAGAAATCTGCTAATTACATCCATACACTTATCTATCGTCTCTCTTCCTTTAACCGGAAACATCTCTAAAGTAAATTTCCTTCTTTGTTGTATTAGTTGTTCATCTAAGATTGCATTAAGTAAGGTTTGTTTAATATTGCCGTTATCGCTCACAAAAGGAACAATGTTTTGCTGAACTATTTGTTCTTCCAAAGGTAAAATCCCCTCGAAAGATTCTGTTTGGGGATGTTGGAATATTACAATTGGAGTGTCCGTAAACAGCGCATCAAATATAGCCCCAGAGCCGTCAGACAATATCACATCAGCTTCCTCTATTAAATGAACAAGAGAAGCCTTATGATCAAGCACATCAGGAATATGAGACTTAACTAGACTAACCCGATCATGCTCCAAAAAAGAAGTGCCATGATGCAATTTCACCTTCATATTAAAGGTATCTGACATTTCTTCAATATGGTTCATAACAAGCTCAATAGACGACTCATTCCCATACGTAGGCAAATAAAGCAAATTATATTTATCCGTTTCGCGCTTCTTCCTTTGAAATTTGGCGTATTTAATCATTCCAACGATTTCAGTCTGAGTGTACGCTGCCAAAACCGAGGAATCATACAGCCCATTACAAAAGATAAAATCGAAATTTCGACTCCATGTGTCTAAATTCCAGTTTGGCTTAGCCATTCCATACTGATATCTAAACTTATAATCGGACTTAACTTCCAAATAATAAGGGAGATAAGGATAGAAGGCTATTTTATATGCCTTGTCAGGTACAGAGCTTGTTAGAGTCACTTTTATACCATTGTTCTTCAAATAATGATAGGTATCTAAGGACATGTCTCCCCAATCTTCTTCTTCAATGTGAGGAACATAAATATCACAAACGATCTGCTTTCTTTCACACTCCTCAATTAAAGGCTTAATCGTTTCATATAAAACTAGATTGTGAATGACAAAAGCTATAGATCTGTTCATATTCACTGCAAAACCTCTTCCTTTCAGGCAAAAATCTTATACTTATTTTCTTAATTTCAGTAATGTCTCATTCAGTAAAGTCGATGATGTACTCTTCGTATAGGGAAAATATATAATTTTCACTCCAACTTCCTTAAACTGCAACTCATACTGGTCCCAACGTTCATTTTGAAACCAATCATCACCAACGAACATTACGTCATATTTTAATTTTTGCCAAACCTCAAATTTATCCATGGAGTCCTGAGGAATTACAGTATCAACAAAGCTGATGTTTCTGACAATCTCAATTCTTTCCTCAAAAGGAATTACCGCTTTTTTGTACTTATATGAAACCAACTCATCTGTGGTCACACCAACAATGAGTTTATCACAGAGTGATTTAGCATTTCTCAACAAATTCAAATGCCCAATATGAAATAAATCGAAGACCCCGGAAGTATAGCCGATAATCATAAGATTTCTCCTAACGTAGTTAAATTGAAGTTAAACCATTTGTCGAATGTCGTCTTCCCTTCAATTTTCTCAGAAGATAGGACTTTTTCAAGTTGAACAGGAAAACCCACCTTTTTTCTGTTTACAATCTCTGCAGGGACAATATCTTTAAAAATTCTCTTGAGTGGAGCCTTAACAACCCCATCCTTCATTTTGTACAGAGAATTTACACCTGCAAGCCTTTCAATTAATCTATAGTCCAAGAAAGGAGATCTTGCTTCCACGGAATTTAACATTGAGGCACTATCCAGTCTTTTAAGTAACCCTCTCAAATGGGCTTGTTGGAAGAATGCAGCTACGATTTTTTGAGGCGACTTTAACTTCATGAAAGGTGCCAAAGCGTCTTCTACAATCTCTATATCATCTTCAGATCCGTAGGTGTAGAGTTCACTAAAGGCACGGATATCGAAGTCTGTAGTGCTACTAGCCCATCTGAAAATACGGTCATACCCAAAGAAAAGCTCATCAGCGCCTTCTCCACTTAATATGACTGTATTTTTAGCAGATGCTTGCTGAGTCATATGATACAGTAACACTTCATTGGGCACAGACAGAGGCTCTTTTTTTACAGTTATAAGCTCTCGAGCTAATGATAAAAAGTGATCAGGTTCAAACAATATCGGATGATGAATGGTATTGTATCTTGTTGCTGCGATTTCAGACCACTGAAACTCATTATAATCTTCAAAACCAACAGTCCAAGTATGCTCTACTTTGGCAAGTGCGGTAATAATCGTACTGTCCAATCCCCCGCTTAGGTAACTTCCAATTTCAACATCTGCGATCTTACGGTACTCTACTGCAGAGCGAATTAGAAATTCAAGTTCCTCATCGGAAGGAGATTCTTTTTCAGAGTAATCAATTTCCCAATATTTAATAAATTCGCCATTCTCGTAATAATATCCTGGTGGAAACTCTTTTATTTCATTATAGATAGTACGATCATTAAAAAAGCATCTCATCTTTTTATATTGTCTTACGGCTTCTTGATCTATAGAAATGTTGTGGACTAATGGGAGCAATGGAGCAATTTCAGAACTGAAAATGAACTCTTCCCCATATCTGTTGTAATAAAGCGGCTTTACTCCCATACGATCTCGTGCTACAAAAAATGATTTCTGCTGGACGTCTAAAACAATAAAACTGAACATTCCATTAAGCCAATTCAACATTTGGGGACCATATTGAATATAAAGCTTCAATAAAAGTTCAGTATCTGAGTTTGTTCTCATTTGAATTGAATAGCTGGAGGCTAATTCTTTATAATTATAGATCTCTCCGTTAAATATAATCACATATCTTCCGTCATCAGAGAAAAAGGGCTGATCACTTCTCCGATCCAAATCTAAGATACTTAATCTGTTATGCCCCAGCATAAAGTTTTCACTCTGATATACACAAAGTGGGGCCGTAGGCCCCCGGTGTTTCATTATATTTAAAGAATTAAGAAATACTTCTTTATTTATGGCTACATTAGAAAACAAAATCCCACACATTTTATCACCAGCCTTAATTAATGACTTGCAAATCTATTGTGTTATCTACAAATATTAATCCTGGTACGTAATTATTCTCGGGCTTAGGAACCTCAAAAACAGCTGCTATACTTACGCTATCCAGATAAAGAGGCTCAAAAGGCTTAGGCTTCAAGCCAATAGAAATGGTGTATTTACCACTTTCAGATAACAGATTACGGAAATTAAAGTTAACCTCCAGAATGCCTCCCGCTTGCATTTTCGGAACTAATTTTGCTTTATTATAGATATTCATGCCAAACACATCGACACCAGTATGGTTTCTAACCATGTAGCCAATAGTTCCCTCAGAATCTATATCTTTATAATATTGTGCCAATAAACGCAAAGTAACCATTTCGCCAAAAGGGACCTGGTTCACAACTTCTCCATTGACTAACAAGTCCGCTCTTATAAAGCGCGCATCTCCCGTTCCAGAACGAAACTCATTGGCACGTTTTGCAAAAGCAGGATCCTCTTCTAATAGCAACAGCGAACTCTTCTTATCTGTTTCGGAATTAACAAATACATCCAAAGATTGAACACGTTTCATATCTGCAATTTCCTGGTTAACAATATTTTCATAAATTTGTGCTACACGTTTCACTGGACCAATTTCGACCATGTGTCCTTTATCAATCAGCAACGCTGTATCACAAAAACTTTTAATGGTATCCATGGAATGAGAGACAAATAAAACCGTACTTTTTTTGGAGAGCTCTTTCATTTTGGTAATACATTTTGCCTGAAAATAAATATCTCCAACAGACAAGGCCTCATCTACAATCAAAATATCCGGATCAACATTGATGGCTACTGCAAAAGCTAATCTGGCAAACATACCACTGGAGTACATTTTGACTGGTTGATTAATGAAGTCCCCGATATCCGCAAAGGATACAATAGATTCAAGTTTACCATCCATCTCTATTTTGCTATACCCCATAAGGGTTCCGTTCAAGTATATGTTTTCCATTCCTGTTAAATCCGGATTAAAACCTGCGCCCAATTCCAAAAGAGCAGCAACTTTCCCATTCACTTTAATGCTTCCGTTGGTGGGAGTAATCACGCCTGTGATCATCTTTAAAAGAGTCGATTTTCCAGAACCATTTTTACCAATAATACCAATCGCTTGTCCTTTATTTATGGAAAAAGACAGGTCACTGATGGCCTTAAATTCAGAATGATACTTTTTTTTAAAGGGATGAACGGCCTCTTTTAATCGCTCATTGGGATTATCATATATTTTATATATTTTAGTGACATTATTAACTTCCACAGCAACTGATTCTGTTTGATTCATCATTTTCTCCTCACAATACATCTGCAAAATGAGATTTCATTTTCTTGAAAATTTTGATTCCTATAGTACCAGCGATAATCACAATAGCCCAAAAGTAGATCGTCATTGATGGATGCTCCCAGAACCATTTGTGATCAATAAAAGTATCCCGATATCCTTCGACGATATAAAAAACAGGATTTAGTTTAAAGAAAAACTGATACTTATCTTCAACAATATTTAAATTCCAAAAGATCGGCGTAAGCCAAAAGAATAGCTGAATAAATACCGCAACAACTTGACCAACATCCTTTACAAAAACAACTAATGTCGCTGTTATGTAAGAAATGGACAAGGAAAGAAAAATCGTGGCTAATAAATAATAAAGGATTTGAATGTTATAAATCGTAAATTCAACATTGTAGATTTTAAACATAATGAAAAGAACAATGATAAAAAATACATGTACAAAAAGAGCAGACAAAATTTTCACCATCGGCAGCAAACCAACTCGGAAAACAATCTTCTTTACCAAATAATTGTTTTCTATAATACTATTGGTTGCAGTTGCTAAGCTTTCAGAAAAGAATAACCAAGGCACCATTCCTGTTAATAACCAAAGTATAAAGGGAGTATCTCCAATAGGTACATTTTTAAAACCAACCTGAAATACGACCCAATAAACAAGTATAGATACCATAGGATGTATAAAAGCCCAGAGTACCCCCATAAACGAACCAAGGTATCTAGATTTAATATCTTTTTTAGACAATTCCCAGAGTAACTTTAAATTTTTTGATAAGTTTTCAGTTAAATTCATACGAGTGTGTCACGACCTTAAACATGGTTTGGTAAGTCTCTTACAATCAAACAGTGTAAAAATTTGGTAGGTTCTTTGTTGCGATATGGCTCTAACAGCTACGATATGCTAAAATGTTGACGTATCTACAAGAAAAGGAGATTGTAACCTTGTCGAATCCAGTATACGGGAAACAGGCCAAAACGTCGACCCGTGACGATAAAAGGCCGGCTATGTTTTGGGTGTTAATTGTTGGCATGATTCTGTTTTTAGCTTGGGCTCCCTTCCAGGCTGCACTTTTTAATGGGCAAATGCTCGATTTTGAAAAGCCTCTCTATTGGGCTGTTATCATCGCCTCGATTCTGTTGATCCTGGCAATCGTATCTTATTATAAAAAATTCAAGCTGGAAGAGCAAAGGGATTGGCTGGCTGTATTAGTACTACTGCTTCCCTTGACTTATGTGCTTTCACTGACATCAGCAGCTTCACATTACCTGGCCATGAATATGGTGGTGGTACAGTGCATATATGCCGCCCTGTTTATCATCTCAATCTATCTACTCCAAGATCGCTTAGGCAATAAGATTATTCACAATCTGATTATGACTATTGCTTATGTCATTGTAGGCTTTGGCTTCATTAACTGGTTCGGACAGTGGGTGCTTGCCGGCAAGCTGGTAGGCTGGCTTAGCCAATATGTGTATCAAGACCGTTATATCAATGCAGTCATGACAGATACGAACGGGCTCCGGCTGACATCCGTGTTTCAATATGCGAATACATATGCCGCCTTTCTAATGGCTTTCCTATTCGCTGCCGTTTTTTGTCTGATGAAATCAAAATCATGGTATGGCAAGGCTACTCATGGTTTCATGTTGGTGCCCATTTTGGTCTCGCTGTTCCTGACCTTGTCACGGGGCGGTCTGGTTATGTTGCCAGTCGTTTTCGTGCTGCTCTTGCTTTTCCTTAAACCTGCACGCCAAATTATATGGATTTTGCATTGCGCCATTGCTGGTGTAGCGTCAATATCTATCTTATCGCCGATTACAAATATGGGATTACAACTCAATAAGACCTACAACGGCGGAGAGGCGGCCAAGGCTTGGGGATTACTTATTGGAGTCTCCCTTGCTGTCGCTGTCGTACTGTGGCTTGTTGAACGTTATCTGGCACCAAGGTTGGAAAGTGCCCTCACAGGGTGGACTTCCCGTAAGTTATCCAACCTGTGGCTGCCTGTCGGATCAGTTGTGGTGATTGGCTTGCTGGCTTTTCTATTTATTGGAACTGGCCTACGCAGTGTTCTGCCTGAAAACGTCCAGGTCCGGTTTGAAAATATCAATTTCCGGCAGCATAGTGTACTAGAACGACTTGTATTCTATCAGGATGCTGCCAAATCGATTAAAGATCATCCTGTTATTGGCACCGGCGGCGGTGGTTGGGCTACTTTATATGAGAAATACCAAGACTATCCTTACACAAGCCGTCAGGCCCATAACTTCTTCATGCAGTACCTGGTTGAAGTTGGTATTCTCGGTTTTGTAATTTTCATGTCTTTCATCTTATTTATTTTCTACAAATATATCCGTAACTATATTAGACAAAATGATGAAGAACGGGATTCTCACTTTCTGTATCTCATTTTGGCGCTCTCGATCTTACTTCATAGCTTGCTGGACTTTAATCTGAGCTACGTGTTCATGGGCATACTGATATTTATGAGTCTTGGTGGTATGGCCGCTGCTATGGACAGCAAACCTCTTAGACGCTTGTCCATGAGTACTTCTGGTTTCCGAATCATGTATAGTGCAGTCATCGGCATTCTAAGCATTGTGGTGCTTTTTGCAGGTCTCCGCTTCGTGCAATCGGCCAATGCTGCCACATCTGCCAAACAGATCATGGCGGTCAGCACATCTTTTGAGGAAATCCAAAGTGCCATTAATAAGGATCTTGAACTTCGTCCTACGCACCCAGATTCGGTTATAAGATTGGCTGCACTGTACAAGAATGTGTATGATCAAACGAAAAAAGAGGAATTTTATAATGCTGCAATAGAGGTACTTAATACGGGCCTGAAGGCAGAACCGTATAATAAAATCATGTATAACTCCAAAGTTAACCTTTTAAAAGCAAAAGGTGAGCATGAGCAAGCCTTCAGTATTTTGGAAAATAACATTTCCAACTTCAAATGGGACAATGACTGGTACAACATGTTGATTACTCAAGCTTACTCTATTGGTGATAAGGCACGTGAACAGAAGGACACCGCCAAGGAGCAGAAATATTTCCAAGCAGGCCTTGCTGCTTACCAGCAGGTTCTGGATGGGGTAGCTCATATTAAAACGGTTCCACCTGAAATTCAGTTGACACGTACTTTTGAAGTAACTCCAGGTATTGCGCTCAGCACTGGCAAAATTCAATTCATGTCAGGCAAGCCTGCAGAGGCTGCCAGCATCCTGAAAAACGGTCTGAAGGACGATTTGAGTGATGCTACGAATCGTGAGGTCGCCCGCTACTATATCGCTGCTCTGCAACAGCAGGGACAGGATGACAAAGCATTGTACGATAAGCTGATTAAAGCTGATCCGAAGGAGAGGGAGCAAATTGCTCAGTTAAAATCGGAGAAATAGTATAGAAAAAGAGACTATCAGATGATGTTATATCATCCGGTAGTCTCTTTTTTATTTGGAGAAAGAGAGGTTTGGTGAGGTGTTTATTTTTGTTGATCAATATCTTCAATAACCTGTCTCATATAAGCCAGTACTTCATCCTTGATTTCGTTATGCTGTAGAGCATAATGGATCGTTGTTTCAATGAATCCCAATTTCTCGCCAACGTCATGGCGATTCCCGTCAAATTCGTAGGCCAGGATCGGATTCTTTTCTCCCAGTTTGGACAATGCATCCGTCAACTGAATCTCCCCGCCTACTCCCGCAGATTGCTGACCCAGGATATCAAAAATATCAGGCGTCAAGATATAACGTCCCATGATCGCCAAGTTGGAGGTTGCTTCTTCCTTCTTTGGCTTTTCTACCAATCGTTCCGCTTCAGAGATTTTGGAAGTAAGTGCATGACCTTCTACTATGCCATAACGATGTACCTCGTTCCAATCCACTTGTTTTACACCTACAACAGAACGCTGATACTCATCGAACACGTCTATCATCTGTTTGAGGCACGGATTCTCAGACTCAACGATGTCATCCCCTAAAAGGACGGCAAAAGGTTCGTCACCGATAAACTTACGTGCACACCAGATGGCATGCCCCAACCCTTTGGGTTCCTTTTGACGAATATAGTGGATATCTGCCATCTCCGATGGTTTACGCACTTCATTGAGCAGATCCCATTTTTCCTTCGCAGTCAAATTATGCTCCAGCTCAAAGGAGTAGTCAAAATGATCCTCAATCGCCCTTTTACCTTTACCAGTAACGATAATGATATCCTCTATACCAGATGCAACAGCCTCTTCAATAATATATTGAATTGTTGGTTTGTCTACAATGGGAAGCATCTCTTTAGGCATCGCTTTCGTAGCAGGAAGGAACCGGGTTCCTAATCCCGCAGCAGGAATAATCGCTTTACGGATTTTCATAGGTTAAAACTCCTTTTCAACAAAGCTTACTAAATTATTCAATAATTCGATTAACGTTTGTAAATTGCTAATAGTTTATTATAGCACTTAGTCATTGCAATGTTATATAATTTAAGTAAACCATATTATAAACTAAAAAGGCTAGAAATTTGAGTACCAGATATGCCAAAATTTGAGGAGAGAGTTCTTTGGATTCAATAATCAGTAACCCTGTTTTAACGTTAGTTATTCCCTGTTATAACGAAGAAGAGGTACTGCCTGAAACTATAAGCAGACTTACGGTCATTCTTGAGGAGTTGGCAGAGAGCCAGCTCATTTCTAAACATAGTAAAATGTTGTTTGTTGATGATGGTAGCCGTGATAAAACATGGGACATCATAGCATCATATAATCTAAAAAATCCTTTTGTCAGTGGTCTCAAATTGGCGAAAAATGCCGGCCATCAAAACGCCCTATTATCTGGGTTAATGGAAGCTAAAGAGACATCTGATTGTGTGATATCCGTTGACGCTGACCTGCAGGATGATCTCAATGCCATCCGAGAATTTATAATAAAGTTCAAAGAAGGTTATGACATCGTATATGGGGTTCGAAAAAGTAGAACCACCGACACATTCTTCAAGCGTTCAACAGCCCAAGGCTTTTATCGTGTTATGAGTAAAATGGGAGTCAATATTGTATACAATCATGCGGATTACCGTTTAATGAGCAAAAGAGTTCTCCAGGAATTAAGCAACTTTAAAGAGGTAAATCTCTTTTTACGTGGTCTAGTTCCGTTAATAGGTTATAAGTCTACTGAAGTTTATTACGATCGACATGAACGCTTTGCAGGAGAATCCAAATATCCTTTAAAGAAAATGCTCGCGTTTGCTTTCGATGGAATCACTTCATTTAGTATAACCCCAATCCGGCTTATCTCAGCGGTAGGTTTTGCAATGTTTGGCATAAGCTTATTAATAGCTGTGTATACCATTATTAGTAAGCTCCTTGGAACCACTGTCTGGGGCTGGTCTTCTTTAATGTTGTCCATCTGGTTCATAGGTGGTCTGCAACTTGTAGCACTGGGGCTCATTGGCGAATATATCGGTAAAATATATAAAGAGGTAAAACAAAGACCCAAATATATTATTGAGACCCTATTAGATTCCCAGAGCACCCTAGATACTGAAAACACAAAAAAAGTGAAAAATAGTGAGAGGGAAGCTGTGGCTGTCCAATAAACAGATGCGAACAGGTGACTAATTTGACTTTATTTCAGAATAGCTTTTTCCGTTTTCTTGTCGTAGGTGTCCTAAATACAATATGCGGCATGTCCGTCATGTTCCTGCTCTTTAATACTTTAGGGACTAACTACTGGTTATCGACTTTTATTGGTAATTCTGTAGGTGCCACTGTAAGCTATTTCTTAAACAAAAGATTTACTTTCAAAAACAATGCAAGCCATGGACAGACCATTTGGAAGTTTGTCTTTATCATATTGATATGCTATTTACTATCGTATTGTCTCAGCTATCTAATCAGCCACTTCCTGATCTCAAGTCTGAGTATTAAAAATAATGCAATTTTAGGCAATCTGTCCATCCTAATCGGGAATATCTTCTATACTTTAATTAATTATGTCGGGCAAAAATTCATTGTTTTTTCCAAAAAAACGAAAGTCCAGAAAGTATAACAATACGAGATTCATAGTATTTCAAATGGACTTATTGATAAAAATAGGGTATGTGCTCTCAAAGCACATACCCTATTTTTTCTTTTTCTACGTTCAAATATCAAAATAAATAACTGTGATAACCTATAGCATCCTTTTACTTCACCAGCTGCCCACGTGTAACACCCAACTGATTCGTCGCTTTCAGCGTCTTCCACACTTGTGTTCCACTGATTTCTCCGCGCAGGGCACGGTTATAGAGATCAATAACCTCATGCACTTGCTCCGGTGTCTCCTCCAAAAATTCCACGCGGTAACGGGACACGCCCAGCTCCAGGAAGTTGGACAGATATTCCGCGCCGGATTGCTCAATTGCGTTGTACACCGTGTTGCGGCAGCCTTCGTCCACACGGACCGGATGAGACATACCAATTCGATCACGCAGGGATGCGCGATGGTCCTCACATGGACGTCCACAGTTAGTGTAGTCGGTGCCTTCACTCATAAAGGTACAGTATACGCAATGTTCAGTATGGAACATTGGCATATGCTGCTGGATCACGATCTCCAGCTTATCAGTACGTGTACGTCTGAGCATATCGACCATTTGCTGAATGTTCAGATCGTACGAAGGCGTAACCAGATCGCAGCCAGAATCCAGGAACAGATCAGCCGCTTTATGGTTGGCTATGTTCAGCGAGAAGTCACCAATCAATTGCGGGTGATGTGCGTCCGGGTTCTCCAACCGATGTCGCAAGTAGAAATACAGTGCCCCTGGATTGCGTACCAACACAGCATCCGGCTTCAAGCGCAGGATATTGTTGTGGTAGCCATTTTCACCCGGCATGTGAATACGCGGGGTCGCCAGCGCAATTCGGCGGCCTGCAGCGTGCACAGCCTCTACGGCTGCCGGGAATTGCTTGATGAACTCGAAGTCGGCGTAGATGAATTCCACGCCGGCCTCGAGCGCAGCCTCCACCTGAGGGAGGCTGCGGCACAACGCGGTCAGCTCTGCCTGACCGCGTGCCACAGACGATGCCGGAGTCGATGCATCGTCATACACCTCGACCGTCCGCTTCGTGTACACGGGCGGTTTGGGGCGCTCGCCCGCGAGCAGTTCCACCGCCTGACGGCGGATACCGTTCAGCTCGCGCATCGGCACGATGACGTCCCCATGCAGATGGACGTCCAGTTCTTCCAGCTGGAACACCGTTCCGCCCAGTCGGCCGAACTGCTCTTCGAGCAGTTCATGCGTCATCGGACGCTTCTGGGCAATTTCAAGCTCCAGCTCGGAGTCCACGCGGACCGTTGTGCCTTTCTGCACGTCGGTCCACCATGTCGACAGCGGTTGCCCTGGAGAGCCGCTGACCCGCACATGTACCGGGAAGACCCGGTACGGCTTGTCGGTGTCGTACGACTGGCGCAGACGTTTGTCCAGCGCTGGGTCGTTGGTCTTCCAAATGCGGTCGCCCACGTGCACACGGCGCAGATCCACATCGTTGCGTCCCGCTACGATGTCGATGATCCAGCCTTCTCCGGCTTCGCCTTCAATCTTCACGCCCTTGCGGCGGATATCGTATACGCGTCCGCCTTCTTCTTTTTGCGTGGGATCTCCCGCATCGAATACAATCCCATCGCCACGCTTGAGTGGGGCATCAATACGGCACACTACGCCATCGCGAAGGATTTGTTCCACTCGGCCCAGATACACCCCCCGGCTTTTCGGGAATGTACCGTCAACCAGCTTCTTGTTATTGGTCCCTTCGAGAAAACCGTGCGTAAAGCCGCGTGAAAAGCTCTGCTGCAGCTCGCGGATATCTTCTTTGCTGGTCTTGGACGTATCGCCATCAAAATACTTATCAATGGCCTTGCGGTACTTGCTGACCACATTTGCCACATATTCAGGTGTTTTCAGTCGCCCTTCAATTTTAAAAGAAACAACACCCGCGTCGATCAGTTCAGGCATCAAGTCAATCGCTGCCAGATCCTTAGGTGACAGCAGATACGTCACATCTGCCATTGGTTTCTGCTCTCCATCCACCATCAGATCGTAAGGCAAACGACATGCCTGTGCACACTCACCACGGTTAGCAGAGCGGCCGCCCCACATTTCTGAAGTCAGGCATTGGCCAGAATAAGATACGCATAATGCTCCATGTACGAATACCTCCATTGGAAGTCTCGCCTGATCGCCTATCTTTTGGATCTGTTTCAGGTTGTTTTCGCGTCCAAGCACGACCCGTTCCATATTGTACGGCTTTGTAAACTCTACCGCTTCCGGCGAGGTAATCGTCATTTGGGTAGAACCATGAATCGGAAAATCCGGTGAAATGTCGCGGATCATTTTCACCAGGCCCATATCTTGGACAATTAAGGCGTCGACTCCGGCATCAATACAGGCATCGATCAGCTCCTTAGCGTCCTCCAACTCGTTTTCAAATACCAATATATTGAATGTTAAAAAACCTTTAACTCCATAGCTATGCAAAAACGCCATAATTTCAGGCAGTTCCTCCATGCGAAAATTATTCGCCCGTGCTCGTGCGTTGAACTTTTCCACCCCGAAAAAGATAGCATCAGCCCCGTTTGCCACCGCCGCACGCATACAATCCCAGTCACCGGCTGGTGCCAGAAGCTCGACATCTTCTCTTCGTACTGCTGATTTCATTATTTCCCTCCCCATATGCTGAAAACGAATGATCTCCGAGGGATAATCGTTGTTTTCAGGGCAGCTATGCTGCTTACTTGGTAATCTCATGGATGTTCCATAGACTCATTCCAAAGCTGATCATGTTTAGTCAGGGGAATGGAAGCCTACTAAGAATCATATTTTAAATCCTATCCGTCTCTATCATCTTGTCCGATCATCCACACACTGAACCATCGGTTCCTCGCGTGAATTACATCCAACTCAAAAAATCCGCATCACAAACATCTGCGGCAGAATCATTCTTATCTTGTAACTAATCTAGTGTACCAGACTGCGACCTAAGCTTCTACACTTTCCAAGCGATTCCTTTAAAAAATAATACTAAAAACACCTCCAATCCCGTCAAGCGGTGCTTTGGAGGTGAGTCATCCTATCATTAACTAGGCAAACCTATACTTCGCAAGCATTTCTCCCCAGGGTGATATTCCCTTCTCCCTGAAGCCTGTTTTACTATATAGCTTTCTAGCTAGTTCATTGTCTGGTTTATACCCAATCATGATAACATCCGTCCTATCACTGGCTTTCCTTATTTCATCGATAACCAGCAACATCGCATTGTAGCCATAACCTTGACCTTGAAATCTTTCGTCAATCATAAATCGGTAAACCCAGTAATTTCCGTCATCCGGGTCTAAACCATACATTGTAAAACCAATTAATTCGTCATCATTATAAATTGCTTTAGATAAAAATCCATCTAAAAACTGACACTCCGCAATCGAAAAAAGGTTGGATACCATAAATCTTTTTTGCTCAGGTGTCGGTTTAAGTTCGGCACATGCTTCCCAATTATGTTTGTCGACTGCTTTTAGCGTAATCATTTTGGATTCCTCCTATACGGGGAAATCCGTATAGACTTCCCTAGTGCTTACTTCACTCATTATAAGATTGGTGGTATTTGGCGGGCGCCAGTGAAGCGGGCCATTTGAATCCGAAGAAGCGTCAGCGCTCGCCTTTGACCTGGGATTCTTACATATAAATCACTTAAACAATCCAAGAATCCCGGGTCAACAGCGATCGTAGGCTCAAATGGCACGCGTAGCGCTTCCCCCACAACCTCGCTAATCTTTTACCTACACCTTCTACTTCACAAAATTAAACGAATTTAACGTCGAATCCAGTGCGTTAGACTGTACAGCCGTGTTGTTCGCATCATTTAATGTTGTTGTCACAGTATACGTTTTTCCGTCACGTTCCAAAACCAATTGGTGGCCTGTGTAGCCAATGCCTTCCTCTATACGATGGAATGTAAAGGACACTGCCGGAACACCAGCAAACGTTACGTCCTTAACTTCCTCAACTTTGAGGTTTTTGTAGTTCTTTGCTTGCTTATCATAGAAGTCCTTGAGCTGGGATACCGTTAGTTCAAATGATTGGTCGTTGTCGATTTTGATGGAAAAACGACCTCCGGTAAACTGGTACTCTACATCGCCCAATTCAAATTGATCGCTAATCGCGGTCCAATATCGTGGGATATTCACCGTATATTCATAGGCTTTTGACGTCTTTTTGACCGTTTTCGTTTTGTCCGTCAAATAGTCGTCTTCTTCCAACTGTCCAAAGTTACTTGCTACGGTTTGAAAATCGATTTGAAGCGAGGAGATGAGCGCGTTGAACTGATCATTTCCTTTGCTTACTTTTTCAGGCACTGCGTATTCAGCCAAATAGCGGTATCCATTTTGCTGAATCAGCACATTGTACTCTTTGACCCATCCATCGCCAAAATTATAGCGGTACTCCTGTACTAACCCTTGAACGCCTGCAACCTCCAGCGGATACGTCTTCTGTGCCTCATAAGCCGTAGACACAAATGAATCGCTCAGCCATTTTTGCAGTTGCTGGCCCCAGTTCTCCAACTTTCCATCCGCTGGAGCCGAGGTTATTTTCATGCGGAAGCTCGATCCATCATTACTTTCATATTGCATCCGTTGATCGTCCATTTTCCAGCCTGCGGGTATGCTGAGTGACACGCCGTAGTCTGGATTTCCGGCCTCGCGTGTGCCTCCTACGACAGTGGACAAGTCCTTAATACTTTTATCCTGCGCATCAAAAGAGGTCTTGAAGGAATTTAACAGTCCCGCATACTGGGCCAGATCTTTATAATTCGTTGCTTTAGCATCGGAAAAATAAACTACATACAATCGTCCGTTGTCATAGTACTGACGATTTTCCCACAATACGCCGTCCCCATCCTTCGTAATGACACGAGCATAAGGTACCTTCGCTTTCGGGAAGGATTTTCGATCGATCACAGTTTCTCCCGTTTCCTTGGCTGCCTGCACTAATTGTTGCAACAGATCGTCCGCATTCAGTGGAACCGGCTGTGACGCTGTGTGCACTTCCATATAGTACGCACTGTTCTCGTCCATAAAAGTGGAGATACTCTCATCTCCACCTCCCTGACCGATGACGAGACCTGTTGGATAGTTCATAGACCAGCCATAGTAACTGTTCCCGATCTGCGTCTTGCCCTCATCATTATCAATGTTCGGTGTCTCTTCAGCTACCGTGCCCGCCTCTTCTTGTGCTTCCATCCGAATAATGATTCCGGCGCCGTTCTTCTCCAACTTACCGCCAAGCCCTTCTGCTACTTGACGCAGAGGCACCATGAGAATACCTGATGACATTTCCGGTGGAGCTGGAAGTGTCACCTTGTGACCTCTCACCCAAGCAGTACGGCTACCAATGGTCAGCGATACAACATGAGTTCCACTAGTGATTTTAACCACATTATCTTCAGCCAATCGAATTTTGCTGTTAAATGCCTTTTTAAAAATACCAGCTGGAACCATCAGTGCACCACTTTTTGAATATGGCTTCGTAATATTGGCATTATGGCCGTTCACGATGGCTGTATTGCTGCCGCTTTGCAACCGCAATTCCAGCATGGTTTTATCTTGATCTGCTGCAACTGCTGGCAAAGCGGAAAGCAGAAGGGACAATGCGACAGCGCCGACCCCCAGCTTACGCATCATTTTTCTTTGAATATGCTTCACAGTAAATCTCCCTTTAGCTTTATTTTATAGATTCAAGAGCCGTTATTGTTCACTTTCCAGTAGTTGCCCCTTGAGCTGGCTCCGATGTTTCCTTAGGAAGCGCTACGCCGCCATCTTCAGCGGCCTCCGAACCGTTCGAATCTTCACCATCTTCTCCAGACTGAATGGACTCATAGATTTCACCATTATCCTGTGTCAGTACTAGCTTGCGCTTCACAATATCACCGTCCGACTGCATTAGTACACTCACCGTTTGACCTGGTTGATAGTTTTTAAGCAGCTCATTGACATCAATGGCTGAAGCTACACGCTTACCGTTAATGCTATACAGCTCATCGCCTTCCTTGATTTTGGCCTGAATGGCATTGGCTGAGGTAATTTTCGTAACTTTCAGAGGGTCCTCGGTAGGTAATCCAACGATAGCTGACCAGCTCTCTTCCAGACTCAGACCAAGACTGGCGCGCCGAACCTCTCCGTATTTGAAAAATTGGCCGATGACATATTTCACCGTATCCGACGGAATCGAAAAGCCCATATTTTCAATGCCGACCGCCGAGAATTTCATCGTATTGATCCCAATGACCTCACCCTTGAGATTGACCAGCGGACCGCCGCTATTACCAGGATTGATCGCGGTATCACTTTGGATCAAACGATAAGCAGCGTTGACACCACGGTTCAGCCCGCTAACAACACCTGAGGTTGCCGAATTGCGAAGTGAAAAGGATATAGGCGTACCAATAGCCACTACCTGCTCACCTACCTGTAGACTGTTCGTTGAAGCTGCCAAGGTGGCGGGTTTGAGGCCGCTTGCCTTGACTTTGACTAATGCCAAATCACTGATCGGATCGCTGTAGCTGTCGGTGATTCCGTAAGATTTTCCGTCCGAGGTTACGACCACGGCATCACCTAATCCTTCGATAACATGTGCATTGGTCACAATCCATCCATCGGTACGAATGATAACACCCGTGCCGTGAGCTAGGTTGTATCGATCTCCTCCTGCTACGGTCTCTCCCGTGGCTGAACGGCCAATGATACCGACCACAGAAGGAGATACATTTTTAACCACCTGCGGCACACGATCGGCCGATAACGTATATGTACCATTTGCGCTGTTATATGCGCCGCTGGTTCCTAATGCTTTATTCATATCGCTTACGTTAACATAGACCCCACCATTAATGACTTTGGCCTTTAACGCAGTTCCACTGCTGGCTGCACCTGCCGTTCCAGAAACACATAGAGCACTGCCCAAAGCCAGAACAACTGCCCTTTTCCCCATCTTACGCATATACTCACCATTTCCTCTCTTACATGACCCTGTTCTATCAGTTAGTCCAAATCTACCATAGAGGGGACACGTATACAATCGCTTTAAGCCCTATCTTTTTCTAAAAGGCGCCGTTTGCTACATCCCTGTCCTCTCATGCTATTTATATTATAAATTTTCCAAATCCTTATATCAAAAAAATAAGCAAAAACGATAAATAATCGTTATACCGTTTAGGTCATTCCTTCGTTTACGGGCATAACCAACTATGATACCATCACATTATATCTTAGTTTTATTGTCGGAAATAAAGAATAAAATCATGAGTCCTCTATCCAAAACACTAAAGTATAAATAAGCACCTACAGGAGGTTAAAAGAATGGCCTACGAACCAATCTGGAACGCTCATCCCGATAAGCTTAACAAATTCGAGTTAGTCAAGCTGGAAAAGGACGGTCTCGACGTTATCCGTACCATTATCGAAAACTATGCCAACGAAGGCTATGACTCGATCTCTGCGGACGATATGGACCGTTTCAAATGGGCTGGGGTATATCAGCAAAAGCCCAAGGATGGTCATTTCATGATGCGGGTCCGCATCAACACAGGGATCATGACTTCAGCACAGGCACATGCATTGGCGGACATATCCGCGCTATATGGACGCGGTCTTGTGGATGTCACCACTCGCCAAGCGATTCAATTTCACTGGCTGACGGTCGAAAGCTTGCCCGATATTTTCGAAAGACTGGAAAAAGTCAATTTGTATTCCTTTGAAGCCTGTGGAGACTGCCCACGTACCATTGTCGGTAATCCGCTGGCTGGCATCGATCCCAATGAATTGGTGGATACCCAGGAGATTGTAGATGAAGTAAACCGCTTTTTCTTATTAAATCGAGACTTCTCCAATCTGCCGCGTAAGTACAAAATGTCTATCTCCGGTAATACGTATAACAATGCACAGGCTGAAATTAACGACCTGTCCTTCACTCCGGCCACCAAAATCCTCGACGGAAAAGAAGTGATCGGCTTCCATGTGATGGTCGGTGGAGGTTTGTCCGCTAAGCCACATATGGCACAGTCTCTGGATTTGTTTGTTCGTCCTGAGGAAGTACTGAAGGTTGCTATTGCTGTCACCACCATTTTCCGTGATTACGGCTATCGGGAAAAGCGGCACCATGCCCGCTTGAAATTCCTCGTTGCCGATTGGGGCCCAGACAAATTTCTGGCTAAACTCACCGAGTACATCGGTGAAATGCCCGGACGAGGCGAGGACAAAACGATTGGCTGGCAAGCCGCCTATTTTGACGGTGTGCATCCTCAAGCTCAAAAAGGTCTGAACTATGTCGGTCTGAACGTTCCTGTCGGTCGCCTTAGTGCTGACGAGTTACATGAACTGGCCGACCTGGCTGACCGCTATGGCGATGGTCAGATTCGTACCACGATGTCGCAAAATATTTTGCTGAGCGGCGTACCGGATGAGCAGGTGGATGAACTACTGGAAGCCCCCGTGCTGCAACGCCTGACACCACAGCCCAAGCATTTTATGAGTCGTACGGTATCGTGCACAGGAAATGAGTTTTGCAATTTGGCGATTGTGGAAACCAAAAAACGGGCGGTTGACGTTGCCGAGTATTTGGATCAGCACGTACAATTGGATGAAAAGGTGCGCATTCATTTTATCGGTTGCCCGAATTCCTGCGGTCAAAAGCATATTGCGGACATTGGTCTGCAAGGCTCGCTTATTAAGACACCGGAAGGCTTGGTCGACGCGTTCGACATCGCTGTCGGCGGAGCGCTTGGAGCAGGCGCCCAGTTTAACAAGGCGCTCAAAGGTCGCGTACGTGGGGATCAGGTTGGACCTGTACTGGCAGAGCTCATTCTGTTCTACCAAGAAAACAGGAGCGCTGGCGAAAGCTTTTACGCATATGTACAGCGTGTAGGTATTCCGACTTTCCAGGAAAAGCTGTCTGCTATTTTACAGTCCAGCCACGTTGCATCCTAAATATAGAGTCTATTAACAGCCTGCTTGTATCACATATACAAGCAGGCTGTTTCTTATCGTCATAGAGCCCCGCAATATCGTTTCCCTCACTTTCACAAAAAAAGACACCGGATTACTCCGGTATCAATATTTTCGCAAAATCCAGTACTGTTGGCTTATGAGCACCTGTTGTAGATGTCACCACCGCGTAGCCTGAAGGTATCTTGTATATCAATCCCGTATCGTATCGGATGCCGAAGGAATTATCCTCCTTATAATGAGTCCTCGTTTCCCACACCTTCGTACCGTTTCCTTTTAAGCCTGTGATCGTGATGCCATGCATCTTCGTGGTTTTACCCAGTGGATCATATTGATCACTGAACTGGACATACAACTGCTCCTCAGGCAGATACACCCGGTCAGCCGCATAGTCCTCTGTATTACTAAATAATTGTAGACCATTACTAAGCACCTGTGTACGCTTGCTGTCTCCTTTAAGCCCTGTTACAGCAATATGACCGCTCGGCAACTCACGTACTGCGGCAATTTCTTTACCTGATCCTAAGTCCAGATGGATGTCACGAATATCGCGACCATATACATCTGCTTGTACCCCAACAGGACCATCTGAGCTGTTCAAAAGCGCATAATATCCATTGTGACTGCCGACCAGCCAACCCGAGGTCACTCCGGCCGTCGTTCGATTCCATTGTAGATCGCCAGTTTCAGTGTATTTGAGTACAGTGAAGGACTGCTCAGCAAGGTTTAGATAGGAGACCAGGAAACTGCCATCCTCCAGTGTCTCCAAACCAACCTGAGAATCCTGCCCATGAGATATCAAGCCATCTGTGGGTAATGTTTTGGACCACAAGGTGTTTCCATCCTCGTCCAATCGGGAAGCCTGCAAATCTCGTATTCCGTTCGGTTTTGTATAATCAATCAGAAACAGCAAGCCCCTATCCGATGTCTCCCGCTGGACTCCCCTGCTGCTTGTTCCGGGTTGTACGTTCAGGTCCTGTTGATGTTTCCATACAGGCTCCACAGAACTGTCCAGCTTGCCATATGTGACGTGTACTACACTTGCTTCTGTATCGTCTTCGACGTTCAGCATTAAAAACCCACCATTCGCTGCGGGTTGAATGTAATCATGAGCGTTTTCTAAATCCTTAATACTGCCAATTGCTGCACTTGTTTCGATTTCGGCTTGTTTGGGCGCAAACGCTTCAGACACCTCGGAGGCATAGGACGGTGCAGCACTATAACCCATCAAACATGCCGCCAAAGCAGCTCCTGCTGCCCATGAATATACACGTGTACGTAAAACTCTACTTTGCTTAATCTTCAAGCGTTCCAGCTCCCTTCATGACTTCCTCAATGATGTTGTATGAACCTTTGATGTGATAAAACTACAGACGGTTTCGCTTCAACTTGTAATGGTTGTCACGCGGGCAAGGAACTCCGTATGATGCTAAGTAATCATAAATTATATATTTACCTCTTCAAGCCCGAGCCTAAACATCCAAAACTCCAAAATTTAGAGACTACTCAGAGACTTTCTGTCGATGAATATACGTATAGATTTATTATTCCAGCGCTTGGTAAACTATGTGTCACATGCTTTAACGCAGGAATTTGATAAAAGTTTTCTTTTTTTACAAAAAAAATAAAACCCTGCAAGACGAAGGCATCAATACACTAGTTCGTATTCTGCCTTCCTGCCTGTGCAGGGTTTTTAAATCATACGTTAAATGGTATTTATAGATCGACTGCCTGAAGCGATTGACTACGCTGGGTATCCCGTTCAAGGATCGGCTTTAAGTATCGACCTGTATAGGATTCTTCGACTCTCACGAGTTGCTCCGGTGTCCCGGTAGCCAAGATCGTTCCACCGCCGCTTCCGCCTTCCGGTCCCAAATCAATCAGATAATCGGCTGTTTTAATCACATCCAGATTATGCTCAATAACCAGCACCGTCTCTCCTGAATCAACCAAACGATGCAGCACCGTCAATAATCGGTCAATATCGTGAACATGCAGACCGGTTGTCGGCTCGTCCAAAATATAAATGGTTTTGCCTGTGCTACGACGATACAATTCAGAGGCCAGCTTCACGCGCTGTGCTTCACCGCCAGACAAGGTAGTCGCAGGCTGACCCAGCTTGATATACCCCAATCCTACATCCATCAGCGTCTGGATCTTGCGATGAATCTTCGGAATATTTTCAAAAAACTCCGTTGCATCCTCAACCGTCATCTCCAGCACATCGGCAATACTTTTGCCTTTGTATTTAACCTCAAGGGTCTCCCGGTTATAACGCTTGCCTTTGCACACTTCGCATGGAACATACACATCCGGCAGAAAATGCATCTCAATCTTGATGATACCGTCGCCTCTACAAGCTTCACAACGGCCTCCCTTAACGTTAAAGCTAAAGCGGCCTTTCTTGTAGCCTCGTACTTTGGCCTCGTTCGTCTGCGAGAATAAATCACGGATATCATCAAATACACCAGTATACGTTGCAGGATTGGAACGCGGTGTACGGCCAATTGGCGATTGATCGATCTCAACAACCTTTTCGATATGTTCTAGCCCGCGAATTTCTTTATGCTGCCCTGGACGTACTCTCGCCCGGTTCAGATCACGCGCCAATGTTTTGTACAAAATTTCGTTGACCAGTGTCGATTTTCCAGAGCCGGATACACCAGTAACAGCTGAGAAAACACCCAGCGGAATTTTGACATTCACATTTTTGAGATTGTTCTCCTTGGCTCCGCGAATCTCCAGCCACTTATCAGCAGGCTTGCGCCGCTCGGTATTGACCGGAATGAACTTGCGTCCGCTCAAATACTGCCCGGTTAAGGAATTCGGGTCTTCCATAACTTCCTGCGGAGTCCCCTGCGACATGATCATCCCACCATGGATTCCAGCTCCTGGCCCAATATCAATGATATAGTCCGCCGCCATCATCGTATCTTCGTCATGCTCCACCACAATCAACGTATTGCCGAGGTTCCGCATATGCTCCAAAGCACTTATCAGACGGTCATTATCTCGCTGATGCAGCCCGATACTAGGCTCGTCCAAAATATAAAGCACACCCATCAGACTGGACCCGATCTGTGTCGCCAGCCGGATACGCTGTGCTTCACCGCCTGACAACGTGCCTGCCGCACGGCTTAAAGTCAGGTATTCCAGACCAACGTTAACGAGGAATCCCAGACGGCTGTTAATTTCTTTTAAAATGAGATTGGCAATCGACTTCTCCTTCTCACTCAGCTCCAGTGTATGGAAAAAGTTTGAGGCTTCACCGATAGACAAAGCTGTCACAAAAGCTATATTACGCTCTTGAATGGTTACCGACAGACTTTCTTTTTTCAGTCGGTGTCCCTTACAGGTGTTACATGGCTTTGCACTCATAAAGCCTTCAATAAATTCACGTATACCTTCAGAAGCCGTATCACGATAACGACGCTCCAGATTGGGGATAATCCCCTCAAAGGTCACATAGGCTTCCTTACGTTGACCAAAATCATTCTCATAGCGGAAACGGATCTTCTGCTCACCCGTTCCATGTAAAATGAGGTTCATTTGTTCTGTCGTCAATTGACTAACAGGAATGTCCTGCGGAATACCGTAGTGCTCGCATACTGACTGTAAAAATTGAGGATAATAAGTGGAAGTTCCACCACTCCAAGCCTGAAACGCTCCATCTTCCACACTTTTTTCAGGATCGGGAATGAGCAGATCAGGATCAACTACCATTTTAACTCCTAACCCATCACAATCTGGACAAGCGCCAAACGGACTATTAAAGGAAAACATTCTTGGAGACAGTTCATCTATGCTGAATCCACAAATAGGACATGCAAAGTTGGAGCTGAAACGCAACTCCTCTTGCCCCATAATGTCTACAAGCAACTGCCCACCTGAAAGATTCAGTGCCGTCTCAATAGAGTCAGACAGACGCGCACGCACATCTTCTTTAACTACGATGCGGTCTACGACCACTTCAATCGAGTGCTTCTTGTTCTTTTCCAGCTCAATCTTCTCAGATAATTCACGTAGTTCTCCATTCACACGTACCCGTACAAAGCCCTGCTTGGCTATATCCGTGAACAGTGTTTTATGTTCACCTTTGCGGCCGGATACCAATGGAGCGAGAATCTGAAGTCTTGTCTTTTCAGGATACTGCAAAATACGGTCTACCATCTGTTCAACGGTCTGCGAAGTAATTTCAATGCCATGTTCAGGACAATGAGGATGACCCACCCGAGCAAACAGCAACCGCAGGTAGTCATAGATTTCGGTAACCGTTCCGACAGTAGAACGCGGATTCCGACTTGTTGTTTTCTGGTCAATGGAAATGGCAGGAGACAGACCGTCAATCGAATCAACGTCTGGTTTCTCCATTTGTCCGAGGAATTGACGGGCATACGCAGATAAAGATTCCACATACCGCCGTTGCCCTTCCGCATAGATCGTATCGAAAGCCAGCGACGATTTACCTGAGCCGCTAAGCCCTGTCAGGACGACGAACTTGTCCCGTGGAATTGTCACGTCAATATTTTTGAGATTATGCGCGCGTGCGCCTTTGATGATGATGCTTTCATTCGCCAAATGTTTCATCTCCTTAGCCGTAGTTCACGTCATGCTCTATCGCATTGGATTATCCCATGGAAGTGATATATCGCAAAGAGAACGACCACATAGGCCGCCCTCACTATTTTTAAAAGCAAAGCAATCAAACATTTTATTTTCATATGTTTTGCTTCTAGCTTATTCTCAATGTTTAATCAGCTCGTAACTCCAGCAAAGCGTCACGCAGCTCGGCTGCCCGCTCGAACTGTAGGTTCTTGGCGGCGTCTTTCATCTCTGCTTCCAGACGCTGAATGAGTGATTGACGCTCCTTCTTGGAAAGTTTACCCGTCTCATTAGGAAGGTAATCATTCTTAGACTCTGCCACCTTGGTTGCTTCAATAACATCACGAATCTTTTTACGGATGGTTTGCGGGGTAATCCCATGTTCTTCATTGTACTGAGTTTGGATCGCACGACGACGTTCCGTTTCCTTTATCGCTTTATCCATAGAATCGGTAATCTTATCGCCGTACATAATAACACGACCGTCACTGTTCCGTGCTGCCCGTCCGATCGTCTGTATCAGAGAGCGCTCAGAACGCAGGAAGCCTTCTTTGTCCGCATCCAAAATCGCGACCAGCGATACTTCCGGCAAATCGAGACCTTCCCGCAATAGGTTGATCCCGATCAATACATCGAAGGTCCCTAGACGAAGATCCCGCAAAATAGCCATCCGCTCCAACGTCTTAATTTCGGAGTGCATATACCGAACCTTGATGCCTACTTCTTTTAAATAGTCAGTCAAATCTTCAGACATCTTCTTCGTAAGTGTGGTCACCAGCACCCGTTCTTCACGTTCTATGCGAAGCCGTATTTCACTAATGAGATCGTCAATCTGCCCCTTGCTCGGACGCACCTCAATAATCGGATCAAGAAGCCCGGTAGGACGAATAATCTGCTGTACCATCGTTTCGCATTTCTCCATCTCATAGGGTCCTGGAGTAGCCGATACATAGATGATCTGACTTACCTTGTCCTCGAACTCTTCAAACTTCAACGGGCGATTATCCAATGCGGATGGTAGACGGAAACCATGTTCTACCAGTACATTCTTACGTGCTTGGTCACCGTTATACATGGCACGAATCTGCGGCAACGTAACATGGGACTCGTCAATGACGATCAGCATATCATCCGGGAAATAATCCATCAGTGTATATGGTGTCGCACCTCGCTCGCGGAATGTCAGTGGACCTGAATAATTCTCGACACCGGAACAAAAACCAACCTCTTTCATCATCTCGATATCATAGCGGGTACGTTGCTCCAAACGTTGCGCCTCTAACAGCTTCCCTTGCTCCTTCAGCTCCGCTAACCGTTCTTCAAGTTCACGTTCAATGTTGACCAATGCTACCTTCATCGTATCCTCATGAGTAACGAAGTGAGATGCCGGGAAAATGGCAATATGATCACGTTCACCGATCAATTCACCCGTAAGCACATTAATCTCGGTAATTCGTTCAATTTCATCCCCGAACAGTTCTACACGTATAGCGTGTTCCCCATGGGAAGCCGGGAATATCTCCACAACATCTCCCCGTACACGGAAAGTACCCCGCACGAAGTTGATATCGTTCCGCTGGTATTGAATATCGACCAAGCGGGACAAAATCTGATTGCGGGGTTTCTCCATGCCGACTCTAAGCGAAAGCAGCAGGCTTGAATATTCTTTCGGGGAACCCAAACCATAAATGCAGGAGACACTCGCTACAATAATAACGTCACGACGCTCAAACAGAGAGCTTGTCGCTGAGTGGCGAAGTTTATCAATCTCCTCATTAATGCTGGAATCCTTCTCAATATACGTATCGGAAGACGGAATGTATGCTTCCGGTTGATAGTAATCATAGTAGCTGACAAAATAATCGACTGAGTTATTCGGAAAAAACTCTTTAAACTCACTCGCCAGTTGAGCAGCCAAAGTCTTATTATGTGCAATAACCAGCGTAGGCCGATTCAACTTGGCAATGGTCTGTGCGATGGTAAACGTCTTACCTGTTCCCGTAGCACCCAATAGCGTTTGATGCTTCTTTCCTTCTGCAATTCCCTCTACCAATTCAAAAATGGCCTGAGGCTGATCGCCTTGAGGTTGGAATTCCGACTGAATTTCAAAAGTCTTATCGCTAACAACGATATCACTCATTGCCCTGCATCACCCTTATCGTCTAAAATGGAAACATCATGATTTTACACCAGTCGAGCTTTAACGTCTTTACCTGTAACTCTATGTCGATATTTCCCGAGCAATGATACTTGGGAAATATGGTTGGATAAGAATGTTTGTTCCCGTATTATACCTCTTTCTTACCGTGGATGCAAACGATAAGTCTTGAATAGGAGTGAATTAAATTTTGGATATCACCATCGTATTGGGCATCATCGCCGGAATCATAGCATTAATCGGTGGCTTCTTATGGGAAGGCGGCGAATTTACAGGGCTGCTTCAAGGTACATCGGCTCTCATTGTATTTGGGGGAACTTTCGCCGCAGTTGTGATCAGCTACCCAGCTTCCAAGCTGAAGACGATCCCCACCGCCCTACGGATGGCATTTAGCCGTGAGGACAATCCTACGAAGCAATATATAGAAGATTTGGTTTCCATGGCTGCCACCTCACGCCGATCCGGTGTGCTTGCGCTAGAGCGTACTTCATCAGAGCATCCGAATGCATTTTTGCGTGAAGGTCTTCAGTTGGTCATCGACGGCACCGAGCAGGAGCAGATCAAACAGATTTTAGAGCTTGAGTTAGATGCCATTGAACACAAACATGAAGGGTACGCCAAAATATTCGAATCCGCAGGCGGTTATGCCCCTACGATGGGGATTATCGGTACTGTCATGGGCCTGATCCATGTACTGGGCAGCCTGACCGAGCCTACTGCGCTTGGTCCGTCCATTGCTGTTGCTTTTATCGCAACACTATATGGCGTTGCTAGCGCCAATCTGATCTTCCTGCCCATCGCATCCAAAATAAGAGCTGCCAGTGAGAGTGAAATTATCACTATGGATTTGCTGCTGCAAGGTATTCTGGCTATCCAAAACGGAGAGAATCCAAAGCTTGTACGCAAAAAGTTGGAGTTCTTTATCCGCTCAGAGCAAAATATAGATCGCAAACCGCCTCGTCGCTCACGCACAGAGGACGCTTCTCCAAAGGAGGACTTCCATGAGAGCGCGCGGTAAGCGCCGTGGGGGTCAAGGAGGCGGCGGAGACCATCGTGACCGCTGGATGATTACCTATGCCGATCTGATCACCCTGCTGCTCATATTTTTCGTTGTGATGTATGCCATGAGTAGTCCGGATGCTAAAAAATACGATGTCGTTGTTCAATCCCTCCAGGATACGTTCCACAAGGGAGATTCTATTTTGGAGCAAGGCTCGGGTATTACAGGTACTGCCGATCGTTACACCAGCAAAAATCCACCCACGACCAAGCAACCAGCAGCCGATAAAAAGGAAGCTGGATCGACCAAGCTCACCGAACGTGAACAAGCATTCCGCACGCAGGAAAAAGAGCTGCAAAATCTAATGGGTGTCATTCAAGAATATATTACAGACAACAAACTGGAAAACCAGATTTTCGTGTCAGATCAGCCGCGTGGTATTGTCATTACACTGAATGACCGCTTTTTATTCGATCAAGGTAGAGCTGCACTCAAGCAAGGCTCTGCCAACACGCTATCCAAGTTGGCCAGTCTATTTCGAGATTTGAAAACACCGATTAGCATTGAGGGCCATACGGACAACATTCCGTTCACTCGCTCCTCGAACTCATCGACGTATAAGGACAACTGGGAGCTTTCCGGCGCACGGGCACTATCTGTACTCCGATTCTTTCTCGACAGAGAGCAACTTTCACCCTCAGGATTTCAGTATGCGGGGTATGCAGATACCCGGCCGGTTGGTGACAATAGCACCGAAGCTGGACGACAAAAAAACCGTCGTGTCGAAATCACCGTGCTTCGCCAGCTTCAACAGTAAAACCCAAAAACCTCCTGAGTCACGCAATAACGTGAATCGGGAGGTTTTTTTGATACATACTCATCATTAATACATGGCTTCCGCTCTGATGTAGACGCAAAACAATAAACCGTACGAACAACGTGTATAAGAGCGGCGTACGAGATGCAATAGAGATTATTTTGTTTATTCTATATCCCACTATGTATTAGAAGCCCTGTTGAAGTTAGGTTTTATCTTGTCATAATACTTGATAATTAATAAGATAGGACAAGCTCGTGTTGCTTCTCTTGTATTTGTGAACTTTGGGGTATACTCTGTTGTCTGCGATAGCTATATTTCCAGTCACTGTATTTATTAAGGAGTCGATCCAACTCCATGGACTTGATTAACACCCGCCGATCCTTCAATCCCACCTCATTCGCCAAATCATTTAGTTCCTTCCGCTTTTCTTCGATGCATTCCTCCAATTGTTTCCATTTCACATCAATAAACCTCCTGTTCGGTGTGGTATTTACATTAGTTTACAAGCTGATACCTTCCCTACAGGTTAAAAATATAATAAAACCCAGTTCATTCCTTTAACGGGATGAATCAAAAAACCAGCCTCAGTAAGGCTGGTTTTTTGATAACTATTAACCTCCTGCACCATGTCCAAAAACAACAATGTTATGAGAGAATGCTAAAAAGCTAAAAAAACCCATAATCAGCATGTATTTAAGGTTTTTTACTCGCATTGATTAAAACCTCCTCCATGATACCTTCATATTCTGATTTTTGGTCTTTTGTTGCTTTGTTTCTAAACCTTTCAAATAATGCTGTACAAATCATAAACTTTTCTTTACTGCTGATTTCCAGACATTTCTTCAAGCTTTTTAAAACATAATAGATGCCTTTTTCATGGGAAAGGTTATTAAACATATATATGGCCAGTTGGTAACACAAATCAGCATAAGTGTCATAACTAAATGACTGTTTATAGTAGCTGGCTTTCATAGATAATTCATTATTAAATGAGGCCAATTCATGAGAAAACTGTTGGAGAATATGTTCAATTAAAAAACCGTGCTTGTTAGCCGACTCAACTATCGTTAATAAACCCAACAAAATCTCGGGTGGGTTATTTTTCAGAAATTGAATATACATTGGTAAACTACTTGTATCGCCCATAAGAATTTTCAAGCTAAGTTGATTAGCATTTGCCCAAAGGGTGAACTTTTGTACTTCTTTTTGTCCAATTTCCCCTAAATCTTCAAACCAACTCAGATCAGCATAGCCAGAAATATACTTCATGGCCTCCTCATATCTTTCTTGTTTTTCCAATGCAATTCCCTTCATCAAATAACCTTGACCATAGTAGACAACTAAATGCCTTTCAGTTTTCAATGTAAAACTCTTTTTATTAGTTTCTCTACTTTTACATACAATAGTTGTAAGCGCTCTTAATTCATCCGCATAACGCTCCGCTTCTTTCCATTGATGCAAATTGTGATAAAGATTTAACAGTTTAAGCAAACCATCTAAATGATATTCTAAGGGTACCCGATTTCTAAAGGGTACAAATCTTAGTGCGGCCTCCAAATTTCTTTCCATACTTTCACTAACAGAGATTGAAAAAATTCTATAATGACTAATTGCCAACCTCTCTGAATGTTGGTATTTCTCATTTTCAATGACACATTCATAGAAAGGAATTGCCTCTTTTAACTTCCCTTCTTCATAAAGCTCCTCTGCCAAAGCAAAGATTGTTGGAATGTGGTTAAGATCTTCCATTAAGCGTGAGAGCACTTTCTCCACGCATCGCAGATTTCCTACTTCAACACAACGAATCAGGAACGGCTTGACCCTTTTCCAATGTGGTCTTCCATCATAAAAACATTCATCCACATACAGGTCATACAACCAGCCTTCTGGATAATTAAACGCTTTGGTAATCAAGTCCATTTGTCTTACCGAGATAGGTTTAGGCGGATTGCCGTTAAGCATAGCACTAAATATGCCCCTGTTAAGCCCCGTAGCTTGTCCAAAACTATTAAAAGTGTAGCCACCTAGTTTTAATTCTTTCTCAATTTCCGAACGGATCGTGGTTGCATTTTCCAATAAAAACACCCCCGGCGTATTCAGAGGATTTTAAAAAATCACCCTCCTCGACAATCAATTACAATATACTAGAAATTATATGAATAAATTGGATGACGGTCAACCCCTTTTCTACACTGTTTTATTATATTATGGAATTTGATGTTTATTAAAATAGTTCTTACAAGAACTAAATATCGACTAATTAAGGTAATTTAATTACCTCCAAGCTTAATCTAGCTTTGTCTACACTCTTACTATAGGAGTGTGGGTGTCTATGGAAACAACGAAACTATTAGGAACGAAAATCCGTCAATTTCGAAAATTGCGGGGTATTACACAAGAACAGTTAGCAGAAGCATCCGATTCAACAGGTTCCTATATCGGCAAGTTGGAGCGCGGTGAGGTCAATGTACAAATTAAAACCTTGGAGAAAATAGCCGAAGCGCTAGACACCAATGTATTTGCATTTTTTGATTTTAATCCTTTTAAAGAACTCAAAAGTCAGCCCTGGATATGGGAATGCATTCATATCCTTTCCCAGCAGAGTGAAGCGGATCAAAATAAAGCTTATCGGATTTTAAAGGAACTTTTCTCGTCAGAGAGTGAGCTTTTAGAGAGTAACTCAGATGATTCACATGCTAATGTAAAAAATTAAATTTTCCATATTAGTCATGCTCTTTAAATGTCAGAAAAGCTATGTTTCTCTACCTAATAGCAGAAGAGAGCACATAGCTTTTTAAAGTTTTAGGAAGTCATTTGCTTTATGTTATACTCGACAGCTTTAAGTATTTTTTCATATTCTGCCCGTTGTTCATGTGTCGAACGGTCTTTGTATTTCTCAAACAACAACGTGATAGACTTGATATAGAAAGCTTTATCATTCAGTTGTGAGGATGCTTTGAGACTGTTCAGCATACTATCAATCGCATCAGAGTAGTTTCCCTTACTAAAATACTAGCGACTAAGCTCAAGAAAAAAACAGGAATAGTTTACTAGATTATAATTCGTCTTGTAATAAGAAATATTTGTACGTAAGTCTCTAAATTCATTAATATTCTCAGCAAAAAGAATTAGAATTTTGTCTATCATATGATTATAAGTATTGGCCGACTCTATTATGGTTAGTAACCCAAGTAATATTTCCTGAGGATTATTCCTAATAAGTTCTACATAGGCGGGTAAATTAGTCATATCTCTCATTAGAATTTCTAAATTCAAGCGGTTTTCTTCTGCCCACATTTCAAATTTCCGTGCCTCTAACATGCCAATCTCATCTAGACCTTCAAAATCAGTTAAATTTGCATAGTAGGGGATGAACTTCATAGCTTTTTTGTATAGCCCATGTTTCTCGTAGGCATTCCCCTGCGTTAAATAGGCTTGGCCATAATAGACGATTAGATGTCTTTCTGTATTTAGAGGCTTAACTTCACGTTTTTTTAATCTAGCCTGAATCTGCTGCTGATAAATATTTGTGGCAACTACCTCAAGTTCTCTTGTATATTGTATAGTTGTCTCACAGTCATCAACTTGGTAGTACACATTTGCTAGCTTTAATAAAGCATCCAGTTGAAGATTTTCAGGCAAATTTTTGCGATAAATAGCAAATTTTATAGCTTGTTGACGATTATTCTCCAGATCTTTGTTTAAAGCGCAAGAAAATAGCCTATACTGGCTGATAGCCAACCGCTCCGAGTGATAATACCTTCCGTTCTCTACCACACACTCATAAAAGGGGATAGACTCCTTTTTCTTACCTGATTCGTGTAGTTCTTCTGCAAGCTCAAATATCGTCGTTACATAGGACAAGTCCTCGGTAAGTCTCGACAACACCTTTTGAATGCACTCCTTCCTTCCCAATTCCACACAACGCAATAAAAAAGGTTTGATCCTTTTCCAGTGCCCTTCCCCCTCGTGAAAGCATTCATCTATGTACAGCTCATACAGCCAGCCTTCTGGATATCCTAATGCCTTAGTAATCAAGTCCATCTGCCGAACGGAGATCGGCTTGGGTGGGTTACTGTTCAGCATGGTGCTAAATGTATAGCCTCTCTGCTTGAGTTCGGTCTCTATCATCGAGCGGATCGTAGGTGTATGTTTCATGTTAGCACCTCATTTTCAAATAATACTGTTAGCTCAAAATGGACTTCATATTCCTTGATCGTTGGCTTAAAACGCAAAATTAAAGTCCTTCCCAAAATTCTCTTTATGAATTGTAAGTTCATTATACTGACACTCTGTAGCAAAATTTTTGTACTTCTCAAACAATATAATAGATTGTGCAAATATACTTGAATTATTTACCAATGTAGCCAGTTTTATATTTTTAAGAATCGTGTTTATTCCAGCCGTATAATCGTTAAAATTAAATTGATAGATGGCTAGTTGCAAATTAAAATTACAATAATCATCCATATATAATGCATCCTCATTTTCAGAGAACTTTTGAATGTAACCACTAAAACGCTTTAATATATTGTCTATATTAAAAGATTGCTTATTAGCCACCTCTAATAATGTGAGAATTCCTGGCAATATCTCTTTCCCATTCTCTTCCAGTAGTAAAATATACTTTTCTAAATTACTTTTATCCCCCATTAATAAATCTAGTACATATCCATTAGCTGTTGCATACATTTTTAATTTTTCAACTTCTCTTTGGCCAACCTCATCCAAACCTTTGAACCAACTTAAATCTGCGTATCTCGAAACAATTTTTTTAGCCTCCTGATACAATTCTTGCTTTTGTAGTGAGAAAGCTTGCATTAATAACGCTTGCCCATAATACACTACTAATGATCGTTCGCTGGAATACGGCTCAAGTTCTTCATGATTTAAATTATCTTTAGCAACTCTATATTGGTATATACGTTTTGTGAGTTCCAGCAACTTCTGGCTAAAAAAAATGGTTTGACGCCACTTGTGTAAAGAAGAATAAATATTGGCCATTTGCAATAAAGCGTCCAACTGATAAACTTCAGGTAAACGATCTAGAAAAGGAGAAAATAAGATAGTTAGCTTTAAATTCTCCTCTGCATTGGTACCTAATTGTATGCGAAACAACCTGTATTGACTAATAGCCAGGCGCTCCGAGTGGTAATATCTTTCGTTCTCTACCACACACTCGTAAAAAGGGACAGCTTCCTTTTCCTTCCCCCCTTTATGCAGTTCTTCTGCAAACTCAAATACCGTCGACACATAGGACAAGTCCTCCGTTAGTCTCGACAACACCTTTTGAATACACTCCTTCCTCCCCAATTCCACACAACGCAATAAAAAAGGTTTGATCCGTTTCCAGTGCCCTTTCCCCTCGTGAAAGCATTCATCTATGTATAACTCATACAACCAGCCTTCGGGATACCCTAATGCCTTAGTAATCAAGTCCATCTGCCGAACGGAGATCGGCTTGGGTGGGTTACTGTTCAGCATGGTACTGAATGTACCACGGTTAATACCGGATATTTTGCTAAAGCTGCTAAATGTATAGCCTCTCTGCTTGAGTTCGGTCTCTATCGTCGAGCGGATCGTAGGTGTATGTTCCATTTCAATCCCCCTCAATATAGTTACAGATATATCGTAGGTCATACTTAACATGTGATTTCGACCATAAGAACTTCATTACATTACAAAATAACTAAAATAGTGAAATATATGGTCTATAAAGTCATTTTATTTTATGATGCCTTAGAAGGAAGTCTTTTTTTAATGAATCCCGTGATAATTGAAAAGTTAAATGAGGTACATCTGGAGAAGCATTAAAAGCAAACTTCAAGTTTTTTTAGTTGAATGTCACAAATGCATATCTTTTTCAGTTATATAGGCAGAAGGGAGGGACGTTAATGGAAAAGCTAAATACAAATAATCAAAACGCAGATATCAATCTTGTCATAGAGCAGGTCCAAGCAGGCGACAAACAAGCATACACACATATCATACGGCGTTATCAACAACAGATTTTTTTATACTGCTACTATTTACTTAAAAATCGGGAAGAAGCGGAAGATGCTGCTCAAGAAATATTCATTAGAGGGCTAGAACATATACATCATTTTGTACCTACCGTCTCTTTTTCAGCTTGGCTTTACAAAATCGCTCAAAACCACTGTACTGACTTATTAAAAAGAAACGCTAGAACATTCAAATCCTTCATTCAGTACAAACTGAATCTAAAGCAACAGCCGATACACGAATATACAAATTTAATTCACGAGTTACTGGATCAGCTATCATTAAAAGATCGTCAAATTTTATTATTACGTTCGCTTGAGGATTACAACTACGAAGAGATTGCTACAATTATGGGGCTGAAATCATCCACGATCCGAAAAAGATATGAGCGACTCCGTAAAAAGCTAATCAACTACAATGAAAAGGGAGGAAAACAAATTGAGCACTCATTTAAACCCGGAAGATAAAGAAATTGAGCACTTACAAAAGCTTATTCGGAATACCCCATTACAAGTGGATTTAATTGATAGAACTATGGAACGCTATAGTATAATGAAAACAAGACGCTATAAGCAATATAGCTCTCGTTCAAAAAGGGTTCGCAATACTTTTTTCGGAACCTCCGCTGCACTTGTAGTAGCGTTTGCACTTGTAGTTAGTACTGGTTTTATTTCACCAACAATGGCTGCATCCTTAAAACAAATTCCAGGTATTGATTCTATATTCCAGCTTGCTGGTGATCTTGGTTTACAAACAGCAGACGAAAAAGGGCTAGTATCAAAGCCCAATCTTAGCGATACTCACGATGGCCTGACTCTCAGCGTACCAGAGGTCATGTTTGACGGAACACGTGTATCCATTGCCTTAGAACGACAAACCACTGACAAAAGATTTACAAAAGAAACAGTATCATCACTGATCAACGATATAATACTTACTATTAATGGGAAAGAAATAAACTCTTATGCACCTGCTAATACAAGCAACTCCATTGATCCTTATATGATTCCTGGAAAAAGCTCCAACTCAGTAATTATACAGTTCTCAGATTTACGTAACCAGGGGGGAAAATCCTTTCCAGATAAGTTTGATTTAACACTTTCCATGCCCGTGGCAGGGGTTCAGCAACCGTTCAAAATTCATATCCCTGTCGAGAAGAATACCAAAAACAACATAGTACAGACACCTGGCCTCAAGCGCCAGTATGAGAAAATTCATTATACATTGGAAAAGATTGAGCTGACCCCAATTACAACTAATATAACTACACGTATTGAATTACCCAAACCCCTAAAAATCTCTACTTTACCTTTAATAAGTTATGAACTTTATGATGATAAGGGAAATGAAATAAAACAAATCGGGGGCAAAGGTTGGAGTGCAACAGACGGTAATGTTCTAATGACTGATTCTCAGTTTGAACCCTTTATATCCCCTCCAAAAGTTATTACTATTAAAGTTTATAAATACATTTTTAAAGAAGGGAATAAAAGTCAGTTTGAATTGGATAAGGACGGCAACCCAATAAAGGAGTATTTCCCTGATCTAGAGATCAGCTTACCAATAAACTCATAAAAATAGCTGTCGAGAGGAATCTCGACAGCCTCAGTGAAGAAAGTGAAAGTATATTTCTCTTTCTTCACTAGCTTATCTTTTAACTATAAATGTATAAACGCCTAACTTGTCACCATTAGATTTATATGCCGCCACTTGGGCTGTACCATATCCAATAACTGTAGCTTTATTGCCAGTGAGCTTAATAACGTTACTTCCATACAAAAGCATCCAGTTTGAACCTTCCATGTAGAAGTCACTTCCCATACCAAGAGGTACTTCTGTATCTTGCAGTTTAATAGGTGCCTTTTCTCCGTTAGCAGGCACAAATGTTACTTTCACTGTGGCAGGAGCTCCAACAGATATTGTTGAACTTACTGGTGAAGCGGATGCTACTCCCCCTAAAGATAAAGCTAACGCAGAAATTGATAGTGCTAAGATCGCTCTTTTCATTTGTCATTTCTCCTCTTTAAGTATTTTTACTGATTAAACATTAGACTTCCAAGCAATTGTAGACAGTAGACATCACCAAAATACTAGTTTTTTCATTTTTTCATCTCCTCCCTACTAACTAATTCCATTCTAATTCTTGATGTGTTACAAAAAAGATTAAAATAAACATATCATTTCATTTTTTACAGAATAATCATATATGATTTTTCTCGTAAAAATAAATGAGCAGGTAGGATACTAAATCCCCCTGCTCATTTCAGCGATAGTATTTATATCATTTTAATTAGCTGTCGGTTCGGTTCCCCAAACAAGTACGCCATTATGATACAACGTAGCTTTCGTATGATCGGCGAATGAAGTCTGCGTGCCTTTATACGAGTAATCGTCACTTTCGTTATAGTTCGACCAGTCTGCTTTATGAATACGGGTTTGAATTCCGCCTGTGCTTCCTCCAGGTGCTAACACGCCTGCATCCGAGTTGAAGCTGACTTCCAAATAATAATCAGCACCGGTTGCAGCGTTATCCATTTTAACCAGCTCACCATTCAGCTTCGAGCAGCTCAGCATTGCATAGTCGCAGTTGAATGTCTGCGCGCGCTCGCCGTCGATCGTGTAGTAGTAGCGAATTTTCAACTCGTTGATCGGTACAGAGGCTGTGCCTTTGTTTACAATTTGGAAATGCGGGTTCAAGTGATTGTCGTTCACATTTGTATCCGCTGTGCGATACTGGAGCACCAGTCCCGTTGTCGGCTGCTGAGTATCCGCTTTCGGTGCTGCGCTAGCCGTGTTCGAAACCGTTTGACCTGCATCGTTCTTCGCTACGACTTGGTAATAGTACATCGTTTCTGCCGTTACGGCTGTGTCGATGTAGCTGCTTCCGTATACATCGCTCGCTACTGTGGCGAAAGCGCCGTTTTCAGCCGTCGAACGCTTCACTTCATAGCTTGCCGCATTCGCCGATACTGTCCAGCTCAGCTTAACTTTCGCCGTTTCGCCCGCTGCGTCCAGCGTGAAGCTGCCCGGTACTGATGGCTGCTCGGTAATGCCATACGTTTTTAAGTTGGTCGGGAGCTTTTCAAGCGTGATGACGTTCGGATGATTATACACTTTTTTCAGATGCTCAAGACTGTTTTGTTTGCCGTCTCTCAGGAAATCCCCATACCATGTAGCGAACCAGCTCCAATCGGCTTGATACGCCTTCATCAGGTCAGGGTCCGGGATAGGTCCGTTTTCGCTCATGGAAACTAACTTTTTGTCCTTACCCAACGTAACAAGGTCTTCGTATTTTGCAATTTGTGGGTTGTAGTCGCCTGCTTGCGGATAAGAGTCGAAGCTCAAAATATCCACATACTCATCCCCTGGATACCAGTCGGGAGCAACAGAGTTCCAGACCCAGATCAGATTGTTCAATTTGTGCACATTAGTCAAACGATCGTGCATCAAAATATATAATTTTTTAACAGGCTCAGGACCTTTGGCGCCCCACCAGAACCATTTCCCTTCCGCTTCGTGCAAAGGACGGAACAGCACAGGAACTTTCGCATCCTGCAACTTCTTCAATTGCCCTGCAATCACATCGATGTCCCGAATAAGCAATTTATAATCTTCGGACTCTGGATTGTTCATCGCATATTCTATATCGAATGTAGTCGAATCGGCATAGAAGCCTCTCCACCATTCTTTTCCCTGCGTATCGATCAGACCTTTCGGCGCGTTCCAGTGCCATGCAAAGGTAACAATGCCCCCTTGCTTATCCCATTCGATCGCCTTTTCCGTCTCTGTGGAACTAAGACCGTGTTCCGCTCTACTTGGCGAATAGTCAATCAGGTCAAGCGCCGCAATAGCCGGCTTTTTACCTACATTGGCTTGAAGCCAATCAATTTCGGTTATTTCCTCTTGACCGGAAAGCATATTCTTCCCGTATTGATCAACCAGATAGTTCATCAATGCTCTTGCTTCTACCGTCGCATTCGGATTGGTGAGCGTTTTGGTGACCGCATGTGGTGGACGGTCAGCAGCTGGCTCCAGCTTGACGTAGTCGATATCATACCAGCCCCAGCCTGTTTCAAAACCGATCGTGTTCGCCCCTGCATTCAACAGAAGCTTGCCTCCGGAAGTTTCTTTAAAATCAGCCGATTTCGAAAGTATCAGCTCGCCAAACGCTTTGCCGTTTAAAGAGAAGTTGGTGCGTTTATCATCATGAGGCGAACGGTAGCCGATTGTAAGATTGTACAAGCCTGCCGCCTCTGCCTGGATCGTCATCGTCAGGGAATCCCCTGCATTGTGGAAATTAGTTACATAACCAGTACCAGAGAAGCCGGTTCCGCTGGATTCCACAATGGTTCCCTTCAGCGTGCCATCTTCGGCTTCATAGCGATCCGGTCCGTCTACAGGCGTTCGCGGAACCGCTTTCAAAACATTGGATTCGCTCGTTCCCGCCTTTGTTTGTGCGGTTATTTTATAATAATAAGAAGTGCCGTTCGTTACGTTCGTATCCGTATAAGACGTTTCGACCAAGTTGGATGCTACAGCAGCAAAAGGACCGTTTTCATACGTTGCCCGCTGTACACTGTAACTTACAACTCCGCTGGAAGCGTCCCAGGATAAATCGACTTTCCCATCGCCAGCCTCAGCCCTCAGCGCAAAGCTTTCAGGACCTTCCACAGGTGGCACAGACGTATCATTGCCAGCAGTCAAGACGATGTGATAAGCCGTCAAAGGCGGTACTGTATAGGTAAAGCGGTTGCCTGAAATTTGCGTAATTGGCGCTGCTTCTTTAATTTGTGAGCTATTTTTGTCGAAGCCCCATACTTTACCGGAACCGTAAGTCGTCTCACCGGAAAGATCAAATTGGGCGTCGAATGCACTGTCCATGCTTTTATTTATGACAACGAGGTGCAGTTCTTTGTAGGATGCATCCGTTACGGAAGCATGCACCGAGCTATTAACAATATCCGACGTTTGCGCATTAACGCTGATATCACCGAAAGTAGAGCTTTTTCCGTCATAATTGCGATAAAGCTTGTAAGCGGCACTAACGTAGTTGTTGGCACCATCCTTTAACTTCCAGTAGTTTGCCATATAAACGTCGTTTTTGCCCAAGATGCCCAACACATCGGTCATAGCGATACCGCCGGAAATATCGTTTTCGCCGCCATAGCTATACTCAGTCAAAGCCAGCTTGGTTCCCGGGTAATACTGATCCACCGACTGCTTTAATCGAGGCAGTAAAGGCAAGAATTCACTGTTCCATTGAGCGATCCAGCTATCTTCCTTGTAGGTCGGGTCCCATAAGGTACGAGGCGCCTGCATTCTGGCCTTCTTCGTCTCGTCATTGCCTACCTCATTCGTAATTCGTATGCCTCCACCCATCGCTTCGGGATACCAGTGCACATCGAAAACATCCAGCAATCTCTTGCCTTCAGCTTGCGAACTGAGGCGCATTTGATCCAGGTAATAGTCCACGAACCAGCTGTAGTTGCCTTTTACAGAGTTCCAATCAGGTGCAGTTTGAAGATCTTTATAGGCGCCAAAACCGTAAAGGACGGGCCCAAAAATTTCCGCACCCGCGTCAACCGCCTTAACGGCTTTGGATAAACTTACCGACCGCTCTACCAACTCTTTCGCTCCGACCTTTTCACCATGAATGCGCGGATGCGTATGCGACCAGAGAGCGGGTTCATTGTCGAGCGAGTATCCTTTCACACCTGTTTTTGTTGAAGCAGAGCCATACTTTTTCACTAAAAAGTTGACGAATTCATCCGCATAAACCTGATTGTCTTTCAGATCAGGCTGCAATTGAAACGGCGCATTTTTGGCGTTTACGACCTCATTCCACCGAGCGGAAGGAGCCTTTTCGCTTTCCTGCACACTTCCGTTTCCATCCTTGGCCACATAACCGGCCATCGGCAGTGTGACTAAAGAATATGTGTCCTGCTTCAGCGATTGATCGTGAAACGAGGTTGCCACCGCACCTGGCTTTTCACATTCGGCTTTTGTCAATCCGGCGTTGTCGCATAAATAGCTATCGCTGGACTGCATCCAGTCGCTTCCTGCATTGGACATATTGTTTTCCCAGTTATATCCGGTCATTCGATTGCCACCAAGTCGTCTGGCAGTCAGATTTTCATCTCCGGCCAAGTCCTGATTCGTACCGTATATATAAGGACTAATGGGCTTACGATCCTTGGATGTATCGACCTTAATAGTAACAGTCTTTGCCGTTTGACCGTGAACTACAGCTGGAGCCGGTACAGCCCCCACTGCTATAATCGTGCATGCCATAACGATCGGCAGCCATTTGGAACGCTTGGACAAAATACCCCTGCAATTTTTCCCCTTCATGCCTCTTCCTCCCTTCAATTTAAAAGGAGCGGCACCCATACGAATGCCCCTCCTTGAGGCTTTAAGGCCCCTTCCCTGTCCCCAAACGAGCTTATCGTTCCGTTGCAGCGTCATATCCGTGCTTGAAATGTTCCAGCCGAAAACAACACCCTCTTTCTTTGAAACTGGAATTTATAATATCACCTTAACACAAAGGTATATTGACATTTTTAACTATTGTTTTAATTAGCTAGTATTAATTTCTTAAATAACCATATAGCTTGAGGTATCCCAATAGCTCTTGCTCATCCACACTCGTCTTCCCTAGCGCACTTTATCCTTTTGAATAAGCTTATAATAGATGCGTGCAGGCTCTGACTCTCCAGTGGATAAAATGTATTCTGCCAAAGGTGCGCACAGTTTTTGGAGATAAAAGGAGTATAGCAGCTCGGCCGTGTCAAAATGAATTTTCAACACTTGCTTCATCAAGCCTTCGAATTTGGAGTAATCCAGTTCTTCCGGGGTAATATCAAACGGGTATTCAGGGAAGGTTTTTTTCTGAATTTCAACAAACTGCTCCCTAAGCTTCGGTTGATTGCCTGAACGGGCAGCCGAGAAATTCATCATAAAAAAAGATACAAAATCCGTCTCACGGTCACTTAACTCATAGTACTCACACCAACGCATGAATATCAGCGGTTTTACCATATATAAATCTCCTTTAACAAAAGTTCAGATTTATCATGAATCTTACAAAAATCTAGCAGGTTCCATCTTATGTAATATATAGGTTAAGCCCCATTTTAAAATATGATTCCTTAAATGAATTTTGCTTTTTAACATATCCCCTTCTTATATATCCATAAAAGTGCACAACAAAAAAAGACCGTTTCAGCATCTCAATGACGCTGACCAAGTCTTCTCATAATCATCCGTATATTCACATTCGTATTTATTCTAATCCTCTACATAGCTGCAAAGTTACAGGCTGCAAGTGAACACATAAGCGGGCGGAACATTGCAGTTTACCTTTTTAATCTGAATGTCAGCAAAAAAGGTGCGGAAAAAGTTGTGTTTGACCTTGCTGTACTGGAACGTAATAAATTTGCCTTCCTGGCCCAAAACCTCAGCCGTTTGTCCCAAAATAAGGCTGGATAATGCAGCGGGCAAGCTGGTGAAAGGGAGCCCTGACACGACATAATCCACCTTTGGGACCTCATACTGTCGTATATACTGAGCTACATGCTCAGCCGATCCATGAATAATGTGTACCCTCTCCAAGTGTCCGTACTTGCTTTGTAGCGTTTTGTAAAACGATTCATTAGCTTCAATCACTAAAAGTAGCGTTTCTGGACGCTTGTTCAAAATAAGCTCTTGCGTAAACACACCGGTTCCTGCACCATATTCAATAATGCACGATGCTTTGTCAAAGTAAATCGGTGTGGCAATTTGTTTGGCCAACTGTCTTGAGCTGGGTATAACAGCGCCTACGCTGCGTGGATGCCTGATGTACTCTCGAATAAAGTGGATCGCGTTCATCTTTTCCTCTCCCTGCTTGACACACATGATAGGCATTCGGTTCATCAACGCTTCTTATTACATATTCATTGTATACCGATCAGAATATTGATTTCAAGCAGGCTACTGTCGGCATATAAAAAGAGCGTAGTCTTATTCGACTCTAATCAAATAATGACTACCCTCTTGTTGTAACATCTATTTGTCCATGGTATCCAAATGTGCCTTCTCTGCCTGCGATGCCTGTCCAGCTTTACGTTGGCGTGCGCCTATGTGCATGGCAACAATCCGGTAGATGGAGGCTGGCTGTATGGATACGGCCCAGCTCGCGTCTGCATCAGGTGCAAGCACAACCCCTAGCTGGTGATGATCGCCATCGTACATGCCTCGCTGCACAAACTTGCTCTCGCCCTGCAGATTGCGTACCTCCAGCTTACAAAAAGCAGAGTTGATCCGCAAGGCTTGGTGTAACTCGGCACGGGTATTCACAACAATCCCATTCACGCGGTAAATGGCCTCGCCCGGCAGTATGCCCATGGCTGTCGCCGGACTGTCTGGCAGCACAGCGAGAACACGCATCCCTTGCTCCGGATGGACAAACATCGGGCTAAGACGACTTTCCTCTATATTACCATACCAGATCAGCGCCTCATGAGCCAGAAAGGAGAATAACGCTGCTAACAATATCAGCGGACTCCACCATGCAGCCAGCAAGCTCAGCAGAAGTAAAGCCACACTGTACAGGAGCAAACGGTTCGAAGTAAGTACCGCCTTCTGTCGTGGTAGCTGGCCTAGCGTCACGCTGCTGAAGCCCATCAGGACTGGCAAGGCTGCCAGCATATACCCGGTTCCGGCATCACCGCCGAACAAAGGTGTCCAGGGAAGCGTAAATCCTCCCTGGGTCGGTACCAGCAACAACAACGGAATGGGCCAGAGGTCTTCCATACGATAGCCGCCAACCAATCTTCCCCGTTTGCCCTCGACAAACAGCGGAGTGGCCGCCTTCCCCCCTTGCCAGCGAACCAACAGCGCCTCAGCCACATGCAGCACGGCGACCAACACCAACAGTGCTGGAATATCCAATCCGCGGATAGCTGCTACTGATGTTCCGAGCGCTCCTCCAGGTTGCCAGCCACTGGCCACGTTTAGGAAAAATTGAACCACACCTAGCAGACCTACCGAATAAGCGAGACACAGGTAACGGACGCGTACCAGCATGAGCAGTAATGTCGCTACCCACAGGCATACGATGGAAGCCGAGTTCAGATGCACGCTGACGAACATTCCCAGAGCAGATAGCGCCATTCCAGCAAGCAAACCACTCCATACGACACGCCAGGTCTCTGAAGCCCAGCTATGCATTTTGGTATGAAATAGCTTGCGCTCCAGCAGCATTTGCCGACGATAACCAAGTGCTACAATGAGTATTGAGATATAATAAAACGGCTGCAAAAGCAGGTACAAGCAAGCATTTAAGACGCTCCATCCCCATTGTAATGCCCATTCCAAGTCCATTCACACTCCTTATGCCCCTGGCCCGCTGTATAGCGGATCACGTACATTTCATATCCATTTATTCTATATGAAATTGCCAACGTAGGGAAGACAAACCGACAGACTGCAAATAAATCCCAATATAAAAGGAGGCTGTTTCCAGCCCCCTTGTTGTAGCCTCACTATTATTTCGCTACGCTTGTCTTCATTTCCTTCCGAATCTCTTCAATCCCCTGCTTGAGTTGATTATCATTTTTCGGATCACGAATTTTCTCAATCAGCTTGGCTTCCATCGCTGCTGCTGTCTTCGCATCAATGATGCCGCTAGCCGTCAGCTTCGCTTGTTTTTGAAAAGCAATAACAGAGCTTTCAGTTACTTTGTCAAAATAGCCATCCTCGCGACCTGGGTTGTAACCCAAGCCTTGTAGAATGATTTGTGCATTTTTCACATCACTGCTATTCATATTGTATTTCAGGGACTTTTCCTTGTTCAGCGGTGCTGCTGTGAAGTATTCAGGCTGTTCCACCGCAATATTCGGCTTAATCCCTTTTTTATGAATCCACGTTCCATTTGGCGTTAACCATTTGGCAATCGTGATTTTGAGCAGGCTACCGTCACCCATTTGCTTGTCATAGCTGGTTTGTACAGTACCTTTACCAAAGGAATTTTCCCCGATCAACACGGCACCCGCTGATTGCTGGAGAGCACCTGCCAGAATTTCGGATGCACTTGCGCTACCTTTATTCATTAGCAAAGTCACAGGATAATTTTTGCGTGAACCTTTGGATTTTTCTTCTTCACGCTTCTGATTCTTGTCTTCCACTTGTACAATCGTTTTGCCAGAAGGTACAAATTGCTGTGCAATATCAATGACTACGGAAAGCACGCCGCCCGGATTATTACGCACGTCAATGACGAGCCCTTTAAGCCCTTGTTTTTCGAGCTTCGCTAACTCTTCCTTGAAACGTTCTGCTGTATTCAAGGAGAACTGGGTGATCGTGATGACGCCTACACCGTCGCTTTCCATATGAGCCGTTACAGTTTCCATATCAATGTTGTCACGGGTAATCGTGTATTCGAGCGGATCAGGAGAGCCACTGCGCTGAATTTTGACTTTCGCCTGACTGCCTTTAGGTCCACGGATTTTGGAAACAGCCTTGTTTAGATCCAATCCGTCCAGTGTTTCACCATTAACAGACAAAATAATATCCTTAGAGCGTAATCCTGCCTTCTCTGCCGGGGAGCCTTTAATTGGCGTGACTACAACTACTTTCCCGTTTTCCGCTGCTACTTCAGCTCCGATCCCGGTAAAAGAACCTTCTATGGATTGCTCGAATTGTTGTGCGGTTTCTTTACCCATATAAGAGGAATACGGGTCACCGAGCGACTCCATCATACCATTGATGGCGCCATCCACCAGCTTGGTACGATCCACATCCTGATAATATTGTCCCTGAATCAAGTCCATCGCCGTCTCAATTTTGCGGATATCACTTCTGGAGGTAGAACTGCTACCTGTCACACTCGCCAGCAGTCCTTCGCCCAGAGCGCTGTTCCCTACTGTAGTCGTTCCAGTATAGGCAAAAGTGAGCAGACTGCCGCCAAGCAGCCCGATCACCATCAAGAGTATCGCTGTACTTTTTTTCAACATCTAATCGTCCACCGCCTTCTCATTATCTTGTATCCTATTGCCTTACAACGCATGTCCATCCACGAAGTATACGTCTAGCTTGTACGGAATATGTTAATTGTATCCTACTCTGTGTCTCAATGCACATGTTCTTCATCGGATATTAACCATTACAGCAAAGCCCTATCTACAACCGTAATGGCTATAAATAGGGCTTACCTTATCTACTATAAATAGTTCATCGGATTTACAGGTTTGTTATTTTCGCGCACCTCAAAATGACAGTGAGGTCCTGTGGAATTGCCCGTCGAACCAACTTCTGCAATTTTTTGACCACGTTTCACAGTCTGCCCGGTATGAACCACCGTACCGCCATTGCGAATGTGTCCGTATAGGGTCCATAGTCCGTCTCCATGGTCAATCACAACTGTGTTTCCATAGCCACTCCACCATTCGGCAACAATGACAACACCATCTTCGGCTGCATGAATATCGGTTCCCTGCGGAGCCGCCATATCAACACCTGTGTGGCCTTTAAGCTTGCCAGTAATCGGATGTACCCGCATGCCAAAAGTAGATGAAAGTCGGTAATGGGATACAGGCGAAGCCAATGTACCCGTTCCGCCTGTATACGTGCTGGCTGCCGCATGGCTGGAATTCGAGGCGGCACCTGAGGATGAAGATGCATATCGTTTGGCTTCAGCCGCACGTGCAGCCGCTCTAGCACGTGCTGCTTTGGCAGCCTGCTCCGCTCTAAGCTTGTTCTTCTCCTGCACCAGACCCACACGTTTGTTAGCGAGTGCTACCAGCATGTCATTTTGCTCTTCGCTGATTTCATCTGACTCAGCAATATCATGATCATAATTGGAAATCAGTCTTTGCTTCTCTTTCTCTTTCGAATTCAGTTCTGCCTTAGCGTCCTGCTTGAGCGCATACAGCTTCTTGGCATTTTTATATTCCGTGTCCAGCTGTTTCTTCTTGCTTACGACCAATGCCTTGTCCTTTTTATGCTCGTCCAACAGGATTTGATCCTGTTCCACGATCGTTTTCAGGGAATCTACCCGGCTGAGAAAGTCACTAAAACTGGACGAAGACATAAGCACGTCCATATATGAGACGGTTCCATCCGTATACATCAAGCGCACACGGGTTTCCAGCATTTTTTCCCGTGACTGGATACGATCAATGGCCTCGGCTAAATCTTTTTTAGTCGCACGCAGATTATCTTCCGTTTGATCAATCTGAACCGCAACACGAGTCAGCTGATCACTGACGCTGTTAATCTGAGCAAGCACAATTTTCAGGTTTTGCACGGTTTTATTTTTGTAATGTTGGGCATACTGTTTATCTTGAGCAGCCTTTTCCTGTTGTTGCTTGGCAGATTGGGCCTGCTTTTCCAATTGGTTCAGCTGCGAATTGATTTCACTCATGCTTTTGGCATATCCGTCAGAAGGCTGGATTAGCAATGCGGCTACCAAGGTAGCGGCCAACACAGATCCTGTTTTTTTCAACTTGCACTCCCCATCCTTTATCGCAAAATAACACCGGGCTTCCCCGTTCTAATTGATATCGACCACGACGTCCAACCAGCGCTTCTTATACTTTTAAGAACTTGCGCATGGACAGGGTACTGCCAACAATTCCGACCAGCATCCCCAAAATAATCAGCAATGCACTCAACTGAATCCAAATGCCTTCAAGTGGCATAAGCTTCAACATATTCAGAGCTATATCACCCTGTACGGCTGTGAGCAAACGCTGATAGCCAGTAAATAAAATACCTACGGTAATCAAGGAACCAATGAGACCGATAAGCGCACCTTCGATAAAAAACGGCCAGCGTATAAAAAAGTTGGTCGCACCGACCAGCTTCATAATGCCAATCTCTCTGCGTCGTGCCAATATGGTCACTCGAATCGTATTCGAGATAAGGAACATGGACATGATCGCCAGTCCGGCGACGAATATAAAGCCTACATTACGAATGAGCTTCGTAATCGTAAAGAGCGTCTCTACGGTGCCTTTACCATAACGAACCTTTAAAATCGGCTTCTCAGGATGCAACGTATTCAGCTTCTCAATCTTTTCGGCCACAAATGGAACCGTTGTTGGTTCAATTACCTCTACCACAATTTTGTCCGGGAGTGGATTGCTGTCCTTGTCAAAGCCCTCCAGCAGCTCCTTGCCGCTGTCTCCCAAATCTTTACGCAGCTCCTCCAAACCCTGAGCTTTAGTCACAAAGGTCGTTTTGCTGATTTCCGGCATCGCCGCAATTTCCTTTTGCAGCGTTTCACGCATGTTCTGCTCTACATTTAGCTCCAGAAATACGTTAACCTCCACCTGACTATCTGCCTGATCAGCCAGGGAATTGACGTTGAGCACCAGCATGATAAATACGCCCAATATAAGTAATGACACAATAATCGAGGTGACGGATGCCACGGACATCCAGCCATTGCGGAATATGTTTTTGAAACCTTCCCGCACATGACGTAAGAAGGTGTTAAAAGTCATATCCGTACTCCCCTCTTACCTGATCCCTTACGATGTTGCCATTTTCAATGGCAATGACACGTTTACGCATGGAGTTCACGATGTCCTTATTGTGGGTCGCCATTACAATAGTCGTACCCCGAAAATTAATTTCGTCCAGCAACTGCATGATCTCCCAGGATGTTTCGGGGTCCAGATTACCCGTAGGTTCATCGGCAATGATCACGGAAGGATTGTTCACGATCGCCCGTGCAATTGCTACACGCTGTTGCTCCCCACCGGAAAGCTGGGCAGGCTCACGATTCATTTTTGTTTTCAAGCCAACCAGTTCAAGCACTTCTGGTACCCGTTTGCGAATCAGCTTCTTGGGAGCTTCAATAACTTCCATAGCAAAAGCCACATTCTCATAAGCCGTCAAACGCGGCAAAAGCCGGAAATCCTGAAAAATGACTCCGATGTTACGACGAACGTAGGGAATTTTACGCTGCTTAAGCTTCCCAATATTAAAACCATTAACTGAAATTTGCCCCTTGGTAGGTACTTCTTCTCTATAAATAAGCTTCATAAAAGTCGATTTCCCCGCTCCAGACGGGCCGACTACGTATACAAATTCATTACGGTCAATTCTGACCGATACTCCTTGAAGTGCGTGGGTTCCGTTAGTATAGGTCTTCCACACATCCTGCATTTCAATCACTCGATCACTTCCCGTTGCTTAATCATATTACGCATAACCTAATATCCATTCGACATATTCCATGCATTTCCTTTAAAAACTTCTCTATTTCATCATACCGTTTATCATTGTAACAAATTTGTTACCTAAATAGTACCGAAAGTTTTCTGCTTTTGGCACATATATATGAATATTATGGCACACGAATCGCTATCAAGCTTATCAGACAGGAGACATCTGCATTATGAAAAAAATTCATTTATCTGTCATTTGGATATGGTCTGGTGTTCTGGCGCTGGCCATGTTGTGGGGAGGACTTCATCTGTACGCCGACAGACAAACGCTGCCGGAGGGAGTGAGGGTCGGAGGAATGAACGTAGGAAGCATGGATCACACAGCCGCTCTTCGGCTGGTGGATAAAAAATTGGATGCATTGAAGCAACGTCGACTGCTTCTGACGGACAGTGACAGCAGTGCACAGGATATAAAACTTACACTTGGGGAAGCAGGAATTCATTATAAAGCGGAGGCATTTCGGAATGCCGTGAAGGCACTCAGCTCGGAGCATCTATGGACTCGTGTGCAGACACGTTTTAGCTTCGAAAAAGAATGGTCTATCATATCTTTCCGACAGGAGGAGATATTAAGGGCCCGATTCGGAGCCGATTGGGAGGAGCAACGATACGGCATGCCTATCAATGCTGTGCGTCAGATTGACGGGAATGATCAGGTTCGTTATATTCCAGGGCGCTCTGCCCGACGCCTAGATTGGCCCAGATTGGACGCTGCACTAGATAAGGCGCTGCCCAAGGATTTTACCGCTTCGGAAGAGCCCGTACGAGTGGAATTACCTTTCCGTCAGCTGGAACCGAAAATTTCGGTGGACAGTCTACGGAACGAAGGGATTGAGCGCAAAATCGTACAGTTCTCCACCAGTCTCGGCAGTAGCTCGGAAGGACGCGTGTATAACGTTAATTCAGCGGCAAGCACCGTTGATGGTCTAATTCTTAAGCCAGGCGACATATTCGACTACGGTCAATTGATCGCCAAGGCTGAGCGCACTCATGGCTTTCGTGAAGCTCCAGTGATCGTCAACGGTCAGTTGGAGTCCGGCATAGGCGGCGGGATTTGTCAGGTATCCAGCACGGTGTATAATGCAGCGCTGCGAGTCGGCTTGGACATTGTTGAGCGCCGCAACCATTCTTTGCCAGTCAGCTACCTGCCCAAAGGTCAGGATGCGACTTTTGCTACAGGGTCCATTAATTTTCGTTTTAGAAACAATACAGGCAAGCATTTACTGCTTCGTGCCGCTGTCCAAAACCGAACGCTTACTGTTAAATTTTTTGGTACATTTCCATCCAATGTTTCGTATGAACTGGAATCCCATACGGTTCGCGTACTTCCCATACCAGAGAAGAGACTCCGTAATGACTCACTTTCCCCCGGCTTCTATCAAGTACTTCGGCAAGGCAAAGAAGGGTATGTGGTAGAAACATTCCGGGTAAAAAAGGTAGACGGAAAAACTGTAGATCGCACCCGAATCAGCCGCGATACGTATCGAGCGCAGCAACGCATTATAGCTAGTTATGGCGGTGGCACATCGTCTGAGCCACAAACACGTGAACCCGAGAAATCTATTGTCGAGGACGGTATAAGCGAATAAACGAAAAATCCCCCTTCCACTGTCGGCTGGACTTGTTCCAGGCAGAGTGAAAGGGGGATTTTAGCTATAAATTACTCGCTGCGTTTACCCAAAACAGAAATTTCTACAGGCTCACTTTCGTTACCGTCTGCATCTTCAGCTTTGATTACCAGCCTAACCGTTGCTTTTTGAGCAAGCACACTGATACTAAATGTGCCATCATCTTTGGCTACTGCACTACCGATAGGCAGTTCGTTGGAATAGGCGGTTACTGTGGAACCTGCTTTAGCTGTCCCCGTAATTGTACCTTCTCCATCATACACATTGTTGACTTTCAGAGCTTCCGTAGTTGCTACTGCGTCAGTAGCTGTGTCTGTAGTGCTATCTGTAGTCGTATCCGTAGTTGTGTCTGTATCTGTGTTGGTATCTATTGTTGTAGAGTTGTCCGTAGTCGTGCTATCTGTGCTGGTACTTGTGCTGCTATCTCCTGTTTCGCTGCCAGAAGTAGTTGACGTGTTACCATAAGTGGAATCTGTCACGTTGCTGTATGTGGAGTCCGTCACCGTTCCACCAGGAGTCGTCGTCAGATTATCGACAGAGCTCAGGTTGTAACCGGAAGCAGCGTCCAGAATAGCAATCGCCTCTGCACGAGTCAGCGACTTCAGTGGCTGGAATTTACCATCCGGATAACCGTTGATGATTTTTTGCTCCGCAGCTGCCGCTACACTTTTCTTCGCCCAAGATCCAATTTTGTCGGAGTCAATGAATTTAGTAACATCTGCTGCGTTACCCGCAGTCAGTCCAATAGCTTTGCCTACGATAGCCGCAGCCTCTTGACGTGTTACCTTACCATTTGGTTTGAGCTTGTTATCTGCATAGCCGCTTATGTAGCCTGCATTCACGGCACTTGTCAGCTCGTTGTATGCCCAGTGAGAAGCTGGAACATCTGTGAACGTTCTGCTTCCATTACCGTTTACTTTCACACCACCCGCATATGTTACGTCTGTCACTGCTGGAGTTTCCTGTGTGAACGTTCCCAAGCTGCGATTCAGAAGAACAATAAATTCTGCACGTGTGATTGCCGCATCCGGTTTCACCGCTCCGTCCAATTGTCCTGTGGCTGACCAGCGTTGCACCTGATCTCCTGCCCAATGTCCGCTTGTAGTTTGGGGAGCAGCTGCCGCTGCGCTGAATGCGCTAAGAATAAGACCTGTACTCAATACACCTGTAACTGTGTTTCTTAACTTTTTTCCCATGCTATAAATTCCTCCTCTGATTGGATTCATCATTCTTTTTTAAACACTTTACCAGAAATCAAACCCAAATAACCCCCAAATTAAAAAAATCGTCCCATATAACCATACCCCCACCTAATGTAGGATAAATAAGAAACGGGACTTAATACCTAGTTATTCACTTGGATATGTATATTTAGACAGGCTAAGATATACTGAATGAATACTCGGTCATATGCTGGAACACCGCAATGAGGTCACAAAACCCTAAGAAAAGAGGTCTTCTTATGGCTCTTATTCAATGTCAGTTTTATTCGGAAGTTCTAGGTTTGAGCACATCCATGAATGTTATTCTTCCTCAGGCAACCCGTTCGCAAATCGGACTGGAGGGCAAGCAAGGAACCGGGCCACATCCGACGCTATATTTGCTGCATGGCCTGTCGGACGATGATTCAACCTGGTTGCGTCGAACCTCCATTGAACGCTATGTCGCCTCATTGGGCCTAGCTGTCGTCATGCCCCAGGTACATCGGAGTTTCTATACGAATATGGAGCAAGGAGCGGCTTATTGGACCTTTATCAGTGAAGAATTGCCATCTTTGGCACGTTCATTCTTTCCTCTGTCCGACAAGCGTGAAGACAATTTTGTAGCCGGGCTTTCTATGGGTGGATATGGTGCTTTCAAACTGGCACTCCAGCATCCAGAGCGTTTTGCAGCTGCTGCCAGCCTTTCGGGAGTCATGGATTTACACGCATCACGCACCGATCCTATGCAAAATGCGATGAGTCCAGCGGAGTGGCTTAACATTTTTGGTCCAGATGAAATACGTGGAACGGATCACGACTTGCTGGAACTGTTACAACGTCATGCTGCCTTGGGGACCTCGCTTCCCCGGCTTTACCAATGCTGCGGCACGGAGGATTTCCTATATAAGGGAAATCGGACTTTCCGTGAAACATGTAATACTACCGGAGTTCCGCTGACCTACGAAGAAGGTCCTGGGGCTCATGAATGGGGATACTGGGACGCGAAAATTCAGGATGTACTGGCGTGGCTACCACTCAAAGAGCACTAAACAGGTTAAAAAAATCCCCGCAGCTTCCCTCATCGCACCATGGCGAAGGGATAGGCTCCGGGGATTTATTATGCACATTACGGATTTGTCGTGGTCTCCGTCGAGGGAGAGGCTTTAGTTAGTGACTTGGGTAGCACCTTGTACAAGCGCCACTCACCGTTAAACTCACGTTCAAGCTGGACCCATGGAGCGCCTTTTTCATATAAATTCGGATATACCATGTTGATTTTACTCAGTGGCATGCCTGACATGATCTTAGGTACAAGGATATAATCCACATGGTTATCCTGCGGATAACTTAATGCCTTATTGAACGAATAATCACTGGTGATCAGGAAGCGTTTGGGATATTGGCTGTAGACAATCATGGTGTAGGCTGAAGCCGAATCGGTCATAATGGTAGACTTCGGCAGATGCTCATCCAACCAGACGGCAATCTTACGATCTGACTCCTGTCTCACATAGTTCACATTACCCGTTCGTGTGAGAAAGCTGTTCTCATCCGGTGCAATATCCGGGCGAGTCAACGCATAGGAAAGTAATCCAGCGGTAAGCAGCAGACTGACGGATACCAGGCCAAAGGCTGCCCTCCGCCATCGTCCCTGAAGCTGGCTCAGCTCATAGGGCAACCAAGCTACAGTAATTGGGAACACGTACATAAAATAACGAAACCACCCATACGAAGATTGCTTCATCATGAGTAAAAATTGCAACCCCGGCACCGACAGGAACAGCAGCAAAATAATCAGTGTTCCCCATCGGAACAAGCGCCCACTTAACAGACGAATGAACAGAATAGCAAACAACGGTACCGAATACCAGAGTGTTTTGGAAGCAATAAATTTCAAGGCCACCAGCGGATTGGAGAAAATCTCTACAAACTTATCATCATTCAGCAGCTCTGCCGATTGGGCTGTGTTCGAATACTCCGAATTCAGGAAGTAAAAAGCATTCCCCATAATGAGATAGTTGAAGAAAATCCACAACAGCCCGGAAAAGACCACCGGGAGCAGAAGCAGTAACCAAGTTGCCTCGACCTTGTGCAGTTTTTCTCGCAAGGCCAGCTCACGTCTGCCCATGTTTCGATGTAGAAACAGGATCGCCAATACCACTCCACCCGCCATTGCCACGCCCAGAGGAACCGCTTCATAACGAGTCCAGAACGCCATGGCAAGCGCTAATCCAGAAACAATCAGGCTTGCCGTCATGCGATCCTTGAGCCACAATGCAAACTCAATCACCGTCATCATAATGAAATATATGTATAGCGAATCGCTCAGCCCATTGGCACCAAACAGTAAAATAAACGGATTCAGTGCATACAACAGTGCCAGCAAGATGCTCATCCCTGAGCTAAGCCCTGTTCTGACCCCCGCCCGATACAGCAGCATAGCGGTCAAAGCGGAAAAGGTAGCACTAAGAATGACAGCAGCCAATCCATAGGTGGCTAATGCCGGAAAGATTGGATACAGCAGTAGAATCACCATTTCCAGAAGACTGGGTAGTGGATTCCAGATAAATCCGATTGCGCCCAGATGCGGGTCGCGGCTGTACAACACATAAAATGCATTAGCTACGCGACTGAGTGCATCTGTGTGCATATATCCCAGAACATAGCTAAAATAGATGCCCGCAGACAGCTCCAATGCAAGTATAAATACAAACAGACCTATAGCCATCCATCTGCTTGCAGACCATTTGCGAAAGGACATTCCTCTCGTTCCCCCTCAAACTTCTTGCGGCGATACAGCTGTAGCCCACTCACACCCTACAGCTGTATTCTTCCCTCCGCTACGATGCACTAAAATATAATAATTATTTCGATTCTTCATGCTTTATTTTGTACAGTCGCCACTGCCCGTCAAAGTCATGTACCAGTGAGGCCCACGACGCTCCCTTTTCGAACAAATCAGGATAGTTCCGATTTACCTGATCCAGCGGTACCCCATCCACCAAGCGCGTGACCAAGACATAATCCACCTTGGAAGCAGGCAGATCCATTAAAGATTCCCCAAAATCAAAATCACTCGTAATCATAAACTTCTTCGGGATTTTGCTGCTCAAAATGATCGGATAGGCGGCATAAGAATCTGTCAAAATGAGAGATGAACCATAATGCTCATCCAGCCACGGCGCTATTTTCCGCTCAATAATTTGACGTTCGTAGCTTTCATTACCACTATGCGTCAAATAGCTGTGTTCATCTGCTGCAATCGCGGGGTTCGTCAGTGCGTAGGATAACAAGCCTGCTGTTACCAACATTCCTGCTGTTACCAGAGAGATTCCGATCCCCCTCATTTTCCCCTTCAATAAACTTAGCTCATACGGCAACCAGGCAACCGTAATCGGGAACACATACATAAAATATCGGAACCACCCAAAAGAAGAGTGCTTGAGCATCAGCAAAAGCTGAAGTCCAGGCACCGATAAAAAGATTGCTAATAGCGTAAGCGTGCTCCAACTCAACAGACGTTTGTCCAACAAACGTATGAGCAAAATGGCAATCAACGGAGCAGCATACCATAAGGTTCGTTGCCCGATAAACTTTAGCATCAGCACAGGGTGGGCAAACATGGCCACAAAGCGTTGATCCTCTAACAAAGCCGCTGATTGTGTGGAATTGGAATATTGCGAGCGTAAAAAGTAAAGCGGATCGCCCATGATAATCCAGTTAAAAAAGAGCCACAGCAGACCGGAAAAAACAAGTGGCAACAACAATAGAAGCCATGTCGCTTCCACCTTGTACAGGCGCTCTTTTAAAGACAATTCCGTTCTAAACATCTCTCTGTTTGTACGCCACCTATGCAGAAAAAAGATCGTCAGCAATACACCCAAAGCCATCGCAACGCCAAGCGGAACCGCTTCATAGCGTACCCAAAAAGCCAGTGCAAGCGCAAAACCGGATACGATCAAATTCGCCGCCTTGCAATCCTTCAACCACATACAAAATCGACTCACTGTCAACAGGATGAAAAAGATATATGGCGAGTCACTTAAGCCGTTGAAGCCAAACAGAAACATAAATGGATTCAGTGAAAATAATAGCGCAATCAGCAAGCTGGTTGCACCGTGGAGCCCCAACTGTTTGCCCGTCGCATACAATAATGCCGCGCTGGCCCCTGCAAACAGGCTGCTCACAATCACTGCCGCCAGCCCGTGGGAAGCGAGTACTGGAAATAAAGGATAAAACAACAGCACAATCAGTTCCATCAAACTGGGCAGGGGATTCCATACAAACCCGATAGCACCCAAGTGTGGGTCACGACTGTATAGCACATAAAATGCGTTAGCCACTCGACTGAGCGCATCGGTATGCATATAACCAAGATACCATGCAAAATACACGCCCACGGCCAGTTCAAGAGCAGTAATACAAGCAAACAATGATAGAAATTTTCCGTGTTTTCTTAAAATCATGAAACCTCTTTCTGACGCTGTTGCGGAACGGAGAAGATCCAGTAGCGGTTCCAGAAATAATTATGAACAGGCACGATGATGGTAGTTAGTACTTCACCGATCAGATACGACCAACCGATCCAGTGAATGGTCACGTACATCAGAGCGGCATTTAAGAGCAAGCCACAGGTACAGACCAATAAATATTTAAGAAACTGGGTGCGGCTTCTCTCGCCGGTAGGCTCGAACGTCCAGTTTCGGTTCAGCACATACGAAACGAGCAATGTAACTACGAATCCGATTGTAGTAGCCATTACTGCTGGTACCGTAAACAGCTCCACCAGTAGCACAAGCACACCCACATGGATACCTGTACCCAGCAATCCCACAATACCGTATTTAATGATTGGATACTTTAGATATGAACGTCTGATCATGTTGATTAAACTCCCTGTCCACCCACAATCGGTCAGCATTCGCCCGTTTATCTGCTATCAGATAGCGAGGCCTAGCTTTAACTTCGTGATATATGGCGGCAATATATTCTCCTACCACTCCAATCGACAGCATGAGTACACTGCCAATTATCAAGAGCAGCAAAATCACAGTGGTAAAACCGGTCACAGCGTCACCCGTTAATTTGCGCATTAAGGTCTGAATCCCCAATACGACTGAAATCAGCATAAAAATGAGGCCCATCAGACTTACTACCCGCAACGGTACTGTCGAGAATGAAACGATCGCTTCTGCTGCTAGTCGAATCAGCCCTAACGGACTCCAGCGGCTTGGCCCCTCTTCGCGTGGAGCCACCCGGAATGAAATCTGGGTTTTGCGGAAACCTAGCCAGGCTGTCATCCCGCGGAAAAACGGCATCCGCTCTGGCATCGCCATCCAGGCATCCACCACTCGTCGATCCAGTAGCTTATAATCGGAGGCATCCTTGAGATTAAAGCCTGTCAATCGGTTCAAGGTCGCGTAGAACAAAGAAGCTCCGAGCTTTTTGCCCACCGACTCTTCTCCCCGAAATTCTTTCACACATTCGACCAAATCATAACCTTCATTTTGCCATAAACGTACCATTTCTCCAATCATTTCAGGAGGATGCTGCAAATCACCGTCCATGACAATAATCGCATCGCCAGAGGCATTTTCCAGACCTGCGCACAACGCCAGCTCCTTACCGAAATTCCGACTCAGCCGGAGCGCGAGCAAAGAGGGCATACGACGGGACAATTCGGACAGCTTAAGCCACGTATCGTCTTTGGAACCATCATCTACTATGATGAGCTCATAGCGTGAGGTGACAACAGACAATAACCCATCAATTACCTTAAGCGACCGCTCGAGATGCGAGCTTTCATTGTACATGGGAATGACGACGGATAAAAAAGGTGTTTTTGTCTCCATTCTTGCTCCTTCTTTCTTCATATTCAGGAGGACTGTGCCGGGGTATCATCCAAGTCGTGCATATCGGTCAGACCATGCGTGGTCTTCTCCCAATAGAACGGCTTGGTAATGAGCTGCCAAGCGGCTTTCACCGCAGCTATACTCATAAGTACCCAATATAACGGCGAGAGTAGCCCGTATTTGACCATCGCGTATGAAAATGTTCGTTCACCGCGCTCTTCCAGTTCCCCGATGACCCAATACATTCCGGCCACATTACTGAATACGAACAGAAAGTTACCGATATAAAACTCCGCGCTGGCCAGGTAATACACATAACCCGGGAATAGCTTGGGAATAAAGGACAACTCCCAGCCAAACCATAAAATAAGCAACCCCCAAAAAATCGGATTCAGCAACGGCAACATCGGAGTTGCCAGAATCATCACCTGAAAGCCGAAAAAGCCTTTCCAGCCCACTTCGCGCACCAGCTTAACCGGATTTCGCATATGAACCAGCCATGTCTGCATATACCCCTTGATCCAGCGTGACCGCTGACGAATCCAGTTGCCCACGCGGCTGTTAGCTTCCTCCCATGTGCGGGAATCGACAATAGCAGTTTTGTAGCCGCCTTTATACAGACGTATGCCCAGATCAGCATCCTCGGTTACATTGTAGGGGTCCCACGCATTAATATCTTTTAATACAGATACCCGAAAATGATTGGATGTGCCGCCTAACGGAATTGGGGTATCTAACTGCATAATACCCGGTAGCAGTAACTCGAACCACATACTGTATTCTTGAGTGAACCAGCGGGTCAGCAGATTTTGTGTACTATTAAAATAGTTGAGCTTCGCCTGAATACACGCATAATGCTCAGGGAGTGAATCGAACGCTGCAATGACCTTTTTAAGCTGATCAGCGTCGGGACGATCCTCAGCATCGTAAATCACGACAAACTCGCCACGTGCCCGAATAAGTCCGTAATTACATGCCTTCGGCTTGGTTTTCGGCAAACCGTCTGGAACGACCAGTGTCGTGTAATAGGCCGGCAGCTTCATTTCCCGAAGTAGCTCAATCGTCTCTATGTCGTCCTCTTCAATCAGCAGCCGCACATCCAGCTTGGACTTTGGATAATCCAGTTGCTCCAAATTCCGCAATAACATCGGAAGCACGCCCGCTTCCTTATACATAGGTACAAGAATGGTATAGATCGGCAGTTTCTTTTCATCCATGGCGTCAACCTCTTCCTTCGTGAAACGAAGCTGCGCCCCACGTCGGGAACCGAGATAAATGATGCCAAATTTAAATAGCGTCATGGCAAAATAAAACAGCTGAATCATCATATTGATGATCAACACTGTTTTCCAACTGTTCCAGAGGAGACCGAGCAGTGTAATCATACCCATGGCCGCGAACACCCAGAGCTGTCCCTTTGTAAAGGTCGTCCGTGCTGAATTGTGTGGTTCTTTTTCCAATAGCCCGGTCGTGCTCTCCTGCATCATTTCTTCACCGTAGATTTTACCCCAGAGTTGCTCCATCTCTTCCTTCGTAGCAAGCACCTGCTCTACCGGCATACCCAAAATTTCCTCCAGCTTCAAGCGTCGCTCTTCTGGCAGTGGATCGCTGACCGCCACAATATAACGGTTCATATATTGATGGATGACGACCACGCCATATGCCATCGCCACTTGCTCGGGTAGTTTATACGCCGCATCCAGCGCGAGTTCCTCACCAATACGCCCGATTCGGTTCTGTGTAGCAATCGCGCGGTACAGATCCGCAGGTTCCAGCATTTGCAATGACAGCAAGATGTCTCCCAGTAGTCCGCCGCTCTTCGCCTGGAACTCCAGTGCGCGCTCCAGTTGTTCCGGTAATATATAGCCGGAACGAACCAGCATATCGCCTAGGCGCTCCTTGGACTCGTCGCCGCCAACCTGTTCCTGTAGCTGCTCGGCTGTAATGAAGCCCATTTCTACAAGAATATCGCCCAGCCTGCCACCGTAACGCTTCTGGTTGCGGATGGCATCTGTCAGCTGATCACGGGTGATCATCCCGTTCTCCACCAGTTGATCCCCCAGACGGGCCTTGCCGTTTCGTCCGCTCTGCATTCCTCTTACTGCCTCTTCGCCTTCCGTACCAGAGATACTGGAAGCAGCGCCCATAGCGGTTCCTGCCGCTACCTGTTCCTGCCCAGATGCATATTGGACTTGAGCCTCCTGCACCTGTCCATCCTGTAACCCTTCATCCAGCAATTGTTCCACAGCTGCTGCTGTATCATTGGCGTTCTGTATCGCCTGGATACGTAGTTCTGTATCCTGAAGTCGCCGTTCCAACTCTTCGATATGAAAATCAAGCTTGTACAGCACCGGGGCCTGCTCTGACCGCTGAGCCTCTAGCTGTTGTTGCAGTTGTTCGATTCGCTGACGCTCTTCTTTTATTCTTCTCTTTGTTTGGCGAATTGAAACTCCTCCAACCTGCCACCTAAGCTTGTCACCCATGAATTCCCGCCCTTTCAATCCAGCGCCGCTCTTCCGCAAGCGCATCCGCAAGCAGCTGCTTTAACTCCGCATCCCGCTGCTTTTTCCGTTCCAGCGCCGCGTGGAAAAGTTCCCGCTCCTCACGCAGTAACTCCTCCGCTTGCACCCGTTCCTCATGCAATGAAGATATCAGTTGATCGGCTTCAGAAGCGCGATAACCGATCCAAGCGCTCTTTAACTGACGCGCCGTCCTTTTAGTTCTCATAATACCTCCCTGGATCATCCCGACTCTGCCTTCAGCTACGTCGCTACTTTAGAGCTTTTACTTACCGTTCTCCTAAAAAACCAGGACATACCTATGTTCTCATTCAAGCCCTTCATTTACACATTTATGAAATTCGCCTGATCAAAAGAGCCCCTAGTAACTTGACATTTATTTATTGAATATAGTTCTTGTCCTATTGAATTGGTAATTCGATGAAAAACTTAGTGCTATTCTACCATAATCATCATAGGTGTAGTATACAAAAATGTAAATTCTAGAAACTTTCACACCAGTGTATTAATAGGCATTTAGAACCATGAATTAATGCCCCAAAAAACACAAAAGACACCGCGAACGGTGCCTTTGAAACTTAGATTGCTAATTCCTTAAAATTTGATTTTACACAGCATCCCGCTGCTATGCAAGAGAATAATATCTTTCTTTACTGATTAATTTTTCGGCTTGTGCCCTTCAAACCATGTTGATGTATTCGCCAGGAGCTGTTCACTGCGCCCAATAGCTGCCTGTACCTGTCCGGTAGCGGTTCCGCCATATACATTCCGTGCATTCACTACCGCTTCTGGTTGAAGTACCTCATAGATACGTTCGTCAAACAGATCCGAAAACTGCTGGAATTCGTCCAGTGTCAGATCAAGCAAGTATTTTCCATGCTGGATGCAATACAGTACGGTTTTGCCAATGACCTCATGCGCCTGACGGAACGGAAGCCCTTTTCCGACCAAGAAGTCCGCAATATCCGTTGCGTTGGAAAAATCCTGATTGACCGCTTGACGCATACGATCCTTGTTCACCTTCATCGTGGCGATCATCGGTGCGAACAGTTGCAAGGCTCCTTCCAGCGTGGCAACGGTATCGAACATCCCTTCCTTGTCCTCCTGCATATCCTTGTTGTATGCCAGCGGCAAGGATTTCAATACAGTCAACAAGCCCACGAGGTTTCCATAGACACGTCCGGTTTTACCACGTACCAGCTCCGGTACGTCCGGGTTTTTCTTCTGCGGCATAATGCTGCTGCCTGTGCAAAAAGCATCATCCAGCTCGACAAAACCAAACTCCGTGCTACTCCATAGCACCAATTCTTCGCTTAGACGAGACAAATGCGTCATAATCAGCGAGGCGCCAGCCAGGAACTCTACGATAAAATCCCGGTCGCTGACGGCATCGAGGCTATTTTCATATACACCATCAAATCCCAGCTGCTCGGCTACAAAGTGACGGTCGATCGGAAAAGTGGTCCCGGCCAAAGCGCCAGCACCGAGCGGCAACACGTTAATCCGCTTATAGCTGTCTTTGAGTCGGTCAATATCACGTTCCAGCATAGACACATACGCCAGCAGATGATGTGCAAATAAAATAGGCTGCGCACGCTGCAAGTGCGTATATCCAGGTACAATCGTGTCCAGATTATCCTTTGCCTGGCCGATTAATGCAGCTTGTACGTCATGCAGCATACCCACCAGCGATACCACACGTCCACGCAAATACAAGTGCATATCTGTTGCTACCTGATCGTTACGGCTGCGCCCCGTGTGCAGCTTACCTCCGACCGGACCAATGGCCTCGATTAGATTTTTTTCGATATTCATGTGAATATCCTCATCCGAAACGGAAAATTCAATTTCCCCACGGCGGATACGCTCCAGGACCGTGTGCAGTCCTTCCTTGATCGTGTCTGCATCCTCCTGCGGAATAATTCCGCATTTTCCCAGCATGGCCACATGAGCCAAACTGCCTTGAATATCTTCTTCTGCCAATGCCTGATCAAACCCGATAGAAGCCGTATACTCCTCTACCAACTTGTTCGTTTGCTTCGTAAACCGTCCGCCCCATAGCTTACTCATTGCATGATCCCCTCTCTGCAATACAAGCCGCCCTCGTCGTTTGGACAAGAACGGCCCGCATCCCGTACATTTTTTTAGGTTACATCATTATTTATGATTTTGTGTTACGCCCGCGTTGACCTTTAAACGCAGAGCATTCAAGCGGATAAAGCCTGTTGCATCGCCTTGATCGTAGGCTTGTGTCGGGTCGGCTTCCATGGTTGCAATGTCCGGGTTGTACAAGCTAACCGGGCTTTTAACGCCTGCACCGATAACGTTGCCTTTGTACAGCTTCACACGCACGGTACCACTGACATTTTTCTGACTCTCATAAACCAGGGCCTGCAAAGCGACACGTTCAGGTGCGAACCAGAAACCGTTATAAACCAAGGTAGCATAACGGGTAATCAGACTATCACGCAGATTCATAACTTCGCGATCCATCGTGATGGATTCCATTTTGCGGTGAGCTGTGAACAGGATCGTACCGCCCGGCGTCTCATAGACTCCCCGACTTTTCATGCCGACAAAACGGTTTTCTACCATATCCACGCGTCCGATACCATGCTTGCCACCGAGCTCATTCAGTTTTTCCATCACTTGCAATGGACTTAGTTGTTCTCCGTTCAAAGCGACGCAGTTACCTGCTTCAAATTCCAACTCCAAATATTCTGCTTCATCAGGAGCGTCCTCAGGCGCGTTGCTGAGCAAGAACATTCCTTTATTTTCAGGAGCACTTGGATCAAACCAAGGGTCCTCCAGCACGCCGCTTTCATAGCTGATATGCAGCAGGTTACGGTCCATGGAGTATGGCTTGGCTGCAGAAGCAGTTACCGGAATGTCGTGTTTTTCCGCATAGGCAATCATTTCTGCACGGCCCGGGAACTGATTGCGGAACTCTTCCAGCCGCCAAGGTGCGATCACCTTGATATCCGGCGTCAACGCCGCCGCGTTCAGCTCGAAGCGTACCTGATCGTTACCTTTGCCTGTTGCCCCGTGAGCAATGGCTGTTGCTCCCTCGGCAATCGCAATATCGACCATCCGCTTAGCGATCAATGGACGTGCAATACTCGTTCCGAGCAAATATTGTCCTTCATATAAAGCACCCGCCTGAAACATCGGATAGATAAAATCCTTGGCGAATTCATCACGCAGATCATCAATGTACACTTTGGAAGCCCCTGTAGCGAGTGCTTTTTCCTCCAAACCGTCCAGTTCTTCCTTTTGACCGATATCTGCGGTGAATGCGATGATTTCAGCATCATAAGTTTCTTTGAGCCATTTCAGAATGACCGACGTATCCAGACCGCCGGAATATGCGAGTACGATTTTTTCTTTTGCCATTGTTGAAGTCCTCCCCGAATGCTTCTAGCCTTTATCTTCTTTACCTATCAATACCTATCAACCTTATGCCATTAAAGCAACTAACAGCGCTTTTTGCGCATGCAGACGATTCTCTGCTTCATCAAAGATGACCGAATTCGGACCATCGATTACGCCTGCGCTTACTTCTTCCCCACGATGCGCAGGCAGACAGTGCAGGAATAAATAATCCGGCTTCGCCAGCTTGACTAGCTCCTCATTCACCTGGAAGTCGGCAAAAGCAAGCTCCCGCTCCTTCTGCTCTTCCTCAAACCCCATGCTCGCCCACACATCTGTGTAGATCGCATCCGCATCTTGTACTGCTTCCTGCGGACTCTGGGTTATAACGATCTCACTCCCTGTCTGTTTGGCAATTTCACGGGAAGCTGCGACCACACTCGGGTCCGGCTCGTATCCAACTGGGCTTGCAATGGACACATGCACTCCAAGCTTTGCTCCCCCAATTAAGAGGGAATGAGCCATATTGTTACCGTCTCCGATGTAAGCCAATTTGAGCCCTTTTAGCTTCCCCTTTTGCTCATACAAGGTTTGATAATCAGCTAGCACTTGGCATGGATGCGCCAAATCACTCAATCCATTAATCACAGGAACGGATGCATAACGTGCCAACTCTACCACATTATCGTGCCCAAAGGTACGAATCATAATGCCATCCAGATAACGTGACATGACTTGAGCCATGTCGCTAATCGGTTCGCCGCGTCCCAGTTGAATGTCATTTTTGCTGAGGAAAAGGGCATGCCCGCCCAATTGATACATACCGACTTCGAAAGATACCCGTGTACGTGTAGAGGATTTTTCGAAAATCAGTCCGAGCGTTTTCCCTTTTAGCGGCTGATAAGTTTCCCCGTTTTTGTGCTTACGCTTAATTTCAATGGCGAGATCAATTAAATACTGGATTTCCTCTGGAGAGTAATCGTCCAGCTCCAGGAAGTCCCGTCCTTTCAAATTCATCTGCTGCAGTGCGCCGCTCTGGCTCATGCTATCGTCTCCTTTTACACTCTAGTCTATGATAATTTGGCCTTTACACTAAGCCAAATGCTCCCGAAACAATTCAGCAATCAAGGTTACAGCCTGATCTATTTCGTCTTTCGTTACATACAAGTTAGGCAACAGACGAATCACGTTTGGTCCTGCTGTAATGAACAGAATGCCCTTCTTCTGTCCTGCCAACACAAGCTCCGCTACCGATTCCGCACACTCAATACCGACCATCAGACCTTTTCCACGGATATCCTTTACAAAAGGGCTATCTCCAAGTTGCTTTTGCAGACTATGGAAAAGGTAATCTCCCATCTCAGCTGCACGTTCTGGTAGCTTGTCATCAATAATCGTTTCAATAGTAGCTTGAACCGCTGCCATAGCAAGTGGCGTACCTCCAAAGGTAGAACCATGACTGCCCGCTGTGAACGCTTCACGCAAATATCCTTTGCCTAGCATTGCACCCACAGAGAAACCACTGCCCAGTCCTTTCGCCAATGTAAAGATATCCGGCTCTATACCATAATGCTCAAAGGAAAACAGTTTGCCCGTCCGTCCCATACCTGTTTGTACCTCGTCAATGATCAGCAGCAAACCATGCTCGCGGCACAGCTTTGTAATCACATCTACGAAAGCAGGGTCTACCGGATACATGCCACCTTCGGCCTGCACCATTTCCAGCATAATTGCCGCCGTGTGCTCACTAATGGCTGCTTCAAGCGCCGTCTGATCATGAAGCGGAACACTTTTGAACCCGGCAGGAAGCGGTAAAAATCCCTCTTTAACTTTGTCCTGACCCGTAGCGGTCAAGGTTGCCAGCGTCCGTCCGTGAAAGGATTGCGTGAACGTAATGATTTCGTAGCGACCGGTCTGCTTTACCTTCTGGTGGTAACGACGCGCCAGCTTAATTGCAGCTTCGTTCGCTTCGGCCCCGCTGTTGCAGAAAAACACGGCATCTGCGCTGCTGTTTGCTGTCAACAAGGTAGCGGCCCGTTCCTGCCCCGGAATATGAAACAGATTAGATACATGCCACAATTCATCGATCTGTTTTTTCAATCGTTCAGCTACTGCTTGAGGCGCATGGCCGAGATTGGTAACGGCAATGCCTGACATGAAATCCAGATAACGCTTGCCCTGATCGTCCCACAGCCAGCTTCCTTGTCCTTTCACGAGTGTAAGCGGGTATCTTGCGTAGGTTGGAAAAAGGGCGCTTTCTGTCTGCGCTTTTGCCGAAACCTTTTCCATTTGCACTCCGCTTCCATCCGTACTTGGCATTTCCTCGCTCACCAGCGTATTCGGTTCCTTACTCATTATGTTCACGCTCCTTTATCGTTTGGTTATATAGGTCGAGCTATATATTGTAATTACTGCATACGCACGATGCGTGTTCCAATCGATTCTCCGCCCAGCACACGGCTTAGTACCTGCGGTTCGCTACCGTTCACAATGACGACTTCCTTCACTTTGCCATGGATACAGGCAATAGCCGCTCTCACTTTCGGGATCATACCACCGTATATTTCACCTGTGCTGATCATATCCTCAATCTCCTGTACGGTGATAGAGTCCAACACCTTCTTTTCTCCGCCATACTTCTTCAATATGCCTGGTACATCTGTAACGACGATCATCCGACTGACCCCCAGATGAGAGGCTACCGCACCCGCCGCTGTATCTGCATTAATGTTGTAACGCTGACCAGATCGATCTATCCCGATGGGTGCAATAACAGGCATATAGTCCATATCCAGTACACCTGTAATAATCGAGGCTTGAACGGACGTTACCTCTCCGACCCAACCGACCTCAGCGGCGTTCGACACAGGCTTGGCTTCGATTAAATAGCCATCACTGCCTGACAACCCCAACGCTCGGCCCCCATGCATCCCTATTCTACGTACAATCTGCTTGTTAATGCTGCCTGCCAGTACCATTTCCACGACATCCAGCACGGGTTCGGTCGTTTTGCGTAATCCATGAATAAACTCTGTTTCGATCCCAAGCTTCGCCAAGTTGTCGGAAATCGCAGGGCCACCGCCATGTACAATGACAGGTTGAAGACCTTCCGACTGCAAACGCGCCAAATCTTCAAAAAAGGAATCAGGTAACGCAGCCAGCGTACTTCCTCCGCATTTCATCACAAAATTACGACGAGCCACTCCCGCATGATTCGCTTGATCCGCGTGTTCCACTGCCGATTGCATATCATCTCTCCTTTTCTTCTCTGCATATCCGTGCAATTTTCAAATGATACTGGACTTCCATCCGCCCGTTGCTTCTATTATCTACTATCCTTATTCAATCCGTATTATTCTGGTCTCTATGTCCGATAAGCAGCGTTAATCCGCACATAATCATAGGTTAAGTCACAGCCCCATGCTGTAGCAGTTCCGTTCCCGTGATGCAAATCAACAATAATTTGCACCGTATCTCCCCTCAAATAGGCTAGCGCCTCTTCTTCGTCAAAAGCGACCGGACTCGATTGGCTTAGCACAACAATATCACCCAAGCGAATATCTACCGTATCTGGATTAACTGGCTCTCCAGCACGCCCTACGGCCGCAATAATCCGTCCCCAATTCGCATCTGCTCCGAAGACGGCTGACTTGACCAGACTGGACCCAACCACCGTCTTGGCTATCGCTTGAGCGGACGCATCGCTTACCGCTCCGCTTACAGACACCTCTACCAACTTCGTAGCACCCTCTCCATCGCGAGCAATTGCCTTCGCCAGCTCTCGGCAGATATAGGTGAACGCCTCGGCAAAAGCGTCCCAATCGGGATGCCCAACGTTCAGCTCACGATTGCCAGCCAGTCCGCTCGCCATGGCGATTAGCATATCGTTCGTGCTCGTATCCCCATCCACCGTAATCATATTAAAGCTGGTATCCGTTGCCTGCTTTAATAGTTGATGAAGCGCCGTCTGTCCGATCGCTGCATCACAGGTCATAAAAGCGAGCATTGTTGCCATATTCGGATGTATCATGCCCGAGCCCTTGGCCGCCCCAGCGATGTGTACGGTCACACCGTCCACTTCAACCGCCACACACGCTTCCTTTTTAACTAAATCCGTTGTCAGAATGGCTTGCGTAAACTGCTCTGCTCCATCGTTTGCCCCGTTCATACGGTCAGGTAAGGAGGATATACCGCCAAGTACACAATCCATTTTCAAATGCTCGCCGATCACGCCCGTCGAGGCGACGGCTACATTGCTCTCAGCAACACCCAGTTCATGAGCCGCAGCCGAACGCATAGCGTAGGCATCCTGCTCTCCTTGTTGTCCCGTGCAGGCATTGGCGTTCCCGCTGTTCACCACTACTGCCTGCAATCGGCCATCTGCCAAGCTCTCGCGGGTCACCTTCAGCGGTGCAGCCTGAAACACATTGGTGGTGTACACCGCAGCAGCTGTCGCTTCTACCTCGCAACGAATCGCGCCCATATCGTTGCGGTACGAATTTTTCAGTCCGCAGTGTAATCCTCCGGCTGTAAAGCCACGCGGAGTTACGATGTTGCCTCCGTTTACTACTGTAAACTCTACTTTGCCCATAATTATGTGCCCTCGTTCGCAACATATTCGATGAATGACAGCTGCCTGTATTCGAAATTCCGCTCGCTGACGTTTCCGTATCCAATGTTGCGGTTACTTGCTACTTACGGATATACCGGTATGAAGCCCAGCCCGAGGTTCTCCTCCCATCCCATCATCAAATTTAAATTCTGAATCGCCTGTCCAGCGGCACCCTTCACAACATTATCAATGACGGAAATAATCGTAAGGCGCCCGGTTCGAGCATCTGCTGCAAAACCGATGTCGCAGTAATTCGAACCCAATACTTCCTTCGTTGCTGGCCATATACCTTCGCCACGTACACGGACAAAAGGATGCCCTTTATAATAATCCCGGTATAACCCGATAAGATCCTGATCTGTATGGTCACCCTTCAGCGTGACATAAATTGTACTCATAATTCCTCGGGTCATGGGAACAAGTTGTGTCGTAAACGTAATCGTTACGTCCTCGCCCGCAATATCACCCAGTACCTGTTCGATCTCAGGGATGTGCTGGTGCTTATTCACCTTATAAGCCTTAAAGTTCTCGTTCATTTCCGCATAATGCGAAACGAGACTTGTTCCCCTACCTGAGCCGGATACCCCGGATTTGGCATCTACAATCAGCGACCGATGGTCAATCCAATCCGCTTTCAGCGCAGGAATAATGCCCAGCAATGTTGCGGTCGGATAACAGCCTGGATTAGAAATAAAAGAAACGCCCGCCAGCTTTTCTGCATACACCTCACTGAGTCCGTATACTGCTTGCTTGAGATACTCGGGTGAAGCCGCAGGCTTTTTATACCATGCTTCATACGTTTCTCCGCTTCGAAGCCTGAAGTCCCCGGAAAGGTCAATGACCTTCAGTCCGGCATTAAGAAGCTGCGGCACTAACTTAGTACTAACGCCCGATGGCGTAGCAGTGAAAACCAGATCGGCCTTGGCAGCAATTTCGTGGACTTCGACACCGTCCAAATCCTGCACCACAATGTCCGTCAGATGTGGAAACCCGTCACTGATTGGGACACCCGCGCTGGATGAAGAAATAACAGATACAATCTCTACTTGCGGATGATGAACCAAAAAACGAATCAGCTCCACCCCGCCATACCCGGTGGAACCGACAATTGCCACTTTTAACTTGCTGCTCACAGACCTTCCTCCATTCCGTTCCTATGAAATATGTATTATTATACGACTCTATTCATATAAATACAACACCTCATGTCATGTTATTCCTCCAAATTTAAAATATGCGCTCTTACCTATTCTTTTGACGGGCAGGCAGTACAGGCTATAATAAAGGAAATAAAAAATAGACAGAGGGCCTCTTGAATACAGTCTGCCGTTTTGCATAAAGAAAAGGGGGATATTCCCTTTAAATTATTTCACATATTGGTATTCATCTCGATTGGTCATTTGCTGCACTATATGAGCTTGTTGAACATGAAGGGAGTACACGCAGCACTACACACAAGAGCAAATCACATGGGCTGCATCTAGTGAATCTGCGCAGAGGAGCCGCTGAAGCGGATAATTAGGGTCGAAAATAAACCAAAACGTTAGGAGTGCTACACATCGAAACATGTACAGCGAATATCGTTATAGATGCAAAAGCAAAGTTAGGCGAGGGTCCCAGCTGGGATCAGCGGTTTCAGCGTTTATTTTGGGTCGATATTGAAGGCTTTCAATTGCATATCTATGATCCTTCTACGTGCACAGATCGTACAATAGATGTTGGTGAACATATTGGTGCAGTTGTACCTTATCTCAAAAATAAAGTGATCGTAGCGCTGATTAGCGGTCTATATTGTTTGGATATTGAGACAGGGGCCAAAGTATTGATCCATGATCCTGAGGAAGGTAGACTAGGTAATCGTTTTAATGATGGAAAATGCGATCCTGCAGGGCGTTTTTTAGCAGGAACAATGAGCCTAAATGACGAACACGCGCAAGGGGCATTGTATAGTTTGAGCACAAAAGGCCATGTCTCCTTACTGGTTGATAAAGCCTCCATATCTAATGGATTAGCCTGGAGCGCAGATCATCGTACAATGTATTTCATTGATACTCCAACATTGGAGGTCGTCTCCTTCGATTACGATGTGGCACAAGGCACGATTAGGAATAAGCAACTGGTGGCTAGATTGGATGAAAGTGAAGGGTATCCAGATGGCATGACAATCGATGCAGAGGGCATGTTGTGGATCGCGAGATGGGGCGGTAAACGGGTCTCCCGTATCCATCCTGCTCATGGAGAAGTGATTGCTGAGGTGTCACTCCCCGTCAATTGTGTGACTTCGTGCGCTTTTGGCGGTGAACATCTGGATGAGTTATATATTACGACTGCTCAAGATGATAATAGTGCCGATCAACCCTTAGCAGGCGGTCTATTCATGGTGAAAACAGGCGTAAAAGGGACGCCAACCTCGTATTTCAATCAAGGACAAACGGCAAATTGGCTTGAACGATTAGTAAAAAGAAACTAGCTAGTAAAGCCATTCTGAAGAGAGAAGAGCCCACTACATTAGTGGGCTCTCCTGCATGGATTCAGTTAAGAGCATGCCTCCAGAAGGCCCTCTTGGTTTCAGCTTTCCTTCTTAAACCCTTCACCCAATACCTCACGAGTATTACTAATAATCACAAAGGCTTCTGGGTCTACCAAGCGGACGAGCGTTTTAAGGCGAGTTACCTCGTTTTGTCCGACTACAACCATAAGCACAGGACGTTCTTCGTTCGTGTACCCGCCCCGTCCCGCCAGCTCTGTCAATCCCCGGTCCAAATCCTGCAAAATAGCCTGCGTGATCGTTTCTTTCTGATTGGATATGATGTAAGCCACTTTGGAGTAGCTCAGTCCCATTTCCACGGCATCAATGACTTTGCCCGTTACAAACAAGCCGATCAATGCATACAGCGCCCGTTCCGGCGAGAGGGTGAAACCAGCCAGTGTAATCACCGTGCCATCCATCAACATGACACAGAGAGAAAGACTAAAACCCGTATACTTTTGAATAATCTGCGCCAAAATAGCCAGTCCACCCGTCGAGCCCCTGCCCCGAAACACGGTACCTAAACCCAACCCTACTCCGATTCCACCATATAGCGAAGCCAGCAACGGATTTGTTGTCGGTACTGCCCAGTCCTTCGTCACATAAACGAACAGCGGAAGCATAATACTTCCCAGCAAAGAACGCAAACCGTATTTTTTCCCTAACAGCAGGACCCCTGCGATAAATAATGGAATATTCATTCCCCACTGCGTATAGGCGGGTTCCAGGCCAAACAGGTCCTCGCCCAAGATAGACAAGCCCGATACACCTCCGGATGCGATCCGGTTTGGGAGCAAGAACATGTTAAAGGTCAGCGCTGTAATGAAAGAGCCGAGTATAATCAGCAAAATATCGGTCATGTTGCGTGCGGGTCCGCTGGCGGCAATCAGAGGCTTGCGTCGTCTTCGGCGGGCAGCGGGAGGATTCAATTGAAACATCATTCGTGTTCTCCTTTAGTTAAAAAATACCGTTACACAAAAATTCCTACAGTCCGCAGGCACATGGTCTGCAGACTGTAGGAAAACGTACAGGCTATTATTCTGCGTCCAGCTTAATTTGGCTGCGCAGGTAACCATCGATGAATGGATCGAGATCGCCATCCATGACAGCTCCTACGTTGCCAGTCTCCACGCTAGTACGGTGATCCTTAACCATGCTGTATGGATGGAACACGTAGGAGCGAATTTGGCTACCCCATGCAATATCGGACTGTTCTCCGCGGATTTCGTCCAATTGCTGACGCTGCTCTTCGATCTTACGCTCGTAGAGCTTGGAACGGAGCATCGTCATGGCACGCTCTCGGTTCTTGATCTGGGAACGTTCATTCTGACAGGTCACGACAATACCGGAAGGTAAATGCGTAATCCGAACGGCTGAATCGGTCGTATTAATATGCTGACCGCCCGCACCACTGGCCCGGTACGTATCAATTTTGAGATCTTCCGTGCGGATTTCAATGTCCACATCATCCGCAATTTCAGGCACCACATCACAGGATACGAACGATGTATGCCGACGGCCGGAGGAATCAAATGGAGAGATACGAACCAGCCGATGCACGCCTTTCTCCGCTTTCAGGTAGCCGTAGGCATTATAGCCTTTAATCAATAGTGTTACACTCTTAATCCCTGCTTCATCACCCGCTAGATAATCCAGGGTCTCTACCTTAAAGCCCCGTTTTTCAGCCCAGCGTGTATACATCCGTAGCAACATTTGTCCCCAGTCTTGGGACTCAGTTCCGCCTGCTCCCGGATGCAGCTCCAGAATGGCATTAAGTTTGTCATACGGCTGATTCAAAAGCAATTGCAATTCAAACTCCTGAAGCTTGCTCAGCAGAGAAGTGACACTGTTCTCGATCTCTCCAGCCAGTGTTTCATCGCCTTCCTCATCAGCCAGCTCAGCCATCATACCAGCGTCTTCATATTCCTGACGAAGCTGTTCATAGCTGTCTACTGACGACTTAACAGCATTCATTTCTGCAATTACACCTTGAGCCTTATCATTATCATCCCAAAAGTCAGGTGCAGCCATCTTTACTTCAAAGTTTGCGATCATTTCCTGTTTGAGATCTAAGTCAAAGAGACCCCCTAAGGTTTGTTAGTTTCTTGCCTATTTCTCGCAAATCATGCTTTACACTTGGATCAATCATGATGTCATTCTCCTTTTAATATATGGTTAGGGGGATGGAGCGTTGTGAGTTACGGCTGGGTGAGGAGACGCTGCGCGAATGATTTGATCTTACGATCGCTGACGCTTCTCCAGATTCAAATCCTCCGCTTCGCTACCGACCGCCGTAAACGCCGTAAAGTCAAACTGCTTTTTAAATACCTGGCTCTGGTTATGTGAGCCAGATTAACTGCTGAATTAACTGACAAACAAGCAGATACCTGCTTGCTTGTCATAATTGTTTTAAAAGAATTGAGAGCAATCTAGCCATTCATCAATATTCAAACTGACCCTCAAACAGAAGAGCTATAAGTTGAACACATCAGTCTCACCCCTGTATGGCACAAAATGGCCGACGGTCAGTGGTTGAACTGCCGCCTGCCATTATATGCACTGCAGGGAATAGTGTATCTCAAGATTTCTCCCTTAATTTCAATCCGTTATTTTCTACGCGGACGCGAAGGAGCGGATTTCTTTTTAGGAGCCGCGGGTTCACCACTCGTCGAGATTTTGTCTTCGTCGATGACAGCTTGACGCTCTTGATTGGATTCAATTTGTGCTTTCATGATGTATGTCGCTACTTCCTCTTGGATGCTAGCAATCATAGCATGGAACATTTCGAAGCCTTCAAATTGATATTCGCGCAGCGGATCGGTACCGCCGTAAGCACGCAAGTGAATACCTTGACGCAATTGATCCATAGCATCAATATGGTCCATCCATTTGCTATCGACTGCACGCAGTACGATAACTTTCTCGAACTCGCGTACCATATCTTCGCCAATCATTTCTTCACGGCTGTGGTATCTGTTGGTAACTTTCTCGAAGATCATATCCACGATCTCCTCTTTTTCCTTGCCCCACAGGTCGTCACGTGTAAGTGTATTTTCCTCAAGCAGGTTGTTGTTCACATACTCTGCTACTTCTTCAAGTTCCCAGTTTTCAGGAATGTCATCACCGCAATGAGCTTCCACCACACGCTCAATGACAGGTTTGATCATGTCAAACACAATTTCCTTGATGTTTTCTGATTCCAGCACCTCACGGCGTTGCTTGTAAATAATAGCACGCTGCTGGTTCATTACATCATCATACTGGAGAACGACTTTACGCTGATCAAAGTTGTTACCTTCGACACGTTTTTGAGCTGATTCGATAGCACGTGTAATCATACGGCTCTCGATAGGTTGGTCTTCCTCGAAACCCAACCGCTCCATCATATTCAGTACGTTGTCCGCACCAAAACGCTTCATTAACTCATCGCCCAGCGATAAGTAAAACTGTGTGGAGCCCGGATCACCCTGACGTCCTGCACGTCCGCGAAGCTGATTATCAATACGACGGGATTCATGACGTTCTGTACCGATGATGTGCAAACCACCGAGTTCTGATACGCCTTCGCCCAGTACGATGTCAGTACCGCGTCCAGCCATGTTGGTAGCGATGGTAACTGCGCCAGCTTCACCTGCACGGGAAATAATCTCAGCTTCCTCAGCATGATACTTCGCGTTAAGCACTTTGTGACGAACGCCTTTGCGTTTCAGCATTTCAGAAAGAAGCTCCGAGTTTTCAATAGAAACCGTACCTACTAATATCGGTTGGTTCTTTTTGTTACGCTCCAGGATTTCATCTACCACTGCATGGAATTTGCCTTTCACGCTCTTGTACACTACGTCAGGCATATCCACACGCTGGTTGGGGCGATTCGTCGGGATTTGGAGCACTTCCAGACCATATATTTTTTTGAATTCTTCTTCTTCTGTTTTCGCTGTACCCGTCATCCCCGCCAATTTGCGGTACATACGGAAATAGTTTTGGAATGTAATCGTCGCTAGCGTCATGCTTTCATTTTGTACAATGATGTTTTCCTTCGCTTCAATGGCTTGATGCAAACCATCACTATAACGGCGGCCAGCCATCAGACGACCTGTAAACTCATCGACAATCAGAACCTCACCGTCAGCTACGACATAATCCACATCCAAACGCATAATAGCATTAGCCTTCAATGCCTGTACAATGTGGTGATTGATTGTAACACTTTCCTGATCGTACAAGTTTTCGAGACCAAAGAAATTTTCAGCTTTGGATACGCCGTTTTCGGTCAAAGCAACCGACTTCACCTTAATATCCAGCGTGTAATCTTCTTCAACATTCAGGCTCTTCACAAAACGGTCGGCCGCGAAATACAGCTCTGTCGATTTCTGAGCTTGTCCTGAAATAATCAATGGTGTACGAGCTTCATCGACGAGAATGGAATCGACCTCATCAATGATACAGAAGTACAACGGACGTTGAACCATCTGCTCTTTGTAAAGCACCATATTATCGCGCAGATAATCGAACCCGAACTCGTTGTTTGTACCGTACGTGATATCACAAGCATACGCTTCCTGCTTGGCGGCATGATCCATATTGGCCAAATTCAGTCCTACGGACATTCCCAGGAAGTTATAAATCTGTCCCATTTCTCCGCTGTCACGTTGCGCCAAATAGTCATTGACCGTAACCACGTGCACGCCTTTGCCCAACAGAGCATTCAAATAAACCGGCAGTGTTCCTACCAGTGTTTTACCTTCACCGGTTTTCATTTCGGCAATTTTACCTTCATGCAGCGCAATACCGCCGAGCAACTGTACGTCATAATGACGTTTACCCAGCACCCGTTTGGACGCTTCGCGAACAGTTGCAAAAGCTTCCGGCAAAATTTCTTCAGCCGTAGTCCCTTGTTCGACCCGAGCTTTAAATTCCGCCGTCTTCGCTTGCAACTCCTCATCCGAGAGCTTTTCGAAATCCGGCTCTATCTTATTGATCAGTTCAACCGTCTTCATTAAACGCTTGACATCACGTTCATTGGTATCTCCGAAGATTTTCTTAACAATTCCTAGCATGGTTTACCCCTTTCACGCAAAACAATTAATAGAATCAATTTCACAATAAGAAAGGGTCCATGATGAAATTGATTCCCGATATGTTTGACAGGCCCGGCTGTACCAGCCCATCGTGCGATGTTCTTTGCATAAATTGTAACAGTTTGTAGGACATGCCGCAACACAAGCAGCCTCCAGATTTGCATCCGGTTAAAGATACCAAAACAATTGACGCACGAAATACACAACTTGGTTACACTTATCCAAGTTTAATTTTCCTTCATTTACAAAAAAACATATAAAAGAGCCTTATCCCGCCAGGTTCGCAAGGATAAGGCTCGTGTTGTTTTCATTTTCCTAATATCCATGAAGCATGCTTCAATCGAAATCGTTCTATTCATTTTAAAATGTGAAAAGTTCCTACTTCACAGGCTATTCCCGTTCGATCAGACCGTATTTGCCATCATTGCGCTTGTAAACTACGTTAACTTCTTCATTGTCAATATTGGAAAATACAAAGAAATTATGTCCAACCATGTTCATTTGAAGAATAGCTTCTTCCACATCCATAGGTTTCAATAAGAAACGCTTGGTGCGGACGACTTCCAGCTCATCCAGTTCTACATCCTCATCTTCAGCAACAGCCACGCCACCTGCCGGATCTTCCACAAAAAGGGTTTTTAAACTGCCTTCCTGACGGAATTTTCGGTTTAGCTTGGTTTTGTGCTTGCGAATCTGCCGTTCAAGCTTGTCTACCACGGCATCAATGGATGCATACATGTCATCGCTCTCGTCTTCGGCACGGAGTACAAGCCCCGGCAAAGGAATGGTTACTTCTACAGTGTGCAAATCTCTGGTTGTGCTTAACGTTACACTTCCATCAGACGTCGGGGGTGCATCGAAATACTTTTCAAGTCTGCTGAATTTCTTATCAACGTAGTCCTTCAAAGCGTCGGTAACCTCGATCTGTTGACCTCGTACTGTTAAGTTCATAGGGCACGCCTCCTTTGCCCCTTCAGTATAGCACATATGTTAACGCCAAGTAAAAAAAGAGACCAACATTCCGAAGCTATTTTACAAAATTCTTCTTTTTTCGCTAAAACGCTTCCGATAACGTCATTCTTTGAAAACAGGTATGTTTAAAATCGACTTGCATACATATGTGAATAATGAGTGCATATACGAATATTGCTCCGCTGACGTCCTGACAAACAACTATTTTGGGCTTCATGCTAAGCGATTTTTATCGAAAAAGGGGGTGTCCCTTTCCCGCTGAACAGGTACATGGACTTGTGCGGTATGCAAGGCCTGGTTACAACCCAGACAATTTATACGAAAGGATTATTACACCCAGCCTAGCTGGCTCTTCCTATACGGAGATCCCAAGATAACGGATTTGGAAGAGATGGAAAGTAGGAAGCTAATCCATGGCTTTTATTCAGCGTTACGTAACGAACCAGACGGGGGCTGTCACCTTTATAGGGAATACACTTGGGCTGGCACGCTCTAATTCGGTAGGAGTGCCGGGAACAACGACCAGCATTGGCGCGTTCATCACAACCAATACAGCCTCTCGCTTCGGCACGTATCCATTCGGTACGACTTCTGCCTTTACCAGTAACTCATCGACAGCATTCCTTGTGCTTCCTGCGGGCAGTACGGTGCTGTACGCTGAGCTTATTTGGGGAGGAAGTTATGCCAACGGCAGTACCAATGTATTATCCAGCACCAACAACCCGGTCACATTTCAGACACCTGCTTTATCTACTACGGTCAGTCCTGAATCTGCAACATCAGTCAACGTCACCAGTCTCAGTACCTATGTGAGAACAGCGAATGTCACAAATCTAGTCATTCAAGGCGGTGCAGGGGCATACACGGTCGGAAATGTGACGGGCACCATCACGGTTCCCGATTCCACCAACACCAACCATGCCGGCTGGACGCTGGCTGTGGTGTACAATAACCCATCTCTTCCCTTCCGTAACCTATCGCTACGCGTTGGTGGTGAAGGGGTCAGTACCGCTACAGGCTCGGTCAATGTGGTGGTGAGTGGCTTTGCCACGCCCGTACAGGGGACTTTGCGCGGCAGGGCACTGATTAGCGCCCAAGAGGGTGACGTGGACATCACTGGTGACCGTGCATTGTTTGGACCTACCACATCCAGTTTGACTGCGCTGTCTGGGCCTAATAATTTTTCAACTAATTTTTTCGCTTCTCAAATAAACGGAGACGACGGCATATTGGTCACGACCGGGACCTTCGGTACAACTAATGCCGTGAATGGGGCACCTGGAACGCAGGTGACGGGCGGAAGGCAAGGCTGGGACATTACCAATGTCTATATTTCCTCCACGCTGCTCAACAGCCAAACCACAGGCGTCCTCCAGCTGACAACAAATGGCGACATTTACACTGTAAATGCCAATGCCATTCAAATTGATATCAATGCTCCGCTGGTGACCCTGACCAAAACTGCCAGCTCTACAGGCTTGGTTATTGGCGATATAGTTACCTATACGGTTAACATTTCGAATACGGGGCTCGTCAGTGCTTCCAACGCAGTGCTTACCGATACCATACCAGCCGGGGCTACCTTCGTACCCGGCAGTGTTGTTGTCGCGGGCACAGCCCAGCCAACGGCCAATCCCGCTACAGGTATCACAGTGGGCAGTGTAGCTCCTGCTTCCACGGTGACCATTACATTCCGTGCAACCGTCACTTCATTGCCAGCAAACACCCAGCTGGGCAATCAGGCATCGGCATCCTTTTCCTTTCAAACCGTACCTGGAGGACCTGTCATTTCTGGCAACGTTCCGTCCAACACTGCCAGTACACCAATCTACCAACCTGTTATTGGGATTATTAAAAGTGCCAATACAACGGCTGCTACAGTTGGAGATACGATTACGTACACGTTTCAGATATCCAACACAGGCAGCATTGCTGCAAATCTCAGCTTTTCGGAGAGCATTCCCGCCGGATCATCCTTCATACCAGGCAGTGTGACCATTGGTGGTTCTTCCGTGCCTGCTGCCAATCCCGCTACTGGTTTTTCAGTAGGAACAATTAATACAGGTGCTACTATACCCGTGACCTTCCAGACCCTCGTCAACGTGGTTCCCGCCTCTGGTAATTTGACCGATCAGGCGGCTTACACGTATACCTTTACACCGCCTGACGGACGTATATTGAACGGAAGCGGGACGTCCAACACGCTCACCATTCCCGTATCCTCACCAAATGTGACCGTGACAAAAGCCTCTTCCCTGGCAGCCGCCGCAGTCGGAGAGACTGTTCAATTTACCATAACCGCCACAAACAACGGAATCGCCAATGTGACCAATGTAGTCGTTACCGATCCGCTACCAAGCGGAGTTGCCTTTGTACCTGGTAGCGTCACCGTGAACGGAACTGCTTCTGCGACTGCTACACCTGTGAATGGCATTCCGATCGGCACTTTAGCTCCAGGCGCATCGGTTACGGTTGTATTTCGGGCAGCCATTAATTCTCTGCCTTCTCCTGCACAGGTCAACAATCGTGCAACTGTCAGCTTCACTTCCGGGGCCTTTACCGGATCATCTTTGTCCAATCTTGTAACCATACCTGTCGTTATTGCAGCGCCGACGATTACCAAAAGCGCCAGCTCCAACCGTGCCAGCGTTGGCGGGACGATTACTTATTCATTCCTCATCGCTAATACCGGAACAGCGGTATTAAACACGACTTTGACGGAAACTGTACCGACAGGCTCCACCTTTATTCCCGGAAGCGTCATTGTCGGCGGGTCCTCAGTGCCAAGCGCCAATCCTAATACGGGAATTTCAGTGGGGACCGTAAGCCCTGGTGCACAAATTACAGTCTCATTCCGGACGACAGTGGATTCCCTACCACCCGGGGGTGGGTTAAACGATCAGGGCCTGCTCCAATATTCATATCAGTTGCAAGACGGAAGAACCCTGTCGGGCTCGCTTCTTTCCAATATTGTTTCCGTATCGATTTCGCTTCCCAACGTAGCAGTAACCAAGTCTGCGGGGTTCACATCCGTTAGTGTTGGCGAAGCACTGACCTACAGCGTGAACGCCGTTAATAACGGAATTGACCCCATCACAAACACCGTGATTACCGATCCACTCCCCGGCAGCGTGTCACTTGTGCCCGGAAGCGTAACCGTCGGTGGATCACCTGTGAGCACAGCCGATCCAAGAAGTGGGGTTCCAGTCGGCACCATTGGCGCAGGCGCATCCGTGCAGGTGTCCTATGCTGTGCTGGTCAATGCCGTTCCGTCCGTACAGCCGCTGCAAAACACAGCCAGTGTCAGCTTCACCAGCGGTGCTTTTACCGGAACATCCCAGACAAATACCGTCTCTGTGCCGGTTTATCAGCCTCGCATCAGTGTAGCCAAATCTGCAAATACAACAGCAGCTACGATAGGCGACACGATTCTGTACACATTGTTGGTCATGAACAGCGGCAATTATAACGCTTCAGTAACGCTGACAGATGCTATTCCTTCCGGGTCCACATTTATGGAGAACAGCGTGGTAATCAATGGCGTTAGTCAGCCCGGAGCTAGTCCAGCAGCAGGTATTTTCATCGGAACCGTGTCGCCGCAAAGCCCTATCACATTGACATTCCAAACTGTAGTGGCTTCTCTTCCAACACCATCCCAACTGACAGATCAGGCCACCGCCGCCATTTCCTTTACGTTGCCCGATGGGCGAGTGCGAACAGATAGCGCATCGTCCAACGTGTTATCCATTCCTGTGTCAGCGCCGAATGTGTCCATTTCGAAGACTGCAGACCGTTCCACCGCCATTCCGGGTGATTCGGTGTTATACACCCTGACCGTACTCAACAACGGACTACAGACCGTGAGTAATGTGGTCGTTTCCGATCCTATCCCGGCCGGCTCTCAATTCACCGCGGGTAGCGTAACGCTGAATGGCTCCACAATAGCCAGTGGAGATCCGTCTTTAGGTATCGTAATTGGGAGCATTGCCGCTGGAGGGGGACCTACAATCACTTTCAGAGCAACGGTGTCCTCTCCATTGCCAAGTCCGCCGCAGCTCACCAATCAATCGCGTGTCAGCTACACCAGCGGTGCTTTTTCAGGGGTATCCGTATCTAACCCGGTGACAGTGGCTTTGAACGCTCCGGTGTTAAGCGTAAGCAAAACCGCTGAGCCTATATCAGCCACAGTCGGAAACATCGTAACGTACTCTGTGGCAGTAACCAACAGCGGTAATATTGCAGCTGCTGCCACATTGATAGACAATATCCCCGAAGGCTCAGCACTGGTACCGAACAGCGTGGTTGTCAACGGTGTTCCTATTCCCGGTGCCAGTCCCGAAACAGGTCTGTCTATTGGCTCCATTGCACCTGGAGCCGTGACTCAAACAACTTTTCAGGTGGTGATTACTTCCGTGCCTTTACCTCCCCAACTCACCGACCAGGCGAATATCAGCTTTTCCTTTCAACCGCCGGATGGCCGGATTGTTAACGGCAATGTTTCGTCCAATATTGTCACAATTCCTGTATCATCACCCAATGTGCAGGTAAGTAAAAGTGCTTCGGTAGCTGACGCAGTTCCCGGCGATACAATAACTTATACCATTACAGCTACCAATAGCGGAGTCCAAACCGTGACGGATGTTCGGGTAAACGATACGATCTCGTCGGGCTCCACCTTTGTTCCTGGCTCGGTTATTGTAAATGGAACGACATTGCCGTCAGCCAGCCCCTTAACGGGGATACCAATCGGTTCCATCGCTGCTGGAGCGTCAACAACCGTCACCTTTTCCGTGTCTGTCAACAGCCTGCCTGAGCCACCTCAGCTGAGTGATCAGGCTACAGTTTCTTTTACTAGCGGTACACTGAACTTCACATCACTCTCTAACACAGTTGTCGTCCCTGTTTACCAGCCTATTATCAGTCTTGTTAAAATCGCAAATACGAGTCAAGCAACGGTAGGCGACACCGTAGTCTATACACTCACCGCCCAAAATACAGGTAATCTAGCAGCGACCGCCACCTTCACCGATGCCATTCCATCAGGCTCCTCCTTTATACCGAATAGCGTCACCGTGAACGGTCTGCCTGTTGCTGGAGCCAATCCTCAATCAGGGGTAGTGGTCGGAAACATTGCAGCAGGGGCTTCTGTCGCCCTTACCTTTCAAGTGGTCATTAACGCTGTCCCTGCTGGTCTGGGTCTATTAAATCAAGGTTCGGCCACATTCACCTTCCAGCCACCTGACGGCCGCACATTAAATGGGAGCGCACAATCGAATCCGGTGTTCATTCCCGTATCCAATCCGAATGTCACCGTGACCAAAACGGTCAATCAGACTTCTGTTGCCTTCGGCGATACCATTACGTATACCATTAATGCAGTAAATAGCGGCATTACACCCGTGACGGGAACTGTCTTTATCGACCCGATTGCTGATGGCACTACTTTTATACCTAACTCCGTACAAGTCAATGGTGTCACTATACCGGGAGCCAACATCGCCACAGGCGTATCCGTAGGCACTGTCCCTGCCGCCAGCTCAGTAGCGGTCACCTTCCAGACCACGGCAACATCCTTGCCAGCGTCAGGCTTGTCAACGGATCAGGCAACGGTCTCCTTTAATTCCGGGGCTTTCGCAGGTCAATCCGTCTCGAATCAAGTCAGCCTGCCTGTATTTCAGCCAATCTTGAATGTGACCAATACCCTCAGTGCAGATCGTGCAACCGTAGGGAATACACTTGGCTTTTTTATCACCGTAACCAATACCGGCAACGCGCCCGCAGAAACGGTGGTGCTTGATCTGTTGTCCAGCTCGCTTAGCCTGAATCAAAATAGCGTACTGGTCAACGGTTCGCCCATTCCCGGAGCAGACCCGATTACAGGCATTAATATCGGTTCAGTCGCCCCAGGTGCGACGGTAACCGTCTCGTTTAGCGCCGTGGTCATATCAGTACCACCTGGCTCCATATTAACCAACCAGGCCACTGTGAACTACACGTTCCAGCTACCAGATGGACGAACGCTGACCGGAAATGGTGCAGCCCTACCTGTATCCATTCCGATCTCATCACCGAATGTTACCGCCACGAAGGCAGCTGATGTGGCTGTCGCTGTCGTGGGTGATTCTATCCCCTATGTCATAACTGCGTTCAATAACGGACTCGATCCGGTTACTAACGTAATCGTCACAGATACCATTCCTTTTGGAACTGCCTTTGTCCCAGGCAGCGTTACAATCAATGGTACACCTGTTGTTACAGCCAATCCGCAAAACGGCATTCCTGTCGGAACGCTTGGAGCTGGGGGCGGAGCCACCATTCGCTTTTTGCTTAACGTACAATCACTGCCTTCGCCAGCGTCCATTACCAATGAAGCGACCGTCAGCTTTACTTCAGGTGCATTTAACGGATTTTCGGTATCCAATCCCGTTACCATCCCTGTGTATCAACCGATCGTCACTGTAACTAAAAGCGCGGGAACGGGAAGAGCTACGGTTGGAGATACGGTAACCTATACATTCTCCGTTACAAACTCTGGAAACATCGGCGCAGATACCGTCCTTAGTGATCCCATTCCGGCAGGGGCTGCTTTTATAGCTAATAGTGTAGTGATCAATGGCACCGCCGCACCTGGTTCAGATCCAAGTGTTGGGATTCCATTAGGTATCATAGGTGCAGCTACGACTGTCACTCTGACCTTTCAGGCAGTCATTACCTCACTGCCCGCATCAGGTACATTGGTCAATCAGGCGACCGCAGCTTACAGCTATCAACCTCCAGATGGTCGTGTCCTGACTGGAAGTGCAGTATCTCCGTCTGTGACCGTCTCGGTCTCTTCGCCAGATGTGGACGTTATCAAAACAGCCTCCGCTACAGATGCCGTAGTCGGAGATACCATTACGTATACTGTGATTGCTACGAATAACGGAATCAGTCAAGTCGTCAATGCCGTTGTATCTGATCAACTGCCACCCGGTACCAGCTTTGTTCCGGGTAGCGTAACCGTGAATGGAACTTCGGTGCCTGCTGCGTCGCCAAGCTCCGGTATCCCTGTAGGCACCATTGCAGTAGGTGGTTCGGCAGCAGTTACATTCCAGGTCTCCGTCGTTAATCTGCCGCAGCCGCCGCAAATAACCAATCAAGCGACCGTCAGCTTTACTTCAGGCGCGTTGACCTCGTCTTCGCAATCCGATCCGGTCACCTTGCCCGTTTATCAGCCGATCATCGGCCTGACCAAAACCGTGAATACCGTTAATACACAGATCGGATCAACATTGGTCTACACCCTGACGCTCACCAATACCGGAAATATTGCCGTTATACCTGTGCTGTCGGATAACATTCCTGCTGGCTCTGAACTACTGCCTAACAGCGTAGTCGTTAACGGCATCCTTGTACCAGGAGCTTCGCCAGTTACAGGCATAACGCTCGGATCACTGGCCCCTTCAGGCAGTATTACAGTGAGCTTCCAAACCATCGTCTCGTCTCTGCCAACTCCGCCTGTATTGACCGACCAAGGGCAAGCAAACTTTACGTACTCACCGCCAGATGGTAGGGTGCTGAGTGATTCCGTCACATCCAATACAGTCAATGTTGCTGTGTCTGCACCTAATATTCAGGTGACGAAAACATCCAGTCTGGCAGCCGCTGTAGTCGGAGATACGATCAGATATACACTGAGCATCACGAATAGCGGTGTGGATTCAGTCACAGATACTGTTGTAACAGACACAATTCCTGCAGGTACATCCTTCGTTCCGGGCAGTGTCCTAATCGACGGAGTAGCCTTCCCTAATGCCTCTCCGGTTGCTGGAATTGCCATTGGAAACGTCGCACCTGGAAATACATTCGTCGTCAGTTTCCAAACGACTGTCCAGTCTTTGCCGCAGCCACCACTGCTCACAGATATTGCAGCCGTCACGTTTACTAGCGGAACGTTCACTGGCACTGCCTTTTCCGATCCACTCATCGTACCTGTGTTCCAACCGTTAATTGCAATTACTAAGGCATCCAGCACTCTTAACGCCTCCGTCGGCGATACACTGACCTACACGATTACGGCCGTGAATAGCGGCAATATTGCAGCAGCGCTTACCATCAGCGATAACATCCCAGCCGGATCGACTTTCCTTGCCAACAGTGTCAGCATTGCCGGCAGTCCACAACCTGGATTGTCCATCGAAACTGGCGTTCCAGTTGGATCCGTGCTGCCAGGCGGAACGGTATCTGTAACGTTCCAAACCGTTATCAATACTCTGCCTAATCCACAGGTACTGGTCGATCAGGCATCAGGCTCATTCACTTTCCAACCACCAGATGGCAGAACTGTATCTGGATCTGCGGTATCCAATTTAGTTAGTATCTCTGTATCCTCACCAGACGTTAGCATCGTCAAAGGAACGACAGCTACCGACGCCATTATTGGCGATATCATTACCTACACACTGGCTGTCTCCAACAATGGGATCAGCACAGCCAGTAATATAGTGGTTTCAGATATGATTGCGGCGGGAAGCTCCTTTGTGAATGGCAGTGTTACCATAAACGGAACTTCCTTCCCTGATGGAAACCCTGGCTTTGGCATTGCCATCGGTACGCTCGCTCCAGGAGCTGTTACTACCGTTACGTTCCAGGTTCGAGTCGACTTCTTGCCAACACCGGCACAATTAACTAATCAGGCATCCGTTAGCTTTACCAGCGGAGTATTTACTGGCAGCTCAACATCTAATGTGATAACCATTTCGGTCTTCCAGCCGATCCTGACAGCAGTCAAAACAAGCAATACCAATAATGCCACAGTCGGAGACATCATCACTTACACGATTGTCGTATCCAACACGGGTAACATTGCAGCCTCGACTACTGTAAGTGACAATATTCCAGACGGCTCTGTATTCCTTCCGAACACAGTCTCGATTAACGGCATTGCAGCTCCCGGTGCAAGCCCGGTTTCTGGCATCTCGACTCCAGCCATACCACCAGGACAATCGGCAACCGTCACTTTCCAAGTGCTGGTATCCTCCATCCCTGCAACCGTACTACTAGTCGATCAGGCTGAGGTAGACTATCGCTTTAATGCACCAGATGGGCGAGAGGCAGGCGGTTTCCATTTATCCAACATTGTTGAGGTAGCCGTGTCACCGCTAGACATCACATTAAGTAAAAGCGTAAGCTCACCTTTCGCCACTACAGGCGATACCTTGACGTATGAACTCGTGATCCTCAACGAGGATACGAATACCGTGCAAGATGCCCGTTTGCTGGACACTTTGCCAGAGGACATCGAGTTTATTACAGGTTCAGTTCAGATTAATGGATCTACGGTGGCAGAAAGCGATCCCGACACTGGCATACCTTTGCCACCGTTAGAAGCGAATACCAAGACTGTCATATCCTTTGATGTCCGTATCACAGCGACAGAACAGCCAGGACCACGTACGAATCAGGCGCGCTTGTTACTCTCAAATGGTGAAGAAGCGAGTGCCGTTTTGTCCAATGCTGTCACCATTGCCTTACTTCAGCCTGTGGTGAAACTGACGAAAACAGCCAGCACGGAGAGCGTACAGCCAGGCCAAAGCATCACCTATTCTATCGTCACAGAAAATACGGGAAATATCGGTGCGTTTGGCTTGTTAACGGACTCATTGCCATCGGAGCTTGCTTTTGTTCCTGGCTCTGTTTCGGTTAATGGAATCCCTCAATATGGGGTCCGTCCAGGGCAAGGCATTGCCCTAGGCACCATCGCACCAGGAGAAAAAACGACTACCGTCTTCTCCGCGCTTGTCATTCGTGCCTCCGAGTCTGGCACACTGGTGAATCAAGCTTCGCTGGCTTACTCCTACCAGCTGCCCGACGGACGAAGCACGAATCTGGTAACTGCTTCACCTTCTGTCTCGGTTAAAGTAGCCCCTACTGCTAGAGGAGCCTTGTCAGCCGTGCTACGCACAACAGTGTCTACTGTCACATTAGGGGATGCTGTACCTTATCAGCTGACTCTTGTTAACGATGGAGGCTCGGTCATTACTGATGTAGTATTAGCCGATTACGTACCGAATGGAACCATCATAAACCCGGATAGCTTGAGAATTAACGGTTCTCCACCTGCTGCTAGCAAGCCGGGTGAACCATTATTTATCGGCAGCTTACAGGCGGGACAGACAATGGATGTATCCTACAGCGTGAACGTTCAGTCTCTGCCTCTCGGAGGACGTCTAAACAATAGCGTACGGCTTCAATATGCTGGCAGTGACGGTGCGAGCGAGGTTACCAGTAACACCGTGACTATAACTGTTTTTGATCCACAGCTTGCCGCAAGTATCTCTACGGAGAATACAGAGGCCATCGCAGGAGAAAGCCTTACTTATACGGTACTGCTCAACAACTTTGGCAACGTAACATCCGAAGTTACACTGCAACATTTCATTCCTGCCGGGACTCTATTGATTCCTGACAGCATACAGTTGAATGGTCAGTCACTGTCGGGAGTCGATCCTGCTGTCGGTGTTAGCCTTGGGTCTGTGGAACCCGGACAGTCATTGACACTGACTTATCAAGTGACCGTATTAGAGGCGCCTCCATCCGGCTACATCGTAAATCAAGCTGCCTTTGCCTACTCGTTTACGTTACCTGGAGGAAGAGTCGTATCGGGGACATTGAATACCAATACCGTTACGATCCCAGTTGTATTCCCACTGCTCGAATTAGTTAAAAAGGTGAGTACCACGGATGCCTCTGTAGGCGACACACTCACCTTCACCATACAGATTACTAACAAAGGGGGAATCACAGCGCAGTATCCGCTGTTCACAGACCCTTTGCCGCATGGACTCATTTATGTACCCAACAGCCTGACTATTCAAGAAAAAGCACAGCCAGGCGCTAATCTCGCTGCAGGTATCACGCTCCCGGATATTGCACCAGGGGAGACGCTCACCCTTACATTACAGGCACAAATCCGTGAAGCACCTGCAGATGGAACATTCAGCAACCAGGCCACCATCGAATATACCTCACGTCGTAGTGGAGGAGAGACCATTCAGGAAACCTCCCAGACCAACACCGTCGGCGTGACCGTTATTGCAGCCATCCCTAAACTTACGCTTAGCTCCAGCGCTTTGCGTGTCGGCCAAGAAGATACCCTGTCCTTTACCGTCTATGTGGAAAACATCGGAAACACCCCACTGGAAGAGCTCTTGCTCACTGCACCATTTGCAGCCGAAGATTTCATTTTGCTACGAACGGTCACCGTGAATTCTGTGCCACTTCCGCATCCTAACCTGCTCCAAGGTATTCCGTTAGGTCGGCTTGATCCAAACCACAAAGCAGTCATCGTATTCTCTTTCGACATCGAATCTGCGCTCCGCGCGTATCTGATCGCCCAGGTTATCCTGCGCTATCAATTCCGTTATCCAGACGGAAGCGTAGAGAAACAATCTGCCTCCTCCAATACCATTTTTGTGGAAATGGCTGACTTTGATGGTTCTCTAGAGTAAAAGTTCTATTGTGTTAAGCTCCTTACCACTGGGTAAGGGGCTTTTTTATGTAATTAGATAACATAAAAAAGCCCTGGAATATATTCCAGGGCAGTTGCTAGCGCGTTATCCATTGCTAACCATCTTACCAATTATGTAGGTCGGCTATGCCGGGGATGATTATAATTTGGTTACGTTAGCGGCTTGTGGTCCACGTGCGCCTTCGACAATGTCGAACTCCACGTCTTGTCCTTCTTCAAGTGTTTTGAAGCCTTCTGTTTGAATTGCGGAAAAATGTACAAATACGTCGCCGCCGTCAGATGTTTCAATGAAACCATAACCTTTTTCTGCGTTAAACCATTTTACTTTACCTTGCATGCACTAACATTCCCTTCGTCATCAAATGAAGTGAAGCTCTCGCCCACATTTCCGACTATACCACCCAAAGTTATCCATTGTCAATTGGAATTGATAATGTTTTCATGTATAGTTATTCCATATATAATACAATGGGTAAATAGTCAACAACTTTGTTCCTTGAACTATTAGAACTTGGACTAAAGTAGACTTACTGATCATGTTTTAAACTATATTTTAGTGCCTGAAACAATAAATTGATAGATTTTTTTGTATAGGTCTTTCTCTTCGTTTAAACTCAATTAGTGACGGCTTTACAAATGTAAAAAAAGCTTTCGTCCACACAATAAAACGTGTTGGGCGAGAGCTTTTTAAATTTATTTCCTACGATCCATCAGAAAGCTATCAGGCGTATAGTTAGTTTCATAAGCACTGCGTTGCGATTTGGCCATATTTCTTTGGACAAGCCAATTTTGGGCTTCCTGTTTTAGCGATTGCATATGCTGATCAATTATTGCATCGTGGCTTAGAATAGACTCTAATTTCTGTTTTTGCTCCGCTGTCATAGGCGTATTTTTCAAGACACTCAGCAGTTTATCCACCTTCATTTGACGAACTTCGACAAAAATCTCAACTTCCTCGTAATTTGTCTCATTCAGTCGAAGTATGAATTGTTGGGTTAGTTGCTCTAATTGAGATAAGGCGTCATTTATCATAGCTTACTGTTCCGTTGACAATGACATACCTGCCGTTAGCTTGTTCACTGCAATCCAAGTTTCACGTAATTCTTGCAGATAACCCAGGACTTCTTCACCTGACTCAATCCTTTTCTTGATATTCGTTTGAATCAATAAATAGTTCATATACTCATATAAAGCATATAAATTTTTGGAAATATCATACGAGTAGTTTAATGTGGACATTAGCTCACTAATAATGGTTTGGGCTTTGACCAAGTTTATATTAGTCTTAACAATATCATTGGATGATATCCCATCAAGCCCGGCCTTTACAAAGCGAATGGCACCGTCATATAACATAATAATGAGCTGCCCCGGAGTAGAGGTCTGCACCGAAGACTGTTTATATTTTTCATAAGGAGATGAGATCAAACGAATCACCCTTTTCTAAACTATTGTAAAAAGCTTGTCAAACTGGACGACTGCGACTGGTACTTGTTCATAGCCGATTCCATAGCCGAAAACTGCTTATAATACCGTTTTTCAGCATCAGCAAGTTTTTTGGTCATCTCTGTAATATCGCTGTTATAGTTTTTAAGCTGCTTTCCCATTATACTGTCAGCCTTTAAGGTCATACTAGCATTTGTATCGAATTTTGATGTACCTGCTTTTTTTACAAACATGTCTAACGTAGTATCAAGCTTACTTCTTAATTCGCTAAAGAGAGGCTTGCTGTTTACAACATCAGACGACCCTTTGAATATATTCAAAACCTTATCCGGATTTGTCGTCAAAGCGGCTTTCAGCTTCTCTTCATTAATTTGTAATTTACCATTTTCGAAATATTGACCTGTAGTAATACCAACCGAACTTAAATCGCCTAATTTACTGGAAATAACCATACGCATAGAAGACACAGCAGAACTTAAAATGGAGTCATTTTTAAGAAGACCACTTTTCGCCTTTTCTTCCCACTGCTTAATTTCATCTTCCTTCATGTCTTTCCTTTGATCGGCTGTCAGTGGAGGAAAATCGCGATACTTTTGTTCACTTAGTTTCGTATTAAACGTACTTAATAGGTCATTATAAGTATCCACAAAAGATTTAATGGTCTCCATAGCTTTTGTTGGATCTGATTGGGTTGTGATTTTAGCTGGTCCAGTAGTTCCAGTAGTCTCTAACAGAGTCAGCGACACTCCATTAACGACAAGGGAGTTCTTATCAGGATTATAAGTTTTAGAACTCGAATCCGCAGTATTCGTTACTATAACTTCTCCCTTCTCAGCCCCCTTTACATCTGTAGAACTAATTTGGAATAAATCCATAAGCGTACTGCTTTTAACCTGCTTATCAGCACCAGTTAATTTAATATTATTGCTATCCCCATAATCTTTAGCTGTAATGGAGAACTTACCACTGATTTCATCAAAAGTCGCTGTTACATTCGCCCCTTCTGAATTGATGCGGCCCATCACTGCAGATATTGTATCGGTTTTTAGAAAAGTGATTGTTTTGTCATTTATATTTAACTCATAAGTATCTGACGCACTACCCCCTGCAATTTGCTCCAATGTGGTACTTTTAGTGGCATCTGCCGTACTGCTGCCCGCTGTACGTAGGCCTGTAGAGGTCTGCATATTGGACATTGTTGCTAACTTGTTGACGACTACAGACATAGGTGTAGAGCTAGCATCAGCATTAGCTTCCGCTTTAATAGCCGTTGTATTACCAGTTAACGTTGCTTTCTGAGTGTTCATTTTGTCAGACTTAGTCATTAAATCGCGCAACTTATCGCTAAACTGAACGATCTTAGTATTTAATTCACGGTAACTATCACGCGTCCACTCTAACGTCTGCTTCTGCTGGTTCAGCTTATTTAATGGAGACTTCTTCGCGGTCATTAAAGAGGTCACCATACTGTCTATATCCATTCCTGAGAAACCATTTATACGCATTTCACTTCCTCCTTATACTTTTTCATCGATAAGAATCCCTGCAATCTCCATCATCTTTGCTACTAAATCAAGGGTCTTTTCAGGAGGAATCTCTCGAATCAATTCCCCAGTGTCTTTATTGAGAACTTTGACCAAGATCTGATGTGTTTTTTCATGCACACTCATTTCTAACGTGGTTGTAGGTCCCTGAAGAGCTTTAACGGCTCTATCTATTGCCTTAATGAGCTGTTCATCCCCCATGGAGAATGAAACTCCCTGCCTTTCGAGCTTGCTTAATTCTGATCCATTTCTCACGGCCTGTATTTGCTGGCTATCCTGATTTGCTATAGCATCGCTATGTTGGCTTACGCCGTTTGCTTTGCCACTCACCGCATTCGTCGAAAGAGAGAATTGCAGATTCATCTTACAACCTCCGATGGGATTATTTATTATATTTATCGGTTCCCAATGCATGAGTTTGAATAGAATGGTTAAAATTGATTACTCTATACATGTGGGTCATTGAAACTGCAACCTTTCATTTCTAACATATAAAATAAAGGTAACCCCCCCAAAAAAAATGTCCGCTTGAGGGTTCTACCTTTATTTCATATGAAAACTAAAGAAGTAATGGCCATTTGTATAGATTAGTTTCATACTGTGCAATATAATTTTCTTTTATCCATCCAAACAATCTGCTTCATATTCAGCAATTTGCCGCTCACACAGTTCCTTTATATCTCTGCCTTGCAAATAACCAGCAACCCATTGAATAGTAGCTTCCAATGCTCTATCCAACTGCCACCTTGGAGCCCAATTAAGCTCCTTCAACGCCTTGGAACAGTCCAGCTTGAGCATATTTGCTTCATGCATACGATCCTGTCTTATTACCTGATACCCAGGGTGCTCATAAGGCCATTTGCTGAGCATCTGTTCGACTATCCATTCAACTGACCTAGCATCAACGTCTCGCGGTCCAAAATTCCAAGCTTGAGCAAAAGCGTCGCCGCCTTCTAGGTATAAGTTTTGGCAAAGCAGTAGATATCCCGATAAGGGCTCAAGCACATGTTGCCAAGGGCGGATAGCCTCAGGATTTCGGATTAAAATTTGTTCTCCATCCGTCAACGCTCTGATCAAGTCAGGGATCAATCGATCTTCAGCCCAATCGCCTCCTCCGATCACATTTCCTGCTCGTGCTGTAGCTACTCTGATATCGGATGATTGAAAAAAGGATCGCCGATATGCTGACGTAATCAGTTCTGAGCACGCTTTACTGCTCGAATAAGGATCATATCCACCTAAAGGTTCATTCTCACGGTATCCCCAATGCCACTCTTGGTTTTCATAACATTTATCTGTTGTTACATTTAAAATCACCCGTACTGAACTACAGGTACGAGCTGCCTCCATTACATTTACCGTTCCCATCACATTCGTTCTATAAGTCTGAACCGGATCTTCATATGACTTTCGGACCAAAGGTTGCGCTGCCATGTGAATGATGATCTCTGGGTTTACCTTATGCAAAGACCGTCTTAGCATCTCTAAATCAGCCACATCACCGATAGTCGATTCCACCAGAACATTCTCTACATTACCTAGCTTAAATAAAGATGGGCTAGTGGGAGCAGGTAAAGAGTAACCTGTCACCTTTGCGCCCATGCTACGAAGCCACAGACTAAGCCAGCTCCCTTTAAATCCTGTATGTCCTGTAAGGAACACATTTTTTCCGGCCCAAAAACTACGATCCACCATGTCTGATTTCATCATAGGTGCTCCTGACTTTTATAAAAGTTCTTTTTGATCAAGGCTATTGTAAAGTAGCCTGATAGTTCATTTGATAGATTCCGAAAGTAGAGTGTAATAATGACTCCAAATATTTCGATTCTAATTCTCTTCCGCCAGTTAGAAACTTAGCCAGATCTTCTACGACTTGATTACTCTCAGAGCTGCGTTCCGGAGCAATATTAATGAAAGAGGTTGGTTCAAAACCATGGATCCTTGCCTGCAAATAAAGCATATCCCGCATATAAATCCTGCGATTGTGCATGGAATTCGAAGAATTGAGCATTTCATATAGTGCCTCTATGCTTATGCTATTGTTAACCATAAAAATTAGCTTTCCGTTAGTATTCATAACCTTGGAGAGATTATGGAAAATGGTATCCAAATCGTCAGAATAACAATCAAGAGGCTTTTCAATATAGACTAAGTCGATCTTACCATTAAGCTCTTCTGGTATATAACGTAAATTATCGAGTAAGAATACATTTTCTGAAATGGAATTTGCATCTACTTCGTACTTCTGTTCTGTTGTACATATAGATAGTTGTGGTTTAATACCATAAGTTGACCATATATGATTTTTAATTTGGAGCAAGGTGGCTCCGCATTTTACATCAACTCCAAGAATAGATTTCACATTAGAAAGCTGACTAAAATCAAACCTCATATAAGCCGCACTCATACGTGCATCCAACCAAGCGTCCAAACCATATTTATCTATAAAAGTTTGTCTTCCTTCTTCTAAGGAATTCGTCTGATGATCACTGGCGGTGGTTAAGCTCCCATAGTGGTGCGTCACTGTGTCCGCACAATAAACGAGCTTGTATCCGGCGCGTCTGATTTTGAAACTGATGTCATCGTCTGAAAATTCACCACGGAAAAAGCGAGTGTCATAATAACCAATCCGATCCAAAAGAGCTGTGGGACAACACAAAACATTGGGCAATAGCACCACACGCTCTTCCCATTTTGTAGGGTCACTTACATTGTATTCTCTAGCCTTTTCTTGAAAATCCTCTTTGGAGGAGAAGGGGATTGGAATTTGCTGCATATTGGATATGAAAGTCGCCCCTGGAGACACATAACCAATTTCAGGATCTGATTCAATACAAATCATTAAATTCTTTAACCAGTTTGGCGCAAAAATAAAATCGTTGCATACCGCAGCAGAATATTTACCTTCTGCCGCCATTAGGCCTATATTGAAGCCTTTCACAACATGCAAGTTATACTTCAAATGGATCACCTTTGCACCAGGAATGGAATCAAAATACTCTTTTGTCCCATCTGTTGAGCCGTTATCCACCAAAATCAATTCGAACTCCACATCGTCTGTGTTCGTTAAAATGCTCTCCACACAATCGCGTGTATAATTAAGATTATTATACGCGACCAAAACGACACTAACTTTACAGTTGGCTTTTTCCCCTAGTGCCGCAATATCACCATGATTAACGATTCCTACTTCTGGATAAAGACGCGGATAGTCCTTCTTGTCAACGAAATCCTCCACGATATAAGCAATTTCAAACTCCAAAATCCGGAACAGAGATCTAACATGAAAGCGAAAATCATATAAAAATCGCTCTACATTTTCATTGATTGCATTCTGTTTAAGATGTTCAATATAGAACATAATATTAGCTTTAATCTCTTTTACACGGTTAGGCACAGACACATTCGACGTGGCATTTTCGAGCGCATACAGCAACTCAACCATATTATCTAATATTATGATGTCGGATAGGTTTAGCTCTCCACGATGGATACAATCTTCCAAATAACAAATGGCCTCATGTCCAGACTGTAAAGTTTCAAGGATCTGTGTTGCTGTATAATTATTCATGTCCGACTCCCTCACACAAAATCATTCCATCGGTACTTATATTAAAGTCTTTCCACTGCTCATCCTTCGAGGAAATAATAAGCCCGTCCTCCAAAGGCCATTCTATTCCAAAGGCTTTATCATTCCAACGAACTCCAGACTCATGAGAAGGAGTATAGTACTCACTGACCATGTAATGAATGCTCGTGTTTTCCGTCAGCGTCTGGTAACCATGAGCAAAACCCTTCGGGACATATAAAGACAAACGGTTTTCCTCAGACAAAGTTAGTCCAAACCATTTTCCGAAGGTAGGGCTTTTACGGTTAAGGTCTATAATAACGTCGTAGATGGCTCCATGAAAGCAAGAGACGATCTTGTCCTCGCAGTAGGGAGGTAGCTGAAAATGCATCCCCCTTAGCGTATTAGGATATCGATTGAATGCCATATTGGATTGAACCATATCAAAATAAATTCCATGCTCAGAAAAAGTTTTTTTGCAAAAGCTTCTGGCAAAATAACCGCGGCTGTCCTGGATAGGCTCCATTTCAATCACCGCTGCCTGATGCAAGGGTGCTGGCTGAACTAACATATTTACTCTCCTTATGGCTTAAAAATATTCCGAGAAGCTTGTAGATAATCTTTAGAAATTGGCATGATTAGTCCAACATCAACTCCCCAAAATATCAGCAGTGTTCTAATGAATCCAAGCTTCATGAGTTGATCTCATATCTGGTGAGAGGAACTTTGAGCATTTACTCAATAACAGTCTCCAACTTGTCGCTAGGCGTGAGGCTGGGATTTTCGTATACGCTAGTAAACTCAAAATGCCCCACAATACCCCGAACGGTTTAGTGCTTGATGAAAAGACTGGCTAAACCGTTTTTCCTCAGGAGACAATCGATTATCTGAAAAAAGCGACTCACCTAAGGCTACTACTCACTTTCCTTGCTAATAAGATTTGATTGATCTTTTATTGTGCATTTTAATCAACTAGCTCTGTAACTCTTCATTTAGTTGGTTCATGTAAATAGGAATTTTTATGTTTTAACAATTTAGGACTAACATCATAACATTTTTTAAAAGAAGTAGAGTTAAGTATTGAAGTATCTTTAACAGCCAGCATATTAAACCCATGAGGAGGTCCTTCAAGAAACACTCTATCTGGAGGAATAATTTCAATCGGTAAATCTGTCATATCAACATTCGAATTGTAATCTCTAATTGCGAAAACTGAGTATCCAAATCCCATCAGATATTGAACTATCTCACTGTTATGAAGACCATTACTCCAATCAACATAGCTCCGGTGTACTTCAAAAACAATGGTTGGTGCCTCCGAAGCTGGAAGATTCAATTGATTTTGAGCTCCCTGTAAAACAAAATATTCTAACCCCTCGATATCAAGCATGATGAGATCGAGTTTTCTTATTTGTTCTCTCTCCAAATAGTCACCAATCGATACCGTAGAAAAAATATCTTTATCCACCTGCATAGTTTCGTTCACAACAGATTCAGCATGAGCAAACGAATCTTCTCCTACAAGACGAAAGGAACTGTCACTCTCTTTCCAAAGCCCCATTCTCCATGCTTTTAAATTATTTAAACCATTAATTTTAGCATTATGATTCAGCATATTGAACTGATCCAAATTCGGTTCGAATGCATGTACAACTCCATTGTTGTTTTTAATTTCGTTAGCTAGCATTATAGCCTGATCACCGAAATAAGCGCCGCCAATTAGGACTTGTTTTAAATTTTTAGACAGCAACAATAATAATTTCGTTGTTTGAGGTTCCCAAACATGATCAGGTACTTCAGGAGTTGACATTAAAAAGTCCCTTGCAATTTTAGTTCTGTAATAAAAATCAAACACCAACCCATTGGAGAGTTTCTTTCTAAATATATTATTTTCATTATAAATAGCATCTAAAATAGGACCTGTTATTTCATCCCTAATACTACCTTGCGGGTAATGCAATAGTTCTTCTATTTCCTTAAACCAAGTCAGTGTTTTACTTCTTAATTCGTCATTTTGTCCAATTAATAGAAGAGCTTGATTTAGCTTATTTAATGATTCCATGAATACCTTCCTTTTACTATAATTTTTATTTGATAAAATATTTAGTAATCCCATGGTTCCTTCATGTCCAACCTAAGGCCATTCTATCCCAAACTCCTGATCATTCCAACGAACCCCAGACATGAGAGGGAGTATGAATTTCATCAACAGATAGTATTAAACTATACCACTTTTCAAACGTATTTTTGACAATAGTGATCAATAATAACGTCATAAACACTGATATTAGTAAACAATTAAACTCATTATCCAGCAAATCATAATTGACAATTCCCTTCTATCAACTCGATAGAAGCACTTTAAGCATTTCATCCACAAACATTTCTATATCATCTGTTGGTAAAATTTCTGGATCGTTATATAAACTTGTAAACTTAAATTGAACGACCTGTTCATTTCCATCTGGGCGAATGATTTGCACAGGAAGATCGAAGTTTTCCAATGCAACCTTTTGGACAAGGTGTGCATAATGCAAAACGCTTATAGTTTCTTTTCCAAAAGCATGTAAAACACGATCAACCGGCCTTTTATTCAATATCCATAGTACTTTTTTACACACATCAGAAATGCCTACAAAATTACGAAGTTGACTTCCAGAGGTTAGAAGAGTTATTTTCTGCTGCTCTACTGCTTCCTTGCAAAATAGAAAAGGTATCAAATTCCACCTCTTGAATCTTTCTATGTTTGCTGGGACTCCAAAAAGATTAGACGGACGGATTATCCATGCATTGATCTCTTTGTTACGATCAAACATTCTAACAGTTTGTTCAGCTGTATAATGTGCTAGTCCGTAGTCATTACTTGGCGTGACGTAAGAATCCTCTCTTAATAGTCCACCTTGTTTACCAAAAACATGAAAACTGGAGATATATATAAAATCACGGATGTTATTACTCTTACAAAAATCGATTGCTGCATGTATTCCAGCTGCATTTTCTGATAAAGCGTGATAAGGGTCATGTCTGTAAAGATCTTCATTTGGTGAAACCGTGTGTATCATCGCATCAATACCAGGATAATTTAAGAGTGATATCTTCGATGGAACCGAGAAATCCATCATAATATCCCCATCCGAATCTCGTGCGGCCGTGATAACTTTATAATTATTATTTTTCAGCAACTGTGCCATGTGAAGCCCTATATAACCATTTGCACCGCTGATTAAGACTGTCTTCACTCTCAAAGATCATCTCCATCTGGTATGATTGGGACATTGAAAAACGACTGGGCCCAAGGTGTTTTAGCCTTTTGAATAGCGTGCTGCCCTGTATCGATATGGCGATAATACAGCGACCTGCTATCCAGATTCCTATTTCTAAGCAAGGCCTGATTTCCAATTGTAACTAGATCCCCCACAGTGCAATTTCCGATAATCGATGACTGAGGAGCCAAGATAACTCCTTTTCCCAGCTTAGGATAGTTTCCATCAATGGCACCTACCGTGCATCCTTGATAACACACAAAAAAATCACTGTAGGATGCTTTGCCCAATACAACACCACCGTGTACGATGAGAAAAATGTTAGGCATATTTGCATCGTACATGCATACTACCCCATTTAAAGCCTTATTTAAATAAAAAAGCTTAGACGCCAACTCAGAATCTTCAAATCTCTTCCATACTGAATTAGACAAAAACCATAAAAACAACGTGTATTGATCTGAATGCAGATGTGAGAAAAATGTACTCCCTTGGTGATGATAGGCTTGTAAGGCTATATGCTGAAAACAGTACTCCGTACGTTCAAGCGCATGATTAAACGAATTTTCAAATAATATATCTTTACATAATAAGTCATTATCAGGATAAAAATTATTCAACTGATGACGAACATAATTCTGCAGATCATCCGTCGTTAAAGTTAGTTTAAACATGCTACTCCACTCCATAGAACTTGTTTTGTTTTATGAATCCAGCCATACTTTCCAGGGAGCCTTCTGCTTCTCCCAAAGCTCATCGAGGATAATTTTTTCACGTATAGTATCCATAGGCTGCCAAAAGCTATGGTGTCTGAAAACGTTCAGTTCCCCATCGCGCGCTAAGTTTTGCAATGGCTCCTGCTCCAAAATTGTTTTTTCCGTGTCTTGAATATACTGGAAAACTTGAGGCTGGCAAACCATAAACCCTCCATTAATCCAACCGCCATCCCCTTTTACTTTTTCAGTAAACCCTGTAACAGACTCACCTTCTAATTCAAGCCGACCAAATCTTCCATCTGGCTGTACGCCGGTAATCGTAGCCAGTTTGCCACTTTCTCTATGACACTTCACCAGTTTCGTAACATTAATATCTGCCAAACCATCGCCATAAGTGAGCATAAATGGATTATTCCCTACATAAGGTTCAATACGTTTTATACGGCTACCAGTCATTGTATTTAAACCCGTCTCGACCAAAGTGACTTTCCATGGCTCAACTGAATTTTGGTGAACTTCTACAGTGTTGCCAGAGGTAAAGTCGTAGGTAATTGCTTCTGACATGTGGCGATAATAATTAGCAAAATACTCTTTAATAATATAACCTTTATAGCCCAAGCAGATAACGAACTCATTATAACCATAATAAGCGTAGGTCTTCATGATATGCCAAAGTATTGGGGCATCACCTATTTCAATCATGGGTTTAGGCCTCAAATGGGATTCTTCGCTAATTCGCGTCCCCCGGCCACCTGCTAAAATAACAACTTTCATCTCCACTCACATCCTTGCTTAGATTTCACCCTGTGTACTCCACCAACCTAAACACATCAACTTAATATTTTTTTCTACTTTCAAGGAAACATTCCAACCATGTATTGAAACTCTCAATAACTCTCGATTCCAGCACAAGAAGAGCTCGCGGAAAATCATTATTATAGGTAACTTGAAAATTTAATAAGGAACTCTTTAACTCATTTGTTTTAATTTTCAAGTCTTTATTATAAAGTTTCTCACAATACGGGATCATTTCTTTCTCCAGCTGATGTGCTGCCTGTATCGTATCCGCAGTAAGAATTTGAAGCATATCTGATTTTCCCTCTGTAATGTTTTTATATATAAATTGAATAGCTTCCTTCATAGAATCAACCAATTGTAAAGTATCCTCTTGATCTACTGAGTCCATTTTTAATAACATATCTTTGTCTTCTTGAGTTATTCTCTTATACCAGACAAGACTTTGATTGAACCGATTATAGGATCTGCCAAAAATATCATCCAAGGCTTTAATTACTCCTGTATGATAACCCTCTATACCGTCTAAATGCTTGTTGTCACCATGCAAAAGATGAGGAGGAAGTTCATCTGCATAACACTCACAATCATGCCCCATTAATAGTCCGCCGACTTTAATTTTTCTTATTCCTTTGATTATATCCTGATAAACATAGTCATACGTATGGTTAGCGTCCACAAAAATAATATCAAAATAATCATCCTGTAGAATGTCCATGCCCACCGTTGAATCGCACACAATAGGCTTTATATTATCGTAAACACCGGTATATCTCATTACACTCTTAAAATGTTCGAATGCATTTTCATAATTTGCAATATTATGGCTTGCTGTATCCGGACTGCCCTGCCACGTATCCATACAGAATAAGATATTACTATCTGAGAATGTTTTGAGACTATTTGCAAAGAAATAACTTGAACATCCGAACCAACTTCCTACCTCTAGAGCCCTGATCTCAGTATGTTTTCCAGCCATTAATTCGTTGTATATAAGACTTGTAAGTGCCACGATATCAATCATGGTAGTTTCGCCGTAAGTGTACTTTTGGATAGTTGAATAGTTTTCCAACATATGAATGTATTCCTGTAGCAGCTTGGGAGAACTTATCGTTGTATGGTTATTATGAATCCCACCGAAATGTAAAACAGTTTCCGAAACATTATTTTGTGTATTTATTAACTTCACTTCATCATTTTGAAATGTTATTTCGATCACTGGAGTTCCCCCATTAATTTAGATGTAATAAAAGATCAAGCTTATCGCATATATTAGTCCAGTTAAAATTAGTTTCTGCGTAATTTTGAATTTCACAACATGTCTGTTCTAGTCTTACATTGTCATTACAAACCTCAAGTAATATTTCAGACAATTTATAAGGGTCATCTATAGGAAATAGAGTTCCATATGCGCTTTCTTTGGTAATATCAAAAGCCGGATCAAGTTCAGTAGAAACGATAAAGCACCCGCTTTTAGCAGCTTCCGTGAAAACTAACGGAAATCCCTCGTATCTCGAAGTCAAACAAAAAACTTTAGCCTGTCTATATTCATTTTCTATAGCCGTCCTATTTTCAATTGGGCCAACAAATTCAATCCTGTCTCTAAGCTCAGGATTTTTAGTGAAAAATTCATGAACATATTGGATGAAATGTTCCTCAACATTTCCTACAAGTTTAAGCTTCCAGTCAGGGATTTCTGAAGCAACTAATTTAAACGCTTCTAATATAATTTCATTGGCTTTTTGGTGAGTTCCAATTCTTCCGACTGTTAAAATAACATTTTCCTTTTCATTAAAACTCACGCTTGGGCTCGAATGGAAATTGTAAAATCCGTTAGGAACATACTCTATTTTTAGGGGCCATTTTTTGTTTAAATAATGGTATAGCTTCTTACTCTCAACACTGATCACATCACACTTTTTAAGCGTCTCCAATAGATTATCCGTTAAGTCAATACTATTCATCCAGTAGACATTGGCGTCTAGCTTTAAATATATTTTCCCTTTCGGATTAAGGGCTTTGTATTTCTCCATCCAACTCAGTGTAAATGGGTAAATTCCCATTAAGAATAATATATCAATCTCTTTCGCTCGTTTTTCGAGGTAATCGTTACCATCTGTTAAGATGTCTCCTCCATTTTCAACAGGATCAATCTTCAAACCCTTAACTTCTGCCTCTATATAAGGGAAATCCTCAATACCATAACATGCTATTGCAGAATCATAATTATGATACTTATGAAGAATAAACGGTATCATTCCGAGATCTTTAGTCAGATGAACATTTAAACATTCTGGCCACAGAGCTACCAGACGAGGTTTAGTTCCTGCTGTAAAATTTTCCATACTAGACTCCTTATTTTGAGCATTATATTATCTATTAAAATTCTGTTTAGACCATGCACATAATGGGAACTTACGATTTATTTGAGTTAGGACAGAATTCTTTGCAATTTGATCATCCACTTTTTCATATAGCTCGTAAGCTCTCTCATACGCCACGTAATCATCACTAATTTCAAGTAGTTTTGTATAAAAGAGCTGTGCATCTTGTATATAATTCGACCTAAGGCAAGCATCACCCAACATTTCAATAATCTTTACATTCCTTGGATATTGTTCAAACAGTTTAACTAATAGATCGATAGCTATCTCGTTGAAACCATAGGCAGCAAGATGCTCACAAACCTTAATTTTTACATCAACGCCACCTTGCCACAAATAATTCGATATTATTTCAAAGGTTTCAAATTCCTGTAATCGAATTAGATGTATCAATGCTCTCTCTAATATATTCTCGAGATGTGATGTTAACTTTACATCTTCAGAAACTTCATTCATCAAAATTTTGTATAAATTTTTTTGTTCCTTTTGACTTAGATTGAGCAGTGATTTGAACCTTCCAAATAGAGTTTCATCTTTGAGGATAATGGATAATAATAAAATGTCCTCCCCATTTTGCTCATCTACATCCGCCATTTTCAACCATAAGGCTTGCGCTCCATTATAATCCCTAGTGTATTGCCGCGCAGTGGCCATGACATTATCTTGAACAGTCACCTTATACTCTGTCAGATATCTTTGCAAGAGGGGGTGTCTCAACTTATACATCACCTCTAATAGCTTCTCTAGCTGTCCACTGTTTGATATTGGATACAATTGTTGCGTAATTGAAAATACTTCTTCTAATGGAACATTTGCTTTCTCTATAATTTTAAAATATTTCCCCATAATCGGTACAAAATCTTTTTTCAGCTTGAAAGCTTCTAAAATATGCTCATAGCTCTTCATCAAATCATTTCGTGATTCATACCATTCTGCAAGTCTGAAATGTGCAATATAGCTGCCGTTGCCTTCAGTGACTGTGATACCTCGATCACCCACTTCAAGGCATTTATTCATTCTCGCTATTGCATCTTTATAGTAATTAATTTCCATATAAAACAGCGCCTGAAGGTGAATTAAATCTACTTCACCAGGATAAATTGTTGTAGCCTCTTGTAATATAATTAGAGCCTCTTCATATCTCTTCAACTCACCTAAACTCCTACATAATGTTGAAATCAACTCCGGAGCAATTGTAAGTTCTTTGCTTAAAGGGTATGCTCTCTGTAAGTACTTGATTGCTTTTTCATGTTCCCCCACCCATGTGTACGTCCTTCCCATATTAAAAAGGTTATAGACAGTGGGATTCTCTTCCACCTCTTTTAACATGAGGGGTAAATTTCTGTTTGCCTTCTCTCTGCTCTTCATCATTTCATCTGTGTAACCAGTATGGAAAATAGTCAGCTCAGCATATGCTTCCTTTAATTTATCTTCTTGTTCCATCGTATTTAAGTGCTCATGAAGACGATTACGATAATGCAAGCCCTTATTGTTAGCAAAAATGCGAATGGCTAAATGGGTTATCCCTCTATCAGATGACATAACATTATATATTTTTGTGAAGTAGTAATCCGCTCCTGATGCGATTTCCTTTTGTAAATTAGCGGATTCCTCAAGATATTCATCGCCGTCAAGTATGAGAATATAATCTGTAGTTGCATATTTAATGGACTCATTTCTGGCAGCTGCAAAATCATTGATCCATTCCATATGATATACATCATTAGTATATTCCTTAGCAATATTAACAGTTTCATCTGTTGAGCCTGTATCGACAATTACAATCTGATTTACTTTATCTTTTACGCTATCAAGACATCTTCTAAGATACTCTTTTTCGTTTTTTACAATCATACATAACGCTATAGTTTTCATCATGCATTCCTCTCATTTCGCATTTACGAATCAGGTTAGTATATATATCGGTTAATTGATAATTATAAGTTAGATTCGACTTATAAAATATGAAGGTAATAACAATTCCTTATATGTAAAATATAAACACAAAAAAACTGCTGAGAATAATCTCAGCAGTTCCATTAATAAACGATTAACGAAGCAATTGAAGTACTGCTTGTGGTTGTTGATTAGCTTGTGCCAACATAGCTTGGGAAGCTTGAGCAAGAATATTGTTTTTCGTTTGGTTCATCATTTCTTTAGCCATGTCTACGTCACGAACACGGGATTCAGCAGCAGACAGGTTCTCGGAAGTAGTTCCCAGATTGTTGATTGTGTGCTCCAAACGGTTTTGGTTTGCACCCAATTTCGCACGCTCAGAGGATACTTTTGTAATAGCCGCGTCCAGAACTGAAATTGCAGCATTGGCACCTGATTGAGTTCCAATTGCAACTGTACTAATACCCAGTGATGCAGCACCCATATTTCCAATAGACAATTTAATATTTTGGTCGATATTAGCACCAATGTGGAACACCGCTCCGCTGACACCAGCGCCGTCCAACAATTTTTTAGTATTGAATTCAGTATCTGTGGAAATACGGTTTACTTCTGTTGTCAATTCCCCTACTTCTTTTTGAAGCTCAGCACGGTCAGCATCAGTATTTGTATCATTCGCAGATTGTACAGCAAGCTCACGAACACGTTGCAGAATGCTGTGTGTTTCGTTCAGTGCGCCTTCAGCTGTTTGAATCAAAGAAATGCCATCTTGAGCATTTTTGGAAGCCATATCCAAACCGCGGATTTGACCACGCATTTTTTCGGAAATTGCCAAACCAGCAGCATCGTCACCAGCACGGTTAATACGAAGACCAGAAGACAGTTTTTCGATTGCTTTGTTTGTGTTAGTAGTGTTTGTGTTCAATTGACGGTGAGTGTTCATTGCAGCGATATTGTGATTGATAATCATTTTAAATTTCCTCCCTGAAGGTAAATGTCCCACATCCATGTGGTTTATTGTTGTTACAGCTATCCGTTGAAGTCGGCCGCCCCTCCGCAATAGCTTGTACTATATATATCGACATTCTCGTCGAACTTTTAATAGCATTTTAGGATTTTTTTTATTTTTCGTTATTTTTATTTATCATCTTGCGCAAAGCATCTAAATTTGACTGCGTATGGGCAGCAGATTCACGATTGGACTCTTGAATGGATAAATAGATTTCTTTGCGAAAGATGTCCATCTGTTTGGGAGCTGAAATTCCTATACGCACTGTATCTCCCTCTACTCCGAGCACCGTCACCTCAATATGATCCTGAATGATAATAGATTCGCCTTTCTTACGCGAAAGTACCAGCATGATTATTCACCTTCCTTTGAACGGATGGTTTCGTCTTCCTTAGTGGGTTGCAGTGAATGCCTGGTCGAATACGGAGACTGGTGCAAAACAACCTGCTTGGCTTGCCTATTATCAGGGTTGAATACCAAAGGTGCCAATAGATTGATCGTCGAGTTTTCTACCTGCTCATGTAATGTTAATATGCTGCGTACGACTAAATTAGATTCAATCTCCAGTTCTTCCGTTTCACTATCAGGGAGTTCGAACTCGTATTCAGGATAAAAAATAAATGGGTCCACTAAGACAAAAGATAGTTCCTTCTGCTGAAGAGACTGGAGATAGTAAAAGGGAGCCTCATCCTGATCAAGCAACACAAATTCGGTCGTCTCCTCAAATCCCGGAATTCCTTTTTCAAAACGATATACTTCTTTTTCATTAACTTCAATGTCACCCCATATAGATGTGGATATAATCACTAATATTCCTCCAATATTTAATCAGATATATACATTTTATTATAAAAAAAAGGCTATAGACGGCTTGAATAACCTCTATAACCTTAACTTATTTTACATCGCGACATCAATTTCAGGTGGAATATAGGCCACTGATGGATACTGCTGCATATAAATCTCCAGTTTCCCCCGGGTATACTCAATCTCTGGACGATTAACGGTAACATGCATTTCCGATACAGCAGGTGTATATGTAATATCAGGTGCACGCGTTTCAACACGAATATCGACATTATCCATAGATGCTGGACCCCTAAATTCAGGAAGCACATGCGTTCCAGTATCCTCTCCAAAAACATTAGCTACCGTATTCCCAGGAATGTGAATATCCGCCATTCGGTTACCTTGCTCCACTTTATGCGCAAGAGCTTGTAAAAAAATCTGTGGCACCCCTGAATAAATTCGATTATTCATCTCAAGGTAATTTCCACCGTTATAGGCAGAGAAGGCTGCACTTTGATCTATGGTCAGCTGTGGCTTATACTGGTGAATTTCCAGTTGAGCACGTCGTGTCGTTAATTCCATATCTGCCGAGGGCTGTCGAATCGAATACTGCCCTGGGTCAGCATCAATGTGCAGGATAGCCGGAGTTTGCCGGATCTGAAGCGTCGGAATGATGGACATCTTTCCCCCTCCTTAGACTATCTTAAGAAATCAACTAATGATGCGGATATTATTTTAGCTCCAGCTGACAAAGAAGCATTGTAAATATTCTCTTGGATCTTGGAATTCATTAAAAGCTCAGCGTAATCCGCATCTTCCGTTTTAGACTGCAAGTCCGTTAAGTTTACTTCCAGATCGCTTAAACGGTTTTGCATTAGCTCAACGCGGTTGGATTTAGCCCCCATTTCCGACCGGACCTTCAGCATTTTGTCCATACGCGTATCAATATTGGCCAGTTGATCCCCACTTGCTTTAATATCACCACTTGCCAAAGCCGCAGATAGCTGATTAAAAATAGTAAATAAATTATCGGTATCCGCGCTTGTTCCTACGACTTCATTGCCAGTAACATTAATAGGCAAAGCTACATTTTCACCTACTATAAAATTAACATTACCTGTATCCGTAGCAATTAATGCTGCTCCAGACGTATCATGCGTATTATCAGCATTCAAAGGGAAGTCATAAGGCTTCTTGTCGTAGGTCTGACCATTGAATATATATTTTCCGTTCAATTGGCTGTTCACAACATCAATCATTTGTTCCTTAAGCTGACCAATTTCTTTGTTGATACTGTCCAGCGCAGATTGTGGATTAGTTCCCGTAGAGGCCTGTACTGTAAGTTCACGTACTCTTTGCATAATTTGTCCTGCCTGATCCATGACCGTATCATTAAAATCAAGCCAAGACACTGCGCTGTCCACATTCCGTTGGTATTGTTCATTTGAAGACAATTCAGAGCGGTACCTTAAGGAATAGGTAATCCCTACAGGATCATCAGAGGGCTTGTTCAGCTTACGTCCGGTAGCCATCTGGTTCTGCGTATTATTCATACGCTCAGAATTTCGATTCAAATTCAGCAAAAGCTGTGAGCTTAGCATATTGTTAGTAACTCGCATAATTATATCCCTCCGTAATTAAATACCCTTGTATACAGACTAAGATATTTAATCCCCATTCTTATCTTCCAACTACACCTGTGGAATTAATTAATTTATCCAATAACTGATCGAATGTGGTCATAAACCGAGCAGCGGCGCTGTAGGCATGCTGAAACTTGATCATATTGGACATTTCTTCATCCAGTGAAACACCACTCACAGACTGGCGCATAGTTTCTACCTGAGATACGAGGGCTGTCGAGTTTTGTGTCTGTCTTGTTGCTTCTTGAGCCTCTATACCCAACTGACCAACCATAGAACTGAAAAAGCTATCAATAGTAGCCGTGTTCCCTGTAGAAACTGAAGTGAAATTGCTTAATTTCAAATTGGACATCAAGGATGCCAATGTGTTATTACCCTTAACCAATTCCTCAGTAGGAGCAGTGCCTGTTACCCGAAGGGATGCTGCAATAGCGTTAGGATTATCTACTATAGCAGTGTTTAACGTGATATTACCTGCTGTTATTGTCCCACCATTATTTGAAGTTACAAAAAAAGGTTTACCCGCAACCATATTACCGTTAGCATCTTTATCTTCTTGGGTATAACCCAGTTGATGCAAACCATTAAGACCTTTAACTGTAACTGTTAAATCCGATTGAAGTGTTCGGCTGGTCCCAGTATAAGTCACTCCATTCAGTACAGTGCCTTCTGGCAATACTGAGCCTTTAGGTAGCGTTACAGAAATATCACCGTTTGCCAATGTATTAGCAAGGTTATCCATTTGCGCAGTATAATCTGCTACAAATTGATCTCTGGAGATGATCATTCCATGTACTTCTCCACCTTGTAAATCATTGGAGGCAAAAGCGGCTTGTAAAAAAGCGCCGTTAATTCCAGTAGTCGGTGCAAACCCAGTTACTAATGCTTGACCACCCATATTAACGTTGTAGCCTTGATCAGTATCAGTTACCGTGACATTAACGATTTTTGAAATTTTATCGACGATCAAATCCCGCTGGTCACGAAGGTCATTAGCGTTATCTCCCAAGCCTTCAATTTTAGTAATTGATTGATTCAGGTCCGCTATGGAATTCACATAACTTTGTAGCTCGCTAGACTTAGCCTCCACATTTGAGGTTAAATCCGCAGATAGATTGCTTAACTGTTTACTCATATGATTCATTGCATCAGTCAATGCAAGTGCATTTTCTTTTACAATAGTTCGTGCAGTTACACTTTCTGGGTCTTTGCTTAAATCAGACCAAGATTTATAAAAGTTATCCAAAACCTTGCGAATCCCTGTATCGGACGGCTCATTCATAATCTGTTGTAGCTTATCAAGTGTGTTACTCCGAATCGTCCAACTGCCCAACTCAGTATTTTCTCCACGATACTGACTGTCCAAGAACTTCTCACGAATGCGTTCAATAGCATCAAATTCAACACCTGTTCCCAACTGACCAGGTACATTAGAACGGTTAATACCATAAGCCTCCATGGGTATAGAAGCTCTCATCTTAACTGTTTGCCGTGTATAGCCTTCTGTGTTGGCATTAGCTATGTTATGTCCTGTTGTATTTAAAGCTGCCGTTTGTGTATAAAGGCTTCTTTTGGCTGTTTCTATGGAATGAAATGTGGATGGCACTCTATTTTCCTCCTCGGCTCAAGCCTTAGTGTCGAACAATCCAGGTCGTGCGAGTTGATTACTTTTCTGATCTGGATGCATATACGTCATCTCCTGATTAGGACGACCTACAAGTAGATCTAACGAGTAGTCAATAAACACCAACGATTGCTCGATGAGCTTTTGATTGATTGCATTAATTTCCTTTAATTCTGAAAGGGTGTGGGATAAGCGGCTCTGGACACTGAGGAGTTTGTTCTTATCTTCAGGATCAAAAACAAGCCGTGCCAGCTCAGTTATAGTCAAATTAAGCTGAGACTTAATACCACGTTCACGAAGAAGCTCATACGAAACCTCCATACGAGCTTCCTCCAGCTGTTCCACCTGTTTAAGGAGCCTGGATTCCTGGTTCAAATGCTGAACCAGGCTATCCATATCATTTTCCATAACAATCTTTTTTTTACTTTTTGCTAGTTCTAGCAAGATAAGATGCTTTTGGTCTAGCTGCTCCAGCACATCAATCAATCGCTCTAAAGGCATACTCCTTCACCTAGCTTTCAGAAGACTGCTTGAAGTAAGGTAACAGTTTCTCTGCAATTTTATCGGCATCCACACGATAGGTTCCAGAAGCTACTTGCTGCTTAAGCTCCTGAATTTTCTTAACACGGTCTGCATCACTGCTGCGGTTCAGCATTTCCATTGCTTCCGGAGAAATCGAAACCTCATCCTTGCGGCGGGACTTCTTAAGCTCCTCTTGACGTCCTGTTTCAATATTTCGCTGATATGGATTAATAGCTCCGATGCGGTTGGTCTCGTTAATTTTCATAACTTCCACCTTCCTTAGTTATTTGATATGGTCAGAATGTATCAGACGACATAGCGTCGAACATGGTTCGTATTATGCCTGACTTCTTTATTTTGTGCATGTTGCTAAAAATAAAAAAACCGATAAGCTCTATAAAGATTATCGGCGGTATTTGAAACTTTTTGAATAGCTGAATGCGTTTTTAATTCCCCTGTACTACTTTCCACGAAGTTTATCAATCGCGCTGTAGGTACCTGAGCCCATATTATTACTTTGATCCTGATTACTACTTTCGCGTACAGCCTGATGCAGGTCTTTAGTCAGACGTGTTCGACAAGAATCGCACATATGCCCTTCACGAATCGGTATCCCGCATACCTCGCAAGGATACGTCATATTAGGCGCATTAGCAATGGAAATACGTCCCTCACGTATAAATGTCGTGATTTGCTTTACAGATACCTCAGTAGCCTCTGAAAGCTCATGCATATGAATGCCCTTATTTTCACGTATATGTTTGACACAGCGTTCGTATTCAATTTCAATTTCTTTAATACAGTTTTGACAGATTCCCCTGACGTTCTTAATAAACAGCTTTCCACAGCGAGGACAGTTATCCAAATTCATCCTCTGTAGCGCCCCTTTCCAATTTCCGATCTTTAATTACTTTTATCCTTACATTAACTTATAATGAAGAGCCTCGTCTAGCAAATATTTCAAAAAAGATTTTCAGATTTTACACAATTGCACATTTTATAAGTTATCATATTTAAAAGTATAAGAGAGAATGATCCATCAGTAATAGTTTCTCTATATTTATATGCATCAATATGCAATGACATAAAAATAAAGAAAGCCCATGAAAGCTAATAGTCAGCCTAATGCATGTATCTATTTATCGTCAAACATTACACCGTACTTTAGATAGAAAATAAAATAAGCGCCATTCCAGTTATTTTCGGGAATAGCGCTTCATTATACAATTAAAATAGCTATATATGAATATGAGTAAAGGTAGAAATTATCAAGATGAGGGAAAAACCGGGCGAAACAATCCTCAGAAGAATTCATGTTCACCTGTGCCCCGAATGACATCAAGGAAATCCTGTAAATCCGGGGGAACGGCGCCCATACGAATGCTCCGCACATGGAGTGTGGGTATTCATAAATCTCATGGACCTAACATCATCTCAACTTATAACCTATCTGAAAACAAGCTAGATGCATCAGTGGAAATATGCAGCCCAAAAAAACAAGCTATTTCACAAATAATTATTCAAAAAAGCATTGTTTTAATAGAGGCCTTCCCGTATACTATAGTCAAACGCTTGGTTTAAAAAACACACTTCATTATACATTTATAATGATAATTATTTATTTGTGTTTGTTTGCGGTACTTGCAGTTCTTGGCCTGCTTTAATCAGGTTGTTAATTTTAACCAGTTCCTCAACAGTTACACCGTATTTTTCAGCAATAGAAGTCAGTGTTTCGCCCTCTTGAACATTTACAGTGATTGTATTTACAGTTGCTGGTGTTTCAGTTGTTGTAGTCGTTGCTGGTTTTGTGGTTGTTGTTTGATTGTTGTTCTCAGTAGCTGGTTGAGCTGGTGTTGTAGTTGTTGCTTTTTCAGTAGTTCCAGTTCCAAAAAGTTTTGCTTCAAATGCTTTTTGTGCTGCTTCTTGTTGTTGAATGATCAGTTGTTCTTCAGCTTGATCCCTGTTGCTCTCTGTGTTCGATTTTGCCATTACTTGACCTGTTGCAAGTGGACTCAACAAAGATACTGCACCTAAACTAACTGCCAACATGCTAGATACTGCTACTTTTTTCATTACGTTTTTCATGATTTGTTCTCTCCTCTTTTTAGCTTTAAATTTTAATTAACTGCTTTACTACCGAGCGAGACACTCCCAATGTCCGCTCTTTAGTCATTAGCTAATCACTTATTACCAATCATGTTAGCTATCAACAGATAGAAATTGTACTCCTCTTTTCCAAAAAAATCAACCTCTAAATTGAAATATTCTGTTTTCATCCCTCACTTCCTTACTTTTTGTTTGTCTCTATATTTTTATTATATACCTCTCTCTAGCTCGTTGTCAAATCCTGCTGATTGTACGGCTTAAAAGACTTTTGCTCTATCATTTAATCCTTCTTACAAGAGAATTATAACCTCTTTTTCATAGTTTCAAGCAAAATTTCATGGGAAATACTAGATATTTAGACTTATGATCTTGCTAAGGTCAAACAAAAAATAGTCAAATGTATTCCTTGCTCTAATGCCTTTTCTTTCAAAACACGTGCACACGCCTTCAATGTGCTCCCCGTTGTATAAATATCATCTACAAGCAAAACGGTAACGGAAAGCTTGTTCTCCATAACACATTGAGATTCAGTTTTTAAAATAAAAGACATCATCAAATTTGTCATATTGGGGTGGACAGAAAACGCATTATTCATGGTGTTCATGCGTTCCTTTTTGGATTTAAAGCTTTGTTTACCTGTATCTTGTGGACGAGCAAGTAAAGATAGAAAGGGGAGCTTATTCCGCCTAGCAATCTCTTCTGCCAACATCTGAGCCTGATTGAAGCCTCGCTCTGTCAGCCTCTTCTCACTTACCGGGACACAGGTCACTACATCCACACTCCACAAAGATTGCTTGAAACGAGAATATTTATGGCCTGCAAACTCATACCTCATCGCCTGATAGGCTCGATTCATGATCTCGCCCAGCAAGGAACTATACTTTTCATTTCCACGATATTTGAACTGCCCAATCCATTCTCTCATCATCGGTGTATAGCTGGTTGCACTCCGATTGCACACATAGTAACGTACTAATCGGTCAAGCCTTACGCAATCCGGGCAAGACGTCGGACGTCCACAATAAACACAACGAATATTGTAAACCCAAGGAATTTGAAGCGAACAAGAAGTACAAATTCCGGGGAATTCGGAAAAACGCCCTGTGAGAGTGCCGCAAGCCATACATGTTTGGGACTGGCGATGGAATAGCCAATTCAAAAATAGACGGGTTGTTGGAATCATCCTCATACCAGAATGCACCTTTCTTGGTAGTTTACGTACCGACATTGTTTCAGGTTTCACATTTCCAAAAAAACTTTTTTTATTTAATGCATTTAGTGCTTCGCCTCCTTCAGGTATCCTCTTTTCCGAGCCAGTGCATTCATACGTTTAATCTGTCTAATTGCTCTCTTTTGACCTCGAGTCCATTGGGGGGATGTAAAAATAACACCTCCACATGGGTCATCCTTGGACCTTCCTGCACGACCCGCCATTTGGACAAGAGAGGCTTCATCAAAAAGACTGCTGTCCGCGTCTAATACGTACACATCACTCCGTGGAACAGTTACCCCTCGCTCCAAAATAGTCGTTGTAACCAGAACACGTATTTCAGTAGCTCGAAATAAGCGCACTTTAGCGGTTCTTTCTTCATCCTGTGAGGAGGTGCCTGCAATAGGTACATCAGGTAATTGTTTAATCAGCAGCTTCACAAGTCCCTGAATATGTGAGATTCGTGTCACAAATAGGAAAACCTGTGCCCCACGTTGTATAGATACGCGTAGGCGTTGAATAAAGGATAGGGGAAGCCGACCTTTTTGCAGCCAATGTTGCACTGAAGCAGCCCCCAGGCGAAATGGGACAGGTAAGGGATGACGATGAAAACGAACGGGAACCTTGGCGTGTGGCAGTAGACCGCGTGCAGCCTCTTTCTGCAAGGATTGCGGTGGTGTAGCAGACAAATAGATAAACTTTCCCTTCGGCTTACATACTGCTCGTGCAGCAAAGGCAAGCATAGGATCATTGTGATAAGGGAACGCGTCTATCTCATCAATCACAACCAAATCAAAGGCTTGACGATAACGCAATAGCTGATGTGTCGTTGCCAGTGTAAGCTGTCCCCTTTGCCACCGTTCTGCGCTTCCCCCGTAGAGCGTCACCATGCTCACATCGGGAAAAGCGATGGCCAAACGAGGCGCTAACTCCAGTACCACATCACGGCGTGGTGTTGCCACAAGTGCCGTTCCTCCGTGGTCCAACACATATTGCAATAGCGGAAACATCATTTCCGTCTTGCCTGCGCCTGTTACAGCCCAGAGCAGAAAACGTTCTACCGTGGTATCAGGCACCTGCCGATCAGCGTTATGCCTCGCACCTTCGCCAGGTTTTGGCGAAGGTTGCCTGCTGCGTGCAAGGGTGCTGCCCTGCGAAGCGGCAGCATCTGATCCCCGGCGCGCAACCCTATCGCGCTGGAACAACGCCCGGAGCCCACGGCCTTCCGGGCGAAAACGTCCCCGCACTTCGCCGTGCGGTGCGGCCAAAAAGCGCAGCGCCGCTTCGGCGGCGGCACGTTGTGCAGGGCTCAGCCCCCAGCGGTCGAGTTCCGTCGCCGGGGCCCTGCCTGCTGTGCACGGCAGGACGGGTTTCGCTGCGCCACGAAGCAGCAGCGAGCATTCACGGCTGCGCCCCAGTGCGAGACATGTCTCACAGTAAGCGCACGCCTTACGTCCGCACGATGCGCATCTCGTGCGGTGCACTCCCCCGCTGCCACAACGATTGCAGCGAAGTTCATGCGTACGCGCGGCAGACCAGCGCGTACGTGGTGCTGGAGCGAGGCCAGCAGCAAAGCTGAGTCGGCCTTGCAGATATGCAAGTTGTGCAGCGGATCGCCAAGCATGCTCCAAACCTGGCGCTGCCTCTGCCAGCAGCGCTTCGACTTCCGGAACGAGTAACTGGCGTCCTGACAACAAATTAGCCAGTTCATTCGCTTGTCGTGTTAAACACTCCCTATCCAATCCATCAATTCCCGTGATGAGACTCCTTTTTTGAATAGAACGTAAAACTCCGTCTGTTTCCCGTCCCTCATCCCCACCTTTTGTGCAGGAAGTCCACCCTTGTACATGTTCCCAAATGCATATATTTTCTACTCCTCCAGACAAAATTCGTTCTCCATCAAAGGGCTCAAGAGCCAGTTCACTTCTTAGCTGTGCGAGAATATAAGCCCACCACTGCCGTTTTCCCCATCGCTCCATATTTGCTAATTCCTTAAATGTTTCGCACAGCCTTGTCCCCCAGGACAAGGGAAGCTCATCTCCTAAAAGCACCCATCTTTCGACAACATTCTCTTGCCCCTCATCTTGATTCATCCACCATGTCATATCTACTCGAATATCCGCAGATAATCGAAGAGTCCAATTCCCTTTATACCTCATTGCATATACTGCAATTTTCACCTTCCCCTGCTCCTCCCATTCATGATTTTTGCGGTTCTTGTTACCCCAGAGAACAGCAAAAAAGCACACTCCTATGGCTAATAGCCTGAAGTGTGCTTCACATCAAGTAGATCTCAACGAAATCCCTGTCGTCTTGCCTATGCAACTGTTTTAAAACATTTATATCCGATTTTAACCACGATGTCCACAATCCCCTATCGCTAAGGAACAAATGGGGCGTCCGCCAACGACTTGACCGTTCTAAGATCAATAACAACCTGCTTTTCACCGCCTGACTTCGGTAAGACCGGGTTCCCCGGTGAAAAACGACTTGAAATGACTGAAACATCCATATGACTATAGCGTAGTAGCCGTGTCAGAATCGGTAGCGTATCGTCCATAGATTCATCATCCAGTACCGTCACATGTAGCGGCCTCCGGTGTAGCCAGGCAAGTATGTTCAGCGAACGCATCACCCATTCCACACGATCTCCGTCATTGGACGTAATCACAATATAGCGAGTCGCGCGATGACCTGGAGATATTGTGCGTGAATCTTCACCATTGTGATAAGCCTGAACCGCCTGTCGTATATACATAAGATGAACGACTGCGGCTCCCACACCGTATATAAGCAATATCCAAACCAAGTGAGCCGTCACGAGGGTTCCACCTCCTCCTATAGCGACAATATATGCCGTATAACAGGAAGAGGTGTCACGGTTATGTACTGGGTTTCCGTATGAGCGGACATATCGCTCCCAAAGAAAGGCGGTACAGCATTCATATCTATTAGCAGCTGCATCGTCTAATGCATGGAAAGACTACACTTTACAGCGTAACCCATCCATATTTAATTGAGTTAATAACTGCTTGTGTACGGTCATCAACTTCCATTTTTTGCAGAATGCTGCTGACATGGTTTTTGACCGTTTTCTCACTAATGAATAAATATTCACCGATCATCTTGTTGCTCTTACCTTCAGCCATCAGACGCAGCACTTCAGCTTCACGACGGGTCAATGGATTATTTTCACCTGCGACAAACTTCACGCCGGCTTCCTTCGTATGACCTTCAGCCATAGCCCCTGTTTCATTCAGGTAGGTCATCCGGCGAAGCTGCTGAATGAGCTTACCCGTTACCTTCGGATGGATAAACGCATATCCTTCATGAACCGAACGAATTGCATTAATGAGGGACTCGGCCTCCATATCTTTTAACAGATAACCATTGGCTCCCTTGCGCAACGTCTCGAATACATAGCTTTCATCATCATGAATGGATAAAATGATAACTTTGACATCCGGGAACATCTCACGCAGTTTTTCGGTTGCCTCTACACCATTTTCAATTGGCATATTAATGTCCATCAGAACAATATCTGGTTTCTCTACGTTACAGAATTCCAACACTTGAATACCATCGCCACATTCTCCGATGACCTCAATGTCGTCCTCCATATTCAAAATACGTTTAAGTCCTTCACGGAACAACTGATGATCGTCCGCTAAGAGAACTTTAATGGGTGCATTGCTAATTTCCTGATTTTCCATGTTGTTACTCCTTTCCCTTTTCCACGTTGGTTGGGATATGAATCACTATCTTGGTGCCTTGATTCTCAGCTGATTCGATCTCCATTCTCCCCTCGAGCAGTTCAACCCTTTCCCGCATACCAATCAGACCAAAATGCCCATGATCTTTGCTTTTTTGCTGAAAAAGCTCTGGCTTAAAGCCCAAACCATTATCCTGCACCACGATTTTTACAAGCTGCGCCTGATAGGTAATCTCAACAAGCACATAGGTAGGATAAGCATGCTTGGCAGCGTTGGTCAAAGCTTCCTGGATCAGACGGTAAATGGCTGCTTCCATCGCGGAAGAGAGACGGTGTTCCTTGCCCCTTGTTTCAAAAAGCGATCTAATTTTCGTTTTTTCTTCAAAATCCTGCACATATTTCCGGAGCGTCGGAATAAGTCCCAGGTCATCCAGGGCCATAGGACGCAAATTGAAAATGACCTTTCGCATTTCCTCAAGACTGGAGCGAACCTGTTTCTTCAAGTCTACTATTTCGTCCTGAACCATCTTAAATTCCTGCTTGGCGATCATTCTTTCCACAATTTCCGTCCTAAGCACTAGATGCGCAAGGAGCTGCGCAGGTCCATCGTGAATTTCACGGGATATACGTTTGCGCTCCTCTTCCTGAGCCAAAATAATTTTCAGACCAATAAACTGCCGGTTTTTGGCCGATTCGATGATCCGCGTCACTTGCCCCAATTCACCCGACAAATATTCCAGCACGACCCCCATCTGCGAACCGATGGTTTCGGCGCGCTCGACAGAAGCCTCGACACTTTTGGCCCGCTTTTGAAGATCATCTCTTCTGGCTTTGAGATACATTTCCTTCTCGCGGAAAATCATCACATCGAGTTGAAGCTGTGTTGCCTTCTCATAAGCCTGCTTGATATCCTCTTCCGAATAGCGAACGAAGTCGCGGCTGACCTCAGTCAACCGAATGCGGGACCGCCGATAGTTCATTTCCAGCTGGTCCACCTTTTCGATCGTTTCTGCTGTTTCCTTCAAGACGCTCTGGAGCTCCTGATTTAACGTGACCAGCTCGGTCCGGGCCGTGTCCAATATTTCGAACATCTGATATTTGCTGTTCTCCATCACCTGGATGGCATTTTTAATGACTCGGTCTATGATATCGGCTTGAAAGTCCACAAATGTTCTACTCCAATCCTAGCATTTCAAGTATATATCATACCATATCATGACTGGAGGGTGATGGTCTTCGTTTCTTGTTCCCATTTTACAGTCATTCCTAACTGCTCAGACACGAGTCTTAATGGGACTAAAGTCCTACCTCCTAGCACAATGGGTGCAACATCAGTGCTTTGACGCTTCCCGTTCAGAACAACTTCTTTTTTCCCTACGGTCAAATCCATCAGCACACCGCCGCGCATAATGGTGATCCGCTGATCGCCCGCATTCCATTTGGCTTGTCCGCCAAATGCGTCCAGTACATACTTGATCGGAACATACGTTGAACCATCGCGAGTCATCGGAGCGGCATCAATCGTGGTCGGCGTTCCGTTCACCGTCATTGATTTTTGTCCAATCGTCATTTGAGCTGTTCCTTTTTTGAGTCCTTCTGTACCGACCGTTCCCGGTGTATTAAAAGAAATATTATCAAAAGCAATATTACCTGTTTTAGCACGCTCGTCCTGACCCTCAGCCACATTGACCACATAAAGACGCTTCAGCTTCGCCGGATACGAAATATTCAAACCGCTCATATCTGCGTTAATGGTTTTCCAGCCGTTCCAGTCGATCACTTTAGCGAGATCAATATATGCTGTTTTGCCTTGAGCATCCTCTAACTCCGCACGCAACCAGTTCAGACTCTTATCCCCTCTGACATCAATCGAGATGGAAGTAGCCGCCTGTTCAAGCGTTTTCCCGGATGTGCCGTTCAATTGAGCGTAAGCATACATTTTACCACTGCCGTTCGTCATATCGTAGTTCAGCTCTAGCACTTTGGAATTAGCATGGTCGCCATCTCCTTGTACAACAGCCGCTGTGCCGGTAACACCTTCCACATTCGAAGTAAAATCAACCGGATACGAAACATTTTCAAAGTTCTCCCAGTTGTTTGTACTTGCTCCGCCAGCAGACAGGAAGACGACAGCGCTGAAACCATCATAGCGACCGATGGCATAGCCCGTTTTTACGCCTGCATCCACCGTATTTACCGTAAGCTGATTGTCCTTGACACTTCCCTTAAAGCCGATGAACTCCCATTTGAGCGCATCTGACGTAATGCTGACACTCTGTCCATCTTTTGTCTTTGCCGTTACCGGTACAGCGATTTTAGCTCCAGCGGTAAGCGAGCCACTTCCAGTACCAGCGGTAAGTGATGAAATTTCATCTGCTCCAAGCACCGTAACCTTGGTTGTAGCGCTGGCTGAGCCACTGGATGCCGTTAAAGTAGCAGTTCCCGGTTTGGCTCCCTTTACAACACCGCCGCTCACTGACACAACAGCCGGATTGCTGGATTTCCACGTCACTTGTACTTTCGAGGTATCGAATGGATTGTAGTAGTTGTCATAACCTTTGAAGGAATAGCTTCCGGTTTGTCCAATCAGCAGCGTTTTATTGCCCTTGATGGTGAAGCCTTTGAGCGTTCCTTTAGGAGCATTGGTATATAGCCCCACTCCATTTACAATACTACGCTGCTCTGTGCCATATTCTGTATTGAACGTAAGCCCCGCTGTCGTATCTCCCAAATCACGAGTCACCATGGTGGTAGAGCCGCCCCCGTCAAGGTTCATACCCTTCCAGACGCCAATATCTTTCATCAGTGTTTGCAGCTCACTCAAGGATACACCAACGCTGTTCCCATTCTTCTCAACAGCAATGACATAAGCGTAACGCTTGTCACGAGAATATCCCAGAGCTGTACGCGCACGCGTCCCGCCTATGCTTGTTGTGCTTCGAGAAAAGGAGGTTTTCTGACCGTCATTTACTAATATGGTATGTCCACCAATCATCATTTGAAGGTTAGAAGGATCTACTTCGCTCCCTGTCGATTTAACACGAAGGTGATAGCTTGTTTCTACCGTCTGTCCCACGGTCAGATGCGCTTTGGCATAATCAGCAGCTTTACCATGAGTACGTAAAATATAGCCATCCTGCGGAACGGTCATATTCAACGTAGCATTGTCGGAGACTTGTGTAACCACACCATTTTGTACCAATATCTCGGTGGGCGTTGTCGAACTGTTTTTGGGCCGCTCAATCGCTTTCCAAGCAGATGTATAAATATACATAGCATTAGAGTGGCTATAGCCGCCCCCACTCGTCTCAGGCGAATACGAAGCCTTGTTCATCCCCGCCAAAGAGAAGGACGACCCATCTCCAGCTTTTACTGTACCTTCAAAAGTAAACTGCTCCACCATGGGAGAACCATCCTTGGTTACAGCAAAGGCATACATACCCGTTAAATCAGACGGAGTAGACATCAACACACCCTTGGATACTTGTCCACCGATCGGCGCTCCCTCGCTGGAGGTATTAAAATAATCTCCGTTTACACCAGCAACCGCCCCGGTCTCTTTTGCCATGCCACCTGTACTCTGACGGGTCGTAAACTGTCCATTCTTCCCCGTCATGACATCCAGCTTGACGTACGGATTTTGTAAGTCCACTCGAATGATATCAGCCAGCGCTGTTCCTTTGGACCCTTTAAAACGATATTTCAATAATGTTGCACCCGAAGTAATGATCTCTTCGCCCAATTTTACAGTTGAACCAGAGGCTGCACTTGCGATTGGAGCAGACATCCAACCATTCAAGGGGATTAGAGCCCCAGTTCCAGCAACCGGACCGACCCATAATACCCCTGCCAGTGTTAACACGGCCCATCTTTTAGCAATTCCTCTGCCATTTACTTTCACTTCACTCTGTTTCTTATTACTTAAAAACATTTGGATAATAGCTCCCATCTCCAGTGTATTCAAACGGTTTTATTCCGCACGTGTACTCTATCAATAAACAAAAAAATCCTCTTATGTTAATAGACTTATTATATAGGCAAAAGTTACGAAAATCCCGTCAACTAATTCATAAAATCTAAAACGATGAATTGACGAATGCAATATCGGCGCACTATAATACATTTGAACTTATTAGTTCAAATAATACTGATTAGTTCACAACTCCAATTATGACCCTATCGGAAGGATTGATAATCATGAATAAACAACGGGCCATCATCATATTCACTTTATCCCTGAGCATCGCAATGACCGGATGTTCTACAGAAAAAAAAGATGCCGCTCTAGGTTCATCTGCACAGCCAACCGTTGTGCGCACCGCAATCGTCAAATCCACGCCACTTCATACGGCCTATAACTTGTCAGGCACTCTTCAGGCTTATGAGGAGAACACACTGGCTTTCCAAAATGGAGGCACTGTAGCCAGTGCATATCTCACTGTCGGCACTGCTGTACAGAAGGGCGCCGTTATTGCTAGTCTGGATGACGCTGACTACAAGCTTCAGGTGGCACAGGCGACAGCCTCCATCTTGGAGGCACAGGCTGGTATTGATAACGCACAGGCTAATTTACAGGCTGCTACCTCCGCGATTCAATCCGCCGATGCCGGCATTACAGGAGCTCGCGCGAATGTTAACAAGGTCAATAAAGGCGCACGTGCTCAAGAGAAACAACAAGCGCAAGCTACTGTAGATAAGGCACAAAGCGCTTATAACAAGGCCAAGATGGATAGCGAGCGTACACAGAAGCTGTTTGAGGCAGGCGCTGCTACCGCATCAGATAATGAAAATGCTCGCCTGAATGCTACCGCAGCCCTGAAAGACCTGGAACAAGCCAAGGAATCCCTGTCCCTTTTGCTGGAAGGAGCCACAGCCGAAGATCATCAATCCGCACAAGCTTCCTTTCAAGATGCGCTTGCAGGTAAAAGCAAAGCCCTTGCGGCCAGTGAACAGGCTGCAGCTTCCCAAAAACAAGCCCATGCCAACTACGAAAAAGCCCTTGTTGCCAAGGGGCAGGCAGAACTTGCACTTTCACGCACACGTCTAATCTCTCCTGTGAACGGTGTAATCTTAGACAAAATCGTGAATACAGGTGATTTGGTCGCGTCAGGGCAAGCCGTCTATCGCATAGGCTCCATCGACCGCCTCAAAGTACTACTTCCTGTACCAGACAGTGAAATTAAGGATTGGAAAAAGGGTCAACAAGTAGAAGTGGCGCTCTATGAAGAGACTCGTCAAGGTACGGTGTCTAACGTCTATCCTTCAACCAGCACCGACACGGGAAGGGTTAACGTAGAGATTGTTATAAACAATCCACAGCGAGACTGGTTACCCGGTCAGGTCATTAAAGCTGCTCAACAGGTGACCGACAAGAATGGGATTCTCGTTCCTGCCGAAGCAGTCATTAACACGGGAAGCAAACCTTTTATTTTCAAAGACATTCAAGGAAAAGCTGTTAAAACCCCTGTGGAACTTGGTAATCAGGTTGTAGATAATCAGTTGCAAATCGTATCGGGACTTCGTGAAGGCGAACGTATTATCGTTAAAGGGGCAGAAAACCTGTTTGATGGAAATGCGATTCAGTCGGAGGAAGGCGGACGCCCATGATTGAGTACATCGTAAAAAAACGAAAAATTACATTGCTGTTTTTTGTCATGCTGATTTTGGTCGGAATCTTCGGCTTTTTCCAGTTACCACAGCAGGAAATGCCGGATGTCACCATACAAAATGCCACGGTAACAACAGTCTACCCTGGTGCTTCACCACAAAAAGTAGAACAAACCGTAACCAAAGAGCTGGAGAAACGCATTAAGGAAGTTGAAGGTGTTAAAACGATTAGTTCGACTTCTGGTAACGGATTCTCCTCTATTTTAATCGAATCCAAAAACGGAGTTGATCCTCAAACGGTTTGGGATAATATGCGTAAAAAAGTGCAAGATGCGCAAGCTGATCTTCCTCAAGGCGCTGAAGTGCCTGTTGTAAATGACAAACTAACCAGCTCTTTTATCGGCTCCTATGCCCTAACAGCTGACTCTTCCGCACCACTGTATAAACTAAATGATTTAACAACAACTTGGAAAGATCAGCTCAATACCATTTCTGGCGTATCTAGCGTCAAATTCAATGGTCTCCCTGATCAAGAAGTACGTGTTCATATTGACAACCAGAAGCTTCAGCAATACCAGCTGTCATGGGGACAAGTAGCTCAAGCGATCCAGTCTCAAATTGATCGGGTTCCTACTGGTAATATTGAATACAACGGACGTACCTATCAACTTATTGTTCGCGAGACCGAAAAAGCTGATGAATTGAATCAGGTCCTTCTGACACGCACCAAAGAAGGTAATCCTGTATATTTGAGAGATGTCGGCACAACGGAGCTGGCACATCCTAATACCGAATACTTTGCCTATGTAGAGGGTAAACCGGCCATTACGCTAAGTATTGGAGCAGAAACAGGCACAGACATCCCTTCTATGAGCGAAAAGGTCAATACCAAGCTCAAAGAACTGGAGAAAACACTTCCCGCAGGTGTTCACTTTCAAACTCTTTTTGCACAAAAGGATCAGGTAAGCCATATCTTTGACGACTTAAAGCGTGAAACGATTCTTGCGATTGCGGCCGTTATTCTCGTTTGTATGTTGGGGCTGAATTTGCTCACCTCTGCATTTGTTGCACTGGCCATTCCTATTTCGGTTTCGATTGCCATTATCTTTTTGCCTATGTTCGGCATCACTCTAAATCAGATTTCCGTTGTCGGTCTGATCATCGTACTCGGCATACTCGTGGATGATGCCGTAGTTGTAAATGATAATATTGAGCGTAGACTTACGGAATTAGGAGAATCACCCTCAGTCGCAGCTGTAAAAGGTACCAAAGAGGTCATGCTTTCTATTTTGGTTGCAACTCTGGCTACCATCTCAGCTTTCGCGCCATTGTTGTTTCTTCCCGGAAATGTAGGTGCCTTTATTAAACCTATTCCTGCTATTGTCTCCCTGACCATGCTTGCCTCTATGATCATGTCGCTCACCATCATCCCTATTTTTCGAGAATGGTATGAGAAGCGCAGACAGGCTCGTCACCCTCAGGGTAAGTCTAAACCAGCAGGCTTGCTCGGCCAGCAGATTCATTCTTTAAACAAGCTCTATTCACAAAAACTGATGCCTAAGGTCATTCAACGTCCCTTGTTGACAGCCATGGTCGGACTCATGCTTGGAACAGCCGCCTATGGATTAGTTCCCTTTACCTCAGTTGAACTTTTTCCTGAGTCGGAAGATCCTCATGTTGCACTAAATGTAAAAATGCCTGTAGGCACTTCAATTGCGGAAACCGACCAGGTCGTTAAAGACCTTGCAGGCTGGGTGAAAAAGCAACCTGAAACTTCCAAGGTCGTCTACAGCGCTGGAGGGAATGCCCCACAACTGTTTAGTGACATTAATAGTTCGGGTGGAAATATTAGTTATAACGAAACGGTGGGGCAGATTGCTGTCGTCGGCAAAGAAAACGTATTCGATCTCAATACGACAGTTGATGCTTGGGAACAACATGTTAAGAAATCCTACCCTGGAGTTACAGTTACGATGTATGTTCCTCGTCTCGGGATTCCAGTGGGTAAGCCCGTTTCTATTCGTATCTCAGGTCAGGATCTGAATGAACTGCAAACCCTTGCCCAGAAGGCAAAGGAGCAGATCGCGACAGTAGAGGGCACAACAGGCATCGTGGATGATATAGGAATTGAACGATATGCATTGGACCTTGAGGTCAACAAACAAGCGATGGATCAATACCTGGTAAGCTACACAGATTTGACTCGCACCCTGCTTCTATTAAAAGAAGGGGCCCAAGTCAGCCAATTTGATACTGGAAACAGTCTGGTAGATATTAAAATGTATTTGAATCACAGCGACGAGGAACCAAGTAAGCTTTTCCAACAATTAAGTGTAGTTAATGCAGCGGGTAAGCAAATTCCATTAAACCAGCTTGTCCAGATTAAGCCGTCATTTGCTATTCAGCAAATCAAGCATTACAATATGGAGCGGACGATTACGGTGGAAGCCGATTTGAACGGACGAACTGCAAGCGAAGCGATGGTTGATGTTGAAAGTAAGCTGGCGCAAATGAAGTTCCCAGAAGGCTACAAATGGGAGGTTGGTGGGGAAACCTCTGACCAATCGACCATATTCAAGGACTTAGGACAGCTGGCGATCGTTGTAGTCTTGCTCATTTTACTCTTGATTACTATGCAATTTTATTCTCTCTCCATTCCTATTATTATTATGACGACCGTGTACCTGGCAGCAGCCGGCGGGATTATTGGTATTTTCTTGACCGGTATGCCTATTGGTTTTATGAGCATCATGGGAATTATTGCACTCGCGGGCATTGTTGTGCGGAATGGGATTGTGTTAATTGAATTTATCGAGGATGCACGACATGAAGGAATGGAATTAAAGGAAGCCGTAATACAGGCGGCCGCTGCTCGCTTCAGACCGATTTTATTGACATCTTTGGCAGCTATTGTAGGTATGATTCCATTAGCACTATTGGGAAGCCTGCTCTTTAAGCCACTGGCGTTTACCGTCATTTTCGGTTTGTTATTCTCGACCTTGTTAACCTTGTTTGTCGTGCCGTCCTTGTATATGATCATGGCCAAGTACAAGATGCGCCGTCAACTCAAAAAACAGCAGCACACAGTTATCACACGTGACCAACCTTTGTGATGTATAAAGTGAATTCGATGCTGTCGAGTTGGCCGGTCCCTAGGGGGAAGTATGTATGGAAAGTAAAAAAAATGATATTTTACAGGCGGCCATTCGGCTGTTCTCCAGAAAAGGCTATTATTCAACATCTGTTGAAGAAATAGCCAAAGAAAGTGGGATGGCGAAAGCATCCTTCTATAAATATTTTCAAGGAAAAGAAGAACTTCCTCTAGAAATGTGTATCATTCTGGAAAATAACATTGAACAAGACATCCGGGCTCTCTACAGTAAACCTGATCTTTCTAAGCATGATAAACTGCACGGTTTTATTGTACTTTACTTGAAAAATCTCGTTGAAAACAAAGTGTATCTCATGATGGATCTTCCTGAGCCTTCCATACTTATTTTTCAGAATGAACAACTCAATTACGCATTCGAGAATCATGAATACAAATTGTACAGATGGGTTCGCGAGTGCCTGATTGATATTTTTGGTCCGAGCATTGAAGATCATGCATGGGATATGACCTTTGTACTTAAAAGCATTGTGTTTGAATATATCCGCTTCTTTGCCGATCGGATGAATGATGAAACGATTGAACATCTAACACAGTTTATTATCTTCTTATCCAGCTCCTTGGCAACCAGCCTGAACAATGCTGATTCAGCTCCACATTTATTCTGGAGCAAGCAAGGCTGGTTACCTGAAAGTGCTCTAAGTAATCCCTTTGACCAAGGCCGTCAAATTAACAGCCTTCTCCACTCCTTGGAAGACAGTATACTGCTGTCTTCGTGGAGTTCAGAGGAGAAACAAGAGTGTCAGCAAATCTACGCTCATTTAAAGGAAGAGGCTCTGAAATCGAACCCGCAAAAAGGCCTCCTGAAAGCCCTTTTTGCGTATTTGGAGCAGTACAAGGAACTGCAAAAGGTTTGTCGTTTACTTAAAAATTTATTGGACCATGCACCGATATCCGAGTAGTCACTCAGTATTCGGTACTTCGGTGCAAATTCATACTTAACAGCGAAACACATCAAAAAAAGACTGTTCATGCAAAGCATGAAACAGTCTTTTTGGGTTATTGTTTTTATTTTGATAATATACGAGGAATTACAGCCCCGCTTGTTCTTTTAGAATTTCAGCTTTATCTACGCTCTCCCATGGTACATCCAAATCTGTACGGCCAAAGTGACCGTAGGCAGCAGTTTGCTTATAAATTGGACGACGCAGATCCAACATGCGAATGATGCCTGTTGGGCGCAGATCAAAGTTATTTCGGATCAATTCAACTAGCTTCTCATCGCTTACTTTACCCGTACCGTATGTATCGACGTTAATCGAAACAGGCGTAGCTACACCAATGGCATAAGCAAGCTGAATTTCCACTTTGTCTGCCAATCCAGCTGCCACGAGGTTTTTCGCTACATAACGAGCAGCATAAGCAGCGGAACGGTCCACTTTGGTTGGATCTTTACCGGAGAATGCTCCCCCGCCGTGACGCGCATAACCACCATACGTATCCACAATAATTTTACGGCCTGTCAGACCTGCATCTCCTTGAGGGCCACCGATAACAAAGCGTCCTGTTGGATTAATGTAATATTTGGTTTGCTCATCCAGTAATTCGGCAGGAACAACTGGCAAAATAACCTTTTCTTTGATATCTGTTTGAATTTGCTCCAAAGTAGTATCCTCCGCATGCTGCGTAGAAACCACAATAGCATCAATACGAACAGGTTTACCATTTTCATACTCTACCGTTACTTGAGTTTTACCGTCTGGACGAAGATAATTCAGTGTTCCATCCTTACGCACTTCAGACAAGCGTCGTGCAATACGGTGAGACATAGCGATAGGCAAAGGCATCAACTCAGGTGTCTCGTTCGTAGCAAAACCAAACATCAATCCTTGATCCCCAGCCCCAATGTTTTCCGTTTCTTTATCTACTTCAGCAGGATCACGGCTTTCCAAGGCAGCATTAACCCCTTGAGCAATGTCCGGCGACTGTTCATTCAAAGAAGTCAATACAGCGCAAGTATTATAATCGAAACCGTATTTCGCACGTGTATAGCCAATTTCCTTAATCGTATTACGTACAATGGATGGAATATCCACGTATTCCGATTTGGAGCTGATTTCACCAATGACGAGAACGAGACCAGTAGCTACCGATACTTCACATGCTACCCGTGCATTAGGGTCATTAGCCAGAAAGGCGTCCAATACAGCATCGGATATCTGATCACAGATTTTATCCGGATGGCCTTCTGTTACAGACTCGGACGTGAACAAATGGCGGCCTTTTACAGACATGAATTTCAACCTCCCACAATTAAAATACATGAGGATTTATTAAAAAATCCTGACATGGCAATGGCATTATTCAGATACCTTCAAGCCAACAAATGGCGGAAGATATCTTGTTACCTTATTAATAAAAAATGAACCTTTTCCGGTAGGAAAAGGTTGCGTACAAGCCTCAAATGCCATGATATCCTATTTAAAACAAGGTGTCAATTCGTGCAGCCTAATTACAACATTCGAAATTGAGGTAAGTTTACATGCAAATCATTTTCGATTCACATGTAAATAACCCCAATTTATACGCTACTATATGTTAAAAAACTGTAGAAATTATTGCTATTTACAATGTACCAAATTCAGATAAGCTACGTTCAGCAGATTGTATCAGTCGCTTAGTAATTTCACCACCAACTGAACCGTTCTGTCTTGAAGTCAAATCACGCCATGCTACATTTTGGCCCCCCGCAAACTCCCCCAATTCTGCAGCAAATTCACTGTCAGCATTGGGATGTATATGAGTATATTGAGGATTATAAACTGGTAGCCCAAACTCAGCAGCGATTTCATACTTCAAATCATCTAACCTGGCACGGCTTTCGGGAATTAATCGTCTTTGACCTCTTGACGCCATCGTATACACCCTCCACTAAACATATTGTCTTTCATGGGGTTAGTGTGCAGCGATTAGGTTCAATTTAGCCAAGAACAATTTGCTATCCCAAGCAGTATTTAAGAAAAAGAGCCACCGAAAGCAACTTATATACAAAAACAGTTTACTGAACAGTATAACCGCCTCGTACCATAACGACCAGACCAAACTTCTGACCTTCTTTTACTTGAATACCTCTTCCTTCTCTAGGAAAGGATAATAAATGATTTTTTTCGACAGCCTGATTATGGACAATTTCCGTTCCAGAAGTAATATCAATAGCACCACTGGCATCCATACTATACACAACAGCATAACCATTACGTAAAATAAACTCTGACCCTGCTTTGGCAATCAGTTTTTGACCAGGCTTTACATCAACTACCTTTAAAGCCTCTGTCTGCTCTGGTGTGGAAGTTTTTCCTGCACCAGAAGCTCCTGACGCTGTTGTGTTAGAAGTAGCGTTTGTTGTTGGAGTAGTCGAACTAGTCGTTTTACTACTCGTATTACTTGCTGGTGTTCCACCTTTAATTGCCTGAGCAATTATTTGGTCAACATAGCTTTTGGTTACGACTGGATCATCAGCTGTGCCAGGTTGTCCAGAACTGGAGGCACCATTAACTGAATTGTTCATTAAGGAACCAGCAACAATTCCTCCACCAAGTAAAACAGCAGCCAACGATACTTTATAGCGTGATTTCATGAAGTCCTCCTACAGCAGGTTATTGCAAGTATAGTTAAGTTTTAATTATTGTGCGCTAGCTCCAGAAGAACCCTGCATAGCCCAAGGCTTATCAAAAGCCAACTTCAAAGTATCAATATTTGTAACTATATCTTCGGCCTGTTGCTCAGCAGTAGTGACTTTCAAATTAGCTTCATAAACCTGAAGCTCTGTCGCCAACCCAACATCAAATTGCTTCTTAGCCATATCAGCCGCACTTCTAGCACTCACCAAGCCAGCTTGAATCTGTGAATATTGGCTTTCCAATGCTTTGATGTTGTTATAGATTGTTCTTACTGCTTCTTCGAGTTGTCTCTTTGTACCCTCTGTTGCATACTGAGCTTTCTCAACATTAAGCTGTTCGGCTTCGTAAGGTGTGTTACCTGGCGTACTAAAATTGTAGAGCTTCAAGCTCAATTCAGCCAAATCCACTTTTTGCTCACTCAGCCAAATAGCCGTGCTGCTGGTAAGTACTTGGCTTACTTTAGTTTCCACATTATCTTTAAACTCAGAATAGACAGGCTTATCCTTCAATTCATAACGTTGCTCCGGTTTGTAGCCAATCACTTGGTTCAACGACACATAAGCACTATCCAGATCTTTTTTTGCTTTTTCTAAAGCAGCTTGATTTTGAGTCACCTGATTGGTTGCTTGTGTAACCTCATAATCACTCGACATTTGATTGTCTCTTTTAATTTGTGCAACTTTCAGCTTGCGCTCAGCATCTTCAATATTCAAAGCAGCCAGTTTAACGGCATTCTGCTTTTGAAGAAGCTTATTGTAAAGATCCTTCACATTGTACTCAATGCCTTCTTTGGTCATATCCAAGTTCTTTTTAGCAGCCTCATAATTAAGGTTCGTTTGAGCATAACCTTTGAAAGCCTTATCTTGACCTTCATCACCTGCTTCTGCTGGGACAAAGTCAATATTCTTGCCTGCTTCTTTCATTATTTTTCCAGCTTGATCGATATTGGTTGTAGCTGTTTTAACTGAAGTACTATCAGCTACAGCCAGTTTAACGGCATCATTATAGGTCAAAGAATCATTATAGTAGGTATCATAAGTAACTTGGGTCACAGGAGCTACGAGAGGCTTACTTGACAAACTATTGGTTTGATCGCCTGTAGTGCTACCACTAGCTTGATTGGAAATGGTTACTGTTCGTGTAGTCTGATCCCAATTTACTTTGGCGCCTAATGATTGGCTCACAAAACGTAAAGGAACGAGTACTTGACCCTTTTGAATTTGAGTTGCTGCATCGAGTTGTACAGGATTACTATTTTTATAAGCAAGCTTGGAACCAACATTCAAAGCCAATGTATCTTCATTTTTAGAAGCAGTTACTTTTTTAGCTTTGCTGTCCCAATCGACTTTCGCACCCAAGCTTTCAAAAACACCACGGAGAGGCACCAAGGTTGTATTTTGACTAACAACTGGGGACTGGGTATATTGCTGTGTTACACCGTTAATAATAACCTTTATATCACCTGGTTGAGCTCCTGCAAGACTGGCGAACGCAGAAGAAAGAACCAATGTGGACAGTACTGCCACTCCAAAACGTTTCATAATTTCTCTCCTTTGTCAATAAGACTAATAAAAGAAAAGGGCTCCAAAAGGAACCCTCTTCTCATCTAATTCAGTTAACTCAAAAGAGTTGCTCTTAAATTAGTTGTTGTTTTCAACAGTTACTGTTTTAGCAGTTGCATCATAGTTGATGGATGCATCCAGCGCTCTGCTCACCCAGAAGATAGGCAGTACAGTACGGTTTTTGTTAGTTACAGCTTTAACGTCCATACGAACCACAGAACCGTTAATAGTCAACAGGTTTGTGTTCAATTTGATTTGAGCAACGCGGTCACCTTTAATCAGGGTAACTGTGGAAGTTGCTTTGTCAAACAGGATGTTTTGTGGGGATACACCCAAAGCTTCAGCTGCATAACGTACTGGCAAGTAAGTGCGTCCGTTTTCAGCATAAGCAGCTACATCAGAAGTTTTACTTTCGCCGTTCACAGTGTAGGAAGTGCTTCCCAGTGTGAAGACAGCTTTAGTTTTAGTAGCACCTGGAGCTGGAGTTCCAACAGTTGCGATTGCTACTTCAGCAGCTGCAGTGTTGTTGTCTTTCCAGTTTTGAGTGTTGTCAGTTGCGCCTTTGTATGCAGTGTAGGAAACTGCGCTACCTTTCAGCTTAGCAACGATGTCGCCTTGAGCTACAGTACGGTCAACAGTCAGCTTAGGAGCCGAGATTGTGATTGTACTTGGAGTAGCACTTTCGCTGTCGATGTAGAAGCTCAGACGGCCTTTGTTGCTTTCGCCGTAAGTATCAGTAGATACGCTCTTCACTTTAACGTCACCAGCTGTAACTTTTACTTCTGGAGTAGAAGCAAAACGTACGCCTGTTGGCAATTCCAAGATTACTTCACGGCTACCGTCTTTCTTAACGAAAGCTTCTTTAGCAGCTTCAGTGATTGTGATATCGCCAACTTGTTGATCGCCCAGACCGATTGTCAGGGTTGGTTTGGAAGCAGCAGCCAGAGTAACTGCTTGTTTCACAGTTGCAACCTTAACAGTACCGCTCAGACCTTGGCTACCAGCAACATCAACGTTCAGATCGCCGGAGAAACCTGGTTGCGTAGCAACTTCAACGTTTTTCAGTTTCAAAGTACCAGCATCAGTTGTGCTGTTAGCGCTGTTGAAAGTCAATTTCAAAGTACGTTTGTCAGAGTCAGTATAGGAAACTTCTGCTCCGCCCAAACCGTTAGTGTTCTCCATAGAACCGGAGAAGTTGCTTCCTGGAGTATTGCTTTCAAAAGTTGACTGCCAACGAGCACCTTCAGGCAGACGCAAAGTTACAGTACGTCCTTTTACGAAAGAACCAGCAACAGTTTCTTTAATTGTTACATCACCAATTTTTTGCTCATCATGACCAGCAAGAATTGTTGTTGGAGTAGCAACGGAAACGCCACCACCGATTTGGCCATAGCTACCTACTACGAGGGAGCTAACATCAGTTGTTGCATTACCAGAGATACTAACTGTTACGTCGCCTTCTTTAGCACTGTTTTCATCATCAACATAGAATCCTACAGGCAATTGGAAAGAAGTTTGGTCGTCACTTACTTTTTTCAAAGACAGAGTAAGTGTATCGCCATCAGTGGAGTAATTCACATCTTCTGGCTTAATTGCTTTGTCTGTCTTGGAAGTATACAAAATAGTGGCTGGTGATTTAAGAGCGGAGTCCCATTTGAAACCGCTAGGCAATTTCAACTTAATGTTGTTGTTACCCAAAGAACCAGCTGTTTCTTCTTTAACTTTCAAAGTTGCAGTAAAGTTTTCTTCGCTGGAAACAGTATCAGCAGCGCTCAAAGATACTTGACCAGAAGACACTACGTTGGCAATTGTAACTTCACCGCTAGTCAAACCACTTGCAGAAGCAGCATCAATTGTTGCTTTTACCGGTCCATTACTTGGTCCAGTCACATTGATTTTACCAAAATTCAGGTAAACGTCGGAGGTATCTTTAGAGTCGTTATAATTGTTATCGAAAGATACTCTTACAGAATTACCAGTCAACTTTTCAACTTTAATCGGTTCAGCTGGGAATGGACTTTCTGCTTTAGATTTGTTATCTCCAGCTTCAAGATAAACACCCAAACCATAAGTTGCATCGTTAGCGGATGTAGTAACTTTTGGATCTGTAGCAAAGTTGAAACCTTTAGGCAATGTTACTGTAAAAGAAGCACCTTGTGCTAAGGAAGCTTGGCTAATAGAAATTCTTGCTCTACCAAGAGAAATAGGATCCTTAGTTGAACCAGAATTAATTGATGGAGTATTCAGAGATGAATAGCTAGAAGCCGCATGAATTGCAGTTGGTGCAGTCAATGCTGCGATTGGAGCCGCTACACCAGCAACCAATGTTGCTGTTGCCAGCACGTTGATCATTTTTTTATTAAACTTTGTCATAACCTTTTTTTCTCCTCCTTGAATATAACCAGAAATATTATTTTTGTCTTTTTGTCGGATCTTGTCACTCATCAGTCGTTACACCTCCTTTCCGAGCTTTATGAGAACCCTTATAAAATGATATCTGTGACAATATCACAGAAGCTTGGAATCTAGTTGAAAGAAAGCGTCCATTTATGACGTACTCCAGTATTATACAATGTGATAACAATGCAGTAAAGATTTTTTTTAGCGAATTTTGTCTTTACGCTTTTGTACCCCTTTGTTTCATACTCACCCAATTAGACGTAGCATGGGTTCAAAAAGTTGCGTCCGTTTCAAAAAAAAAAAAATTATTTTTTTGATTATGTATTCCGCTTTCCACAGTCATAATTATACTATTGAACCTGTTCCTCCGTCATCCTACAACTTTTACCTTCTCAACCTTAAATGTACAAGGATTATTTTCGTACATTTAAGTCGGTCTTTAATGGAGTATATTCGTTAAGAATTATCCATAGAATATATAAAGCACATATAGTCTATAGATTCTCTTGAAATCTAATACTCTAATACACTTTAAGTAGTAGGAATGACGGAGTAACAATGATTTACAGTAAATATAACCGAGACAAATTACTTCACTACATTAATCTTCGCGCCATCCGTAAGTAGACTAACACCCTTAACGACAACATTTTGTCCTTCAGCAAGCCCCTTGGTTACCTCAACCTGTTTGGCACTTTCCTGGCCTGTCTGCACTTCTACCCGCTTAGCAACAGTTCCCTCCACTACATAAGCATACTTCTTCCCTGCCTGCTCCGTAACGGCATCCTGCGATACCAAAATATTTTTAGGTGCTTCTGATTTCATGTATACAGTTACAACCATCCCTGATTTTAATTCACCAGAACCATTAGGGACTGAAATCTCCACAGCATATGCCTTAAGATCATTATCCATTACCGGATTGACAGCCGATACTTTGGCCTCAATTCGCTTATTTAACGAGTCCACGCCTACAGTTACAGATGAACCCACCTGCAACTTTAGAAGCTCAGCTTCAGAAACGTTAACTTTAGCAATAATAGGATTGGTATTCGCTATTGTAGCAACCGCAGATTGTGCACTAACCATTTGCCCCTGGGTTCCTGTTACTACTGATATTGTGCCAGAGATTGGAGCTTTAACTACAGCATCCACCAATTGACTACGAGCTGTGTCTAAACTGGACTTAGCCTGATTGACAGAAGCACGAGCTACGTCAATGCCCGTTTTCTGTTGTGCAAGACGTAATGATTTTTGAGCATTATTATATGTTGTTCGCGCACTTTCCTTAGACGTTTGTGCATTATGAAGTGTGATCTGTGCATTCTCCACCGCAGTTAAAGCCCTTCTATGCGCTATTTGAGACTGCTCTAACTCGGATTGAGAAAGAGCACCCGCACTAAACAGCTGTTGGTTGCGATTAAGCGTATTTTGAGCATCACGCACGGAACTCTGAGCATCTACCAGACTGGTCTGAGCTTGAGTGATCGTGTTGTCTTGCTGGACAAGCGCACTTTTGGCTTGATCCACGCTGGATTCTGCCTGCTGCACCGATTGCGCTGCACCTGACTCTGCCTGCTTTAAATTGGCCAGGGCAACCTGATACGACTCTTGGGATTGCTTAATGGAGTCCCGCAAGTCCTTTTGGTCTATAGTAAACAATGTGTCGCCTTTATTTACTTTTTGGCCCACTGTAAGGTTAATACTTTGAATTTTACCACTAATTTTCGGAGACACCTGAGCTGTCTCTTTGGGAGCAAAGCTTCCAATAATACCTGTTGAATCGTTAATACTACCTTTAGCCACTTTTGCTACTTGAACTGGAATGGCTTGCTGCGCCGTAGTTGGTGCGGCAGGGGCCTCTCCCCCACCGCAACCCGCTAATGCAACTGATAAAAGCAAAGTTGTAGCAATCAGAGCACTTTTTTTATTCATTATGTTTCTCCACCTCACCTTATATATGAACACTTTTTTGTAGTTTCGCTTCTTTTTTTAATTCTCTCTTCGCTTGTCTTTTTAATTTCCGATTCTTACGTTTTTGTATCATATTATCCATGATGACGTAGACTACCGGAATAAGAATCAATGTAATAACAGCTGCGAAGGATAACCCGAATACAACAACAACTGCCATCGGTGCTTGTGTTTCGTTACCCTCTCCTGTAGCGAATGCCATTGGGAGCAAAGCTAGTACAGTAGCCAGCGTGGTCATCAAAATCGGACGCAACCGCTCAGACGCTCCATGAATAATAGCTTCATCCCGATCTTGGCCGTCTTTTCGGAGCTGAATTATAAAGTCAATCATAACTATGGCATTGTTGACGACCAAACCGACGAGCATGATGTAACCCGTCAAAGCTGAAACGCTGAGACTCGCCCCGGTTACAGCTAAACCGATAAGCACACCAATTACCGTAGGTGGAACGGAAAACATAATAACAAACGGTGTGAGCAACGATTCGAACTGTCCTGCCATAACCATGTAAATGAGCACGACAGATAGTAAAATAGCTATCGCCAAGTTCGTAAAGGACTCCAGCATTTGTTCATTTTGTCCACCACCCGTATCTGCACTGTAGCCTTCAGGGAAGTGAGTACTCTTCAAAAGAGCATCTATTTTTTGATTAATAGCAAGAATATCCCCTGTTCCATCAATATCAGCTGTAATCTGCACTTGACGCGTTTGGTCTTCACGAGTAACAGTATCAGGTACAGTCCGTTTATCAATACTTACTACGGAAGACAAAGGTACATCAATACCTTGCGAAGTGGTGATCCGTAAGGCTTTTAGATTTGACAAATCATGACGGTTTTGCTCTGGCAACGATATCTTCACATCAATCTGATCTTCACCTGTACGATAGCTTGTGGCGACTGATCCATTAAAAGACGTATTCACTGCAGATAAGATTTGGGTCGCTGATAAGCCATATCGACTTGCAAGTTCCCGATTAACGGTAATCTCATATTCTTCGCGAACGGCACTCAAGGTACTTTTCACATTGACCGTACCCGGTATGTTTTTTACGTCCGCAACGAGATTGTCGGAGAGTTCTCTCAGGACGTCAATATCGTCACCTTTTAAGTTAATATTAACAGCCGCTCCGCTTGAAAGACCTGTTGTAGACGCCATTGTAATCTCTGCATCCGGAATGCTATCAAATTTTTTACGAAGGCCCTCAACTACACCATCTGTTGGCTGATGTCCATCCTTCAGCGTTACGCTTAGATCCGCCGAATTAGTTGGAGCTGCCCCTGAATAACCAGAATTGCCACCAGAACCAACAGTCACTGTCATTTTATCTAGATCCGGAACTTTCAAAATTTCTTTTTCTATATCTTGAACAACCTTTTCCGTTTCTTCCAAGACCGTTCCATTAGGAAGTTTCACGTTAATTGTGAATTCCCCAGTATCGGATGCTGGGATAAATTCAGCCTTAACAAAAGGAACTAGAGCCCCAGCTGCCACAAACATTAATAAAGTAATAATTAACACAGATTTTCTATGGTTAATTCCCCACTTCAGTATACGGCGATACCCACTCTTAAATTTCTCAAAGCCAATATTAAACCACACAATAGGGTTAACACCCTTATAAGTACCTGAAGAATAAATGGATTCATCTGGCACGGTAGGTAGCCAACGTGAGCCCAGCATCGGCACAATCATAAGGGATACAAGCAAGGCTGCAATGTGAGAGAAAATAACGGTTAACGCCAACGGTTTAAATAGAACTCCCGCAATTCCGTCAACAAAAACAACTGGTAAAAATACTACGATCTGCGCAAGTGCAGATGCCATAACGGCATTACCCACCTGCTTGGAGCCATCAATAGCCCCTTGTAGCATGCTTTTCCCTTCATGTCGCTGTCTAAAAATATTCTCAATAATAACAACAGCAAAATCGACAAAGGATCCTAACCCCAGAAGCAAACCGCTCAGTGAAATAATATTAATGGTTTGTCCGGTGAAATACATCATCATAAACGTAGCTACGAAGGAAATTGGAATAACGATAGTAGCAATAATGGTAGAACGTATACTATTCAAAAATAATAGCAACACAATAGCTGCGATAATAAGTCCCAATATAGCATGCTCTACTAATGAGTGTACGGAGTCGCTAATGGGTTTGGATGCATCTGTTACCATCTCCAATTGAGTTCCCGGAGGCAATTCCTTCCGTATCGAATCTAAACTATCCTTTACAGAATCGGCGATTGAAAGGGTATTCCCCCCTGTAGCTTTAGTAACAGAAATATTGATACTTGGCTTTCCGTTATAGGTAGAAATGGTTGTAACATCATCCAAGGAATCTTCAACTTTCGCGATGTCCTTTAGCTTAATGCTTCCCTTCCCTACTGGAATTGGCGTTTCACCCATTTCTGAAACAGCTTTGTATTCACCTTGAACCCGAAGTTGGATTTCTGTATTGCCTCGGTACACCGAACCAGCAGAACCCGCTACGTTATTAGACGATAGCGCTTGGCTGATTTGATCTAGCGTAATGCCATAGCTTTGAAGTTTGGCTTGATCTACGGTAATCTTCACAAGCCGAGCTTGCCCACCTGACATGTTGGCTGCAGCTACTCCCGCAATTCTTTCAAGCCGCGGCTCAATAATATCTTCAGCAATAGGCTTCAACTTGTTAATATCCTGGTCTCCTGTAAGAGAGAGCGTAATAACCGGCGTTGCGTTGAGATCCACCTTAAGGACACGTGGCGAATTAGCCGCCTTGGGAAGTGACCCTTTAACCCCATCAACTTTATCTCGCATGTCGAGGGTTGCTTGATTGATATCTACTCCCCAGTTAAATTGAATCATGACCATAGATGTTCCTTCTGAAGACTCGGACATGACTTTATCCACGTTCTCAATAGAAGCCAGACTTTTCTCAATAGGTTTAGTAACCAATTCCTCAACTTCTGTAGGCGTTGCATTTGGAATACTAGTCACCACTGCAGCGAATGGCAGCTTCATATCCGGCATTTGCTCTACAGGAAGTCTTAACGCAAAAATACCGCCCCCGATTAACAAAGCAATAATTAACATAAATACTGTTACAGGACGGCGTATTGAAAACTGAGACATCTCATCACTCCCCACTCACTTCTCTATGTAATATTTAAGCACACACATCCACTACTACGATGAAATAAGCGTAAGGTTTCAGATAAATGCGCAAAAAAAACATATAAAAAAATAATAAACACATTTTGAGATAAAAGCTTAAAAAAAAGCAATTAATTACAGACGTTTAAGCTAAATCCAAAATAAAAAACGTTGTAAGGCTAATCCAAAGTTCTTACCTCATTGATATTATGGCATAGGCCCTTAATTCCAGTCAAATAGCTGATTTATAAAAAACATCCCTCTCATGTATATGAAAGGGAATTTCCATTTCGCATGGAGGGATGTTTAATAAATTCAGGTGTTTTGTTGATTAGATTTTAGGAAGCAGTTTTTTATCAGCCATAACTTTAGCTACAATAATCGCTGCATCTCCGCGCAAGGTCAAGGAAGTAGGATTAAACATATATCCTTTTTTCAGATCACTTGCATCCACAGGTGACCCTGTGATAAAGCCCTTCTTGGCGATAGCCAATATAGATGCCTGCGCATAGTAATCAATTTTGTCCGCATCTTTAAAGGTTTTAGACAAATTCTTCATGATCTTGTCATGATCTGTTTCAAGCTTCAAATTCAATGCCTTGGCAATAATGACTGCTGCATCTTGACGCGTGATTACATCTTCCGGCATAAAGATTCTTGGTTGTGAACCTTTGACAATACCGGCACGCGCAGCTGTTTCAATATAACGATAATCGTATAGAGCATCTGCTGATATCGTATTTGGAATAGACACGTCGTCGAAATGCTTCGCTCCACTGAAATTAAGCGGAATTTGCAGACCTTTGACAATCATAGACGTGAATTCGCCTCTTTTAATGTAGCTGTCAGGTCCAAAGCTATTAATTGGATCCATTGGGTTCATGACACCTTTGGCCAAGATAGCCTCAATGTAATCTCTAGCGTATTTGTGCTTAATGACATCACTATACGTTTCTCCAACCTTAGCAACTACATAGTAGCCAAAACGATCAAACGGTACCTTAATGGTATGTTTTTTCGGATCCACCACACCACCAATGTTCTGCCAATCCTTAAGATCAGAATCGAAATAGAACACTGTCATTTGTTTCCCTGCATCCTGAGCAATACTGCTATCATACGTCAGCGTCAATGTAGCACGCTTGGATGGTACTAACTCGTTAGATGGGTCGCGCCAGTAGAAGTTTTTGATCTTGCTACTGTCATTTTGCGACTTGTTAGCCAATTGATAAGGATCAGCACCATAAGTTACCGGATCGTAACCATCCGTTTTAATGTCATCTGCTGTACCTGGATCAATCCAGAATACCGGACTCGACATATTAAAGCGGGCCGGAAAATCTCTGTTGAAGTATCTACTTCCATCTGCAATCAAGCTCTGCATATCGGACAATGCTTTTTCAGTTTCAAATTCATGACGGTCAACCACACCATCTTCGCTATTTGCTATTGCAAAGTACAAATTGTGACCAGAGAATACCTGGTTTTTGAACTGTTGCGGTTGATCGTAGTCCCGACGAATCAGACTCGTTCCCTTTGCAAAAGCAAGTGTAAGATTACCATCGAACACTTTGTGCGATGTTTTCATCGCTTCCATGTACTGCTCGCCAGGGATATTAGTAGGCACATATTTAACAGTAATGGTCTGTTTCAGTTTTTCTTTGCCTACAGTAACCACTACATCAATTTTATTATCTTTGTTGGCTTTTAGACCTGTAACGATGGCTTTGTAAGTTGATGGATAATCAATGGTGCCATCATAATCAGAGTCGAAACCCTCTTGAACTGCTGTTTCTTTACCTACCGTAACACTATCTGCATTACCTGCATTTACAACAACTTGCACAAAGTTTTGATTCACGATTCTCTTTTCAGGGAGCGGACGCAAAATATCAAAAGATGTGGATTGACCGGATACTTGCAGTCGGAAAGTAGCAAATGGTCCGCTCTTACCGCTATTGTACAAGGTAATGTTATAAGCTATTGGTGTTCCATCTTGCGAAATAGTTTGGTTTTTCAACACAAAGCTGAAATACTTTTTGTCTGGATGGTAGTACACAAGCAGGTCTTTTAAATCTTTATTTGTAAATTTATCTGTAGTAGAACCGGAATTGTATGTTGTCTTAGCATCTTCTGCTGAGAAAAACTCGTTACTCAGTGTCCAGTTGACTTCACTGTCATCCGATCCCTTAATCTCCAAAATATATTGATCTTTATTAGCAATATCACTTAACGAACCATTTACCTGATCTGCTTTACCCAAATCAGCAATACTGAAAGTACCAAATACATTGATATTTTTCAGAGATGTATTGTAGTTGGTGTCATCCACTTTAGTGAAATTAGCATCTTTTGATTTCGGAGCAATTTCGCTATATTTCGGCGTATTACTCAAGCCGCTAACTGGTGTAAAAGGGATGATTCCTTGTGTGTTGGGAACAGGAATTACTGGAATATTCGTCTGTGTAAAGTTTACTTTTACCGTATTGCTATACTCAATACCTGGCTTGTATACAAACTTGATTTCATTATTCCCGTTCGCCAAGGCATTGGCTGCGGCTGTGTCCGAGGAAGCAGCAAGCTTGAAGTCCGCACCTGAACCATCCAAATCAACCAATACATTATTAATATACAGGAAGACATTTCGGTTACTTCCAGTGTAATGAATATCTGCTGCATTGCTCACATCAAGCAATTTACCTTTAAAGTAGCCCAGTTGAGTCAATTTATAGGTATTCAAGTTTGAGCTGGATGTATTCAACGGAATTTGTTGCCCATCATAAATCGTATCGTATTTCATGAACGGACCCTGCAACAGATTCACCGTTGCTTTAATTAACTTGGTCGAGTCACCATTCAGATAAAAATTCAGTACATTTTGTCCTTCTTTAGGCAAAGTGTCTACATAAGCAACAATTTTCTTCACTTGCGTTGACTTACCATTGATTGTACGAATTACATCTTGAGCTGGCCCTACAGTATGAACCGATACTCCAGAAAGCTCACTAATTGAAGAAGGTGCGCCATTAACAACGATAAACTCCATACCTACAGGTACAGATGCAGCATCTGTAGTCTTGTTCTTCATAGAGCTACCTGTTAATTTCATAGCTTCATCTAGGGCAGCTGCCTGATCAGACCCGCTTCCTTTAGTTCTGTTCAACAATTGAGTATTAAAATCAGGAAGATAGTTAACATCATCAATATACGGCTGAGTGCTGCTGCGCAATGTAAATTGGACAGCCGATGGAGCTGGAGGTGTACTGCTATCCGTATAAGTTATGCCCAGGGATGCTCTGGTCAAATGATCAAGTACAGCTTCCGAAGGTACAGTCACCTGAAATGGATATACTTTATAACCATTTGAAGTAACTACATTTGCAGTATCAATTGTGGCATCAACCCCAGTCGCACTACCCACAGCACTACCATTGTTACTCACATCGGTAAAACGTGCATTGATTGTGGCCACTCCTGGATCGGTTGCACCGCCTGGCACCAAAACATTACCTTTTAAAACCACACCACTTGTAGACGATACGGTAAAGTCAGGCGAAGTGGCCAAATCAGCAGAAACATTCCCATCCTTATTCAGGGTCAAATCAGAAAATTCCGGTTTACCCGTATAAATCGTAATTTCACGTGTAACTGTAAGAGCCTGAGTTCCGTTATTCACTTTAATGGTCACTATATTTTTACCCGGACTCAGTACAACACTACCCGTTAGTTTATAGCCAGTGTAAGAGTTAACTGTATACGTATTACTGCTTTTTGCAGACGTGAGCGTTACACTGTCAGCATTAGGAGCCGTACCTTGAATGACTACTTTCACATCATCCGTACCGCTATTGCGTGCGTCTGTCAGCACCGCTGTCTGATTCTCAAGCAATTGCTCGGTTTCACCATTCAACGTAGCAGATAGATCATAAAGCTTAGGCCCATCCTGATACTCAATGTAAATGGAGTCCTTCATATCAGCCGAATTTTGGCTACTTTGAAATGTAATCCGGTTCAAACCAGGAAACAGTTTAATGTCTGTAACTTTAAGCGTAGAGCCACTGACTGTAATTCCGCCTTTTTGACTCTCGTTCTTATTAACCACGTTAAGGTTTGTTCCATTTTTAGAGAGTTGGAATACACTATAAGATATAGTACTTCCGTTCACTCCGTTAATCGTACCATTAACTGTAACTCGGTCAGTGTTTACCATTCTAGCCGAATCCACATCATATTTTTCACTTGGAAAAATAAAATAAGTTCCCGTCGCAGCATGAGCCGTACCTACCAGGGCCGCCGGCACCAAGCCAATGATGAGACCAACCGTCAGCAACATGGATAGCAATCGTTTCAAATCATTGTCCTCCTTTGATTCTGTCGCACCTTGGGGTACGTAATCATTCAATACTTTTTTTATCGGTAGTAAACATACAAAAAATTAGTAAATTCTCAAAAAAGGAGGGAGTTTTTTTACAGTAAACATCAAAAAAGCCTTCAAACCCGCGGTATACCGCCAAGCTTGAAGGCTTACTTTTAAATTAAAATTATAATTTCGAACGCGTTTGGGAATCTGGCTTAGCCAGCAAGCGAATCAGTGTGTTTATAACTGGGCGTTTGGTTTTGCCAACAAGACCAATAACCTCTGCACCAATCTGTAGGAAGAACATCATAATACAAATCACGACAAAGGTGACCCAGTTCGCTTCATTAAGCGCAGCAGACGATTGAATCACGGCCAATACACCGAAAAATGCCGCAATACCGTAGATAATCAACACCGTCTGTCTGTGACTGAAACCTAGTTCGCGTAAGCAGTGATGCAAATGACCTTTATCCGGAGAGAAAATCGGTTTTTTCTGCAACTTGCGACGAATGATAGCAAAGAATGTATCTGACAAAGGTACACCGATAATAATCAATGGCGTAATAAAAGATACGATAGCAATTTGCTTGAAACCAAGCATGGATAGCATGGCCAGACAGAAACCTAAAAATAATGACCCTGTATCACCCATAAATATTTTCGCAGGATGAAAGTTGAAAAATAAGAATCCGATAATACTGCCCAGCAGTACAAGACAAAGCATAGCTACCATGTAATTGCCCATCAATACCGACATTACAAAGATAGTCCCAATCGCAATTCCTGAGACACCTGCAGCCAGTCCATCCAGACCGTCAATCAAATTGATGGCATTCGTTACACCTACGATCCAGAAAATCGTAAGCGGAATGGAAATCCAGCTTTCCAAAGATGAGTATGCATCCTGAAAAGGTACATTTACAAAATCTACACGAATATCAAAAGCAAACACGACCATACACGCAACGGCAATTTGAGCCAAAAATTTCAATTTTGCATTGAGATCAAAACGATCATCGAGAGCACCAATCAGTGTAATCAGCGTGCCGCCAATCAGAAAGGCTGCGATAAAGTTAATATCCCGAGAGGACAGCATTCCGTCAGGCACAAAAGGTAACACCGCCAATAAGGACAACAGAAATGCCAAGAAAATCCCCAGTCCGCCAAGACGCGGCATAATTCGGGTATGTACTTTTCGGGCATTCGGTACATCGACGGCTCCAACCTTCACAGCGAATTTCTTGACGAGCGGTGTCAGTAACAGCGCAAGTCCCAGTGCCATGATGAACCCAATAATATAGATCAATAACATTTGATCATTCGACCCCCAATTTTAAAGCAATCCCTTTTCAGATGTAACCGCATTGAATTATACTCTGATCAAAAATAAATACCAAGCTTCATATTCTGGCAAATTAGCGGGTTTTGAAGGCAGATTCAAGCTATTTATCACACTTTTGTGACGTTTTCTTTTTCGCGCATCACTTTCGCGGCGAATTTCGGCAGCGCAAGCATTCTTTTGTATCGGCTTGGCTCTTTGAGGAGTCTATATAACCATTCAGCCCGTAGCTTTTGGAACAATTTAGGTGCGCGTTTGGTTCTGCCTGATATAACATCGAAGCTACCGCCAACCCCCATCATCACCGGTACACCCAGTTGTTCCTTATATTTACCAATCCAGGGTTCCTGTGTGTCCGCTCCACGTGCTACAAACAACAAATCGGGATTTGCTTCACGAATGGCTGCAATCACCGCTTCATCCTCTTTAGGTCCAAAAAAGCCATCACGCTTGCCACAAACCGTAACCCGGGGATAAAGCTCATGTACCCGCTTCGCGGTCGCTTGAATCACCTCAGATGTTGATCCCAGTAAATAAACCTTCCAATGATATTTTTCTCCAGCTGCAAGTAATTCATGTAACAAGTCAAAGCCCGCTACCCGCTCAGGTACAGGATGTCCTACATAGTTTGCAGCCCAGACCACGCCAGTCCCATCTGGAACAATCAACTCTGCCTTTTTCATCACATTCATGTACACTGGATCTTCCAATGCAGCCATTACCATAATCGGATTGGCAGTGATCACTTGATGGGGCTGGCGAGACTCCACTGCTTGAATTAATACATTTAATGTATCTTTCATATTAAGCCTTGATACCGGAACACCGAAAATCGGGACGGTAGGCACATTCGTAACCTTATGAACTGTCACTGTATCCATCATCCTTTGCGACACAAGTAATTAACGATATGCTGTGCCGGTAAGCGAGCCTCACTTTTTAACAAAGCAATGGCCGCTCCCTGGCTCTCGATCCATTGACTTCGCTGATCCAGCAACCGCATAGACTCATTAGCCAGCTTTTGTCCATCCAGTGCCTCTGTAGTGCCTACAGGCTGGCTACCGACACGGCTGAGGAAATGATCAATTTTGGGATCGTAGGATATCCCCAACGGAGGCACTTGGTGGGATGCTGCATAGATCAAGCTGTGTAATCGCATCCCGATCATCAAACTGCAACGACTGACTTCCAAAAGCATCTGTTGAGGATCGGTGACTTGATCGCACATGCTGACAAGGCTTCCCGTCCCCCTAATATCCCCCAACAAATCCATTACCATCCTTGAAGCCTGCTCGTCATCAGGCAGATGGAAAGGTAAAAAGCGTAAGTGTACATGGCGCTCAGCAGCTAATTTTTTCAAGCCGTCCGCAATAGCCGTTAAATCGCGACGCTCCTTATCCCAGTAACGTACAGATACACCAACGATCGGAAGTTTATCCTTATCCGTTTCAGTTGCTGCTTTATGCAGCTCGGAACCCGAGGGCAATGGAAGCCCCATTACCGGATCAGGAACAACTTCGACAACCGGGTTCTTTAGTTTCATAGTACCCAGTAGTGCGGCAGACTGCTCATCTCTTACAGAAACATATTCACAGTGCTGAAACACAGAACGGATCATAGGATAAAATATCTTCCGTTGTACCGGACCAATGCCCTGAGCATATACAAACGTCGGTTTTCCAGCCCATTGGGCCAGTTTCAGAATCGCCAGATAATACGGAATACTTTTAGGGCTTGTTGCATCCTGGAGCAAACTCCCGCCGCCACTTATTAGCCCATCGCTGTTTTTAATCGCTCTACGAACTTCCCCCAGACTCATCCGTGGTACAGCTTCTACTCCGTACATTTTCTGTGTCCAAGCGGGGTCAGAAGACAGAACAACAGGCTTGATTGTAATCCCCGCCTGACGACTCTCCTCCTCTAAAGCTGTCAAAATCGACTTAAGCACGGCCTCATCTCCACTATTGTTAAAGCCGTAATAACCCGAGATGATTATCGTTTGAGCTGTGGTGACCATTTCTTCCAACACCCTTCCAGCACTTGCCACACGACAATTGCGATGATTCCCAGCACCAGGCCCAAGCCCAATCCTAACAGCCCGCGACTAAGCGACAATGCCGCTGGAGAGTGAATGTGAGCAAAGGTATCCACCATAGAGGCTTGACCAATAGCAGCTATAATCAACAAATAGATTGCTTTGCGATATTTCAAAGCCAGGAATGCCCCTGCAATAAACAGTGGGTGAGCCATCAAAAATTCCTTATTGCGCGGACGTACACCAAACGCATTTTCAAGGAAGTTCCGGAATACCAACTCCGTGTTCGACACTGTACCCGCATTTCCGGTACGAGTCAAATAGTAATAACCTGCGGCTGCGATAACAGCCAGTGCGATAACCCACAATACAGTAATCGGCGTACGTAGCAGCTTGGAAATTTCCTCCCGTATAGAAACGCCACGATAAAAGAAAATATATATCGCTGCCAAGAAGATGGGCAGAATGTGAAGCAAGCTTACACCTCTAAATTGATTCAGCACAAGGCTGTAGGCAATACTGTTCAACAGCGCAATAACGAAAGGCACCGCAGCCAGCGACAAAATCGCCGTCTGCACGTACAGTATTAACGTTTGAATCAAACGCTGACCTACAGAAAGTTCAGCACCCTGTTCACGTTTAATTCTAATCGTACGCACAGCGATGATCATTGCAACCGTAGGTCCGCTAATCGCTGCGAGTAGGGCCAGGCCTTGCTCCATCAAGCTAGAGTTCAAAACATAAAGTCCTGCTGAACCTACCAAGCCAAGTGCAAATGCCAGCAAAGTCAATGCCGGGACGAAATAGGACACCATAATGGAGAAGAATGCCAGTGCACCTAGTACGACAATCATTTTCAGATAGCGCTGAATGGACGAATCGACGACTTGGAACGGTTCAGCCTGTCCGAGTTCAAACCCCTTTTTCTCCATCCGTTGTACAGCGTTACCCGGCTTGTCCAAGCTGTGGATTAGGTTATCTACCGAATCCTTCACCTTGGCTTCAGCAATACTACGGCTAGGCGCGGTATTCAGATACAACATGCGAATATTACGGTCCTTGGTGGCCAATGCAAAACGATCGGCCAACGTTTCAACATCGAGCGTTGAATCTTTATCGCTCAATGAGTATAAACGCACAACGTTATAGTGGATATCGTAAGCGAGCTTATTGAAGCCTGCTTGCGGTTTTTTTAAGTTTTCGATAGCAGCTAGGCCAATATCGTATTTGTTCAGCAATTTAGCAAATGCCGCTAAGCTATGCTCTTTCTCGTTATCGGTGAAGCCTTTGACTGAATCACCTTCAAACAAAATGCGTTTTACACCATTTTGCTGAAAGGAAGCAAGCATCTCTTCCGTCAACTCCTGGTTGTAAGGAAGACTGTCGCTCATCCGTGGAACAATAAAAAATCCTTTGCTCCGAAGCTGCTTCATCGCAATCGGGTCAGGCTGCATGGGCTTGAGATACGCATCCTCTGGAGATGTTTCCACAACTAACCCTTCCTGTCCCTGGTAAGTCCAAGGTTTTACATTGATGCCCAGGCTTGTAAACGTACGTAAAATTAACGGCTTTAATGCCTCGGCATTTTCTTTGTCAGCGAAAACAATATACGTAAAATTCTCATTTGCAGGTGAAAGCCGTTTTTCCATATCGGCAACGTTCTGAGTCGTATAGGTTACGACGCGACCCGCTTTACGGAAATCATCCAACGTACTTTCATACATCGCCATGCTGTTCACACCCGCTTGCTGTAAGCGGTCAAGTTGCTCATTCAGATAGTCCTGCGGGTGAGCCTGATACGAGGCTGCCTCTGTCAAATCCCGATAATCGAATACAATCTCTACTTTTTTACTCGAGGTTTCTGTCTTCATACGATCGGCGATGACTGGAATGGAAGCCAGCAAGCCGACAGCCACCAAAATCCATAACCATTTTCGAGAAGCCGTATTCCAATACTGCCATTTCTGATACACCAAAGAACCTCCTTAATATTCGGGATTTTGCAAAATTCAATGCTGCCCACCTCGTCATACTCAGCCTTTTGGTAGGTCACTCATTGAATTTTGCAAAATCCTCCGTTGCCGGAATAAGCCTATTTTCCCAAAGCCTCTTCCAGGTTATTCTGCAATACAGAAATGACCTCCACGGCGTACTGCCCTTTGCCGTGAGAGGTCACCGATTACTATATCTTATCCAATTACCTTAACCTATTCTATTATAAAGGGATTTTTCTCAAGCGTCTACGCGAGCCATAACAGCATCGACCAGATGGCTGATTCTTTGCTCCGCGTCTGCCAGCGAGGAGCCGCGTACCGCAAAGTATACTTTGATTTTCGGCTCTGTGCCCGAAGGGCGCAGGCAAAACCACGAACCGTCCTCCAGTAAGAATTTGAGTACATTTTCCTGTGGAAGTCCGTCCAGACCTTGTGAGTAGTCCAGTACCTTGTCTACCTTCACGCCTGCAATCTCTTGAGGCGCGTTGCTACGCCAATCGGTCATTTTGCCCTGAATTTGTGCCACTCCATCCTTACCCTTAAGGGTACGAGACTCCAGCTTCTCAAGGAAGTAGCCAAACTGCTCGTACAGCTCTTGTAAAACATCATAGAGCGTCTTACCTTGTGTGCTGTAATAAGCAGCAGCTTCAGCGATCAGCATAGCCGCCAAGACAGCATCCTTATCGCGAGCATAATTCCCTGCCAAATAACCATAGCTCTCTTCATAGCCAAACAGGTAGGTGTACTCGCCAGTTTGGTCAAATTGGTTCATTTTCTCGCCAATATACTTGAAGCCAGTTAGCGTGTTAAACACGGTTGCTCCAAAATGTTCGGCAATGACTGCACCCATTTCGCTGGTTACGATGGTTTTGATAACAGCCCCATTATTCGGAAGCTTGCCTGTTTCTTTCAGTTGATTCAACAAGTAGTAAACCATGATCGCGCCAGACTGATTACCGGACAATACCACATATTCGCCATCACGGTTTTTCACAACTGCACCCATACGGTCAGCATCGGGGTCTGTTCCGATCAACAGATCTGCACCAATTTTCTCACCCAGCGCAATTGCCAGCTTAAACGCATCACGTTCTTCTGGGTTTGGCGACTTGACAGTCGAAAATTCAGCATCTGGCAACTCTTGCTCAGGCACAATATGCACCTGTTCAAAACCGATTTTCTCCAGCACACGACGAACCGGTACATTTCCAGTGCCATGGAGAGGTGTAAACACAACTTTGAAGTTTTTGCCTGGTCCGGCTGCAATCAGCTCACGGTTCACACTCACACTGGCTACCGTATCTACAAACGCTTCATCTTCCTCTTCTCCAAGCCAAACCAACAATCCCTGTGCCTCTGCTTCCTCACGTGTCAGACTGCGAATGTCGGCAAAAGAAGGAACCTCGCGGATATAACCAATTACCTGTTCAGCCTGATCTGGAACAAGCTGACCCCCTTCATCGTTGTATACCTTGTATCCATTATACTCAGGAGGATTGTGACTCGCTGTCACAACAATCCCTCCACTGGCTCCCAAATGACGTACACTAAACGAAAGCTGTGGCGTTGGACGCAAGGAAGGGAACAACTTAGCCACGATACCATTGCCCGCCAGCACCAAAGCTGCATCCAGAGCAAATTCTGGCGAAAAGTGACGCGAATCATGTGCAATAACAACCGAAGGTTTGCCTTCTTTACCAGCATGCTGTTCTAAAATATAGCGAGCCAGTCCTTGAGTCGCCCGTCCAATGACGTAACGGTTCATCCGGTTACTTCCTGCCCCGATCACTCCACGCAGACCGCCTGTACCAAATTCCAGCTCTTTGTAAAAGCGATCCTCCAGTTCCTGCTCGTTGCCTTCCAATGCGCGCAACTCCTGTTTGGTCTCTTCATCAATATAAGGGTCTTGCAGCCAGCTCTCAATGCCTTCTAGTGCTTTTTTACTCAACTGCGTCATACGGAATTTCCCCTCTCCATTTTTGGGTTGTCAAAACAGGATTTCTATGTACACATGCACTCGGTTCAGACGTCGTGCTTATGTAGGCAGAGCTTTAATTATTGGGGAGGGTCAGATAAAGCAAACATAATTTCGCCCTCAGCTACTACCGTATCGCCTACTTTAGCCGTAGCTTTCCCTTTGCCAAATGCGCCTTTGGAACGAGTGATTTCCACTTCAAGCGTCAGTGTATCCCCAGGAACCACCTGCCCACGAAAACGGAAACCATCCAACCCTGCCAAGAACCCGATTTTGCCACGATTGCTCTCTAGATGCAGTAATGCGACAGCCCCAACTTGAGCCAGTGCTTCGGTGATCAACACACCAGGCATAACAGGATACCCCGGAAAATGTCCAATGAAATGAGGTTCATTCATCGTTACATTTTTAATGCCTACTGCTCTTTTCCCTTCCTCCAGCTCAATAATACGATCCACCAATAAAAATGGCGCTCGATGTGGGATAATCTCCTGAATTTGATTAACATCCAATTGCAATTTGTCCATTTACCTTAATAACTCCTCCCGCTTGCAGGTTTGACTCTGTATCAGTCATGAGTTACTGCAAGCATAATATTACCCCGCTTACGCTGCATAAAAACAGCTCATAACGGCAACAATGTTAGATATCCTTCACCTACTGCAGAAGTGGAGGTTGAGATAAGGGGCTTTTTCCGCCGGTTATGCAACCTGAGGCGCGAAGAAGCCCTTTTGCCCGTGCTTGGTTTTACCCCGCAGTGTTATAAACTTCCCCATCATTATACAGTTATCAGATGCAAAAAGAAAATTACGCGGAAGTACCATATTGGGTGCTCCTATTATGGGGTGAAGCGGAGATTCAATTGAGCCAAGGGGGGAAGGGCTACGTGATTTATTTGATCTTCCGATCGCTGTTGCCCCTAAATTTTTTCATTTTATAAAACCTGCAAGGTTAAAATTTAGGGGCAAAGGCGAACGCTATCGCTTCTCCAGATTCAAATAAACCCCTCCGCCGAGTTACTTTTGGCTCAAAAAGAAAGCTCGCTTCAATAATGCTCGCTTGTCGTGAAGGGTGAAACAAAACCGAAGGCCTCTGCGATGGCCTTCATTGGCCACAATCCATGCGTGCTACGCTGGAGGCCCCTCCCTTAAAAGCATAACAAAACCCTGCGCCACTGGCACAGGGTTTTGTTATATACTACCCGCACAAATTGCGGGTGGTTTATTTTAATAAAAGTGACCCTGATGGCGGGTAGCAGCGGAGCGAAGGATTTGAATCTGGAGAAGCGCGAGCGTTCGCCTTTGCAACGGGATTTTTACATCTGAATAATTTATAAAATAAGAAAATCCCGCTGCAACAGCGATCGTAAGATCAAATCATTCGCGGAGCGACTTTTCCCGCCCCCACTCATTTAAAGTAAACTAAGGCGCAAATATAAGATCAATGACATGCTGCCAGGTTTTCCACTCGAACACGCCTGACAACCCTTGCTTACCTACAATTACATATCCTGCAATTAAGCCGCCTAACAGTGATAACAGGAGCAGCAACGGAACTATGAAATAACGAGCAGTACGCCAGCGGGATTTCGTCTTTTCAGGCACCGGACGGGAATCAGATTGTTCTTCTTTCATCACCAAATCCTTAAGCCCTCAGATTGTTGGCCAGGTTCATCATCGTATCGCTAGAAGTGAGTGCCCGTGCCGCCATTTGATACATCCGCTGAACTTGCATCATATCCGTCATTTCGCCCGCTAAATCCACATTAGATTCCTCAAGATAACCGGAACGCACAGATACGTCCGCTGGAACAGCACCTGCCACACCTGCTGCTCCGAATACATTTGCCTCTGTTACACCATTCAACAACACGAATAGGTTATCATCCCGCTGTTCCAGTCCTTCTGGACGCTGTACATCCATTAGCTTGATTCTCTGACCAACTGTCGGATCCCCAATTCCATTAGCACGAATCAGCAATTCGCCATCCGAGTTAATAGCCACCTTGGAACCCGCTGGAGCAGTCACAGGAACATCATTGTTATCCAGCACGGAGTAACCTTCAGCAGTGGTCAACATCATCGTCGCACTATCATTCGGATCAGGAACAAAATGAAAGCTACCGTCACGAGTCCAAGCTTTTTGCCCATTTCCCTGGACTTCAAACATGGCATTACCTTGAATCGCCAGATCGGTAGGAAGTCCCGTCTCCTTGAGCGGACCTTGCTCCATATTTTTCATGATTGCGGCCGTTTTAACTCCGTAGCCCAAATTATAACCGAGCGGCATGGCTCGTCCATTTTGGAGATACGTTGAAGGCTGTTGCTGCACATTGGCCAATACATCTTCAAAGGAACCCTGTTTACTCTTATAACCAACTGTATTGATATTAGCAATATTATCGGCAATTAAATCCAAACGCTGCTGCACACTGGCCATAGATACCATTGCGCCAATCATGGAGTTGTTCATCACTTACCCCCTGTTATACACGGCCTACTTCATTAACGGCCTTGTCCAAGCTTTTATCGTAAAATTGAATTACCTTCTGATTCGCCTCATACGCTCTTAACGCAGCCATCATATCCACCATCGACTGTGAAGCATCTACATTAGATACCTCCAGGTAACCTTGACGAACGGATACAGCATCATTAGCGGTCATCATTCTAGCTGTAGCACCGTCAGTATCATTCAGGCGGAAGTTCCCATTGCCCTCACGAACGAGCTGGTACGGACGATCAATGACACTAATACCGAGCGTCGTCCCTAACGTCTGGTTGGACTGGCTATCTACCAATTCGCCCCGCTCATTTACTTTAAGCGCTGAGACAGCCCCCGTCAATTGAATTGGCTTTCCATTCGTATCCAGCACCGCTGAGCCAGTCGATGAAAGCAATGCTCCTGCTCCATTTACTTGAAAATGTCCATCACGTGTATAACGAACGTTACCATTACTGTCCCGCACCGTAAAAAACGCTTCTGGACGGTAGGTGACTTCACCGTTAGCATTGATGAATTTCCCTGCCTGATCAAAAGCCATAGGTTGACCAGTAGCTGGGTCGTTCACATTAATATTGGACTGTATCGCGAAATCCGTCGCTTGTCCACTGTCCTTTAATGCTCCCTGAATGTAAGGGGAGAGGCTTTCCTCAGCAAAAACGCCAGTATTGAGCTTGCCGACCGTACGGTCCGGGTTATCAGGGTTACCACCCGTCATGGAAATAAGCATTTCGGGGAAAGAACGCTGAACACTGTTCTCCTGTTTGTATCCCGTCGTATTCATATTAGCAATATTTTGCGTCACGGTGTCATGGCGTCGTTGTTGTGTCATCAATCCGGCGGCCGCAGTATATAAACCTCTCAACATGTATGGTGCACCCCAATCCTATACTCTGCTAAAATCATATGCTCGCGCGGAGGCAGGCAACCTGTCTGACCGCACACGAGTCTCTTATAGTCACTATCGGCAGATTAGAACTTTTTCTTAACCACATGATCCAAATTATCCAGCATAATTCCTGTACCTTTAACGACACAATGCATCGGATCTTCGGCAACCAGTACCGGAACACGCAGCTCTTCAGCAAGCAGCTCGTCCAATCCACTAAGCAAGGCACCGCCACCAGTCAAAATAACACCACGGTCAATAATATCAGCTGACAGTTCCGGTGGGGTCTGCTCCAATACAAACTTGGCCGCAGCAACAATCGCCGACACAGGATCTCTAAGCGCATCCTGCACTTCATCCGCAGAAATACTTAACGTTTTGGGCAATCCGGATACCATATCCCGTCCACGGATGTCCATTTCTGCACGCCGTCCGCTCGGATGCACGGTTCCGATAGCAATCTTGATATCCTCAGCCGTACGTTCCCCGATCAAAAGCTTGTACTTCGTTTTTACATATTTCATGATGGCTGTATCAAATTTGTCCCCTGCCATTTTAATGGAAGAAGCTGTTACGACATCCCCCATAGAGAGGACTGCAACGTCAGTCGTTCCGCCACCAATATCCACTACCATGTTGCCGCTAGGCTCAAAAATATCCATTCCTGCCCCGATGGCAGCCGCTTTTGGTTCTTCCTCCAAAAATACTTCCTTGGCCCCGCTACGCTCCGCCGCTTCACGAATCGCTTTTTGCTCCACTGAGGTAATGTTCGTCGGCGCACAAATTAGAATACGAGGGTGGCTGTACCAGCTTTTTCCCCCTACCCGATTGATAAAATATTTTAACATCGCTTCTGTTACTTCAAAATCGGCGATGACACCATCACGTAATGGACGGATGGCTATGATATTACCAGGAGTACGTCCCACCATACGGCGCGCTTCCTCTCCGACAGCCAGAACTCTTTTTGTATCGCTTTCTATCGCGACAACGGAAGGTTCGTCAAGAACAACCCCCTTCCCTTTGACGTGGATAAGCACGTTGGCCGTACCGAGATCGATACCGATATCATTACTGAACATATTAAAAAGGCCCCCAAAGTGATATTTTAAAAGCTAAGATTCGACAAGAAGCGGCAAATATATGTATAAACCTACGGTTACATGTCATTTTTCGTCTTGTACCATCTTTTAACATATCATACTTCAGGGGGTTGATTCAATGGCTTTGCCAGCCAATTCACTATATATTTTTAGGACTTGCCGGAAACGAGAATCTCCCTTCGTTTGCCACTCGTTTTTTTGTACTTAATTTTCGTCGCTTCTCCTCCCCTCAGATGGCGGATGGATTTATGGTATTCGAGAATGTGCTTCACCTGATCGGCAAGATCCGGGTTGATTTCAGGCAGCCGTTCGGTCAGATCTTTATGCACCGTGCTCTTGGAGACACCAAATTCCTTGGCAATCGTACGGACCGTATTCCTTGTTTCCACGATACAGCGACCGATTTTGATGGTCCGTTCCTTGATGTAATCGTGCACGCTCCCGCCTCCCTACTGTGGATAGTTTGGTACATTATATGAGGAGCGTGCCTATATATTCGCGGTTTGGCGGGAAGACATGCTTCGGAAGGCCTATTTATTTGGCAAAAGCAGCTTATGTTTACCTTATGCACAAAAACTACACAAGAAAAAAGCAGGGAATATGGATTCCCCGCTTTGCATGCAAAGCCATGACCAAATTTATTTTTTAGGAAGCAGACCTGCTGGATTCACCGGCTTGTCATCCTGATACACTTCAAAATGCAGATGTGTTTTCAAATCCTTCTCAAGCTCGTTACGACCCGCTGAAGCAATCACATCGTTTTGTTTCACTTGATCGCCTTCTTTTACTTTCAGATCACTCAAGCTTTGGTACACCGTTTTGAGATTATTATCATGCGTGATTTCTACGACATTACCTACCAGCGGATGTTGTTCTACACGGGATACTTTGCCACTCAGGGCGGCTCTCACTTCAAACGCCTGATCGTCGGCCCGGGAAAGATCAATTCCAGTGTTAGCGGTAAATGTTTTATCGTACTCTACCATAGCTGCCGCCTGCTCATCAGCTGTTGCGTTCTCATCAAAGAACGGCTTTACGACTTGTACTGCGCCAGCATCTGTCACTGGCCATGCGATATTTTCCGACTGGGCAACTACTTCTACGCTTTCTGGCTGTTGTCCGTTAACATCGGTATTCACTGCACTTGTGCTTTGTACCGATGGACTAGCTGGGTCAGGTTTGAAAGACTTCTGGCTGGCATCCTGATAGACCCACACTAAGGTTAGTATAATGGCTGCTGCGGCAATGTAGGCTGCCGGGTATGCCCACCTTTTGGACAACAGCTTTTTCCACGAAGACGGCCGTGAAGCTCTTCCACCCTGAAAGGTTTTGGGTGTTTCTTCATGGTTTTGGTTCTGGTTTTTATTTTGTTCATTCATTTGCTCATCACCTCAGTAACCAGTGTTACCGGGTGCAACTCTTTTATACTTCAAAGTTTCGAAATATTTACTAACTTAGAATACGAGAGGCTTGCGCAAAAGAAATGCCAGTATAATAGTGAAGGAGAATTTGAGTGGCGGTATGACCTCCCTTGGCCATTCCATTGGCTCCCCACTGACTCATACCAACACCATGACCATAACCATAGGTTGTTATAGCAATCCGATTCCCTTCAGCCTTCCACGTAAACTCAGCCGAACGTAACCCCAGTTTGTTACGGATTTCCGGCCCTGTAAAGATTGAGCCACCAACCTCAATCTTCTTGATGCGATGTCCTTCCGTCTTCGAGAGTATACGAATCTCTGGCATACTTCCTCCTCCAGTAGAGGCGGCAATTGCAGTACGACTCAATCCCAATCTATCGAACACACTCTGACGACTCAGTGTGACGGTTTCTGTATAACGTGGGGCCAACTGCTTGTCCCATGGACTTGACACACTTCGTAAATAGGGTACTGGCTTCGCCCATACATCCTCTGAATTTTCAGTATAGCCGTTGCTAGTAGAAAAAAAAGATGCCGTTATGGGCTTCCCCTCATATACCATGATCGTATCCTTGGTGTCTCGTACAGCCTGCTGAATTTTAGCCAGCTCTGCGGATTTACCAGAACGCCCCCATTCTCTAGTAAGTTTGGCTTTGGAGATATAAGCCTGATGTTTAACAGTATCCGTCACATCTGCTCCCGCCGGGGCACCGCTAGTGTCATCAGCCAGCAAACGTCGGGCAATGAAGGTACGCGCGGCAATAGCCTGTGCTTTTAGTGCCTCGCCCTCGAAGCTGGGCGGCATTTCGGCGGCTACTACGCCGACAATGTATTGCTCCAGCGGTAACGTCTCCGTGCGACCGGTAGACGTGACGTACACGCGCACGTCCGGCTCTGCCGCCACCGGCACGCTGCGCGCTGGAGCAGCCGGCACCGCCGGTATCGGCGGGACGCCCGGCAAGCGCGTGACGGGCGTCTCGCCCTTTGCCGTCACGCTAGGCGCAGCTGGTGCTACCGTGCGACTGCTCGGCGGCAACGGCTGCGCCGTCTGGCGAGGCCACGCCATTAGCGCGGGCACAGCCATGGCAAGCACCAGCACCCCTGCCATGGCAGCGAATGGCAGCCATGGGCGTCTGCTACCCCAGCGCGGGGTACGCCCGGCGGATGGACGCAGGTGCGGCAGCGTCACTTGCAGCGGGGTTGCAGCGCGTGTGTCATGGGCCGCTGCTCCAGCGATAGGCAGAGCCGTATCAACGGAGTTCACAGCGGAAGGCACGGCTGTTGTACGCCGATTGGGCTTGACGCCAGTCGGCAATGTACCTCTTGTGTCCGGCTGCTGTTGCATAAGCTTATTTTTCTGTAACGAAGTAGCTATAGAGCCAGAGCGTTCCTCCGCAAGTGAAGCCTGGCAATGTTCCTTAGGATGATGAATGGGTATACGGATGCGAACCTGTGAATCTTTCATAGGCTGAAACCTCCATCAAAGGGCTAAGTGTCCGGCTGGAAGTACAGATATACTCCAGCAGATATTTTCAATCATATGAAGTCGTCCACTTTGATAGAACCATTTTAAGAGAACTGGAAGAACGAAAAAGACTGACTGTAAACAACAAAAAACCAAGCCCTTTCGGACTTGGTTCCTTATTGTTCAAGAATATACTTATGCAACATGAAGCTACATACGTTAAGGCTTAGGCGAGGGAAGGCTGGATTTTCTTAAACAGATTCCCCGACGTCTCTTCCGGCATTACGCGCTCTGTACTGGGTGAATGATCCAGTTTGGACTCTTCTACGGTCACTCTGTAAATGTCCGCTCCCAATCCAGTCAGCTTCTCAGCCAAATGAACGTAACCGCGATCGATGTGATGTACGCCGGATACCTCCGTTGTACCTTCCGCAATGAGTCCGGTCAGAATTAACGCAGCACCTGCACGCAAATCTGTAGAGGTTACTTTCGCACCTGTCAGCTTAGCATTACCAGTTACAATGGCGGAACGACCTTCGACCTTAATTTCGGCATTCATGAGATGAAATTCATCCACATGCATGAAACGATTTTCAAACACGGTTTCCGTAATAATGCTCGTTCCTTCAGCGGCAAGTTGAAGTGCCATCATCTGAGACTGCATATCGGTAGGAAAACCAGGATAAGGCAATGTTTTAACATCAACGGCCTTTAACGGCTTATCTGCAATGACACGAATTCCGTTCTCATCAGGTTGAATGGTTACACCCATTTCTTCCATCTTGGAAATAACCGGTCCTAAATGATCGGATATTGCGCCTTCTACATATACGTTCCCGCCTGTGATCGCAGCAGCAACCATATAAGTACCTGCTTCTACCCGGTCGGGAATGACGGTATGTTTTACACCATGCAGCTTCTCGACGCCTTCAATACGAATAACGCCCGTGCCCGCACCGCGTACTTTGGCACCCATTCCATTCAGGAAATTTGCGAGATCAACAATCTCAGGTTCCTTAGCAGCATTCTCGATGGTAGTTACGCCCTCAGCAAGAGTAGCGGCCATCATAATATTCTCGGTTGCTCCTACGCTGGCTACATCCAAATAAACTTTAGCTCCACGCAGACGCCCGTTACTTTTAGCTTCAATAAAACCTTGGCCCAGGCTAATCTCCGCGCCCAATGCCTCAAAACCCTTTAAATGCTGATCAATTGGTCGCGTTCCGATTGCGCATCCGCCTGGAAGCGAGATTCTTGTACGTCCCAAACGTGTAAGCAGCGGTCCCATAACCAAGAATGATGCGCGCATTTTCCTAACCCACTCGTAAGGGGCTTCACAGGAAATTATCTTCCGCGCGTCAACACGAATGACCTCATCTTGGTATGTAACGCCTGCTCCTAAGGACTCCAGCACTTTGTTAATGGTCATCACATCGTCTAGAGGAGGTGCATCAATAATAACACTTTCTCCTTCTTCTCCTAGCAGAGAAGCGGCGATGATCGGCAGAACTGAGTTTTTGGCTCCGCTGACTTTGACACTCCCGGTCAATCTGTTGCCACCGCGGACGATAAATTTGCTCATCTATGGTTCCCTCCGCGCGTCATTTCCCTTTTCCATTCTGGAAAAAAAGAACATATTCCGCTATTTTCATGCCTTGCTTTTTCATTACATAAAAAAACAAGGTTTTACTAATACCCTAACTGCCATCATACCACTGATTAAAACAAGTATACAAGCGTTTTTTGTACTTGATGACCATTGTACTCTAACTGATTCAGCCAGCTATACATGTATGGTTCTTTTGTTTACCATTGTTAACAATATGACGCGATGTTATTCGACAATTCCCGCAGAGACACAGTCATAAGGTCATATAACCCGCCTACTTCATGTTAAAACAAATTCTAGAGCATCTGGCTCCAAGAGATGTAGCTCAACAGGAACCCAGAAACCAACTGTCCCAAGATTATAGCAAGAAACAAGTGCAGCAATCTGCCCTGCGGTCCTTTGGGTTGCCGAATTAACAAATCCAGCTTTAAGCTCTGTAAAGCCCACCAAGCTAACGCTATACAGATAAGCGACACGATCATGGAGATCAGCGCGGTCATACTCGCCGATTGACTTAGCTGTTCAGCCAATTGCTGTTTCCCGTTCAATCATAATTCCTCCCATCTGCGTCACAGACTTCTTTATAATACTCGGCGAACGCCTAATATGCCAGTGCTATTTCTGCTTTTAGGACATTTATTTCGACAAAATGTGATTAATCACTTCTGTTTCGTGAATTTAAAAGGTACTAAATACCTAGCAACCGGGCAAGAAATAGGACTGTACATTTGGTAATAACAGCTAAAAAAGGGCCCGATCACAGTGATCGAAGGAAGCAAGGTTCTCCCTCACCTTCTACCGGACATTCTTTGGCAGAAGTTATGAAGTGGTCTCCTTGTCGTTCCATCCGTATACTATGCCGAACCCTTTTAAAATTCCACTTAAAATCCAATATTAATTCTTATTGGTTCTGATGCTTGTAGCATTTAAACGGTTAAGCGCCCGTTGCAGAGCTACTTCCGCCCGATGGTGATCTATCTGTTCCTGTTTGCTCTGGAGCCGCAGTTCTGCCCGCTCCCTTGCCGCACGGGCACGCTCCACATCAATTTCTTCGGAACGTTCCGCACTCTCAGCCAAAATGACCACTTTATCCTTGCGGACTTCAAGAAAGCCCCCATTGACCGCGATCACTTCGGTTTGACCACCGATTTTAATGCGTATCGGTGCAATCTTCAAGGGAGTGACCAAGGGAAGGTGTCCGGGTAAAATCCCAAGATCGCCTTCCGAGCCGCGAACACTGATGCTGTTTACCTGTTCTGTATAGACCAGGCGCTCCGGCGTCACAATCTCTAGTAAATACGTGCTCACTTGAATCCCTCCTGGAAGCTGTCCGCAGACAGCTCACTTCGTAAGGCTCGGCTATTCTTTGCCTGTTGTTTACAACGTTTTAGCTTTTTCAACTGCTTCTTCGATGGCTCCTACAAAAAGGAAAGCCGCTTCTGGAAGATGGTCATACTTGCCTTCCAAAATTTCTTTGAAGCTTCGTACAGTTTCTTTAACCGGCACATATTTACCTGGGAAGCCGTTAAATGCTTCGGCAACGTGGAAAGGTTGAGAAAGGAAACGCTGGATTTTACGTGCACGTGCTACCAACATTTTATCTTCTTCACTCAGCTCGTCCATACCCAGGATCGCAATGATATCCTGAAGCTCATTGTAGCGGGCCAAAATTTGTTTTACCCCTTGCGCTACATTGTAATGCTCTTCACCCACAACGTCTGGAGCCAAAATACGGGAGCTTGATGCGAGTGGATCAACCGCCGGGTAAATACCCATTTCGGAAATTTTACGTTCCAGATTCGTTGTAGCATCCAAATGGGCAAACGTCGTAGCAGGAGCCGGGTCAGTGTAGTCATCCGCAGGCACATAGATCGCCTGAATGGAAGTAACAGAACCTTTTTTAGTAGAAGTAATCCGTTCTTGCAATTGACCCATCTCAGTAGCCAGCGTAGGCTGGTAACCTACTGCTGAAGGCATACGTCCCAACAGGGCCGAAACCTCAGAACCCGCTTGAGTAAAGCGGAAAATGTTATCAATAAAGAGCAACACGTCACGGCCTTCTTGGTCACGGAAGTATTCCGCCATCGTCAGACCTGTGAGAGCTACACGCAAACGTGCACCCGGAGGCTCGTTCATTTGTCCGAACACCATCGCTGTTTTGTTGATAACGCCGGAATCTCTCATTTCATGATACAAGTCATTTCCTTCACGTGTGCGTTCACCTACACCCGCAAATACAGAAATACCACCATGCTCCTGAGCGATATTGTTAATCAATTCTTGAATGGTTACGGTTTTACCTACACCAGCACCACCAAACAATCCGACTTTACCACCTTTGGCATAAGGAGCTAGCAAGTCGATAACTTTAATACCTGTTTCGAGCATCTCTGCTTGAGTTGTCAGCTCATCAAAAGAAGGAGCTTGACGGTGAATCGGATTTCTAGCCGTTTCACTCATATCAGCACCATTATCAATTGGCGTTCCAAGTACGTTAAATACGCGTCCAAGAGTAGCTTCGCCGACAGGTACTGAAATAGGTGCTCCCAGATCTATGGCTTCAGCTCCACGAACCAGACCATCTGTGGAAGACATGGCAATACAACGCACACGGTTGTCACCTAGATGTTTTGAAGCTTCGAGCGTCAGGTCAATTTTGACTCCGCTCTCCAGCACAGTCCCAATATGAATGGCATTCAGGATTTCCGGAAGCTGTCCACGTTCGAACTCAACGTCGACAACCGGACCCATGATGCTCACTACGCGTCCTTTGTTCATCTTTTGGTTTCCCTCCTACAAGCTTGCACAGCCGCAAATCCGAACCACTCTGATTTGTTTTGCGCCCGCAATTTATCATAATAGTGTAGACATGCTATAAAACAGTCGCAACAAGCCTGATTAAGACTGAGCGCTTGCCCCTGCAACGATTTCCGTAATTTCCTGGGTAATAGCCGCTTGACGAGCACGGTTATAGGTCAAGGAAAGCTCACCAATTAACTTGGAAGCATTCTTCGTAGCAGATCCCATCGCCGTCATCTTCGCTCCCAGTTCACTAGCTTTACCATCCAGCAAAGCGCCGTAAATGAGCGTTTCCGCGTAACGCGGCAGCAATACTTCCAGCACTCCTTCTGGTGAAGGCTCATACTCATAGTTAATTGAGGATGAAGCTGTAGCTGAATCAGGTGTTGCCATTGGTAACAGACGGTCAACTGTTGGAATTTGAGTCAATGCGTTGACAAAGCGGTTATAGCATAGATAAAGCTCATCAAATTCTTTAAGTTCAAAGCCTTGTACAGCCTTGCTTGCAATTGTTTTGATATCTGCAAAAGCAGGTGTATCTGACAGATCTGTTACCGATTCAGCGATAGGAAATTCACGACGTCTGAAATAATCCCGTCCTTTTCGCCCAATGATGAAAATCACAAATTCATCCTGTGAACGGTGACGTTCAGCAATCGTCTGCGTAACCTGTCGCAAAATATTGGCGTTATAACCACCAGCCAGACCACGATCTGATGTAATGATGAGATAAGCAGTCTTTTTAACCGGACGCGTTTCCAGCATTGGATGCTTGATGTTATTCGCTCCAGAAGCAATGCTACTCACAACTTCCTTAAGCTTTTCCGAGTAAGGACGAGCCGACTCCGCTTTCTCCTGAGCTTTTCTCAGCTTGGATGCAGCGACCATTTCCATCGCTTTCGTGATCTGCTTCGTACTCTGCACACTTTTAATCTGACGTTTAATCTCGCGCATACCTTTTGCCATGATTTCACCACCTTTAAGCTCTAGCAAAGCCAAAGCTAACTTCGTAAGCAATCCCTTAGCTTAGCTTGGACCAAGTCTAAGCACTTCGTAAGATTCAAATCCAGCCGGACATATGTTAAAGGGCCTGTTATAGAGGGTAAAACATGCCAAGGAAGCCAAAACCCGGAGGGCACGCTTCCTTAGGACATCTTTCATCATAAACAGGCAATTCCAATGTATTAAACCGACGTGGCGAATGATTTTTTGAATTTCTCGATAGCCGCCTTCAAAGCCGCTTCGTTATCAGCCACCAAGTCTTTCGTGTCGCGGATAGATTGAAGCACGTCCTGATGGTCAGACACCATGAAAGACAGGAAGTCTTTTTCAAAACGTTTTACATCCGCTACAGGGATATCATCAAGGAAGCCTTTTACAGCAGTATACAAGCTCACTACTTGTTGCTCTACAGCAAGCGGTTGGTTAACGCCCTGTTTCAGAATTTCCATCATGCGTGCGCCGCGATCCAGACGGGCTTTTGTGGATTTATCCAAGTCGGACCCGAATTGGGAGAACGCTTGAAGCTCACGATATTGAGCAAGATCCAGACGCAGGGAACCTGCTACCTTTTTCATCGCTTTAATCTGAGCAGAACCACCTACACGAGATACAGAAATACCTACGTTGATCGCTGGACGTTGCCCTGCATAGAACAAGTCAGCTTCCAGGAAGATCTGTCCATCCGTGATGGAAATAACGTTAGTTGGGATATATGCAGAAACGTCGGAAGCCTGTGTCTCGATGAACGGCAATGCGGTAAGTGATCCGCCGCCCAACTCATCATTCAGCTTCGCTGCACGTTCCAGCAAGCGAGAGTGAAGATAGAAAACGTCACCCGGATAAGCTTCACGACCCGGTGGACGACGCAGCAACAGGGACAGTTCCCGGTAAGCTGACGCTTGTTTAGTCAAGTCATCATAAACAACAAGGACATGCTCGCCTTTGTACATGAAATACTCACCCATGGCGCAGCCAGAGTAAGGAGCAATGTACAGCAATGGTGATGGTTCGGAAGCAGATGCCGTAACGACAATCGTGTATTCCAGCGCACCGTGACGACGCAATGTTTCAACAACTTGAGCTACCGTGGATTGTTTTTGACCAATAGCGACATAAATACACTTCATGCCATTGCCTTTTTGGTTCAAAATTGCATCGATTGCGATAGAAGTTTTACCTGTTTGACGGTCACCGATGATCAACTCACGTTGACCACGACCAATCGGAACCATCGCATCAATAGCTTTAATCCCCGTCTGCATAGGCTCATGTACCGATTTACGGGCCATAACACCTGGAGCCTGACTTTCAACCGGACGGAATTCTGTTGTAGCAATCGGTCCTTTACCGTCTACTGGTTGTCCCAGTGGGTTAACTACACGTCCGATCAGTGCTTCCCCTACAGGGACCTGCATGATCTGACCTGTACGTTTTACTTGACCGCCTTCACGAATGTCGGAGAATTGACCCAAAATAACAACACCGACATTGCTTTCTTCCACGTTGAGCGCCAAGCCCAATACGCCAGTGTCGAATTCAACCAATTCACCGGCCATAACTTTTTCCAGTCCGTAGACGCGGGCAATACCGTCGCCGACTTCAACAACAGTGCCGACTTCAACGACCTCGATATCATTTTTATATTGTTCAATCTGACTTTTAATCAATGAACTGATTTCCTCAGGTTTGATACTCAAGTGTGTTCACCCCTATCTTCTATACTCGTCTGTTAAAGGATTTCTCGAGACGATCCAGCTTGCCGGCCAGACTGCCGTCGTACAGTGTATCGCCGATAACCACTTTCAATCCGCCCAGCAGACTCGGGTCCACTATATTTTCCACACGGATTGTTTTATGTTCACGGGCTCCGAATTGCTCGGCTACCGCTGTTTTTTCCTGATCACTTAAAGCATAAGTCGAATACACCTTTGCATGAGCAAGTCCCAGCTTGTATTCCTGAATATCGAGGTATCCGGCAAGGAGAGATTCGAACAAATCTGCTCTACTACGCTGAATCAACAGCTTGATCGTGTTAATTAGCGAGGCAGACAGCTTGCCTTCAAAACTGTTAGCCAGAACTTGAAGCTTGACCGCTTCCGTAATGTTAGGAGAATTAATGAATTTACGGATTTCAGTATCCCCCGATACAGCCTCTACAAAAGCACGTAGCTCCTGCTCGGTTTCCATAATGGTCTGTTCTTGCTCTGCCACTTCAAACAAAGCTTTCGCATACCGTTTGGCAACTACCGTATCCCGGCTCATGCTTTGCCTCCTACCTCTTTAAGGTATTGGTCGACAAGCTCTCCCTGGACTTGGTCTTCCTTGATTTCCTTTTGAATCAGTTTGGAAGCAATTTGTACCGAAGCTTTACCCACTTCGCTGCGCAGTTCGGCAACCGCCTTATTACGCTCGCTTGTGATTTCACGAACAGCTTCGTCTTTCAGGCGGACAGCTTCGTCTTTAGCCTGAACAATAATTTGCTCCGCTTGCTTGTTACCTGTTTGTTTTGACTGCTCAATAATGTCGTACGCTTCCTTACGTGCCTGCTGGAGAGCCTGCTTTTGCTCCTCAACATAAGCAGCAGCCTGTTCACGCGTCTGTGCCGCTTCATTCATTTGCTGCAATACAAGCTGACGGCGCTTCTCCATAACGGAAAAGAGAGGGCCGAATGCATAACGCGTCAGTAACCAGTACAAGATCAAAAATGCAATGATAGTGAAAACGATACTTGTCCAATTAAAACTCAATTGAAGTCACTCCTTTCCGGTGAACGTCGGTTCTGGATCTTTCATGTTCAAACGAACAAAGAAGGCGCGGATGGCTGTGCCTTCCCCGCCAAACCTTGCTTCCATTCAATTAAGCACCTGCGTAGAAAATGAATGCCAGAACGACCCCGATGATTGGCAGGGCTTCGACCAGACCTACACCGATAAACATTACCGTTTGCAACGTTGCTTTTGCTTCAGGCTGACGAGCGATACCTTCAACTGTTTTACTTACGATCAGACCGTTACCAATACCTGCGCCCAAAGCGCCCAAACCTACTGCGATTGCAGCTGCGATATATGCCCAAACTCCCATTTTAAAAATCCTCCTTAGTGATGTGTATTTGTATTGTACATGTATTTGCAGTTAAGAGCGAAGCGTACTCCTGAACTTAACTAAAAACCGGAAAACAAGCTTGTCTAATGCTCTTCTTCATGCGTGTCAATGGACTGCGAAATGTATACAAACGTCAGAATGGTGAAGACGAACGCTTGAATACTGCCGACAAAAATACTGAATCCTTGCCAGACCACGAGTCCCAATACGGAAGCAACCATACCTCCCACACCAAGTGCTGTCATTTTCAGCAGAACACTGATCAAAACTTCGCCGGCAAAAATATTACCGAATAGACGCATACCATGTGTCAACAGTTTTGAGAACTGCTCAATCAAGTTAATTGGCAAAAAGAATGGAAATGGCTGAACGTAATGCTTGAAGTAAGCTTTGGTATTGCGGAAGATCCCCAGGAAATGAACCAGGACAAAGATCATCAAAGCGAGTCCAATAGATACCCCTGCATCTGCAGTAGGTGATTTCCACCAGCTGATGCCTACATGGGCAGCTTCGCCCGGGTGAGACGCCTGTGCTTGTTCTAATGCTTCTTTGACTGGAATGATTTCATGTCCAAATACTTGGGCACTTTGCGCATTATCGAATTCGGTCACAATCCCGAACGGTAAGCCCAGCATATTCCCGACGAAAATGAACATGATCAGCGTCATCCCCAAGGAGAGGAATGGCTTCCCTTTTTTCAAATCCATCGTGCTGGTAATCAGTCCTTGAACGAATTCAACGACCCATTCCATAAAATTTTGCAGCTTGCTTGGATTGTCCACAGACAAATTGCGCGTTGCAGCAAATGCCAGTCCAAATACAATCGCACAAGTCACAATAAGCATAATAATGACGGACAAGTCAATGTTAAACCCGCCCAATTGGATAATCGGTGATTCATGCAACATGTTTTCTCACCCCTTTCTCAGTTGAGCCATCATTTTTCCTGAAGCGCGAATATGATGCCTATAATTAACAGAAGAAATTGCCCAGTCACCAGGCTTGCCATTACAGCGATCTCATGGAAATAGGCCGGAAATTCTATCGCCAGCACCACTGCCAAAATCGAGGTCCCTAATCGAACGCCAAAGCCAATACCAAACACTCTCTTCTTTCTTTCACCGGCGGCCGCACTCGCAACCTGTCGAATTTTGTAGGCCATATACAGCACATTTAGACAGCTTACTCCCGTTCCCAGAATGATTCCGTGAGCAATGTCACGATGTTGGGGCATGAAGGCGGAGACCAGGAAACACAGAGCCATAATACCAAGCGCTACGATCCATAACATTTTTTGCATACGGGTCATCTCATTCATGGTTATCCCTCAGTACCTTTCCGATCACAAGGGCAATACTTAATGCGCCTACAACCAAGCCTGCGAGAACGCTTACGCCAATCCAAATTCCGGAGCCACCAAGTTTGGCATCAAGCCATTTTCCTGCATAGAAACCACCCAGTGTGCATATCGCCAAATCAATGCCGATCGCGCTCACCAGTCCTATAGCCTTAAAGGCATTTCCGGTGTTATTTCGGTTGTTGTTTTGCTTGGAAGGTTTGACCACTTTTCCATGTCACCCCTGCAATTCCAGTCCATTTTACTTAAATATAAGATGCTTTGTCAATTGAGATATTTTAGTGCCCTAAAGTATAAAATCAAACGACAAAGCATCTTAAATTGCTGTATCCCTTGGTAACCGTACAGTTTAACTGTATGCTTGCCTTGTAAAGAATAATTATATCGGACGAACACCTTTTGTGAACATTGTGTGAAATTCCTCAGGACGTTCAGTTTGAACACCATAATGGTGCAAAATCGCATTGACAATTCTTACTGATGCTTGTCCATCGCCGTAAGGATTCGCTGCCTGACTCATAGATTCGTACAACGCGGAATCTGTCAAAAGTGCCTTAGTCCGATTGTACACGTTCTCTTCACTCGTACCCACCAGTTCCAAGGTGCCCGCTTCAATTCCTTCCGGTCTTTCAGTCGTATCACGCAGCACCAGAACAGGTACTCCGAACGAAGGTGCTTCTTCCTGAAGCCCACCGGAATCCGTAAGGATCAGATGTGTATGTGGATAAAAATTGTGCAGATCCACGACATCCAGCGGATCAATCAGCTTAATACGCGGATGGTTGCCTAAAATCTCAAATGCAGGTTCCTTCACTGCCGGACTTGGATGAACCGGATAAACAATAGCGATATCCTCAAACTCATCCGCAATTCGCTTAACCGCATTAAAAATCTGACGATGCGGTTCCCCTTGAGATTCCCGGCGATGCGCTGTCATAAGAATCAGGCGTTTGCCCTGAGCCCAATCCAGTACAGGGTGCTCGTAATCCTGGCGAACCGTATACTGAAATACATCAGTTACTGTATTGCCTGTAACATATATTCGCGATTCAGGCTTGTTTTCCTTCCGCAAATTTCCAGCCGATAAAGAAGTAGGCGAGAAATGCAGATCAGACAGCACGCCTGTGAGCTGACGGTTCATTTCTTCAGGATATGGAGAAAGCTTGTTCCACGTCCGCAAACCCGCTTCCACATGCCCTACTTCAATCTGCTGCATAAAGGCTGCATAGCTGGCCAGGAAAGTCGTCAGCGTATCACCGTGAACTAACACGATATCGGGCTTGGCCTCACGCAATACAGGCTCCAGACCTTGAAGTACCCGCATCGAGATTTCATTCAGTGTCTGGCGATCCTTCATTACGTCCAGATCATAGTCAGGGTGAATATTGAAAACTTCCAGAACCTGATCAAGCATCTGGCGATGTTGAGCCGTAACGCATACCACGGACTCGATATGCTCCGGGTGACGCTGAAGCTCCAAAATAAGAGGAGCCATCTTAATCGCTTCCGGACGCACACCAAAAATTGTCATCACTTTGATTTTAGACATTTTCTGTTGAACCCCTTTTCATAATAAATGTCCGCTTCACAGGTCTTCCATTATTCAGAAAAACGACCTGTCATAACGTCCATAGATTTTGCCGAACCGCCAAGGGCAGTCTACTTGGTTCCGTACAAGCGGTCTCCCGCGTCACCAAGACCCGGAATGATGTATCCATGATCATCCAGACGCTCGTCCAGTGCAGCGACATAGATGTCTACATCAGGATGCGCATCCTGCACAGCTTTGACTCCTTCAGGAGCAGCAATCAGATTCATCATTTTAATTTGAGTACAGCCTCTCTTTTTCAATACATCAATCGCCGCAATTGCCGAGCCACCCGTTGCAAGCATCGGATCAATCACGATCAATTCGCGCTCAGTTACATCTGTAGGCAGCTTCGTATAGTATTCTACGGGTTGCAGCGTCTCAGGATCGCGGAACAGTCCCACATGGCCTACCTTTGCTGCAGGCAGCAGCTTTACTACGCCATCCAGCATACCCAAGCCTGCACGCAGAATCGGAATAAGACCCAGCATACGTCCTGAAATCACTTTACCTTCTGTCTCAGCAACCGGTGTCTGCACCGTAATGCTTTCCAGCGGGATATCCCGTGTAATTTCATAAGCCATCAATGTTGCTACTTCATCCACCAGCTCGCGGAAATCCTTGGTGTTGGTCCGCACATCGCGGATAAATGTAAGCTTGTGTTGGATCAAAGGGTGATCGCAAACCACCAGTTTCGCCATAATATATTCCCTCCGGTATTATCGTCACGTTCTTTCGCGCCAGCATATCGAACTATCCTGAGTCGAAAGGATCTATGTAACCTATTTGCACAAACCAAATAAGCACAGATGCAATGCGTGCCTGTAAATCCTGTTTATTATAACATTCCCTTGATTGATTTAACACCTGCCGCCGTAACCTTTTGTCAAGGGAAAGATATGACATGTAAAATACTTAATAGGACCGCTTCACGTGTGACTTTCGTCACATAAAACCACATCAAAAAGGCCCTGACGGCACTTGACCGTCAAAGCCTGATGGCTTTAAACTTCCTGCCCATGCTATAGCCTTTGCTTCCTCATGCAGCGGTATTCTTTTATCTATACTTCAAATTGTCCCATGCCTCCTGAAATTGCTGAAGCATTTCGTCCTTCGTGATAACCCCTGCAATATAGGCTTGCATACTACTGCTTAAATCCTGATTTAGCCCTTTCGGGAAGCGTTGAAAGTTCCAACTCCATATCTTGCCTTCCCTCACATGCCGAGATATTTCTGCACCTAGATCACCTGTCGTCTCGTCACTGGACGTGATACTTTTGAAGGCAGGAACAAACTTAAATTCCTTGGTGATATAATGCTTGCCTGTTTCTGATGTGACCAACCAATTGAGGAATTCTTTTGCCTCCTGCTTCACAGGCGAATTTTTATTGATCACCCAGTTCGAGGCCACTCCCACCGCGAGTCTACCTCCTGTGGAGGGATCATTGTCTATAGGCGTAGGCAGAATACCCAAATTCAAGTTAGGATTAATTCCATCCATTTGCGGTTGCGTCCAGTTCCCCTGGTGCATCATAGCAGCCTTACCTGTCGAAAACAGTGTCACTTGTGTATTGTAATCCGTCGTGAGCGGGTTGCGGTTCCCATATTTTATAGTCAGGTCAAGCAACTTCACCCACTGATCGAACACGGGGTTACCGGGGATGCGAGCCATTCCTTTGTTTAAATCCTCAACATAACTTTCCGGGTTCGGCTGTCTGGCAAACGGGATATTGATAAAATGGTTCCCCAGAACCCACCATTCCGCATACCCGTTAGCAAAAGGTATAATCCCTGCCGCTTTCAGTCGCTTGGCTGCTTCCTCCAGTTCATCTATTGTCTGAGGCAGTTTGGTTATGCCCGCTTTTTTAAACAAATCCTTGTTATAAACAAATCCAAATCCTTCTAGGTTCATAGGCTGTCCATAAATCTTACCGTTAACCGTCATCGGCTTACGAGCGAAATCGTCCAGATCCTTCACCCATGGCTGATCCGACAAATCCTCCAAGTACTCCAACCACGTATCCCGATCCTGGTAGCCCTCATTTGTAAAAATGTCCGGCTGATCGCCTGATGCGAATTTAGCCTTCAACGAAGCACCGTAGTCCGTACCACCACCGACAGATTGGATATCCAGCTTGATGCCAGGGTGGGTCTTTTCATATTCAGCCTTCAGCTTGTTTAACGGTTCCGATATCTCTACTTTGAATTGATAAATGTGTATCGTTTTCGTCTCACTCTGTTGAGCCTTCGTATTTCCACAACCTGCAAGTGTACATGCGAACAGCACCATCAAGGAGATGACAAGTAACGCTGTTTTTTTCATCGATTATCTCTCCCTTCAGCCTTTGACCGCGCCGGCTGCAATGCCAGAAACGATGTATTTTTGCATCACCAGAAAAAACACAACAATTGGCGTGATCCCCAACACCAGTGCTGGCAGCGCCAAGTCCCATTGCTTGGTGTACTGACCAAACAACATATAGGTTGCAATCGGAATGGTACGCAGCTCAGGATCATTCAAAATGAGTGAAGGCAACAGATAGTCATTCCAGATCCATAAGGTATTCAAGATAAGCACGGTTACGAACATAGGCAGCAGCAGCGGACAAACGATGCGAAAGAACACCCCGTACCGGGATGAACCGTCCACCCTTGCCGCCTGCTCGATCTCAATAGGTACCGTTTTAATAAAGCCATGAAAAAGAAAAACGGATAAAGGCGCTCCAAAACCCAGATAACATAAGATCAGTCCCGGTATACTGTTGTTCAAGCTCAATACGTTGGACACTTCCATAAGCGGCAACATAATCGATTGAAAGGGAACTACCATCGCAGCCACAAGCAAACCGAACAGGAACCGGTTAAAACGAGTGTCATGCCGAACCATCTGGTAAGCGGCCATCGAGCTGATTAGTAGCAAAAGCGCATTACTGACGATCGTGACAATCAGTGAATTCCCCAGTGCTGTGGGAAAGTTTATTTTATTCCAGGCGTTAGCATAGTTTTCAAAACGGAAGGTTGTCGGCCACGAAGCGGAATGGGCCAAAATGTCGCCAAAGGATTTAACGGAGTTTACGAGCAAAAAATAAAACGGAACCAGAAAGATTAACCCGATCACAATTAGCATTATTTCAGCAGCCCATGTGCCCAAACGATAGTTTGACGTTTTTCCCATTACATTTCAACCTCCTTTTTCTTCGTGAGACGCACCTGAATGCTGGTTATGATTGCAACGACCACAAAGAAAATCATAGCTTTGGCAGTCCCTAATCCAAGTCGATTATTTGTAAACGCTTCATTATATATGTCCAACGCTACAGACTCTGTCGACTTGAAAGGTCCCCCCTTTGTGAGAGCCAAATTCAACTCAAATATTTTAAAGGACCAGGATATCGCCAGGAACAAGCAGACGGTCACCGCTGGCATAATAAGTGGCACTACAATATGACGCAGAATCTGTCTTCGGCTCGCACCGTCGATTTGTGCCGATTCAATAAGGGCATGCGGGACATTATTTAACGAGGATATGTAAATAACCATGAGATAACCTGCATATTGCCACACAAACACAATGACAGTTCCCCAAAAAGCAGTTGGCCCATCACCCAGCCACGGCAGTTTAAAAAAAGAAAGCCCTGTTGCCTCACCTACTGCAGAAAAGCCGCGTACAAATATAAATTGCCAGATAAAGCCGAGCAGCAAGCCGCCAATCATATTGGGCATAAAAAATACAGTTCGCAGTGCATTACGGGTACGCAACGGTTTGGTAAGTGCATAGGCTAGGAAAAAGCCAATCAGGTTCGTCAGAACGACACCACATACGGTAAACCGGACCGTAAACCAGAATGCATTACGAAAATCTGGATCATCCCTAAAAATATGAATGTAATTCCCCAGTCCGAGCCATCGGATATTTTCAGATACTCCATCCCAGTTGGTCATAGAATAATACAGCCCCAGCAGGAACGGAATGACCATAATCAAGACAAAAAACAACGCCATCGGTCCTACAAATACGAGTTGCTGCAAAAATTGCGCGGATTTTCTTTGACTCAATGCAATCACTCCTTTGTCGTAGATCATGAAGGATAGCGCGCATAAACCCTTACTGTAATCGCTTATTACCCAAAAATGTATGTTTCGAGTCGTTCGGAAGCAAAAAAAGACTGTTCTCCTCCGGCTTACGGAAGGAAAACAGCCTATAACATAAAAATTATGAATGTCGATGAATTAGTATTGAGTTCCTGGATAAATCGGGAACTTATCTGTCAACTCGCCAACCGCTTGGCTTGCTTTGGACAATACAGTATCATCTTTCGGGTTTTTAAGGGTTTCAGCAATGATTTTACCGATTTTGACCATAGCCTCTTCATCCATACCACGAGATGTTGCAGCAGGTGTACCAATACGAATTCCGCTTGTTACGAATGGACTGGTCGGGTCAAAAGGAATCGCATTTTTATTGACTGTGATGCCCACGGAATCCAATACATGCTCCGCTTCTTTACCTGTGATATTCAAATTGCGCGTATCCAACAGCATCAGATGGTTATCCGTACCACCGGATACAATGTTAATCCCTTCAGCCAACAGTGTTTCAGCCAGCACCTGTGCGTTGCGAACTACGTTTTGCGCATAGGTTTTGAACGATGGCTGGAGCGCTTCACCCAAAGCAACCGCTTTAGACGCGATCACATGCATCAGTGGCCCCCCTTGAGTACCAGGGAAAATAGCTTTATCAATCGCTTGCGCCCATGCTTTGCGAGTCAGAATCAGACCCCCGCGCGGACCACGCAGCGTTTTGTGTGTTGTTGTTGTTACAAATTGGGCATGCGGAACTGGACTTGGGTGAATTCCCGCTGCCACGAGACCTGCGATATGTGCCATATCCACCATAAACAGAGCGCCTACATCATTGGCAATGGAAGCAAAAGCTTCAAAATCAATAGTACGCGGATATGCACTCGCGCCAGCTACAATCAGACGAGGGCGGTGCTTAAAGGCTGCCTTGCGCACTTCATCGTAGTCGATGCGGAAGTTGTCTTCGCGTACACCGTAAGCAGCAAAGTTATACAACAAGCCGGAAGCGTTAACCGGACTTCCGTGTGTTAAATGGCCACCATGCGCCAAATTCATACCCAGTACAGTATCTCCAGGTTTGAGAGCTGCCAGATACACCGCCATGTTGGCTTGTGCTCCAGAGTGAGGCTGCACGTTAGCATGCTCGGCGCCGAACAATTCTTTTGCGCGGTCACGTGCGATGTCTTCAACGATATCTACATGTTCACAGCCACCATAGTAGCGTTTGTTCGGATAACCTTCAGCATATTTATTCGTCAGCACGGAGCCCATGGCTTCCATTACTGCTTCACTGACAATGTTCTCGGATGCGATTAGCTCGATATTGTGGCGTTGTCGTTTCAGTTCAAGTCCCATTGCTTCCATCACTGCCGGGTCACTTTTACGCAGGTGTTCCATCATGATTGATTACTCCCTCTCCATAGTCAATTGTTGGGTATACAAGCAAACGCCTGCTCCTCTGTTGGGTACCTCATCATCAATGCAAAAAAGATTAGTACAAACATGCCGCCATGCCAAATGCTAATCGCAGTTTCCGCCGACTTCTTGCTCCAGACTATACACTGCCCGTTGTCCACCAATAAGTGGAGGACGGGTGAATGCCGCTGTCACACGTGCTTCGCCAATCCAGCGAAGACTTGGGCGAAATGGAACAGCAATGGATCGCAGATGCATGCCAATCAGCGTTTCGCCGATGTCTATCCCGGCATGGGCCTGCACGTTCGCCGCCAAACACGCGTCACTCATAGAACGATAGGCGACGGTGGCCATAGAGCCTCCTGCTGTACGAACAGGAACAGCTGCAACCTCCGTCAGTCCCAGTCGCTCCAGCACAGCCCGTTCAACGACCAGCGCTCGGTTCAAATGCTCACAGCATTGAAACGCCACATCAAAGCCATACTCCCTGCGAACGGACTCTACTCCAGACAACAGTTGCTGAGCCACATCGAGCGCTCCCGCCGTACCAATCCGACTTCCAGCCACTTCACTTGTGCTAACGCCAATAACCAGCAGGCGGCCAGCCTTGAGACTGGCTGCTTCTGCGATTTCCCGCACAACAGAAGTGGTCTGTGCTTCTAGCGAAATCTCATGATCCAATTGTCCCACTATTGGAACCCCCTTTGGTTGAACAGCCTCTCAGAGACTAGGCACGGCCTCATGCCCCAAGTTCAACACACTCTCTCCTGATCACAATCTGACTATATTATAGCCGATGTTTCAGATTTCGAGCAGAAAAAATGGAAGAACCTTTAAAGGAATCAACTCTCAGCTAACAATCTGGCTCAACTTGTATATGAAAAAAGAGCAGTCCACACCTATGTGGAATTGCTCTTTTGCCCAGGCGACCGGCCGTATATCCGATGCTCCATCGTGGTTAATCCCACTTTTGTCGCCAGTTACATCGGATTCTCATTTTTCCACCTTATCTTAACGGATTTGCCGCCGAAAATCAACAGATTCCGTACAAAACAGATGAGTAATACCAATTTTATTCGGAAGAAGCCTTTAGCTTGTCCAGCAGCTTATGCAGCGCCGTACGGATTTCTGCAGCTGTGACATCGTAGTCTTCTCGCGAACCGCCAAACGGATCTGAAATATCAAAGCCCGGAATCCGTTGGTGTAATTCAATCATTCGTTCACGTTCCTGCGCCGATAGCTCTTGTCCGAGTGAAGCCATCAACTGCTGTGAAGCATATAAACCATCCAACTCCTGTACATCATTCAACACCGCATCCCGGTTCTCCACATATTCCTTAAGCGTAAATACTTTGCCCGCCGTTTGGGGAAAGCGCTGAATTACGTGCTGTTTATGTCCTTGCGTCAAGGTTAAGATCAGATGCGCCCACCCGGCAAGCCCGTCGCTCAAAGGGGTTGAAGTGATTTGATCGGATATATCGTGATCACGTAGAACCGCCTCTGCATGTCGGGATATCGGCGTGCCTTCCATCGCGGCTACTCCCGCAGAACGCACTTCCAGTTCTAGCCCATGCTCAGCAGCCAACTTACGCAGCATCCCTTCAGCCATTGGACTGCGACAGGTATTCCCTGTGCATACGAATAAGATATTCTTCAACGTTTTCACCCCCCGTATGTTAAAAAAATATATAAACAGAGGATTACTATAATCCTAATCCTTTACGATAACCCTGCACTTATTTTACACTGTCTACGCTAAAATCAAAACATAAACATAAAGCCGAATGCCAACAAAATGGCACCCCCCACTGCTTCCCCATAATCTCCTAGATTACGGCTGACCTTGCGACCCAGCAGCAGGCCCAGCATCGCCATTGCTCCCCCGCAAAAACCAAACGCCAGAACGGACAGCACCAGATCACTCTGGAACATACCTAGTGACACTCCTACAGAAAATGAGTCAACGCTCACCCCAAGTGCAAACAGCAAAAGGCCTAAAGGCGAACGATGATCCAATACCTGTACGCCGTCCCCTTTAAAGGAATTATACACCATATGCCCGCCCAAAAGGATGAGTAGACCCCCTGCGAAGTAGGCCGTCACATGACCTAATAAAGAACTCATATAATGGCCTGTGAACATTCCCAGTAATGGCATCAGAATATGAAAAAAGCCAATGACAGTACTGATGCGCAGCACGTCTCGCAGGCGTATCCCCTTCATGCCGATCCCTACGCCCAGCGATAACGCATCCATTCCTAGCGCTACCGCCATGATTAGAATCGTTACAACCTGCCCGGCATGGGCAGAGGCTGCCAGCATACTCCATCCCTCCATTATCCGTCTGTTCTTGTACACGTTATGCGGACAAGGGGCAAATCAGTACAAGCATGTACTGGAAGTACCCAATACCGAGACGAGGAGGGAGGAAAATTTAATATAAGAGGCTCTGATTCGACAGAAGCTACAAGCGGACGATTCGGTGACCTGCCGCTTTAAGCAGGCGGTTCATGACGGCGTCTCCCAATCCCTTCGGCGGACAGGATTCCGCCAAAATGTAGGTGACGCCGTCCTCGTCGCAGCGACGCAGCACGCCGTACAGGCGCTGCGCCGCCTCATGGAGCGCGTCCAGCTTGCCTAGCGTATAGACGCGCTCTCCGGCGTAGCCGGCGGCATGCTCGTCGAACGCGAGCACTGCCGTGCGCTCCCCGCGCGCGGAAGCCTCCGCCAGCGCGGCGCGAATCCAGCCCGTCACCTCAACGGACGACGGGCCTTGTACCACGCTCAAGCGGCCTCGCGGCGCGTAGTGCGTGTACTTCATGCCTGGCGAGCGCGGGGCCGGGCTGTCCGCGTCTTCCCCGGGCGTAACAGTCAACGCCGGGTCCAGCACGACGGCGCGAGCAACCGCAGCGAGCTGCTCAGCCGTCACGCCGCCGGGGCGCAGGATGGTGACGGTTCCGTCGTCACCCGCCTGCACCACCGTGGACTCCAGCCCCACCCCCGTGGGACCTCCGTCCAAAATGCCACCGATGCGGCCCTCCAGATCCTCTCGCACATGCTGTGCAAGGGTGGGACTGGGTCTTCCCGACCGGTTGGCGCTTGGCGCAGCCAGTGGACAACCCGCTTCAGCGATCAAACGAAGGGCTATCGGATGATCCGGCATGCGCACTCCGACTGTATCCAGCCCGGCTGTCACACGCGATGACAGTGCCTGCGGCACTACCGGCAATACGAGAGTCAGCGGTCCCGGCCAGAACATATTCATCAGCGCTCGGGCTGTATCGTTTATTTCTGCTACCATACCCTCTAATTGATCAGCATTAGAAATATGTACAATGAGCGGGTTATCGGAGGGACGTCCTTTGGCAGCGAATACCGCCTCCACCGCTTTTGTACTACGAGCATCGACCCCCAGGCCGTACACGGTCTCCGTAGGAAAGGCTACCGTCTCTCCAGCTTGGAGGAGTACGCCAGCCTCCCGTATGCCCTTTTCCGCCGCGATCCGAGTCTGTTCAGCCCAAACTTCGTCAGAAACATCCCCGTCAATGTTGCTCACAGGAACCAAACATCTTACATCCCACCATTGGGTATGGGAAGACCTCAATGCCTGCTTCAGCTCGCAATTTTCCTGTTCGTCCAGCTTTTGCTCCGATTTTTCCTTTTGCACAAAATCTCCGCGCAAGTCTTGCATTTGATTCGATTTATCACTCATATCAGATCATCCCATATCTTATTGTCATATACAGGCCAGTGATTTCGCTTGATCCTATAAGGCTACTTTGAAAGATCAGTTTATTTGGCTCTGCCATGTGTATATCTATCGTAAGCTCCATTATAGCATATGGGGAAAGTTACACTCCTCAACGTTTAGGCAAACAAGCCACTCACCCAGCTACACAGTCCCGCAAGTGCATCCCACAGAAAAAAACGTACTTCCGGCTCCTTGTCAGCGGCATTCGTCCGACTTTCTCCGTGATCCGTTTTTGCCGATACTGTTTGTGCCGCTGCTTCCCCGCTGCCTGCATCAATAAAGCACAGCGGAGGAAACAGCACGCACCACCAATTTTGCCCTTTTCCTTGCCCCAGCGTAACCCGAAGCGCTTCATAATTCCCTGCTGGGTAGACCAGACCACCGTACATTTTCGTCGGGAAAGGTACGCTCGCCAGTTCCACCTGATGATCATATGCAATGCCGCGACGAGCCAGTTCCGTACCTACCAAACGGTCAATTTCAGGTAAATGAGCACCAATCAATGATCTAGCTTGATCTAAGCTTTGCGGGTTTTCCAGCTCACCCACCCAGGCATTCATCTGCTGTACAATAGCGTCCCGTATTTCGCGTTTAACCAGCTGATCCTCCGGACGATCCGAGTTGGCCAAAATACGCAGTCGAATGGAGTCATGTGGAATCACATTCAGCCCTGTTGTAGCTACTCCTGATGCTAAGGTTCCTCTTGTTCCAGTGGTCATAGCAGCATCCGTCTTTTGACCTTCCCAAGACATCATTAATATCGAAATACAAAATAGTATCATTGCAGCTTGCTTGATCCAACTTCTCATCTTCGTCCCCCCAAACCCAAACTCTATCATGTCTATCAGTCTGTCCGGTTTGGGAGAGTCTAAACCTATGAATCTTGTAAAAGATTCAAGAACACTTTACAGATCTTCAATACACCCTCAAATCATGCTACACCAAGCTTCTGACCCTCACCGAGGAATATAAAAAAGCCCAGATTTCACAATCTGGACTCTCTCGTTGCACCGTTTCAACCCACACAAATACCAATCAGTTTCAAGTCAAAATCCACCTGCACTAGGCTTTTTTCGCCTTCGTCAAGCTTACTCTGGAAGGCTGCGGCAGATCGTCCTCCAGCTCTTGGCCGTGTATCTTAATGCTCATAATGACGCCCACACTCGCCATGTTGATAATCAGGGAAGTCCCGCCGTAACTGATGAACGGCAGCGTAATCCCTGTCAGCGGCATGATATTGAGGAAAGCACCAATATTTTCAAAAATCTGATACAGCAGCATTGAGACAATTCCCACAATTATATATGGTCCTGACCGATCCCGGCACTCTAGGGCAATGACAATCATCCGGTAAATTAGGATAAAGTACAACACCAACAATAGCGACGAACCAGTAAAGCCAAACTCTTCTGCCACTACAACAAAGATCGAGTCTGCATACGTATACGGCACACGCCCGGATTGAACTGAGCTACCTTTCGTAAATCCTTTACCAAGCATTCCACCCGAGGATATAGCCAACTTACCATTTCCTGTCTGATATTTAGCATCTCTAGTGGCCTCTTCTGGAACAAGCCAAGGATCAAAGCGGTTAACCAAGTGAGGTTTTCCAATAGTATCAGATAGAAAATGCTTAGCCTGGTCATGATAATGCGTGTACCAAAATATCCCTGAGCCAGCCATTCCCGCTATGAGCAGTAAACCAATCAACGCATGAGCCATCTTTATATTTCCAATCCAAAGCATACCAAACATAATAATAATATAGCTTAGCGCATTACCCAAGTCGTTCTGAGCTAATACGAGCACAAATGGTAGAAAAGTGATCATACTTATCGGCACTACATCACGCCAGAAGAGCATTTGTGCTCTTTGCTTATTCCTGCGTACTAATATATAGGCCATGAAGAGAATTAGGATCAATTTAAATAATTCCGCAGGTTGAATACTTAATCCCCCTATATCCAGCCAACCGGATGCATTATTCTTTTTCTCACCTACAAAGATCGTCAACAAAAGCAAAAAAATCCCGAATCCGTAAATATATATGGAATTCCTTATAAACAATCGATAATCGAAAATACTCAGACCCAAAATCACCAGAAAACCAAGCACATAAAAAATAATCATTTTGATGTAGTCATTACCATGACCCTGTCCTGTTTTTTCAAAATAGATACCAGCACTGTACGTTGCAAATACACTAATGATCATCAACATCACGAGGATGAAAATGATACCCGTATCCATCTTTTTCAATTTCCGAAGCATAAGAATCCTCCAAATCAGGTAGTTGACTATATCCTCTTATTCTAAAGTAAATGTATAGCAAATGAAACTACCGATAAAATGTACGTTTCTTCACCAAAATCCGACATTTTATTTATTAGTACATATATAACATCAGTCCCTTAGGCCCATTCAAAGCCTTCTTTTTTTACGAGATAATACAAATATACAAAAAAAAGGAGGATTGTGGTTTGCTGTCGAAAAAAATTATTTTAAATATGGAGGACTAATCATGTTTCTTAGAAAAGTGAGTTTAATTTTAGTTGCATTGACTCTCGGTATCTGTTCCTTCGGGAATATAAGCTTTGCTGAAAAAGCCCCAGAATCTGAAGCTAACCAAGTGGTTAAAGACTTCCTCACATCTATGGTAAGTGGTGACTTTACAAAAGCTACATCTTTGGTTGTGGATCAGCGCTTCTCTAACTCTGAGGAACAAATTAAAGAATATAAAGCATTCAGCAGCACTACAGACTTAAGCTCTCTTGAAATTTCTTCAGTTGATACTGAAAACAGTAACTCATTATACGTAAATTTAAAGGATAATTCCGGGAAACCTGAAACCGGAAAAGTAATACACGTAAAAAATATTGATGGAACATGGAAGATCATATTAGGTAATACTTCAGATGAACAAAGAAATATATCCACCAACGCCTTTGTGGATAGTTTCCAGTATAATGGATTGCAATATGGCGCTACCTACACCGGTACCTTTTCTATTCCAAGTGGCGTCAGCAAAATCATGCTACAAGGTTGGCAATACTCCAGTAATTCATATCCAGCCAATGTGTCTTATCAGCTCGCCCAAAAAGATTGGTTGGGCTATAAAACCTTTGGAGATCCGGTAGATGTTGACCAGGACGGTAATTACTCTATAAATTTATTCGGAGCATCATCTGGAAGTAACTTTTGTGTTAGGATCTTTGTAGGAAATAGCGCGACGGTTAATCTCTCGGCCAACATTTCCCATCCTTAACATTTGTACATTTTCAATACAGTAATTAAAAGCACCCTCCAGCCTTCCTCTTCAGGAAATCTGGAGGGTATTTCCCAATTCCTAATACTCCTCTTTATTCATCTTTTACACCTAGGACATGTCGTTCGATCCCAGCAAGGTCAGGAACGATTATAATGTTCTTCCAATGACCCGCCTGTTCCAGCAGGTCAGCCACGTCTCTGGCCTGTCCCATCCCCAATTCAAACCCGATTAGCCGGGGCGGAGCCTGAAGGAGTTCGAGCTGCTCCAGCATTGCCCGATACGGGCCGAGCCCGTCAGGACCACCATCCAACGCCATCCGCGGCTCATGGTCGCGTACCTCTGGCTGTAAGCCAGCGATGTCAGCAGCCGGGATGTACGGCGGGTTGGACACGAGAATGTCCACCGCCGTTCCCTCGAACGGCGCCAGCAGATCGCCCTCACGGAATTCTACGACTGCGCCGTTCGCAGCGGCGTTATGAGCCGCTACTTTTAACGCGGCAGCCGAAATATCCCCTGCCGCCACGCGCCAGCTCGGTCGCTCAGCCGCCAGCGTCACGGCAATCGCACCGCTGCCCGCGCCGATGTCGAGCGCCTGCGGAGCGCCGCTTGGCCACAGCCGATCACCGTGCTGGAGTATCGCCTCGACGAGCAGTTCTGTCTCCGGGCGTGGGATCAGCACCGACGGCGAAACCATGAACGGGCGGCCATAGAATTCCTGCCGTCCGATAATATACTGCGCCGGTTCACCCGCAGCTTTGCGGGCTATGGTCCGTTCCCACGCCTCCTTGGCGGTGGAAGGGAACGGATCACCCAGAGCGGCGTAAAACGCCGTACCTTCCAACCCGAGCACATGCTCCAGCAGCAAACGGGCATTATGCTGCGGCTCCAGAACGCCACAGCTTCCTAAAAAAGAAGAAGCCTCAACTAAGGCTTCTCTGACACTCATGTTCCGTTCCGGCGACATCCGATACACACAATCGCGTTCGTTCCCCAAAACTTAAACCTCTTGTTCCATCAAATCAGCCTGCTCTGCAATCGTGAGCGCCGATACGATTTCTTCGATCTCCCCGTTCATCACCTGGTCCAACTTATGCATAGTTAGGCCAATACGATGATCCGTTACACGGCTTTGCGGGAAATTGTAGGTACGTATACGCTCACTGCGGTCTCCGGTGCCTACTTTGCTCTTACGCTCGCCTGCATATTTGGCTTCCTCTTCCTGACGCAACATATCCGAAATACGGGCACGCAAAACTTGCAGTGCCTTCTCCTTATTGGAGTTCTGGGATTTTCCGTCCTGACAGGTTGCCATAATACCTGTTGGCATATGCGTTACACGCACCGCCGACTTGGTCGTATTAACGGACTGTCCGCCCGCACCACTGGAACAGAACGTATCCACGCGAATATCCTTATCGGAAATTTCAATATCCACTTCTTCGGCCTCAGGCATAACAGATACTGTAGATGTCGACGTATGAATACGCCCACCTGATTCCGTCGTCGGAATCCGCTGTACGCGGTGTGCGCCGCTTTCGAATTTCATCTTGCTGTATGCACCACGACCGTTAATCATGAAAATAACCTCTTTAAAGCCCCCGAGATCATTCATGTTCGCGTCCATCAGCTCTACACGCCAGCCTTGAGTATCGGCATAACGAGTATACATCCGATACAAGTCAGCTGCGAACAGTGCCGCTTCGTCACCACCTGCTGCACCACGAATCTCAATAATAACGTTCTTATCATCATTCGGGTCCTTTGGCAGCAGCAAAATACGGATTTTTTCATCCAGCTCCCGCTTGCGAACACTCAGTTCTTCAATCTCCATTTTGACCATTTCACGCATCTCGTCGTCCAGCTTTTCACCCTGCATGGTTTTTGCAGCTTCCAGCTCTTCAACGACATTTTTATATTCGGTATATGCTTCATAAGCAGGCTGTAAATCAGACTGTTCTTTGGAATAATCTCTAAGTTTTTTGCTATCGTTCGCTACATCCGGATCGCAGAGCAGTTCGCTCAGTTTATCGTAGCGGTCCGCCAATGATTGCAATCGGTCCAACAAGCGATTCACCTCTTCAGTTAAATTAATATGAAACCAGCTTCAATTCCACTGGCTACAGCTCTCTATTATACCAACTAATTCATGAATTAGCTACAAGAAATACTGACTAATTTAGGATTTTGCAAAAATCCACACAACATGCAAAACAATAAAAAAAGTCGCCGCCCTAATATAGGCAGCGACCACGTAATCTAGCACCTTTCAGAACACACATACATTAAGTCATCGTCTTTTATATATCCGAATCAGGTATTGTATTCTGGAAATTATATATTAAACATTAAAACGGAAATGCATAACGTCTCCGTCCTGCACTACATATTCCTTACCTTCCAGACGAAGCTGACCACGTTCCTTGGCCCCGTTCATCGAACCAGCAGCGACCAAATCGTTGTAGGATACAACCTCAGCACGAATAAATCCGCGTTCAAAATCCGTATGAATTACGCCCGCAGCACCCGGTGCCTTCGTTCCTTTGTGAATCGTCCAAGCGCGTACTTCCTGCACACCTGCTGTGAAATACGTATACAGGCCCAGCAAGCGATAAGCTGCTTTAATCAGACGGTTCAATCCAGATTCAGCTAATCCCAGCTCCTCGAGGAACATCGCCTTGTCTTCGCCTTCCAGTTCAGCGATTTCAGATTCTACCTTGGCGCTGATCGGCACCACTTCTGCATTTTCCGCCACGGCAAAATCGCGTACCTTTTGCACATATGGATTGCTGTCCGCTTCCGTTACGCCATCTTCGCTAACATTAGCTGCGTAGAGTACAGGCTTCATCGTAAGCAAATGAAGATCGCGTACAATCAACCGTTCTTCATCCGACAATTCTAAGCTACGCGCAGGTTTATCAGCATACAGCGATTCCTTGATCCGCTCCAACACTTCTACCTCTTGGGTGTACTGCTTGTTGCCACCCTTCATGTTTTTGCGGGAACGTTCAATACGCTTGTCTACACTTTCGATATCCGCCAGAATCAGTTCCAAATTAATGGTCTGAATGTCGCTGATCGGGTCAATTTTGCCGTCCACATGGGTAATGTTCTCATCTTCAAAGCAACGTACCACATGTACAATCGCATCCACTTCACGAATATGAGCCAGAAATTTGTTACCCAGACCCTCGCCCTTGCTCGCGCCGCGCACAAGTCCTGCAATATCAACAAATTCAAATGCCGTTGGCACCGTTTTATTCGGCACAACCAGTTCGGTCAGCTTATCCAGCCGCTCGTCTGGTACTTCAACGACGCCTACATTGGGGTCAATCGTACAAAATGGATAGTTTGCGGATTCCGCACCCGCCTGCGTTATTGCGTTAAAAAGTGTTGATTTGCCCACGTTCGGCAAGCCCACAATCCCCGCTTTTAAAGCCATAATCAGAACAACTCCCGTTTATATAAAATATGCGTTATGCCATCCGTTAGTTTACCAACCCACATTATATATGAGAACCTATACACGCGGCAAGCATACGGTTATGAAATTCAGGATATTGCTATATCCCTATTTAGATTTCTTTGCTCATCTGGATATCTGTAATCCGATAGCCCGACTTGCGATATACATGCAAAGCTCGCTCATTATGCCCAAATACATGCAAACCGATGCGTACAGCTCCCAGCCTGCGAGCCTCCTGTTCCAAAGCCTCCATCGCCAGCGTGCCTAGACCCCTCCCTTGGTATGAATCGTATACAAGAATATCCAGTAGGAAAGCTTCTTTTCCTTGCACCCCATCCGTAATATTGAACCAGATGTAGCCAGCTTCCTCCTGACTCTGCTCCCCGGCATCGGAAAACATCAACATATACAGGTGAGCATGAGGTGTGTCTAGTCTCTGTGGCAGGTATCGAGCAAAACTTTCTGCCGCACGTTCTGGTGCTTCTTCTACCGTCCATGTACCTGCTTGGATTTTCTCATCCGCATAGTCGGCAAGCGAGCGTTGTTCAAATCGATCATATTGCTCCGCATTCATCGGAACCAATGTAATAAGTCCGCTCATCCGTTTACCTTCTTTCTTAGTCGAGTCGTATCTTTGAGTCCTTCTATTCCATCTACCCCAATACCAAACATAACCGTGCGGAGCTCCAGTTCCACCTGCTCCAAACGTGCCTCCAGCGCTTCCCTAGAGGCAACCGCAGAACCGAGCAAAGAACGCCCGAAGCCTGCCATGTCAGCTCCCAAAGCAAGCGCCTTCGCTGCATCGACACCGTCTCTCAGTCCACCGCTGCCGATCAGAGCACCATGTGGCTCAGCGGCTCTGACTTCCACGATACAATCAGCGGTCGAGTTGCCCCAATCCGCAAATGCCTCCGCCGCCGCGCGACGCACAGGATCAGGATTGCGAAATTTCTCCACTTGGCTCCAGCTTGTCCCGCCTGCGCCAGCGACATCTATAAAGGCTGCACCCGCATCATACAGTCTCGATGCCGTCTCGCCATCTATGCCCCAACCTACTTCCTTCACTCCTACAGGCACTGAAAGCTGACGACACAACTCCTCAATGCGCTGAAGCAAACCGCTAAAATCCAAATTCCCTTCAGGTTGAAAAATCTCCTGCAATCCGTTCAAATGCAGCACCAACATATCGGCTCCAGCAATTTCCACTGCACGGCGACAATCGTCTACGCCAAATCCGTAGTTCAGCTGCACCGCACCCAGATTGGCAAGGATCGGGATACTGGGTGCCAGACGGCGAACCGCAAAGGTTGAAGCCAGTTCTTCCCTTTCCACCGCAGCCCGTACCGAACCGACGCCCAGCGCCCAGCCGCGTCTCTCCGCTGTCTCTGCTAGTCGCTCATTAATCGCTCCCGTCTCGGCGCTGCCGCCTGTCATGGAGCTAATAAGCAGCGGTGTTCGTACAGCTCGTCCTAAAAAAGTAGTATCCAGACGAACCTCGTCAAAATGCAACTCCGGCAGAGCGCAGTGCTTGAAGGCATACCGCTCCAACCCACTGGTGATGCCATGTCCGGCTACATCTTCTTGCAAACAAAGGCGGACGTGCTCAATCTTCCGTTCACCTGTCCTTGCGGCAGGCAGCAAAGAGCCGGATTTGTTAAAACCGTCAGGTGCTCCCTTTATATTCTCCGTACTACTCATCTATGTCCCACCTCATCCAAAGTCACTCTGTTATTGCATCAAGTTCAAGAAGCACAAATAAGACCGTTCCCGAACACGGTAACCGATCTATTTATCGTCTCTTATATTCAATATCGTAGCCCTTAAAGTGGCTATTTTAAGATACTTTCATTGTATCATGGATGGAAAAATATATACACGATCGTGAACATTTTTTCTTACCCATAGGTCATGTTCAAAATTCGCAATAAACCAGTTATTTCGGAAACTCTACAGAAAAGCCGCTCCTAATGGAGCTGCCGCTTTTCTGCAAAATGCCTACTCGAAAGGACGATCCCTATCCCAGCAAGATAAAGGCCATTACAATCTCCTTCATCCCTTCATCGAATCAGGTACAGATGAAATGCTTTCTGCTTGTTCCTTCGTACGTCCATGTCCAAATTTGAATACCAGAATACCACCGATAATGACCAATACTCCGATCAACTTGTTAAAGGTAAAAGGGATCTTTTCTAATCCCAGCCATCCTAACGAATCCCACAACAGGGCCGTACCTAATTGCGCCGTCAATACAATGGAGATCGCATAGGTCGGGCCAAGTCGCTTCATTCCTTGCACCAGACAGAACACAACACCGACACCAATCATGCCACTGAACCAGTACCACGGCTGCATATGCTGTAAAGTAAATGTATTTTTCCCTTCAAAAATAAGACTTCCGAGTAAGGAAGCCACGAACCCTGTTCCCAGCACCAATGTTGTTGTAGCCCACGATCCTGTCCGTTCATTCACCTTATTATTGAATATCGTTTGCAGACTGACCAAGGCACCTGCGATAATCGCCAATACAATTCCTAATAACATATGTTAACTCTCCCTTGATGATCCTTGATATTCTTCTGCTTTTATAAAAGCCCATATTACAATGATTCATAAATATTATGTCCTGCCAGTTCACTCAAACCTTTTCTGTCCCGAATGACAATGTAGCCTTTTGTCCGTTCAACCCATCCATCTTCAATCATTTTGCGAATAACACGGTTGAGATGTCTATAGCTGGTTCCGATCAAATTCGCCACATCTACCAGACTGGATGCACGTAATTCCTCATGAAAAGCCGTATTCGATTCGTCAAAAGAAACCGATAGCAGGTAGCTTGCCAGCCTGACTTCCACCGGATACATGAGATTGAAACTGGAAAAGTCGGAGTCCAGGCAAAACTTTCGCGTGACAATATCCAATAGAAATTGCAGCAAAGGAGCATAGTCTCTGCCGTATTTGTTCATCCATTGGTGGTGAATACCGATCACATAGATCGGAGACACTGCCTCTACTGTGTTGATGACGTGACTACTCCGAATATATTCAACATCTCCTATAACCTCGATCGGTGTTTTGAAGCAAAGGATCAGGGTTTTCCCTTCTGTAGAGCTGGTATAAATCTTGACCTTGCCCTGCACCAGTATATATAGATGCTCGATGGGGTCCCCCTGTAAACAGAGCTTTTCCCCTTGCTCCAAACGATGCAACGACAAATAAGGATGTAGTGGCTCGTAGAGTATGGATTCCAACTCATGCAGCTGCAAAAAATATTTTAGCTGCTCTTGATCCTGAATTTCTCTCATTCCTAAGCTCACCTTCAATTTCTACATTCTAAGCTTCTTTACAAGTTAAATTTCTATTTTAAAGTTTCAGAATAATTACACCCGCAATCATCATACCAATACCTATAAATTGTGGAAGCTTCATCTTTTGCTTCACTATACCGAACCATCCCTTAATATCCACCAGGAAGGTTAAACACAACTGCGCAATCAACAACGCCGAGATCGTGAACGTAACCCCAATATGTTGGATTGCCGTGACTTCACTAAATATAATAATTGCCGCAAAGGCACCGCCCCAAAGATACATCGTCTTTACCTGTTTCAGTTCAGCCACATTGCCATCCCTTGTAAACATCCAGACTAATGCTGCCAAAATAAAGCCTATTAGCTGAGTAACAGTGGCCGCCTGCCATGTACCGATATCCTGACTAATCCGTGTATTTGCTACCCCCTGTAGCGTAATACACGCTCCTCCCAGAAAAGCAAACAAGATTCCTCTCATAAATCGTTATTCTCCCCATGTAAATGACTTTTCTATATATTAAATTATAGGGCAGACTTCTTATAAAGGACATATGTCCTCAACGAATAGTAAAACATCTTCCATTTCATTCTATTTACTATCCGCGTCAATCCTGCACACTTGCGTTAATAACTTGACAGTATCCCATCATAAAACTGCATGTTCCGGCACGATAAAATGGAATGCAGCATTCAATTGAGGAGTTGATCGTCATATGACTACACGTGATCCGCTGCATTCTGTGCCGGAATATCAAAGAAGAACTGAGAAAAAGGGTCGGGCTTTTAAAATCGCCATTCTGGTACTTATCCTCTGGCTGATTGCCGTCATGCTGTATCAGACCCATAAACCCTTGCCTCCGTTCGTCTCTTATGAGAGTCAGGAGTATTCGACCCATGAGGTAAACTTCTGGACAGATTTGACCTATCCCACCGGGGATGGAAGCACTGCACAGCATGAAGGTCAAATTTTGAATCGTATGCTCGAGATCATTGATGAAGCTGAGCAATTTATTGTCATCGACCTGTTTCTGTTCAATGACTATAAGCATAAAGGTCAGCACTTCCCCCAAGTCAGCGCACAAATGACCGATCATCTTATTGCCAAAAAGAAAGCTCATCCGGATATGCCTATCTTTTTCATTACAGATGAAGTCAATACCAACTATAATTCTGCCCCCAATCCTTTGTTGGAGAATATGAAGCGAGCAGGGATTCAAGTCGTGCAGACCGATGTAGACCCTTTGCGGGACTCCACCCCCATCTATTCGGCAGTGTGGCGTACCTTTTTCCAATGGTTCGGGCAGCAGGGCACAGGTTGGATTCCCAACCTGATGGCCAGTGACGGACCTGATGTTACGGCTCGCTCCTATCTTAAGCTGTTGAACGTCAAGGCCAATCACCGAAAATTGGTTGCCAACGAACAGACAGCGCTCATTTCTACAGGCAACGTGCACGACGCGAGCGCCTATCACTCCAATGTAGCGCTGGAGGTGAAGGGGCCTATCATCGGAGACATTTTACAAACAGAGCAGGCGGTGTTGGACTTTTCGGGCGGTGGACAGCTTCCTGCCTATACACCACAGGCCGAACCCAAAGTTCCATCGAGTAAGGACAGCTATCGGATCAAGTATCTAACTGAGGGCAAGGTGTACACCTCAGTTCTGGATGGCATTGCGCAGACGAAGAAAGGTGACAGCATTCATATGGGCATGTTTTATTTGGCTGACCGCAAAGTATTGAACAGCCTGCTGGATGCCTCTGCCCGCGGTGTAAACATCCAACTGCTGCTGGACCCCAATCAAAACGCGTTTGGTCAGGAAAAAATCGGCATCCCCAATCGTCCGGTTGCCCAGGAGTTGTCCGATAAATCGGGCGGGAACATTCAAATTCGCTGGTATCATACCACCCATGAGCAATTCCATACCAAACTGATTTATATCGCCAAGGCGCAAGGAGAGCATATCATTTGGGGTGGCTCTACCAATCTGACCCCCCGTAATCTGGATGATTTGAATCTGGAAAATGAGTTGTGGGTGGCCGCTCCGGCAGACAGCAAGCTGACCCGACAGGTTGCGGCCTATTTTGATAAGCTATGGAATAATCAGGGGGCTGAATACAGTTTGGATCTAGCAGCTTACGAGGATCATTCAACATTTTGGAAAGATATTATATACCGTCTACAGGATATTTTAGGCTTTACTACATTTTAACTACGGGATATGCTGTAGCGAATTCGTTTATGCTTACAGCAGCGGTGAAAGCAGCCGCGCGAGCGATTCCATCAAACGTTTGAACAGACGTTTTTTCATGAATTCTTCGCGTACGATCAGACTGGCAGAGTGCAAATCTCGTTCGTAGTCTGTTACCATCTGCTGCACACTGTGCGTTTGAATTAACAGGGCGTTAACTTCAAAATTCAAATGAAAGCTACGCATATCCATATTGGCTGTCCCGATCGTCGCAACTTCCCCGTCAATGATGAGGAGCTTGGAGTGGAGGAACCCCTTCTCATATTCATATACCTTGACTCCAACCTCCAGTAACGACTGGAAGTACGAATGAGACGCGAGAAACGGTAGCCATTTATCCGGTTTTGCGGGAAACAGAATACGCACGTCCAACCCGGACAAGGCAGCCATCCGTAAGGCAGTCAGGATATCTTCATCCGGGATAAAATAAGGCGTGGCAATCCAGACTGATTTTCGGGCGGACGTGATCATGGAGAAAAAGAGATTTTTGAGCACTCTCCGCTCATTATCCGGGCCACTGGCAATAATCTGCACGCCTCCGTCCGTAATTGGTTCAATATTGGGAGACAGATATTCGCTATCGAGCACCGACTCACCCGTCATGTGAAGCCAATCTTGTAAAAATATAAGCTGCAACGTCCGCACAGCTTCGCCCTTCACAATCATATGCGTATCACGCCAAAAGCCGTAGGCTTTGTTGCGACTGAGGTACTCGTCTCCCACATTTAGGCCGCCGATTAATCCGATATTACCGTCAATGACTACAATTTTACGGTGATTACGATAGTTTACCCGGCTGGAGAAGAACAAGATCCGAGCGCCGCCGTACGCAACAACCTCTACTCCTGCATCTCTCATTTCCTTCAAAAATGACTTCGACAACTGAATACTGCCCACCGCATCGTACATAAACCGAACCTTAACACCCGCTTTAGCCTTTTCGATCAAAATTTTCTGAATGCTGGTACCGATATCATCCGACCGGAAAATGTAATATTCCATATGGATATGATGCTGCGCCTTGCGCAGTTCTTCCAGCAAAGTGGAGAAGGTTTCATCTCCATTGTTCAGAATTTGAGTTTCTGTCGCAAAATAAATCGGGGAGCGGGCCAGTCTGCGTGCCAAACGCATTAACTGCTGCTGCTCACCTGTAAAGCAGGTCAGATCTCGTTTGACTCGCAAAGCATCCTTTTCTATGCGGTCGTAAGCCTGTTGGTCACGCAATGCCTTTTTATCATATTTGCGACGCTTGAATACATTTTGCCCAAACAGAAAATAAAGAGGAAGTCCAACGACTGGCAGCAATGCCAGCAGCAAAATCCAGGACATCGTAGTGGAGGGATTACGATTCTCCGTAAAAATAATCAGACTGATGGAGATCACTGTCAGGGTGGAAAAAATACTGATGACAGTTCCTTCATTTTTGCCGATGTAATTAAACAAGCCAAAATAATAAATAATAAACACCATAGCCGCGATCAATACGGCCAGTAAGCTTCGCCTCATAACTAACCTCACTTCCAGTGGACTGCATTTGACAAGTATTCTTCATTATATTGTACATGAGCCCCTTATTTCTTCCCACTTTTTTATTAAAATGTTGATAAAAAAATCCAAAGAAAAGCTTTATACAAAAACGCAATGATGCTGGGTTGACACTTACTTTTTTTCGTGCAAGAATAAACTAACGAACGTTAGGTAGGTGACAATAATGGGGATGGAAGAGATTCGAAAGGCCGCTCTTTTTCAATTTGCCACCAATGGGTATGAGGGAGCCTCCTTGAGCAGTATTGCCGCTGAAGTCGGTATCCGAAAACCGTCTATATACGCGCATTTCCAAGGCAAGGAGGATCTGTTTCTACAGGTGGCTAGGTACGCTTTTCAAGAGCAGAATTTACGTATTTTCGAATACTTTACGGAACGTAAAGATCAGCCGCTTAAGCATACCCTGCATGACTTCTTGTTTTGGATGGGACAGGAATATGAGAGCAACGACTCAGCCAAGTTTATGCTTCGCTTTTCCTTCTTTCCGCCTGTATCGTTGTATCACGAGGTGCTGGATATTGTTAATCCTTTTCTGGATAAAATGGAGCGAAAATTAACTCGCCGCCTCCGGAATACACGGGATCGGGAACCCTTTGGGCATATGGAGCCAGTGGATGTGGCTTTGGCTTACATGACCCTGGTGGACGGGGTCATGGTGGAGCTCCTATACAGTGGAAGCATCAACTACCACCGAAGGCTGAACGCTGCATGGCCTATTTTTTGGCGTGGGATTACGTTAACCTCACCTCATGAAGCATGAAGCCGTCGAACTTATAAAATTTATTTTTAAGGAGAACATTCATCATGAATCGCAGTTGGATTTACGTTTTTGTTGGAGGCCTGATTGAGGTGGTATGGGTATCGGGTTTGAAGCATGCGGACTCTATACTCGCCTGGATTGTAACGGTGCTGGCTGTGGTGGCCAGCTTTTATTTAATCATGAAGGCTGCGAACCGACTGCCTGTAGGCACAGTGTATGCTGTATTCACCGGACTAGGGACGGGGGGAACAGTCGTAGGCGAAATGCTGCTATTCGGAGAACCGTTTCAATGGTCCAAAACGCTATTAATCGCCCTTTTGCTGGCAGGTGTGGTCGGCCTGAAGTTAGTTACCGACCGTGATGTTCAGGAAGGGAGTGGCGCATAATGGCTTGGATTGCATTGGTTATCGCGGGGTGCTCGGAAGTGTTAGGAGTCATCGGTATGAAGGGAGTTACGGTGGGCAAAGGCTGGAAGTCCTTAGTGCTTATGGTCCTATCCTTTGTTCTTAGCTTCTCTCTACTCAGCTATGCCATGAAAAGTTTGCCTATGGGCACCTCCTATGCCGTATGGACAGGCATCGGAACGGTTGGCAGCACGATTACAGGCATGTTCTTGTACGGTGAACAAAAAAGCGTACTGCGCGTTTTATTCATCGCCATGATTCTTGCCGCAGCGTTGGGATTAAAGCTGATATCTTAGCATGAGCGAATGGCATCAAATATTGCAAATTGCTGATCTTAAAGGAGTGATGCCTTGTGATTACCACCGTAACGCTTAACGCGGCTGTGGATAAAATCTACATGGTTGCAGGCTTCGGTTTGAATGCCGTCCACCGCATGGAAGGCGGCCTGACGGTGCCGGGCGGCAAGGGCGTGAATGCCGCCCGCGTCATCCGCACGCTAGGCGAGCCTGTACGAGCGACCGGGTTTGCTGCCGGACACACCGGACGGCTGCTCATTGACGGGTTGAGCGTAGAAGGCGTAAGCGCTGATTTCATTGAAACGGCACATGGGGAGACCCGTCTCGCCATTACCGTGCTCGACCCGTCCGCGCGCACGCAGACCGAGCTGATTGAGAGCGGACCGACCGTTGGGCCGCTTGAATTAGCCGCACTGCGGCGCAAAATCGAGACCCTTGCCGAGGAATCGGCTTGGGTCGTATTCTCCGGCAGCCTGCCACCCGGCTGCCCGCCCGATCTGTACGCCGAGCTGTGCACGCTGGCGAAGGCGCGCGGCGCGCGGGTAGCGCTGGACGCGAGCGGTGAGGCGCTGCGCTTGGGGCTGCGCGGAAAGCCCGACCTCGTGAAGCCTAACGAGGACGAGGCTGCTCGCTTCGCGGGAATTGACGCCGCGCGCCCGGATGCCGCTGAAGCAGCGGCATCAAAGCTGCTGGAAGCCGGAGCGCAGCTGGCCGTCATCTCGCTCGGCGCGCGCGGGGCGCTGGCGGTAACGCACGATGCGCGCTACCGCGTGAGCCTGCCAGACGCGGACATTGTCAGCGCGCTCGGCAGCGGTGACGCTATGGTCGCCGGGCTGGTCACCGGCGCAGCTACGGGGCTGGATCTCCCTGCCATGCTACGGCAGGGAGCGGCCTGCGGCACAGCGGCAGCTCTGCACGCCATGGCCGGGAAGATCGAGCTCCAGGACGTGAAGCGTCTGGAGCAGGGCATTACGGTGACGCTGTTGTAATTCAGCGTCACTTTTTTTTATTTTATCCAAGCATTCGCTTATCTTCATTTCACAAATACAGTTATTCCGAATGCTCTATATTCCAAATGTGGGTTTTCGAGTTGCTTACAGCAAAACCCTGTTTTCCAGTATATTTTTCATACAAATATGCGACTTCGAAGGCCCCAGCTTAACTAATGAATCCTGAAGCTCTGCAATTTCCTCTACCGACGCGGTTTGTACCTTAATGAGATAATTAAATTCCCCACTGATGCGAAATAAATCAGTGACTTCCTTCGCCTCTCTACAAAATTCAACCAACTCTTAATGTGGATGAAATATATCAAAAAGCCCTTACCCACGGAGCAAGAACCTTTGTGGAACCCAATCAGCTTACACTTGGCGAACCTCCTCTAGTTGTAACAAATGCATTAGTCCACAGCCCCAATGGTGAGGTTATCGAATTTATCGAGGATGTTGATTTTGATATGTCCTTATCTAGCAATAAGTAATTCTCATAGCTATTAAAAAAATCCACTTCCCGGTGAAGTAGGATCTTTTTATATTCCATACAGCTCTGTCGTTATCTCTATGGAAGAATTAAACGGTTCCTAAAAAACATCCGATATATTGATTATCGCTTTGTTTAAAGGAGTAGATTATCATCTCAATTGATTTCAATGTGTATTGGTTTCATTTTAGTTCCGAATTGCTGATGCCATTGTTCAGCTTGATTGGACTGCTACTCATCTATAGCACCAACCTAAGCCTCAACCGGGTTGGCAGCAAGATTAAGGTATTATACAATCCATCTAACCCTCGGGACGCCCGAATTGCAGGCGGTGTAAATGGTGCAGGCTGTCTGGCCTTTATGCTGTTTTTGATCGGTGTTCCCTTTGCTTTGAGCGGGGTATTCGCTGTATTGAAATTTTTCTTCTAACCAGGTTTGGATCACATACTGGTAATAAAATTTATCGCCATATACATTGCCAGGCCTAAAATAATCAGTGCCGATATTTTGTTGAGCACAGTCCCAAACTTCCCTTCTGAATCCATACGTCCCACGAGACGCCCTGCCGTTGCCAGACCGATAAACCATATCCAAGATACGGACACGGCGGCCAGACCAAAGGCCCAGCGTTCCCCGCCGTCATATTGGAGGGAGCTGGTTCCAATTACGCCAACCGTGTCGAGTATGGCATGTGGATTCAATAGCGATACCGAAGCGGCAAAAATCATCTGGCGTTTCGGCCGCATCGCCTGACTTTCTCCCGAGGAAGCTGCCTTCGATCTCCATAAAGTCCAGGCCATATACAGCAGAAACAAACAGCCCGCCGCATAGAGTACGTTCGTGAGCCATAGAAATTGCTGCAAAATAAGAGACACGCCCCCAACCGCAAGCGTGATCAGGATTGTATCACAGACACCCGCTGTAATGACAGCAGGCAGTGCATTGCGAAACCGCGACTGGGACGCCCCCTGATTAAATACAAATACATTTTGTACCCCCAAAGGCAAAATCAATCCCAATGCCAATAAAACAGCATGGATAATAGCTTCCAGCATAATTATATTCCCCCAAATTTAGTCCATCATATTTCTCTAGTATTTGCTCTCCTAAATAGTCCTCGCGCAGGAAGCTTGTACGTTTCTAATCCTCTCGTATTTCCTTTAAATTCTTCACGTTCTGCGTGTTCTGTTGTACACTATGCTTCAACTGCTCTAACGCAAGCTCGTAGTCCCGCGGATTATTCATATTGAACGCGGCCTTATGCCACATGTCTTCACTCACCCGCGGCAAATCCTCTACCGTCGCATAACGAACGTTCAGCTTGTTCAACCAATCGGTGAGACGAAGCTGTCTATTGCGCAAACATTCCTCGGCAGACGGCAGCACGCTCCGATGGTACACAGCCAGCAACGGATGTATACGTCCATCCATAGAAGGTATTACTGCTTGCAATGTTGGTTCCGTCGTTCCATGCAACTCCGTCCATTTCTCAGTTACAACGAGCAGGTCTTGCAGCACCTCTAGCTGTATAAAAGGCATATCACAAGCGACAACCATTCCCCACTCCGTAGTAGATGCAGATAATCCCGCATGAATACCGCTTAGGGGTCCCATACCTGGAAAAACATCAGACACAGTTTCCATACCACTCAGACCATATCCTTGGTTGTCACGAGTGACTATTACAACCCGCTGGGCAACCTGCTGCAATGTAGTATACGTCCGTTCAAGCATAGTGGCTCCATTGATCTCAAGCAAAGCCTTATCCTGTCCCATTCGGCTGGAACGTCCTCCTGCGACGATAATACCAGTCACTTTCATAAATAAATCCTCCTTTTTTTTCAGAAAACAATTGCAAATATGCATATGAATTTTTGAACAAAATTTAATTATTACATAATTGTTAATTTATTGGTTTGTTAACCCTTTCAACACATGATACATTGGAATAAAGAACCTCCCCACAGATCGGCATCGATGCGCAGTTCTCTATCGGGCTAAGAAAGGAATGGCTTGTCTTGCAAAAGAGAGAAATTCAAGAGACTCCTCTATATTCCTTAAAACTGTATAATTTTTTTCTATATGGAGCTATGGTCATTTTCTCCAGCTTCTTCCCGTTGTATCTGCAAGATATCGGCATGGACAAGCTGGAGATCGGGAGTCTGATGGCCATCGGGCCTTTTGTATCCGTATTTGCGAACCCTTTTTGGGGCTATACAAGCGACCGGAGCCGTAACCTCCGACGTATTCTGCTATTTATGATTATAGGTACCTTGTTATTGCTACAAGCTTTGTTTCATGTCCATACGTATATCATGATTTATGTTTCGATGATTGGTTTTTATTTTTTCCAAAGCCCTTTATTTGCGCAAAGCAACAGCCTGATTCTCAGTTATATTGAGGGCACAGACCGGAAATTTGGTGCATTCCGTATATGGGGCTCTTTCGGTTGGGCAGTGACAGCAGCAGTTGCCGGCATAGTTATTGACCAAACGGGGATATCCAGCATATCCACCATCTTTACGGTACTTCTTCTGGCTGCTTTGATCTGCACCTTGTCGATTCCACCACTGAAAAGCACTGTGGAGACAGCAACCATCCATTTACGCGGCTTTGGCAGTGTTTTAATGAACGGATACTTTATATCCTTTATTTTATTGGGCATCCTTGTATCCATCCCGAATTCGATCAACAGCGCCTTTATGTCCCTGTACATCACCGAGCTGGGTGGGTCCAAACAGATGCTTGGTTTTGCTGTTTTTATGTCATCGGTATTCGAAATTATTGTATTTTTGCTGTTTGATCGCTTCTTGAAGAAAAGAATGACTGTGATGGTCGGCTGTTTGGCACTCGTCAGTTTGCTGTTTGCCTTACGTTGGGAACTGATGGCTCTGGCCACAGACCCGATTCAGATTGTGTTCATTCAGGCACTTCATTGCGTCACCTTCGGTGGATACTTCTATGTAGGCACCCAGTTGACCGTCCTATTTACCCCTGCAGCATACCGATCATCCGGACAGGCCGTATATACCTTGACCTGGAGTGGTATATCCGGTATCGTAGCAGGTTTTGCGGGAGGATGGCTATTCCAGAACTTTGGTGGAGAAATGATGTACCATGCAGGGGTGTTCTTCGCCCTACTTGGATCTGCGGGATTCGCTATCATGTGGTATATGCTGTACAAGAACGGTTATCAGCCAGGACTGCCAGCGGGCACAAACGAATAGAAGAAGCCCCTTAACAACACTAGAGGAATGAGCTATCCTCCCTTCTGGCTCGTTAGCAAAGACAATAGAGTATCGTCAAGTCAATGATCATGTATAAAGAGTGTGCATGCGTAAAATAAAGGAGTCTGCCGACGGCAGACTCCTTTTCAACTTGGTCGCACGAAGCTACCATCTCTCCCACACTTTCCACCAGCCTATTGCTTAGGCAATTGGAAAGAGCTTTTCAACGATACAACACGGTTAAATACAGGCTTACCCGGTTGGGAAAGCTTCGGATCGACACTGAAATAACCATGACGGAAAAATTGGAACTTGTCCTGTGATTGAGCTTCTTTCATGTTCGGCTCGACATAACCATGAGCAATTTCTAAAGAGTTCGGGTTCAATTGGTCAAGGAATGTTTTTTCCGATGCATCCTCTTCAATCTCTTCCGTGTTCTCTGCGTTAATCAAAGGCTCATACAAACGGAATTCGGCAGGTACAGCCTGAGTAGCCTCTACCCAGTGGATCGTGCCTTTCACTTTACGTCCAGTAAAGCCTGATCCGCTCTTGGTTTCTATATCATAGGTACAGTGGATTTCCGTTACATTTCCGTCTGCGTCCTTAATCACATCGTTACATTTAATAAAGTAGGCATGCTTGAGACGTACTTCATTACCAGGGAACAAACGGAAGTATTTGCTTGGCGGATTTTCCATGAAGTCCTCACGCTCGATATAAATCTCACGGGAAAACGGTATTTGACGTGTACCGAGTTCCGGATTTTCAGTATTGTTTTCCGCCTCCAGCATTTCAACTTGTCCTTCAGGATAGTTTGTGATAACCACCTTCAACGGATCTATGACTGCCATGGTGCGGGGTGCCTTAAGCTTCAAATCCTCACGTACAAAATGCTCCAGTACCTGCAAATCGATGACTCCGTAGGCTTTGGAAATGCCTGTCTCATATACGAAGCTGCGGATGGCTTCCGGCGTGTAGCCGCGACGACGTAAACCGGAAATCGTCGGCATACGCGGATCATCCCAACCATCTACGTGCTTTTCATCGACCAGAAGCTTGAGCTTACGCTTGCTGGTTACGGTTTGAGCCAGGTTCAGCCGTCCAAATTCGTATTGGTGCGGTACCTTTTCCATCTCACATTCAGCTACAACCCAATCATACAGCGGGCGCTGATCTTCGAATTCCAGCGAACAGAGTGAGTGCGTTACTCCCTCAATCGCATCTTCCAGCGGATGAGCATAGGAGTACATTGGATAGATACACCATGTGTCGCCTGTATTGTGATGTGCTGTGTGTGAAATGCGGTAAATAACCGGATCACGTAAATTAATATTTCCTGAAGCCATATCAATTTTGGCACGCAGCACCTTTTCACCATTTTGGTATTTGCCTGCACGCATCTCTTCAAACAGCTTCAGATTATCTTCCACACTGCGATCCCGATAAGGGCTATTTTGCCCCGGTTCGGTCAATGTGCCACGAGTTTCACGGATTTGGTCCGCGCTTTGATCATCCACGTAGGCTTTACCCTTTTGGATCAGCAGGATGGCACGCTTGTACATTTCTTCGAAATAATTGGAGGCAAAATGTTTTTCCTCCCATTCATAACCGAGCCACTTCACGTCCTCCTGAATGGAGTTCACGTATTCCGTGTCTTCCTTCGCCGGATTGGTGTCGTCAAAACGCAAATTTGTGCGTCCTCCGAATTCATCTCCCAACGAGAAATTGATCCAGATAGCTTTGGCATGTCCAATATGCAAATATCCGTTTGGTTCAGGCGGAAATCGTGTAACGACCTCCTTTACCTTACCCGTACGTAAATCCTCTTCAATAACATTTTTAATAAAATTGGGGGGAGTGATCGGCTTCTCCACGCTAATCAACCTTTCTTCCGTATAATCTGTGTAAAACCTGTTCCCTTAAATATACCCTTTCACACCGCATAACTCAATAAAATGAAAATCCTTATGCTCTCTTCAGCAAAAAAAGTGACAAGTTATGAAAAAGAGTTAACATTTTCGGCAAATAAATTCGTTATAGTGTATATATCTTTTATTTTGCCCGGAAAAGGAGACCCACCCGTGTTTAAGCTGCTCATTGTGATCCTGCTGTCTATGCTTTTGTCCTCTTCCGTCATGACTTCCGGCCATCCTTCATCGGACCCAGTGAACGAAACCGTACAATCTCGTCCGCTAGCCAGCGCTCCAGAAGACTCATCCGTCCGCTTATATGCCGTTAATCCGTCACAGGGATTATTCCAATCAGCTGTACTGGAAATCGGCCAGCAACGCCGCACATTCCGATGGTCAGGCTCGGCGGATATCTCCACCGCACCACAATTATTTTACAGGGATGTGAACGGGGATGGTGTCCGTGAAGCCGTCGTGATCCTCACGCGTGCCTCGGGAACGGGTGTCGAATTGCAGGAATTGCATATTGTTAACGCACGCACGATGGAAGAATATGCGGTCGAATCGGCAGTAGATGCTGTGTCCCAGCGCGTACATAGCTCAGTGGAGCTACGTGACCACAACCGCCAGGTTCATATTGCTGTCACGATTGACGGTGTTACACACACGATAAACCCTAAAGCATCCGTATTTTACGATGATCCAGCCCAATTTACAAAGTATCTCGATTTTAGCTCTGTCGTAATGTATGATGCTGAACAGCTTCCTCTGCAAGCCACTGTATCTGGCAGTGTATCCCCAACCGAATTTGTAGGGGATTTGGATCTAAAATATGTATACGAGCATGAACGGTTCCGGGTGGGACCTATTGAATTTGAAGCTTCCTCTCCCTTTTGACGACTCTCGCAGAATAAGGTAGCATGGGATTAAATGCTAGACTGGCTGGTTTAGCGATTTTCCGAGTGAAAGAGGGGATCAATCATGTTTACATATGCGTTGGACGAACGCACAGTCCTTCGGCCGCTCACCAAGGAGCATGTGCAGCCTCTGTTTGAGCTGATCGAAATGTCCCGTGACCGCCTGCGTCAATGGCTTCCATGGGTAGACTCTACCACGGAAATCAGCCACACAGAGCAGTTCGTGCAGGGCGCCTTGAAACAAGCCGCAGAGAACGGTAGTCTGACCGCCGGAATTTGGATAGACAACGAGCTTGCTGGCATCATCAGCTACCATGAGATCAATTGGACTCACCGCTCCGTTAGCATCGGATATTGGCTTGGACACGGGTACGAAGGACAAGGTCTAATGACTAGCGCCTGCCGCGTATTCGTTGAATATGCTTTGATGGAGCTGGACTTGCATCGGGTCGAAATCCGTTGCGCAACTACGAACCGCCGCAGCCGCGGTATTCCAGAACGTTTGGGCTTTGTGCTCGAAGGCATTGTACGCGAAGCGGAATTGCTGCCCGACGGCTACATGAACCACGCAGTGTACGGTATGCTCCAAAATGAATGGAAGCAACTACGGTAATATTGTATTGTACAACAACGCCGCAGACCTGATCAGGTCTGCGGCGTTGTTGGTTTAGGCCGGGCATACAACGAATTGCTGTCTGTAGCCTCCCGCCTATTTTAAGAAATAGGCCATTAACACATCATCTACGAATTGGCCTGCTATGTAAAACTCCTCATGCAAACGTCCTTCAATCGCGAAACCGCTTTTTTCATAAAACATAAGGGCTTCCGTGTTGCATGAGAGTACACGCAAACTCAACTTACGTATGCCCTCCGCAGCTGCAATGTCCTTCATGGAGTTCATGAGGGCCGTCCCAATACCTTTGCGATGATAAGCTGGATGTACAGCTATATTTATTTCGAGTACATGACAGTTACTAGCCAACAGCGTTGGAGGACGAAATCCAATATAGCCGCAGAGTACTTCCTGTTCGATGGCAACCAGTTGAGAGCCTGGAGGCGTATTGCGCAGAAACTCTCCACGCGACTTCCAAGACAATGAAGCGGGAGCCGTGCGTTCATTCCATACCAATTCATCCAGCGCGATCAGATCAGGAGCATCCTTCATCTCCGAATGACGTATCGTCAAGGGTTGACTTGTAAACAATTCCTTTCAATCCTTCCTGTGAAGGCTTTCCTGAAGCAATAACTACAACCATCCGTCACTATTGTACCATAATCACAGCATATTACTGCACTTTTATTAGGACTTAAGAACTGGGAGCATCCACCTTGGACGTCGTAGTATCCAAAGTATCCGAATGATGCCGGAAACGGTTCAACCAGCTATGCAAGACGAAAAACAGGATCGACAACACCGCTACGCCTGATGCCAGCCAAAGTGTAGGCGGTAACCCACCGCCATCATACAACTTCCCCATAATATAAGGCCCCATTACCCGTCCGGCTGCGCCAATGCCCCCCACAAGCCCAATGTAAAAGGGTGCACCCCGACCTCCATGATCAGACAGGAATGCTGGAACGGCAGGTGCAATCAGCATTTCTCCCAGGGTCGCCAGAACCATAGCGAATATCATTCCAGTATAGTTCTGTGTGCCCAGCATGACAATATAAGCCGCCAAATAAAATCCTCCGGCCCATGTCATTTGCGCTGAAGCGTGATGAGCGTACAGTCGTTTTATCCAAAAAATAATGGGTTGTGCGGCAAAAATAAGGATACCATTCAGTGTCCATAGTAATCCATACATCGTTTTAGGCAAGCCCTGCTCAATAATATGGGGAGACACTCCTGTATTCCAGATCGAATTCCCGAACCATAAAAAAAGCGAACCTAACCCCACAAAGAGATACAGTCTGGTATCACGAAACAGTAATCGAGCTGGTATTTCCTCTCTTTTTTTCACGGACTTACTGAGCTGCACTTCTCCCTCTTCCCGATCCACCCTGCTTAGATAAGACCAGAAGAACCCGGCAAATACCGCAGAAGTCACTCCGTTCATCACGAAGCTGAGCTGATAGGAAAGGTCAGCCAGAACGCCACTCAATCCCGTACCCACTGCAACCCCAATATTGTTAGCGACATAAATAATATTAAACAGCTCACCACGACGGTCAGCAAAACGAAAACCTACAAAGGCCTGAATCGCAGGCACAGATACGACATTAAAAAAGCCGATAAAGCCCATCATGATGACAAACGCTACCCAATGACCACTGGTAAATGGAAGCGCGAGAAGTCCCAGCGCGTTCATCGCGAGTGAGCCAACAATCAGTTTCTTGGCTCCAATACGGTGATAGAGGGCTCCGCCCAGCACTTGACCAAAAATTCCGCCCAGAGATTGCACTAAAATCGCAATCCCTGCATCTCCCATACTACGGTTTAGCTCGTCAAACACATACATGCTAACCAACGGCCACATCAGGGAACTTCCAGCGGAATTAATCAGACTAGCAACGAGAAACACTTTCACTTCTTTCGGATAAGACTCCAACCATTTCATATCTTTTGTTTCTCCTTTTGCATCTGACACCATAAAAGGCATTATCTCATTGGCGCTTCACATTCACCACCGTTGAGAAGAAAGTAGCCCCCTGTCCCATATCCGACAGTCGATCAGAGGTTAACACATTGGCACGCTGTCTGCGTCCTTTGCCTTCCCACCATAATCCCTGACTAATCACTGTACCGGGCAGCATTAGATCGGTGACTTTCGCTTTCAGCTCATACGTCCCCCGATCATTCCATACGGTAACCGGGTCCCCATCCGCGATGTCCCTTGTCTGAGCATCCTCCGGGTGAATTTGTAGCAAGGGCTCCCGCTCCAGTCGCTGATGCTTGGGCAAGTTAGCGAAAGTAGAATTCAGAAAATTATGGTTTGGCGGTGAAATAAACATTAATGGATACCGCTCGTCCGCTTGCGGTCGATGCTCTCCGTCGTACCCTTCAATCAGCGGCACATAAGAAGGCATCGCGGGCAGACCTGCTTGTTTCATTTTTTCCGAATACAACTCAATCTTGCCTGAAGGCGTGGTTAAACGATCCAAATAAGTAGCCTTTGGCGTCATATCGAGCTTTACAAAAGGTGACTTCTTTAAGGCTTCCAAAGTTACACCGTTGAGATAAGGGTTCGTTGAATTATCAAGCGCGCCCACTATCATGTCCTCTTCACTTTCCGTAAAGGCAGCTTCGTCAAAGCCCATAGCCCGTCCAAGCAGGCTAAATAGCTCATAATTGCTTTTGCTTTCCCCGAGTGGAGCAATGACGGGTTCCTGCATCTGAACATAGTGATGCCAGTAGGATTTATATAGGTCTGTACCTTCAAAGGAAGACGCTGCAGGCAGCACAATATCGGCATAACGGGCCGTATCCGTAAGAAACAGGTCATGAACGACTGTGAACAAATCCTCTCGTCCGAATCCTTCAGTCACCCGTTCCGAATCGGGGGCTACAACTACCGGGTTACTGCAGTATACGAATAACGCCTTAATCGGCTGTTCCTTCTGTAGCAGCGCTTCTCCGATCCGATTCATGTTGATCACCCGTGCATCCGGATTCTGTCGCAGATCAGGACGCGCCAGATTGGCGCCGTTAAACTTGCCATAAGCGCCATTAGAGCGTGACGCTCCCCCGCCGTGCTTCAGCCATTGTCCAGTGAGCGCAGGCAAGCATGTAACCGCACGTACGTTCATACCGCCATTATCATGATGCTGAAGCCCATTGCCGATATTGATATACGCTGCTCGCGCAGTTCCGTACATTTCCGCCAAACGGATGATATCCGCTTCCGGTACGCCGGTAATCCGCGAAACTCGCTCTGGTGTATATGTCTTAACATGCTCGCGCAGTTCCTCATGGCCTACCGTGTAGCGATGTAAAAACTCGTCGTCCGTCAGTCCCTGAGCGAACAGCACATTCATAACACCCAGCGCGAGCGCCGTATCCGTCCCCGGATATAACGGAATGAACCAATCCGCCCATTGCGCCGTCCGGTTGCGATGAACGTCAATAACGACCACCTTAGCACCTTTTTTACGTGCTTTCTCAGCCAAAACGACCTGATGCATGTTCGTGCTAATGACATTTCCACCCCACACAATAATGAGGTCTGCATCCTCCGTGTCCTCCGGGCTGGTGCCGCCCTTAAAACCCATAACGGACGCCCAGCCTTCATTCCCTGCCACGCTACATATCGTCTGATCCAGTTGGCTTGAACCCAGCGCATTAAAAAATCGGCGGTCCATTCCATCCACACTCAATACGCCCATATTGCCATAAAAGCTGTAGGGAAGAATAGATTCCGGTCCGTCCATACGTATCAGCTCCTTGAACCGACCTGTAATGGTATCGACTGCCTCCTCCCAGCTAATACGTTCAAATTTCCCTTCTCCTTTGGGGCCTATACGTTTCAACGGATAGAGCACCCGATCAGGATCATATACCCGCTCCGTCATATTGCGAACTTTGTTACAAATAGCCCCTTTGGTAATAGGATGATCCGGGTTCCCAGTCACCTTGACTATCTTTCCATTTTCCTTGTGAAGTAGGAGCCCACACGTATCCGGGCAATCTAACGGGCATACAGCTGGAAAAATACCGTCCTGCTGCTCCGTCATCCGCTGCCCCATTTGTAAGTCTTGTTGAAGCGTGGCCTCAGGAGGCGCGCTATTACGATGATCCATAGTGTTGATGCTCCTTTCCGTTACCGTTTCCAAAAATTACACTGATCTTATCATATCCACAGCTTTGGCCTATGGCAAGAGAAGGATTTTCCCACACAGCCGCTCTCCAAAATATTAAAAAATCCGTCTGCTGCATAGAGCAAAACGGATTTTTTTAGAATCATAATTTTTTTCAACATCCTGTTTCATCATATCTTACCGAGGGTAAAAGAGATCAAGGCATTATGGGACGAGAGCACACTCATCCTCCATGCCAAATCATGGACCACTCCCAAAAAAATCCGCCATGACAGGTTTCGTTCCCCCGGGCCTGTCATGGCGGATTTGCTTTGTTCATTGCTGTTTAAAGTACCGTAATTAAGCAGGACCACTCAACGGATTTGATGTGCAACCGAAGAAGTAGTTGGAGATTCATTCGCTGGAAGTGCGTTGGTTTGAGGCTTTTTCAAATAGGCCAACCAGTAGGCTCCAGCCACAAACAGGCTACCTCCTACCAAATTCCCCAGCCAGACCGGAATGAAGTTCATAACATAATCTGCCCACGAAAAGTGGCCTGCAAAAATAGCCGCCGGAATGAGAAACATATTGGCAACAACGTGCTGAAATCCAATAGCGACAAAGGCCATTGTTGGAAACCAAATGCCCATAATTTTGCCACCGATAGAGTCTGTGCTATATGCCAGCCATACAGCCAGTGCTACGAGCCAGTTACATCCTATACCCGATATAAAAGACTGCAAAAAGCTTTCATGTAGCTTATGTCCTGCCATATCCACCACTTTGTCCAGATAAGGGCCCGTTTCTGTCAAACCCAGCACATGCCCAAAGAAAAATGCAACGAATAACGCACCTGCAAAATTACTGAGCGTAATAATCGCCAAGTTACGAAGCAAGGCTCCTGTCTTAATCCGTCCTGCCCATCTCGCCAAAGGGACCGCCATCATATTGCCGGTCAGCAATTCTCCGCCGGCGATCAAAACTAATACCAGACCTACGGGGAACACCGCAGCTCCAATAAAGGTGGCAATGCTTCCCCATTCTTTAGGCGCACTTGCAATAACACGTATATCCAGCAAAAAACCGAGTGCAATAAATGCACCTGCCAAAAATCCCAGTACCACCGCCACAGTCCACGGGTTGTTCGCCTTGGCCACTCCTGTTTCCACCGTCTTTTCAGCAATTTGCCCCGGTTTATAGCTCGCCATATGTCCCCGCTCCTTTAATATCTTTTTACTAAAATATTCTTCTTTCATATTTTATTTAAAATCAGTGATTATGTTTGTGAAAAAAATCACTTTCTCAACTATAAAAAAAACAGCCCTTGGAAAAAGGACTGTCTTTCTGTATTATTACATCTACTGCGCTACTACGCGCTTTACATTTAGTTGTATTCTTCCTTTTCAACTGCTCTCAAGAACCAAATAACTCCACCGAGGCCTACCAGGGCCACGACTACAAGAAAAAGGATATAAAACAAATCCATAAGCTACTTACCCCCTAATCCTTATGCTACTCTATATTGTACTATAAGGATTCGTCCGTACGTCTCAGATTGTTGACAAACTTATGAACAATGTCACAGACAAATCTAATTATACAGTAACTGGGTTCCGTTCGGATATTGTAGGCAATGCTTGCAAGCCTGCTGCATTCAGGAAATTCCAAGGCTTGTTATAATGCGGCTGGAAGAAGAAATCGACAAAGGCCAACTGGTCAATGGTCATATGATTTTGAATGGCTACGGATAGTGTGTTAATGGATTGCGTCAAATCCACCTTCGACATAATTTGAGCCCCCAAAATTCTTCGTGTCTCCTGCTCATATACCACTTTCAGTAATACCTTTTCGGAGGTTGGCATAAATTCAGGCCGGTAGCTGTCCTCAATGGTTACAGCTTCTACAGTCATGCCTTCGTCCGTTGCCGCCGCTTCCGTCAAGCCTGTTCCTGCGATATTGTCTTCGTAAATTTTGATACCCGAAGTTCCTTGGGTTCCCATGTAGGCAATCGTTGGTTGTACCAGATTACGTGCTACCAGCGTACCCATACGAACTGCGTTGGTTGCCAAAGGGATATAAGCCGTTTTACCTGTCGGATTATAGCGGATTGCACAACTATCACCTGCTGCAAACACGTCCGGGCAGCTACTTTGCATATAGTTATCCACAATGATCGCACCGTTAGGCAACATATCTACCTGACCTTTGAGCAGATCCGTTTGAGGTCGGAAACCGATGCAGAGAATAACAAGCTCTGTTTCATATTCTCCTTTAGAGGTCACGACTTTACTCACCTTACCGTTCGTACCCTCAAAACGACTCACCGTTTCGCCAAGTACCAGCTTAATGCCATGTTCCTTCAGGGAACTTTCAATCCGGTCTGTATACTCATGGTCCAAATACTTATTCAATATACGATCAGCACTGTCGATCAGCGTTACGTTTTTACCGTTCATTTGGAAAGCTTCTACCAGTTCAACACCAATGTATCCAGCCCCGACGACTGTAATGTTCTGTACGTGCTGGGCTTTCTCAATGATATCATTGGAATGATTATAGTTTTTACAGAGCAAAATATGATCAAGTTCAATGCCCTCCAGCTTTGGAATAATGGGCCATGATCCTGTGGTCACAATCAATTTATCAAATGTGTCTGTAAATTCTTCACCTGTTTGGAGATTACGTGCATGCAGCGTCTTGCCTGCCGTATCCACACTCGTTACCTCGTGAAGCATCTTGGTCACTACACCCAAGTCAGACAGTTGATCTGGAGACGAATAAAACAGGCCGTGTGGATCTTTAACGACACCACCTACATACAGGGCAATACCACAAGATAAAAATGAAATATTATCATTACGCTCGTAAACGGTAATTTCTGCATCTGGATAACATTTAGCTGTGTTGACGATAGCTGCCGTGCCTGCGTGTGTACATCCGATAACTGCTACTTTCATGTAAAATTCCTCCTTGGTGTGTGGGCATAAAATGTATAATAATTGTGAATAGTTTCACGTAAACAGCTCGTTTGCGTTTGTGATTTATTTCACTTCATGCGCTTATTATAGTGTGATATTTTTCACATTACAATAGCTTTTCGTGATATTCACAATTTGTCCACATTTAAAAAAGAAAGGATATACAAAATCAACGGTTTGCTGAAATATTTTTTTGCTCCATTCAGTTTTCCCTGTAAGCCCCCTGATTATGCCCTTGGAATCGACTTTCACATGATGCGCCCCCCTTAAACAAATGCACATGTAGAGAACAAAAAAAGGTCCGTTTCCCGGAGACACGCAGGAAATCAGACCTTTTTAAACATATACTTTGGAGTTAAGGCAAAGCTACTATAACAATTGCTCAATGGCTGCTTTCATCGCTTCTGGTGACTCCTTCGGTTCAAAACGACCCACAGGTACACCTTCACGATTCACAATGAATTTCGTGAAATTCCACTGAATTGTTCCATCTTCCTGTTCTCCAGGCTGTTGCTTTTTCAAATATTCAAACAGAGGCGCTGTATCCGGTCCGTTGACGTCCACTTTGGCGAATACCGGGAAACTAACCCCGTAATTCAGTTGGCAAAATTCAGCCGCTTCCTCGCTGCTGCCCGGCTCCTGACCGCCAAATTGGTTGCAAGGAAAGCCTAATACAACTAATCCCCGATCCTTATATTCATCATAAAGCTTTTGCAAATCCCCATATTGCGGGGTAAGTCCACATTTACTGGCGGTATTCGCAATAACCAGCACCTTACCGGTGTAAGTATCCAGAGAAACCTCCTGATTCGCTGGTGTTACGGCATTATGTGAATAAACAGACATACAGCATCCTCCTTCGTGTCGCTTGGTTTAGGTTACATAACCTATTTTAACCAAAACGTGACGGACATGCCAACATCCGCAGATCCTTTACCGTGATGCCATCACTTCGAGTCTGCGTTCTTCACGTTCGGAAGCGGACATTTTTGGGCAAGCATAACAATACCGCTGGCCTCCACCTGTCTTGTAATATTGGCAACAGGACGGTTTCATGTAGGTATTTTCACCGGGGCGGTAAGGATTGTCCAATTCAATGAGACGAACCGTAAACGGATTTCTTTTACGTCCGAATACCTCTCCCTTCAGCTCACGTGTCACATAAATATAATCTTGTTCAAAGCGCTCCACATCCTGAGGATCAGTCAACGATGGCTGTACTCTATCCTTAAAATACAGCAATGTCAACGGAAACTGTCCCCACATTTGCCCAATAGATGCGCTTCCCACTGCAGCTATTGCCTCCATTATGGGCCGCATCTGCAAACTGTAAAAGTCACGTAACACTTGCTGAGCCTGTTCGGAAGAATGGTCATCCCCATTGTTCCGCGTATTGTCCAGCTCTGTGAGATCGATGACCTGGATGCTAATAGAGGGATATTGACCTTCATAACAAATATGAAATCTGAGATTAGATACGGACAGATCCAAACGGCGTTCACACAGTGACACCATAAAATGCTGTGCAAACACGAGACCACGCAACTGGTTCACAAAATAAACGGCTGCGGTTAAATCGTCTTCAGCACGCAGAAGATCGCCATAATACTCCATCACAGAACGGATCTTCTCTGGTTCAAGCCATTCGGCCACTGGCCCGGAATATACTGCATCCTCCGGCGTGACTCTCACTATTTTCGCTAGTTGCTCAAGCTGATCGTAATCCAGTGGTTTCATGGTATGTCCTCTTTAACCTCTTGCCGCTACTTGTGCTCTAGCATCACGTCGCTCAGCAACAGAACCCACGAGTTTCTTATCTTCCACATTCATTTCTTTTACTGCTTGGCTCACCGCAGGCTGTCCAGCCAAAGCATACGGAAGACAGAGCGGTACACCCGTACGAGGATCTGTTACAATATCCGCCTCGATCCCGAACACCTCACGCAGCACATCAGGGGACATAACCTCTGTTGGAGTTCCTACCGCCTCGGCCTTCCCCTTTTTGATTGCAATCATATGCTGAGCATACCGGGCGGCATGGTTTAAATCATGCACGACCATAACAATGGTGCGCTTCTCCGAAGTATTTAGATACTCTAGCAAATGCAGCACTTCCAGTTGATGTGCCATATCTAAAAATGTCGTCGGCTCATCTAGAAACAAAATATCCGTATCCTGCGCAAGCGCCATAGCAATCCAGGCACGCTGACGCTGACCGCCAGAAAGCTGATCAATCGGACGATCGTGGAACTCGCTCATTCCCGTTACTTGAATGGCCCACTCCACCATTTTGCGATCTTCCGCTTTCATGGAACCAAAACCTTTTTGATAGGGAAAACGTCCGTAAGATACCAGTTCCGTCACGGTTAATCCTTCCGGTGCAGTCGGATTTTGTGGCAAAATAGCCAACTGCTTAGCTACTTCCCGGGTGGATTGCTTATGAATGGATTTACCGTCAAGCAGAACACTGCCGCCCTTAGGATTCATGATGCGAGCCATCGTCTTCAGAATGGTGGACTTACCAGAACCATTTGCGCCCACCAAGGCTGTGATTTTCCCTTGCGGTATTTCTACGTTTAGATCTTCTACAATCAATCGATCTTCATAAGCAATATCCAGATTTGCCGTTTTCAGACGAAACATTTGGAATCATCCCTTTCCCTTATCCAATATATATAGTCACGGGCTTAACGCACGACTTTCATCAAAACTTCATTCTATCTTTATATAATAAAGATATTGATAATCATTATCAAGTGTTAACTGGTTTATTTCCTATATCATACAGTGCATATCATCCAATATTCCCTCAAAAAATTCAAAAAAAGATCACCGCTCCTCGAAGCTGTGATCTTTTTTAAATCCGGCGAATCGCATTATGACTGTATAGAAGACAGTCCAAATGCTTCAGCCATGAGACGTATAGATTTTATTTTGGCATCAAAGTCGTGAATAATGCTCGCAACCATGATCTCCTGTGCATTATAGTCCTTACTTAACTGCTCAATCTGACGCTTCACCTGTTCGGGCGAACCGACCACCATACGTTTGCGATTCTCACGAATCCGCATCCGGTCAAACGGCGTATACGGATACGCCAGTGCCTTTTCGACGGAAGGTGTTCCAGCGGAGCGCATTCCCTGCTCTAATAGAACAAGAGACAAGTCCATACTGGAAGCCAACCGATTCGCCTCCTCTTCGGTATCCGCACAGATCGCAAATACGGCAACAAGCGAACGTGGTTGGTCACTATGCTGGGAAGGCTGGAAGCTTTCCTGGTATTCCTTCATAGCCCCTGTGCCGCCTTCACCATTAATGAACTGCGCAAACGCAAAGCCCACGCCACGCTCGGCTGCCAAACCTGCGCTATCACCACTGGAGCCGAGCAACCACATTTCCGGTACAGTTTCTATAAGCGGCATCGCCTGTAGCGAACCGAAACGGTGATTATTGCCCGTGCTGTCATGTAAATAAGCTAACAGGTCATCCAACTGCTCAGGGTATAGATCTACACCACCTCGCATTTTGCCTTCTTGCAGGGCTCTGGTAGCAATGGGCATGCCTCCGGGCGCTCGTCCCAGGCCTAAATCAATGCGTCCCGGATACAATCCCTCCAGCACACGGAAGTTTTCCGCTACTTTATAAGCGCTGTAATGGGGCAGCATCACACCACCCGACCCCACTCGAATGGTTGAGGTACGTGCGGCCAGATGTGAAATCAGTACCTCCGGACTGGAGCCTGCGAGATTTGCGGCAGAATGATGCTCTGATACCCAAAAGCGATGATAACCCAAGCGTTCCGCCTCTATAGCAAGCTCAGCGGTCTTTTGTAATGCTTGTGCATGCGTCATGCCTTCCGATACCGGAGATTGGTCAAGAATGCTGAGTTTTATCATAAAAGTCTGACCTTTCTATTTGGGAATAAGGATAGGCATTAATTATAGCACGCGTAGCCACAGTTACCCAAGAGGGGCCCATATCAATTTTATAGTGGGAAATTTTATTTTTCGTAAAGACTTGCGTTCCCTTTATCCGCCTCATAGAGATGCGAACGTTTTTTAAAGAAACTATACAAATGTGTAACGATTACTTTCAAGACAGCATACCCCGGAACCGCCAGTACAATTCCCACCACACCAAACAAATTGCCTGCGGTCAGAATAACGAAGATAATCGTGATCGGATGTACCCGAAGAGATTTGCCCATAATTTGTGGAGAAATTAATTTACCCTCAATGAGCTGTACGACCGTCCACACGATAACCATCTTGAGCAGCATAATCGGTGAGGTGACCAAGGCTACAATTAACGCAGGTGTAATGGCAATGACGGGACCTAAGTAGGGGACAACGCTCGTAAAGGATGCAATGACTGCAAGCGTCAGAGAGTAGTCTAATCCAATGATTAGGTAACCAATATACAACAGCGCCCCAATACAGAAGCTGACAATAATCTGCCCACGAATATAGGAACTGACCTGATGATTCATCTCGGTCATAATGCGATCTGTTTCTTTACGAAACATAGGCGGGAGCATTTTCAGGATAAACTGTGGCAGCTTGTGTCCATCTTTTAGCAAGTAGAACAGAATAAATGGAACCGTGGCAATCGCAAGTACCGTTTCTGTAACCACGCCCAAAAAGCTGCCCACACCCGTCCATGCATTATTAATAAAGCTAGATAACTTTTCAGAAGCTTTGGAGGCCAGCTCAGATGGATTAATTTGAATGGTGTTCTGGAACTGGTTTACAAAATCGCTGCCGATCAGTTTCTCAAATTGTCGTTGTACTTGCTCGCTATAGTCAGGGAAATTCTGGATAAGCCCCTGTATTTGATCACGGATTACAGGTACCACCGATGTAACTACAATCGCAATAACCCCTATAATAAGCAAAAACAGTACAACAATGGAGTATACTCGTTTCACCTTGTTACGCTCCAATACATCAACCAACGGGTTGAACAGATAGTACAACACGCCGGATAAAATGACAGGGAGAATTATCGTTTTTAACAGCACCATGACAGGTGTGAATATGTATGAAATTTTGGTAAGCACCAAGATATTCAAGCCGATCAGCAGCAGTACCAGCAGGAATAACACAAACTTGTTGTTCAGAAAAAACTTCTTGAATCGGTCTTTCCATGCCGGAGTTATTTCCACACCACATTCCCCTTCTCTTTATACAAATGAGTAGACGTTCTTCATAGATACGATATATTTTTGGAACAAAATATACAAGGTTATACCCAAATAAACACAAAAGCAAACAAAGTTGTACGTCATCGTACGAACTTCGCTTGCTTTCGAGGGTTATGGAGTATCATTTATCGTGGTTGCAGCATCCACCGTCGTGGTCACAGGTTTGTTCTCCTGTTCAAAAAGATTCTGTATGAAGCGCTTGAGCTTTCTTTCGTCTACACCCAACACCTGCGCACCCTTAATGGTTTCCCCGCGCACCAATTCATTCGGCGGGATTTGCTGCTTCGCTACTGTTGTTGCATCGATATTAAAGCCCAATGAAGCCAATTGCAGCATTTCCGTAGTGCTGAGATTCGTTTCAATATAAGGAGAAATGCTATTTAGAATACTCGGCAGTTTAATTAGAGATGAGGTTGACTGAATTTTACCGCCAAGCTCGGTAATAAATTTGCGTTGCCGCTCCGTACGCGTAAAATCGGAAGTTGCATCATGACGGAAGCGTACATATTGCAAGGCTGTTTTACCGTCCATGTGCTGCATTCCCTTTTTCAAATCAATATCAAACTGGTGTTTATCTGCCTTGGAGGTATAGTGCATATCTTTTTCGACATCCAGGTCCATACCACCCACAGAATCAACCAGCGCAATAAAGCCATTAAAATCAGTATATACATAATATTGAATCGGTATGCCCAGCAGGTCGCTCACGGTCTGTCTGGTCAAATCCGGTCCACCGTAGGAAAAAGCAGCATTCAATCGACTTTGCCCATGACCTGGGATATTGACGTACGTATCACGAAGAATCGACATAAGTGTAGCCTTTTTCGTAACCGGATCAATAGAAGCAACCATAACGGAGTCAGAACGCCCTGAATCCTCTCCACGGGAGTCGCCGCCTAGCAGCAGAATATTCACTCTTTCTGTCCCATCCCATTCCGGTGGGAGCGATACCTCTACAGGTTGTACATTGGTTTGAGTTTGTGCCTGCGGTTTGAATTTCGAATCCTGTCCGGAAGCAACCGAAATTTGATTCGTAAAATGATAAATAGAATACGTATAATAACCGCCCACTAAAAGAACCGCTGCAGTCACAGAAATGCCTAACCATTTTAAAAATTTTCGCATATTTTCGGGTAACCTCGCTTTTATTCATCATCGTTCGGCTTTTAAAAGCATACCCTTCCTGCAAGTTATCTGTCAATTTGTGTCGTCTGTTCTAGTGGTCGTCCGCATACCATGGATTCAAATGGACAAGCACCTCATAAACCCGCGGTTCCCGCTTCATAACAGCCCCCTTAATCAGTCGGATAATATCGTGTCCCTGCTGAATCGTCAAAGAGGCATCCACTGAAGCGCGGATATCCACGATGATATAATGGCCGTGCTCACGGGCACGGATACGGTCAATACGTTGAACCTCGGCTACACTCAGCGCGGCTGCGGCGTAGCTTTCAATTTCCTCCGTTGCAATCGCTTTTTCCATAAGCACATCTATGGATTCACGGCCCATTTCCCACGCCAATTTCAGAACTAGCAATGCCACTACGAATCCCGCAATAGGGTCGCCGTAAGATAAGATTGAAATGCTCCAGTGCTCCCCAATTAGCCCTAAGCCGATACCCAGTACAGCAGCCCCAGAGGCGTACACATCAGCGAGATGATCTTTTGCCGTTGCAATAAGACCCTGACTATTGGCCGCTCTCCCGATACGAATCGTGTAAATATACAGCCACTGTTTCCAGAGCAAGGAAATAATGGCGGCCACCAAAGCCAGTATATGCTCCTGTGGCATCGGTTCGAACAGTGCTGCAATGGAATGATAGCCGATAAATATGCCCGCTCCAAACAATATGACCGCCACCACGCTTGCACCGATCACTTCTGCTTTGCCGTGACCATAAGGATGATCCTCATCCGGCGGCTGGCTGGATATGCGCATCGCTCCCAGTGCCGTCGCAGAGGCAATCACATCTCCGGCATTATGCACACCATCGGCTACCAGCACCTTACTGTTGAACATAAGTCCTGTAATAATCTTAATGCCGGTTAATAGGATGTTGCTAATCAGGCTGATCCATGCTGAGACCATGGCGCGCTTGCCCATATCCTGTTCCTGCATGATGTATAACCCCTCCAAATTTATCTTTTGAAAAATGTAACCTAAACGCTAATCGTATATTTCAAGGTAGCTCCGCTACTCATGTCATCTTATGGTGCCGCTCCTTCAGCGGTATGGATGAAGATTACAATAGCCCCGGAAGATGAGCCTCCCCGGGGCTATTATGATAACCATAGTGGAGCATTCTATGAGAATACTCCTGTTTTAACTATCTGGACCGTCCGCGACGGCCTCCTTGTCCTTGACCACCACGCGGGCCGCCTTTGGCTTGTCCACCGCGGCCACCTTGGCCTCCGCGCGCGGAACCGCCGCTGCTGCGGTCATATCCGCTGCGCTCGCTGCTTTGTCCTGCCGAGCGGCCCTGACCTCCGCGCGCGGAACCGCCGCTGCTGCGGTCATATCCGCCACGCTCGCTGCTTTGTCCTGCCGAGCGGACCTGACCTCCGCGTGCGGAACCGCCGCTACTGCGATCATATCCGCCACGCTCGCTGCTTTGTCCTGCCGAGCGGCCCTGACCTCCGCGTGCGGAACCGCCGCTACTGCGGTCATACCCGCCACGCTCGCTGCTGCCGCGGCTAGAGCGGCGTTCGCCGCCTATGGCATCACGACGGCCCGCCTGTTCGCGGCCGCTGCCCCGGCGCCCACCGCCAGAGTCGTTGCCGCCGTAGGAACGACGGTCGTTTCTGCCCGAACGGCGTTCTCGACCCTGCCGATCAGCCGTATCGGAAGCAGGTCTACGCTGTCCGCCGCCCTCACTGCTGGTGAATGTGACACCAGCAACTCTTTGGATGTTCCGAAGCTCTGGAACATCCCTTGGCGTAGCGAGCGTCACCGCCACGCCTTTGCCTCCGGCACGGCCGGTACGCCCGATGCGGTGGATGTAGCTTTCGGCATCCTGCGGCATGTCATAGTTAAAGACATGCGTGACGCCTTCTACATCCAAGCCGCGTGCAGCTACATCAGTCGCTACGAGCAATTGGAGTTTCGCTTCCCGGAACGCCTTCATCACTTGCTCCCGCTTGTTCTGGGACAAATCTCCGTGAAGCTCACCGCTCTCGAAGCCCATCTCTTGCAGCTCTTCGTTCAGTTTGGCAGCCCGGCGCTTCGTACGGCAGAAAATAACAGCCAAGTACGGACGATCTGTATTCAGCATATCCACTAATGCCTGTTGCTTACCACGGTCTGTTGTTTGCACAACGACCTGACGGATTTGGCTCACCGGAACGGAAGAAGCGGATTTCACTTTGACATCTACGGGTTCGTTCATATATACACGAGCCAGCTTGCGAATACCGGCTGGCATCGTAGCGGAAAACAGCATCGTCTGTCTCCGGTAAGGAACCTCCTGAAGAATCGTCTCCACATCGTTCAAAAAGCCCATGTGTAACATTTGGTCAGCTTCGTCCAGGACCAGCATTTTAATGCCACCCAGATCCAGCGTGCCACGTCTCAGGTGGTCCAGCAGTCGCCCAGGTGTACCAATAATCAGTTGTGCGCCGCCTTTCAGTTTACGAAGCTGACGCTCTACGTCCTGTCCTCCATATACAGCCAGTAATGAAAGGTTCGGCTCCGTAGCAGCCAAGCATTTTGCTTCCTCCGTAATCTGGAGCGCCAGTTCACGCGTAGGTGCAATCACGAGCGCCTGTGGGTGTCGCTTATCCAAATTCAGCTTTTGTAGAATCGGCAGTAAAAACGCAAGCGTCTTCCCGGTTCCCGTATGTGCCTCGGCGATAACATCCTGACCTTCCATCAACAGTGGAATCGACTCCTGCTGTACAGGGGTTGGGGATGAAATTCCCTGTTCTTTCAAGGCTTCTACCCAATGCTGCTCTACGCCTAATGCTGCAAAATTCTTCAAGTGGTATTCACTTCCCTTATCTGTATTCAATATGTGTCACGTAAAATAGGTTCATGTGCCATATGACATCTATCGTTCCATAGTTCAGAATTCCCATTTTTGTATCGGTTCTCATTCTACCCTTTTCAGGAAGGGAGCTTATCCGTTATCGTTGAATCTGTTCATGTAACCAACATACGGCCGCCATGCGGCTCAGGCCCGTTCCATGTATGACTTTCCTAGTATACGCGAAGTTGAACTGGTTTCCAAACGATTTTAATGAACAGTACCACAGTCAATGTAAAAGGTGAATTCGATCTTCATGTCATATATTATGGTATAAGAATTGGTAATTCCGTCATATACCAAAGGGACAACGCCGGAAGTGTACACATTCTTTTGTCCAATGACCCCATGTGCCAATCTTCTAATCATTGCGGCATGCTCGTTTCAATCCGTCAGGACGTTTATGAAAATATCGACCAAGCCATCGTCGAAGACGTTATGATGAAGCTGAGCCAGTGGTTAAAGGCACACAAGCTGCTACACAGTCCGCGTAACTTTTATGCTGGCAGTAAAGCACGCGCTATTATGGATATTGTTCCATTTATGCTCGAACAGGATACACCGGATATGAAGTATGTTTTTCAATCGTGGGCTCCGTTCCCTTTACCACACACTTAAACAATCCGCCATACCATTAACCCTAGGAGGCTGCAATTTATGCAAATTCAAGTTCAAAAGGTTGAAAAAAAAGAGAACGAATATCTCATTCATTATCAAGCCGGGGGAGCGTTGCCGTTCGTTCCGCATGATATTGTTCTGATCCATGGCAAACAGTATTTTATAGGCACGATTTTGAAAGTAGAGCCGGAACAAGCCCTTGTACGTATCAATCCAGAATATGAAGACCAACTGGCAGGGTCCATCGGACTGGAACTGGCTTTCTCTCCAACCGTTTCTATTCAAGGTGCAGACAGCATTGTTGAAAAGCTCGGCTATTTTCCTCCCTTTCATTATGACCGAATTACGGCTGCTAATATGACGAAAGACCAGATTACACTGACGATCGAGCTATCCTACGCTAGCGTGCTTGTCCCTAGATCACCGGATCTGGAGCCTTCGGCTGAGGCACCTGTAATCCCTGAAGCTCCAGCAAAAGACGTCCCACGCTATGCAGTGACTTTTACATTTCTGGAAACCAAAGAACATGTATTAACTCCTGTAGAAACAGAAAACATCATCTTACAGCTTGATTTCCGCTATGAAGAAGCAGACATGGTCGTTGATATCGATGCCTTGTCGGGACTGTCAGGTAGCTTTCTGTGCAGAGGTATCCGCGCAGAGATTAAGGAACTGAATGAATAAACAGGAGGCTCGCGAGCTGCGGACCGGAAGAAGCTTTATCGAACTACAGACATGAGAGTTGATCCGCAGTGATACATATATCTTAGTCAAGGGGGCCGCTTTTGCACTGCTTCGCGCACATAAAAGCATGCCTTTCGCACAACATGCTCTGAAGCAATTATTGCAGCATGAGGAATTCGGTGCATCTGCCAAACGGGAGCTGTCCACATCATCGACATCCAAAGGAGAATCACTCTACTTATGCGTGTAAGAATATTTATATTCATATTGATTATCGGAATTATATGTGTGCCTGCCTATTTCATTATGAGCAGCTTTGGATTATTTCAAAATGAAAAGGTGCTTGTACATTACAAGCTTGCCATTGAGGTAAAGGATAAAAAGTATGATGCCTGGCCTTTAATCAGCAGCTATACCGCTATAGATAAAAAAGGGGACAATCGTCAGCTCTACTATCAGGCGAAGGGCTCGGGCATAGAGTATCTGTTTCAACTAGCCTACGGACACTATGAACTCCGACCCTCCAAGGAAAATCCTTTCCTCGACGGGGGAGTCCACTACACCATGGACCATCCTGAGTATGTGCGTGAGGAAAAGCAGTATGAGAATGCTAACGACTACACGGAATTAACCCATTATTACAATCAGCAGGAACAGATTATTTATACCTATAATCCCGAAGCCAAGCTCGATAAAACATACGTCCATTCCATCATCACCGCTGGGATGACTCGTACAACCGGTAGATCAAGCCGTGCGGTAAAGGATGACTATATCAATATCAGTAAGCTGTTTAAGGACAAGCTGGGAGTGAATGTGAAGGTAGATGTGGATGAGAACAATAAAATCGTCACCTTATCTATGACATGATCTCACAAATGATGCACCGCTAGCGATTAATAATGAATTTCTGGATGAAATCAATCATGTCGAGAACGCTTTGTTGATTGGTGCAGATGCGGGCGACAATTTTTACGTTCTGATATGTAATGAATACACCCCGTATGTGTACTACTGGGACCGCACACATCTTCATGCTTATGATGACAAACTGAACTATGATATTGCAGAGCAGGACCAATGTGGACATTTGTATCTGGTGGCAACAGACTTTACAACGTTTTTTAACCAGGTAATTGAACGACTCAACGAGCAGAGAGGGAGGCCTACTGATGACAGAAATACATAATCCTAAATGTGGACCGGCTTATTTGGAAGGTTGGGTTGTACCCGAAAACCCGGAGGCATGGGTCGAGCAGGAGTGGACAGGTAAGCTCTGTTCACAGGCCGGACATACGAAATTCCACATTTTTTATTATGGAGAGCTTATGGACGAGCTAATCGCTGTAACTGAATTTGCACCCCAGCTCATTATTGCAGAAGATGCAGTCACAGGTGAACAGATCGTGATTTTTGACGGAACCCGCCATGGTTACGATGCTCTGCTATGCGAAGTGTATACCAAGGAACAGCAGAACAATCGCACTCCCCTGCTGCCCTATCTGGACGAAGATGGTGAAGATACTTTCGAGGTAAGCTTGACCGCTTTTTATAATGTGGATTGGGATGACGAGTTTGCAGACGATGTGGATGAGAATGGACAGTTAGAGCTGATCAACGGCGAACGATGCGATTTTGAAGATGTGAAGCGGAACGGCTATGATGCGATCAGCATTACGATTACCAGCGCTAAAGGTCTAAAAACAGAGATCATTCAGGAAGAGCTGGCCTGACGATGGTGTTCAAAAGAATCAAACATCGGGAAGGCGATATTTTTGTTATTCCCACGCATGACGGCCGATTTGCGGTATGTCAGGTGATCTGCGCACTGTATGGTAGATTCAAAAAAGCGTTGTTAAAAAGGCTCGAATGTATAAGGGAATGGTGTACGATCTGTGCCCAATACCGACTTTACGCGCTCTTCATCCACCAACGCTTCGACGAGGCTATACAAATCCGAGGCTGCATACCGAAAATTGCCCCATGTGCGTAGATTCAAAGCATAGATTGGGAATTCTCCCCGTTCATCAGGCGATTGAATATCCCAAATCAGCAGGTCATTCCCTTCACTGGAAGCGAAGGGAACCGCATGCTCCAAAAGTTCTGGAAAGCCATCTGGCTCCAGCGCCGCTTCTTGTAAAACCTCTTCCGATTCGAGTAAATCATCAAACCAGGCCCGCCAGTCATGATAACGATGAAGCCATGAATCCGGGTGATCGCCAAGAGGAATATGAATGTTCCATAAGCCGCATAGTCGCCCGTAACCAAGAGTTTTGACATAATCTATATAAGAAGGCGGAAAACCCATACCATTTTCAAAACGATGTTCTATTAGAAAAGCCTCATCATAATAAGCCTGAAACTGCGGACGTTGCAGCCCTGTAAAAATGCTCATGTTCGCCCTCTCCTTTTGCACGTCCTATTCACCTTTTCACCCTTCGGTGCATTGAAAAGGCCATTTTCAAGTGTTAAAATGGGAATAAGATGTATATTCTAAAAAAAGAGTGAAGATGCGCCAACATCCTCACTCTTTGGCAACAGCCGCTTTTAAGGGCGGTAGCCGTGTCAAAGGATGATCATTGAAATAGACCGCTTGCCTTTGTCGAGGGCGGTCTATTTCTTTTTATGGAAGGAAAGAATCAGGACCGTCACCTCCTTTACAGGAGACTAGCCGACCGCCCATCTAAGCCATTCTGTTGTTGAGGAATATTATAACATATGAATCATAAAATGTACGTTTTTACGCTCTTTCCGAAAAGGAGGAACGAATATGGAGCAAAAGCGCTTCAAAGATGAACATGGATATAAATATGACTTTGCCGCCGTGATCCGGAGAGGAGAACAAGTAGCTGTTCACTGTCCCCGTTGTCAGGGCCAAGCTTTTATTTCCAGATCCAAAAAAGAATGTTATTACGTTGTTCGATGCTCTCATTGTTACTACACGTATCAGCAGCCAGAATCTTATACATTCTATGCACGCGGCGTATGCAACCATTGCGAACGGTATTTTAATATCGAAATCCATGATGACCGAACGAAACTCCATAAAAATACGAATATAAACTGTCCGCACTGTGAGACACGCAATCAGGTTCCGGTGCATCGTGTTCAATCACGCGAATGGCATACGGACGTGATCCAAAACGGAAAAGACCCTATTTTCCAGCTCCAGCTGTACTTCCTTGATTACTATCGGGGTAAACCTGTCTGGGCTCTTAACCGGATACACCTGAATTACCTGCTCTCCTATATCTCTGCCGAGTTGCGGGAAAAGCCTACATCCGGTATGATGCGTACGGCTTCCCATTCCATTCCCAAGTACATTAAGGATGCGAAGAATCGCCAGGCCATCTTAAAGATATTACAAAAGCTACAGCATAAGCCAGCAGCTAAGAGAGGAGCCTCCATACATGAGCATACTAACTTTTGACAGCCTTGAAGCACTAGTTCATGCCGTTGACCAAACAGAAATCAATGAATGGGTATTTGCCAATCTGAAACATGTCCAAAGTAATCCGCTCAATTCTACCTACTACATCATTCCCGAGGAAGAATTGTGGGAGCTGGAGGATGCCGGTCTCACCGTCACCAATCATCGTGATGAAAGTATCCCTGCATCTCTGCCAGACCATCACGTGCAATCTTGGCTGGAGGTGGCGACTGTACAGGATGTCATTGAAGTGTTACGCCACAGCGGAAGCGAGCCGGATATTGAACGCATTGCGCAGGGACTGCGATATTATCATGAATATGATGCTTTTATGGAATAAGCGTCTCCAGCAACTCTTTCACCTCAGGGACAGCCTGCTTCAGGCTGTTTTTTAGTTTCTTCGCGCCACCCCATATACGATAAACAAGCACCTCTTGTTCATAGTCCTCCAGCTTCTCAAGCTCCTCCACCAGTACCTGTGCCTGCTCTACAGTTTCGATTCCGGATGACTTCAGTGGTTTGGCAGACTCGTTGCTTGCCAGTAGAATCCTCGTCCAAACGGGGATCGTGTCAGGTGTTAGCCCATGCGCTTCGGCAAAAGCAGCCGCGTAACCGTTCTGTACGGACTGATGTTCACTGTCCACCAGCTTCATATAACGATTCACTAATGGGAAATAGTTCGTTCCTTTCAGTCCTAATCCCATTACCGCATAGGTTCCCGGCATCGCCGACTTTTCACCGGGCTCTACATCGTTATACCATTTGAATTCTTCCATCACGGTTTCGGCATATTCAGCCAGCAACGGATGCAGCGACGGATACTCAAGTGCATTGGCGAAGAAACGATGTACCGTAGATTTAGCCAACTTGGGTACAGGCAGGTAGTTTTTCACCTTGCTTTTGAACTTCATCCGATATTCCTTGGTAAAGCCCTTCTTTAAAATATCGCATAAATATACAAGTGCTTCTCTATAGCTTTCTTCTTCCTCTGAACGAATCTGAACCTCCAGCGTTTGCAAAATATCATTGGCTTGGCAGATGACTCGCTCGCTTGTATGTAGCGTTGGGATGCTTCCTGATCCGCTCTCAAGCCACACGGAAGCCTGCTCCGAGCCTAGCTGTGCAGCAATCTCCAAATATTTCTGCCGTGCATCGGCATCGGTCGAACCCACCCGCATCGCGGTAAGCAGGAACATCTCCATGGCTGGCGTGGGAATTTTCGAAGGGAGAATATCGGGCTTCACTTTATAATCCAGCCCATAGCTTTTTTCCCGATCCGCATACTTCAGCAAAAATTCATCTTCAGCCCAATGCTTTAAGCCACTGTTGAGCTGATACCTCCATGCTTCCTCACGCTTGCGGCTGACCTTCACTTTGGCATCCATTATATGGAGCAACTCATCCACCCGCTGGGCATCTATAGCGTACAAATGAGGATCAAGCAAGTGTCTCACTAAGAAGAAATCGTCCTCTTCCTTCGGGATAGCTTTACTGGAGGGGTTGAGCTTCTGCTCCACAAACTGCTGGATAGTGGCTAACAGTTGCTGCCGTTTATCTTCATTTAGGAGTGAGAATGTAAAATGATTGGCCTTATTCTCCAAGACCACTTCCAGATGAAAATCCAGCCGATAACGAAAGAACATGGAACTGAATTCTTCCGAATTAAATAGCGCCTCTATCCGTTCCCTAAACACAGGCATCCATTCGTCCTGAACCTGCTGCAGTGTTACCCCCTCCGTAAAACCAGAAATCTCCATGTCCGGTCTACGATGATCCCAATCAAACGGTTCGTAGGTATCCACCCACAGCCCATCCTTCTTACAGGTAACTTTTAAGTATTCATGAATCCCTTCGTGAAGGACACTTTTGATTTGGAATTCGGCGATGCGCTTTTGCTCAGAAGCGTACGCCTCATCAATCGCCTCAAAAATTGGATCTATGTAGGCTTGTACCCCTGATGTTGTCATAAGATGTGTTCCTCCTTCGTCCCCTCACAAATTGTAATTCCTATGGAATTAAGATAGACTAATCTATAACTACTTTATTTCCTAATTATAGCATATCTCTCATTTACTTTTGATCTCTATCCCTATAGATAGAGTGCCGGAAAGCAGGTGTATCCTACATGTATTGGGTTTCCACACAACATACGACGGTGGCTGCCACGACACTCGGAGATCATTACTACGAAGACTTTAGATGTTCAAGTCCCATTCACAGAAACACTGGAACATATTTTACGGGATGAATTCGGAATGATGGAACCATTTCCCCGTTATTTCGAACCTGTCAGCCCAGACAAAGCCTCAACATTCCTACTGTTTAATCCCCCGGATACGACCGAGGCCTACAATCCAGCCCATCCGAACGAGCAAGCCCTGGATTTCGCTCCGGCATCCATACAAGCATTGGCTCAGCGGTTTAAACAGCATTTTTCCTCAAACCTATGGATTGAAAATGAGCATATCTGCATGGCTTTTCTTCAGACTCTAGGCGGATACGTGCGTTTTAACTATGCATATGGACGCGAAGTGGCGATCATTTATGAACCGAAAGCGATAGCACTTCGTGATGAAATTCTAGCATTCTTGCAAAAAGAGCATTATCGGGTTGTAGAGTAAGAGGAGGACGAATACGAATGACAGTACATTTTGCACAAACCTTAGAAAAACTGGAACAAGTCGTTGATCGTCTTAGACAAAGTGGGATGCCTGATGTGGTATACCATTTGACGGAGGAGATTTCTACAGGTGAACTAACTGAGCTGGAGGAACGGCTGCAGATGCCTTTGCCTGCCTCCCTGTCTGAATTAATACAGCGGTGTGGCAGCTTAAATTTACTATGGTGCCTCCCCACACACTGTATTGTAGCTGATGGACCGGAGTGTTCATATAAAAACAGCAATGATCTTGAACAAGAGCAGAGTATCCTAGACGATATCACAGGAGAGTTTGGCTGGAATCATGAGTATATTGGCTATTTTACATCCTATGGGGAAGATACCGACTCGGTAGCGGACGAGCAACGATATCTGATCCTTAATTATAATGGTGCGGGTGATCCGATACTGCTTGATATGGCGACATCCACTACAGAGCCAGCGGTGTTCTGCTATCATCACGAGTTGGACCAGTTCACGTTGCTTGCGGAAAATCTACCTGCCTATATAGACACCATGCTCACCTTGCACGGGCTATGGCTATGGGATTGGTTTAAAGTGGCCGATGAGCATGGCATTCAGCTAAACAGCCCACCACTGCAACTCTGGCTACGCTGGTTGAACATGTTTTGCACGATGAAACTGGAGGATGCGCAGTCGTTGGAGACGCTGATCCATTACACCACCATGCATGGCGTAGATCATCCTGCTGTGTTGCAGGCTTTTCAAGCCTATGATCCAAAGGATATTTTTCTTGCCTGGGAGCAGCACTGGCAGAACATTCAACATAGCCAGGTTCCATTCTCTACTTGGGCCGTTTTGGTAGGGGAGACCGCGGGGATTGGGGCTGCTGATTGGGTCCGCTCCTTATGGGAACCAGAAACCGCGCAAGCATGGACATCTTTAGCTCAAAACAATACCCTACATGCTAAGGGTGCATTTGTGTCCACACGTGCCTATCTGAGCGCCCGTTGCCTACCCGAGCAGGAAGGCTTGGTATGTGTTTGCAATCACCTGCTACAGGATTCGGCTGCAGAAGACAAATTAGAAGGATACACCGCTAATGGGCAGCTACAGCATTTTCGTTCACCACAGATCATTAACTGGATGCGGGATAAAGTCAATCATCCGGTGGATGGCTGGGCAATACTTTTCGCTCACTCCCGTCCTACAGCTGAGCAGTTGATTGAATGGCTATCCGATAGCGAGCTTCATCAGAAAATTGCAACGGAGGCGCTGGATATCATGATTCATCGGGATCTTCTTCCCGCTCTGGAAGCAGATGCTTGGGCCGATATCTCAGATCTGCTTCTTGATTCTTTGCAGCTCGTTATGCTCAAAAAAGATAAACGTCGCATTGAAGCCGTGCTTAAGCAGCTTTCAGACGCGGATTCGCATGTACGAGTGATGCGAGGTAAAGAAAGTTAGCCGCTGCGTCAGCGGCTTAACCCCCTGAGGAAAGTATCTATAGTGAATGCGATCAATTCATCATTGGATTTTGCCATAGGAAGTTCAAAATTCAGGAGCAAAGAAGTCAATCCGTGCAGCATGCTCCATACGGATCTGGCGATCAGGCGCTCATCTCCTTGCATGATGCAGCCTTCCTCCATAGCGGCTTTGAGCCCAGTTTCAAGCAGCTCAAAGCCTTTAAAACGCCCACTGTCTATAAGGCTGACCAAGCTTACAGATTCCAGGTTGCTGATAAACAGGATGTTGTAATATTCCGGGTTAGCCGTTCCAAAACGAACATACGCATCAGATACCGTTTTCAGTGTGTCCAGAGCGTTCAATCCCGCTGCCTGTGCTTCATCCACACGCCGCTGAAGAGCCTGCAGGAACAAGGTATTTCCTTCTACCAGCAGTTCACGGACCACGGCTTCCTTATTGGCAAAATAATGATAAATAGTTGTTGGTGAATATTCGATCTGATCCGCAATTTTGCGCATGGAGACTTCGGCATATCCTTGATTCAGGAAAAGCGACCGGGCGGCCTCAATGATTTTCCGGCGGATCTCACTGCTTTCACGTTCTCGGCGTTTGATATGTTTCATGAGTAGATGTACTTGCCCTTTCTGCCTACCCCAATTTGGCGGCGATACGATCAGCTTCCATTATACCCGAGTTCATAACCCCTTGAAACCCGCCCCCAGGCTGTGTCCAGGCCCCTACCAATGACAGACGATTCACGGCTGATTTGTGCTTCAGTCTTTTTATACCGGACTGCCGGACCGTTTGTGCGTAGCCATAAACGGCCCCGTCGGGATTAGCGGTATAACGCTGCATCGTGCGCGGTGTGCCCAACTCGGCCACCACTACCTTGCTGCGAAAACCCGGATACAGCTGTTCTAGACATCCCAGTATCTGCTGTGTCACGGCTTCCTTTTGGGCTTTATATTCGGGACGTGCGGCAGGCCAGTTCTCCAATCTGTCCAAAAATGTAATTGCAATGACACCCTTTCCCGGTTCATTAAGCTTAGGGTCCATGGCGTTATAATTCGTGAGCATCCAGTTGCCTTTGGTATACTGGCCGCTCATCATAACTTCATAGTCTGTTTCCGAATCCGGCTCATTGCACAGGATTAAGTCTTCTTCGGTGATGCCAAGCTCATGAGGCTCACATGATAATCCCAGATATAGCTGGGTGAGAGACGTGCCAGTCTCCAGACTGCTGACAGCTTCCAGCTCACGACGGGCAGCATCATGGTTTTCCAGTAGGCGGTCATACGTATGATGGGGACTGATACCAGACACAATCCAGTTGGCTTTATATACATCGCCTTTTTTCAGACGGACTCCAACTGCTTTACCGCGTTCGAGTAAAATCTCAGATACTTGACTGCGCAGGTGAACTTCTCCTCCCGCTGACTTAATAGCGTCAACCAATGCATTGGATAAAGCCTGTGCGCCTCCCTCAATGTAGTACGTCCCCTCCAAATGATAGCCGATCCAGGGAATGAAAAAATACAAGGCCGCAAGCCGCTTTGGAGGCAATCCATAATAGGCCCACAGCGCGGTAAAAAATTCCGTGAATCGTTCAGACAACCCGAATTGTCTTACAGCTTCCCAGGTCGTCATTTGCGTCCAACGGAAGAAGGTTCCTGCTTTGAGCAGGCCAACCGCCTTGCGCCAGGAAGTGAGAGTAGAAAAAGCAGAAAAGCCTGTTTCAAAACGGCGAATGCCCGCGAATAAACTGTCAATGCCTGACACCTCAGCAGGAAACATATTTTTGAGGAGCTGCACATACTCCTGAACATCGGACGGAATATCAATGGTCTGTCCTTCCCAACGAATGGAGTACGGGTGCTTTTTGCGGAGGGGAACAATTCGCTGGTCCGCATTGCAGTCCTTTAACAGTCGACCGAAGCTGCCCTCCTCGAGTCCGCCGACACCGTGCAAGGAGACATCAAAGGTATATCCCTTTCTTGTAAATTCAGTTGCGAAACCGCCAGCTAAAGTATGGCTTTCAAAAACAGCTGTTCGGTAACCGAGCGCGGAAAGTCTTGCTGCACAGGACAAGCCACCCAGTCCTGCACCGATGACAATAACATCGTATGGGTTCATGATTTCATCCCCTTTTGTTAACATCGTTATATAAATTAACACTGTTAAGTTAAGGAGATTATATACCACAATATTACCGTTGAAAAGCCCGGTATCTTGGTTGCCCGCTATAGATGAATACCATGAGTTCGACATATCCACTTCTAATTGTAAGCTGCTTTAAGGATTTTTGTAGAATCCTCCGTTGCGGAAGTAAACTTTTTTTTATAAAAAACACCCAAAAATGTAGCGCTTTCACTTGTCAGATTCCAATGAAGGTGCTATCCTTCAAGTGGGATTGTTACTGAAAAGGCAAAACCCGAGTGCACACGTGTACCCGGAGTTTGCCTTTTTTTGATTTGTATGAATTTCACAGCTTACAGTCAACCATCCCGAACATGTAGTAAGCGCTTTAAAAAACGACACCAAAGGAGATTAATCTCATGCAAAGAAGACGTTTTGCCCTTGTTTTATTATCTTTCGTGTTCATGCTAACGATCTTTTTCCCATCCTCCAGCTCTGCCGCAGCAGCCGATGTCCCAGCGCCACAGGCTACCCTACTTACTCAGGTACAGCCTTTGGGTGAAGTCGTTTCTGCTGTCGTACTGAAATACAGCACCAATATTGACGGGGCATCCTTATCCACGTCCAGCTTTCAGGTTCAATCTGTACTCAATGATGTATATACAGACAGAACCGTGACCAGTGTATATACCAATGATACTGGAGCCATCACCAACCGCAGTACTCATGGCAAATATGTCGTGATTGAGCTGGATACGCAAGATAAAAATGCAAGTACCCTTACTTACGATGCAACAAGCGCAGTTAACCGCATCAACACGTTGAATTATATGATTAGTCAAAAGAAAGATATTGCAACTTCAAAGAAAACAGTCATCCCAGCCTCTACACAGACTGTAAAAGCAACGGATAAAATTACACCAATCGTGGACGATTTCCAAAAAAACACCTTTGAAAATAAAGAAGGCTTCAAACTGAACTACTTTACATTTGAACCTAAAGTAGAACCAGGCAAAACCTACCCGTTGGTTGTATTCCTGCACGGAAACGGCGAACGCGGTGATGGAAACGGAGTCAACCTGTTAGCGAATGCTGGTGCTGTCACTTGGGCTTCTCCTGAGCAGCAAGCCAAACACCCATCCTTCGTCATCGCTCCACAAAGCCCGATTGACCTGGAGCATAAATTCATTTGGGCAGATGAGCCACGCAACAGCGCTGTAGCCGATTTGGTACGTGATACGGCGTTAAAATACCCGATCGATACCAACCGAATCTATATTGTTGGTATTTCTCAAGGAGCCATGGGAACGTGGAGATTGTTGGAAAAAAATCTGGACTTGTTCGCCGCAGGTGTGCCAATTGCCGGTTTGACCAACTATGAAAAAGCCGTTAACATGTATGCGCCTGTTGAACCTACACACGTCGAGGCATTGAAAAACGTTCCTATTTGGGCCTTCCATGCTGCAGACGATACCACAGTAAGTCCTAAAAACTCGCAAGAAATGGTCGCTGCCATTAAAGCACAAAACGGAAACCTCATTCACTTCACTGAATACGAAGCAGGGATTATCAAACCTACAGGACACTTCTCCTGGGTTCCGGCTCTGCAAAATCAGGATATGATTGAATGGCTGTTTGCACAAAAGAAATAAATGTAGTTTTTGTATTAAAACCGAACTTAAAAGTTTCATATTGTGCCACTACGCAGTCGGATAGTACTTTCCATCGCCACCGCCCCCGGATTTCTTGAACAAAGCCTTTTATAGAGTAGTAATCCGGGGAGGTGATGCTTCCGAAGCGCGCTTTCCTACGGAAAGCTTTTAAAGCGATCGCTTCGCTTGTACAGCACTATTCCGTCTACTCCGTTTTTATGTTCATTTTGAGTTTGGTTTTTTTATATCTCCAAATAATGCGCCAGAACGGTTCGATACCCGCCTGGCGCTTTTTTATTATTCAAAAAAAAGACACCTACTTTCCTGTGTACCACCATCAGGAAGGCAAGTGCAATATCAAAACGAGGAGACTGAAAAATTTGACACTGGTATTGCCATTTGCAGTTAACTTGGAACCTGCTACTTCGCGCGTTTCGCAGCTTTGATCGTTCTCAAAGCTCGTCTGCGAGTTACCTTGTTCGGACTCCGAAGCTGTCTTCTGGCAGTTGCCACATCTGCTTTAGCCATGTGTACATCACCATACTATTCACTTAGGCTCATAGCGTGAGCATGCACCTAAAGCCTATTAGTAGTGATTATGATTCTCATTATCATTTAAAATTATATAATGAAATCTACTAGCATGCAAGAGCTTTGGGAGAAGTATGTACCTTTATTAAGGAGTTGCCAATGACCCCTTTCCCCCATATTAATAAAGAAGCGTTGGGCTTGCAGTCCCAACACTTCTTTATAGTAAAACAACAACTTATACTATGATTAATCCACTTTGCCGCCCTCTACGACCAGTTGATCTGTAAAGCCTTCTCCGTAAACAGAGGTCAGTGTGTCCTTGTAGGCTTGATGCACAAAGTTTTCCTTGCCTAATGTAGCCAGCTCATTGTTGATCCAGTCTAATAACTCCTTATTTCCCTTTGCTACTGCGGGTGCAATCGTATCTTGACCACCAAAGGCCGGGATGGTTACGGTAAAGCCAGGGTTGGCCTTTGCCCAGGCGATCAGCTCTGTATTATCGTTGGCAATGGCAGCCCCGCGTTTGTCTTTGAGGGCTGAGAAGATTTCTGTATATTGATCGAATTTAAGCAGCTTGATATCAGGGTAATTTTTCGTGAAATAGGTTTCAGCCGTTGTTCCCTTTGCGACAATCAGCTTCTGATCCGAATTCTTCAATTGGTCAATCGTGGTGATTGGAGCGCTATCAGGCGACACAATGCCAAAGGATAATTTCATATACGGGTTGGCAAAATCGACTTTTTCCTTACGCTCATCCGTCACCGTAAAGTTAGCCATGATGATATCTACCTTGTTGGATTCCAAATAGGCGACCCGGCTGGCGGCATCCACCAGAACAAATTCCACCTTGGACTCGTCACCCAAGAGATCTTTGGCAAACCGCTTCGCAATATAGACGTCAAAGCCTTGATTCTTCCCTTCCGAATCCACGTAGCCAAAAGGCGGCTTATCTGCAAATACACCTATTCGAATCTTGCCATTCTTTTTAATGTCCTCAATCGAAGCAAATTTAGCCGAGCCTGAACTACCGTTGGTATTTCCGCCTCCTGCACATCCCGCCAAACCAACAATCAGCAAGCTCAAAGCCAGTAATAACGTCGTGAACTTCATTCCTTTTCTCATCTGTATTCATCCCCCTGTTTATATCGTTTCGTACTGAAATATATCCAGAAAGTGCTGGGCACGCTCTGTTTCCGGTTGGGTAAAAAATTGCTGTGGCGTAGTCATTTCGCATATCTGTCCTTGATCCATAAAAACGATACGATCCCCTACCGACTTGGCAAATCCCATTTCATGCGTCACGATAATCATGGTCATGCCCTGCTGTGCCAGCTCTCGCATGACATCCAGTACCTCTCTGACCATTTCCGGGTCCAAGGATGCGGTGACTTCATCAAAGAGCATAATTTCCGGGTTCATACACAGGGCGCGCACAATTGCAATCCGTTGCTTTTGCCCACCTGATAATTGTCTCGGATACGCATCTTTGCGATCCAGCAGACCCACTCGCTCCAATAGCTGCTCCGCTTGCTCAAGTGCCTCCTGCTTATTTCTCCGCTGAACTTTAAGCGGGCCGAGTAATATATTTTCTAAGACCGTCATATGTGGAAACAGCTCGTAGTTCTGGAACACCATTCCAATATGCTGCCGCACCTCACGCCAATTCACTTTCTTATCCGTCAGGTCCTGTCCTCTATAACGGATATCTCCACTCTGGACCGGCTCCAGACCATTGAGACATCGGAGGAGCGTGCTTTTTCCACATCCCGAAGGACCGAGAACGACCACGACTTCCCCTTTCGTTACGTCCAGATTAATCTGTTGCAGTACTTTTCGGTCTTCGAAGCTTTTGTGCAGCCCTCGAATTTCGAGTAAAACCTCCTCAGCCTCTCCCATGACACCCACCCCATCCTGCTAATTTTGCCATCTGCGTTCAAATCTTTTGGAAAGTCTGGATAACGGATAGCATACGAGAAAATACAATATGAAAATAAAGCCGTACACCCAGAAGGATGCCGAGGGCGCCTTGATTACACCAAGCTCAATAATCTGCTGTCCGACCTTGACCACTTCCACTACACCGATCAGCACCACTAATGAAGTGGTTTTGATCATCCGTGTCGCCAGATTAATAGAACCGGGAAGCATTCGGCGCACCGCCTGGGGAATGAGCACATAGCGGTATAACTGTCCATATGTCAGTCCCAATGCCTGCCCGGATTCCACCTGATGCTTGGGCAGTGATTCCAATGCACCACGAACGATATCACCAATCTCGGCCGCTCCCCACAGGCTGAATACGATAATTGCTGTCAATTCCCCGCTGATATTCACATTCAACAAAGGAGTAAATCCAAAATACACAACATACAACCATACCAGAATTGGAATAATGCGGAATGTCTCCAAATATAATTTCAGCACAAACCGAATCGGTCTTGATTTTAAGGTGCGCAGCAACCCCATCAAAATGCCTAGTAGAGTACCGATAATAATGGAAAGTAACGCAATCTCCAGCGTAACGAGTAATCCCCCTAATAGACGCTCGAAATTGGAACCTTCAAAGAGCACATTAATCCCCGAATTCAGCATATCTCACCTTCCTTTCCACCCACGTCAGCAGTATCGACAAAGGTAAAAGCAGAACGAGATATGCCAATACCAGCAGAATTAGGGATTCTGTCGTTTTGTAGTACATGCCGATCAGGTCTTTTGCCACATTCATCAGATCTAATAAAGCAATGGCGCCAACAATGGAAGTCTCCTTGAGCAAAAAAATCGCATTCGCTCCCAGAGACGGAACACTGATGGCAAAAGCCTGTGGCAAAATAACATATCTCGCCAGTTGTATCTTGGACAGTCCGAGACTCAGCCCGGATTCCGTCTGGGTTTTACTCACTGCTTCCATTCCCCCACGGAACGCCTCAGCCATATAACCCCCGCCCAAAAAGGTCATGCCCACAATGGCACACGTCATTTCGCTCATATGCAGACCTATTTTCGTAAACCCGTAATACAGAAAATATAACTGTACAAGCAGCGGCGTATTTCGGGAAAGCTCAATATAGGCAACAACGATGCGGCTAATTCCCCTTACCTTGTAATACAGTACTGTGCTGCACAGCAAACCGACGACTAATGAAAATAGAATAGCAAAAAAGGCGATCTTCAACGTCAACCACATAGCTTCTCCATATAACGGCAAGCTCTCTACAATAAACTCCCAGTCTAAGTTCATATGTGTATACCTTTCGATTTTCAATTATTCCTATGTACTTGCTCTGCTTAATAACAATGATTGTATTCCTGCCCAATTATTACGTCAATACTTTGATGAAAATTTGTCATATTTATCTATGATTCAGGAAGAAAAGTGTTGTTTTATTTCAGAAATAAATAAAAAAAGCTTGAAATGAATAAATTTCATTTCAAGCTTTGATTTATGCTATACGATTCATCATACGAGCGGCTCGGTAACAAGAGGGCCGCCGAGCTTCTCTACAATTAAACGGCTCTCCTCATTTAATCCCCGCAGGGTGATGGATTTGCCGGATTTCGTATACTTTTGCAACACCTTGCCGATGGCAGTAACTGCGGAGTGATCCCAAATATGAGAATGACTGAAGTCCACCACGACACGTTTTGGATCATCCGAAGGTTCGAAATGATCGACAAAATGAGTCGTTGAAGCAAAAAACATCGGACCCCTGACATGGTACACCTTTTCGTCGTTGTTCTCCGTTGCGCTGATGCGAATTTTAGCCATTTTCCAGCCAAAATGCAGAGCACTCAGCAGTACGCCTACGATCACGCCCTTGGACAAATCATGCGTAGCCACCACAATGATCACCGTGACCACCATAATAAACGTGTCCGCCTTGGGTACCTTAGCAATGTTTCGGAGCGATTTCCAGTCTACGGTTCCGATACACACCATAAACATGACTCCTACCAATGCACCCATTGGCACTTGCTTTACAACCCCGCCAAGCACGAGCAGCAGAAAGGCCAAGAATACCCCAGCCGTAAAAGTGGACAAACGCCCTCTTCCACCTGAGCTGACATTAATAACGGATTGTCCGATCATGGCACAACCACCCATACCACCAAAAAAGCCATTTACAAAGTTGGCAATCCCTTGCCCGCGGGCTTCCCGGTTTTTATTGCTCTTCGTTTCGGTCATTTCATCCAAAATACTGGCTGTCAGCAGCGATTCCAGTAGTCCAACCAGTGCCATCGTAAAGGAATACGGCAACAAAATCCGCAAAGTATGCCACGACCACTCAATTTGCGGCAAATGGAATGAAGGCAGCGAGCTGGTTAGCGTACCGATATCTCCTACCGTTTTCACATTCAATCCAAATACATACGTAATGATCGTCATGATGATGATTGCCGTCAATGGAGCAGGAATGCTTTTCACAAATCTCGGTAAAATATACACAATGAGCAGCGTCCCCGCTACCATCGCGTACATGATCCAATTAGCTCCATGAAAGTGGGTGAGTTGCGCCATAAAGACGAGGATCGCCAGCGCATTCACAAATCCGGTCATAACCGGCTGCGAAATAAAGCTGATAAAGCGACCTATTTTCAAAACACCCAGCAGCACTTGAATGATTCCTGCCAAAATGGTAGCTGCAAACAGATATTCCACGCCATGATCCTTCACTAGGCCAACGACCAGTACCGCTACCGCTCCAGTTGCTGCCGAGATCATCGCCGGACGTCCACCTGCAAAAGAGATGACAATTGCCATCGAGATGGAGGCGTACAGTCCGACCATGGGATTGACCCCCGCAATGATCGAGAAGGCAATCGCCTCGGGAATTAGTGCTAGCGCCACGGTCATGCCCGCAAGTATATCGGCCCGGATATTACCGAACCATTGGTGTCTAAGATTCATACTGTCTCGTTCCAGCCTCCTATATTTACGGAGAGTAGCGTGTTGACTCGCACCCCGTGTGTTTCGGGTCTCCGTCCAGCGCCCAATCGCCAAGGCTCTCCTATCATTCAGTTCGTCTCTCTCAAACGAACCCGGTCCGTTACATTCAGTCCATCATTATAACGTAAGGAAATCGCAGAGACGAATGAGTTAAAAGGCTGTTTACAGAAAGAAATCATCTATTTCCTTGAAATATCGATCATTATCTTCATCTTATTTCGTTTTCTTATAATTAAAATTTTCGCAATTTCTAAGATTCTAACCTGCTAAAGTTTATCACCTTAACTTCATACTCAGACTCCGCGAACTGTAGATCTTGATCCGCCGTAACCAGTACCAATTGGTTTATAATAGCTGTCGCAAGAATCAATGCATCTGGAGTCTTGAGCTTTCTTGCAAACTTATCTTTTTGTTCTCTTCTGATACGCCCCGCTTTAACTGCGATATCTGAATTAACTGCAATAAATTCCCCGCCAAGAAAAGGTATTGAATCTAAGGCAGTATCAGTGGGCAACCCGGCTATAAACTCGGACTGAGTTATAACAGAAAAGAAAATATTCTCTTTGTCTTTCTCAGCTTGTCGTATTACTCTATCCAAAGATGAGTCAAGTCTATGAAGGGCAATAGCTGCATTCGTATCAAATAAATACCCCATCTAATCCCAATCCTCTCTGGATTGTTTAACACTCTCTTCGATCTCAAGTAATTGCTCCTTACTTAGGCTGCCTCGGGAATTTAAAACAGCTTGCAACCCTTTCGGTAACGGGGACTCTAAATCAATAACCTCAGTTTCCCCCTGTTTATTTTCTATAGTAACTTTTGATGGTTCAAACCCAATATCACGAAGGAGATTTAAGAGACGTATTCGATGTAGATCAGTTAATTTTTTTGCCACTAAAATCACTCCTTAGCAAAAGATTAGTTTCCTGTCATAGCTCATTTGATTCGTTTTCTTATGTTTAAAATTTTCGCAATTTCTGTACAAGCTCCGATAGGGATTCAGCAATCTCAGAGTCCGCATGCTGCTGAAGTAAGCCTTCAAAGTCAGGCAGTGCTTGCTTCAATAATCGATAACTATAGTCATAATAACTCCAAAAAGCTACCGGATCATAACCGCGTGCTTCTTCCTCTTCCCACTCCAGTTCATCTTCTTCTGGATCGCTGTCTGCCGGCCATAGATATTTTTCGTCCAGCAGCATGGTTAGGGATTCTACAGACTTCTGTGAATCCTCTTGTGCGTTTTCCATGTCCAATGTTCCAACAACCGCATGGTACAGTTCCAACTCACTCCGCGTGATATCATCCGAATTTCTCATATGCATATTACGCAATAAGAAAAGTAACACCCATGGCGTAACCTGCCACAATGTGCCTTGATGCTCTATCAGATCAGCAATTGCTGCGTACTCCCCGTTGGATATCAATTGTGGCAACTCCGTGCCCCTACCATAAGGAGTAGTCAGGCGGTGCCATGGCACATCTGCAATTTGGAGATTATTCATCTTATGTGTATCCATAAGTTTTCCTTTCTGGTCAGTATCTAGAATCTTCCCGATTTAAAAATGGAATATAGTAAAAAGGCAACCATTAAGAGAGCGACAACAAAGCCGATTTCAATGGCAGGTACATTCCACAGCATGGTCACCTGATGATTCAGCGATGAACCGATAATCAGTCCGACCATAATAATGCTGAACGCTAACAGCACGATACTGAATGACAGACGGTTGCTGATCTGATCCAGCCTGCGCAGAAGCATTTCCAGCTCCGGCACAGTAACCTCCAGCTTAAGCTTGCCCTTGCTGATAATCGAGGCCAAATGCCTCGCATGTCCTGGTAGTTCCATCAGCGTCTCCACCAGCTCAGTCGCACCACCCAGCAGCTTGCCTCGGATACGACGACCGCTGAAGCGTTCCTTCAACAGCTTGTTACCAAAGGGCTCAGCCAAAGCGATAATACTGAGATCGGGGTCCAGGTGCTCCACGACCCCCTCCAGTGTCAGCAACGCCTTGCCTAGCAACAGGACGTCCGACGGCAAACCAATCCGATGGCGCTGCGCTGCGCCAAATAGGTCGTTCAAAGCATCACCAATACTGATCTGTGAGAAAGGAACGTCTGAGTAATCTTCGCGTATCTTGTCCAGATCAGCACGCAGCGCATTCAGGTCGGTGTCCGGTTCGACCAGACCCAAACGTTCGATAGACCGAACCATGGCATCGGTATTTTTGCGCATCAGGGCAATAATGAGGGAAGCGAGATGATTCTTCATCTCTTCGCTCAACCTTCCCGTCATGCCAAAGTCCAAATAAGCGAGACTGCCATTTTTCAAAACGAGTAAATTCCCCGGATGGGGATCGGCATGAAAAAATCCCTCTATAAAAATTTGATGCAGCATGCTGTTCACCAGCCGCTGCGCCAGTTCTTTCAAGTTATATCCACGGCGTAATAGCTCTTCACGACTACCCAAGTGAGTTCCGTCTAGAAACTCCATAGTCAGTATACGGGAAGAGGTATGATCCCAGTATATTTTCGGAATATAGATATGTGGGTCCTGCTCAAATTGGAGCGCAATCTTCTCTGTATTACGGGCTTCATGGTTGTAATCCAGCTCCTGAATGAGCGATCTCCCCAGCTCCTCCACCATCTGGCGAAGCTGATATCGCTCTACCCACTCCCAGCGCTTGGCTGCCATAGCGGTCAGTTCCCGCAAAATGTCCAAATCTCGCCGAATAATGCGATTAACGCCAGGACGCTGGATTTTAATGGCGACCATTTCGCCGCTGTGCAGCTTGCCCAGATGCACTTGCCCGATCGAAGCAGCGGCCAGCGGAACATCGTCAAAACGAACCAGTATGTCCTCTAATGACGTGTCCAGCTCTTGCTCCAGAATGCCACGCGCCGTTTCAGATGAAAACGGTGGTACCTGATCCTGAAGCTTAACCAGCTCACGGATAATAGGCTCCGGCAGCAGGTCAGCACGTGTGCTTGCCAACTGTCCAAGCTTGATGAATGCAGGCCCCAGATCCTCCAGCACAAGTCGAATCCGTTCACCTAGCGTTTTGGACTCGGGAGTTTCTCTCGTCAGCCACTTGCGAGGCAATGACAGCAGCTGGAACAGTCCCATTTCTTCCACCATATAGCCAAAGCCATGACGCGCCAGCGCCATGGCAATTTCCCGGTAACGACCGGCGTGCTTCATACGAACCGCCATTTTAATCCAGCCGGTTCGCTTCTTCAGCGTCGCTCGAACCCGTAAGCGCCGCCTTTTCTTTTTCCAGCTCCGCTACCTGTTTTTCCAACAATGCCACACGCTGCTCCAAACTTGTAACATCGTTTTCGGTAGGGACTTCCAGCTCCTGCAAAATGCGGCTAACCTGTTCGCGGATCACTGTTTTGAATTGTCCCTGTTCCTCTGCCCCTCGTTCGATCAGACGATCGACCAGCGCTTTGGATTCCGAGGGCGCAAGTTCTCCCCGGTTTACAAGATCCTCGACGGCTTTCTCCACCTTTTCTTTGCTGACAACGGTGAGGCCCCACCCCAATGAGATGGCTTTTTTGAACAAATCGCTCATAATATATCCTCCCCTACCTGTGATTACCTATAGTATAACCTGAAAAGGGGAGCCGCATAAAGTTCGCAGCTCCCCTTCCTCAATGAATGGAATGATCTATGTTTAACCCGGAAAGCGTCCAGCCCACTTGGCAGCCTGAAGCAGCAGCTTGCGGTATCCCTCGTGTTGGAAGCTTGGCTGATTATGTCCAGGCATCAAATAGACGACCCGACCCAAGCCATAGGACAGTGACCATGCCGCCGGCCACCACTGGCCTTCGTGTTCATATTCCATCAATAGTGTTTTTTCAGTGAAAGGATCAAAATCAAAACGATACGGCTCCTCTTGCATCTCGAACGGCTCGATTCCTTCCATAATCGGATGATCCGGCTCCGTTACTTTGAAGGAAAGTGGACCTGCAGCCGGGTGTCGCAAGAAACGTGCCCCCATTAACTGTGCAATTTCATACCGTCCTTGCAATGTGATTCCGTTATGCAGCACAAGCAATCCACCCCCGCCACTAACATAAGACAGCAATCCTGCTGTTTGTTGAGGTGACAGAACCTCCTTGCGGCTATCGCAGTACGAGATACATAGATCAAATGAGGTTAGATTTTCCTTGAGCAGCATTTTACGATTCTCACTGCACTGTACGGTCATCCAATCCTGTAAAATATGGCTAATCTCTTCGTCCACCCCTTGCAGCGGGTGAAACTCCGGATACGAATAATCTCCTAACAACAATGCTTTTCTTTTTTCCATGATAAATCCTCCTTGCCTGACTTGTATATAAGGACTTTAAAGGCGGGGCCCGTGTCATTTATTCTTGTTTGTGGGGTCAAAACGCTCAGAAAATTCCGTTTGGCCCTTATCCATTTCTCATAACACCGCCATCATTGTCCGAGCTACGGCATATATAAATAATTCTACAGACGGCCTATTAAATCCTTTAGCAGACGATTATAGCATATATGTTCGCTCGCAATAAACTTATTAAAACTTATTCAAACTTTATAAATCTGAACGATGGCGATTCGGCCTGTTTATGGTATACTCGTAAGAAAAAAAGTGCGTCCATGCTTGATTAACAATGAAGGGCCGCTTTTTGTAAGAATTTATGCTTGCGGTTATAGAATTGATAAGAATTGCCTCAAACCTTATACATTCTATAAATCTTAAAAAACCGGGGAGGTTGCATGAATGAAAAGGACTGGAATGACCCGGCCCTTGGACAGCTTGGGGCGAATTGTGCTTCCTAAAGAGTTGCGCATGACGATGGAGATTGACATCGGCGATCCATTAGAGTTTTTTATTGAAGACCAGACACTCATGCTCCGTAAGTACAAATCAACCAACTGTATATTTTGCGGTGCGGTTGATACCAACACCTACTTTAAAGATCAGTTTATCTGCGATGAATGTGCAGCCTCGATGAAAACGGAAGATTTAATTCCGGTCACAGCGACTGAAACCCATTCACCTCCACTTAAGCAAAATATGCATATGAAAAAAATTTATCAGCGCACAGACGTTATTTTGGAGAAAATGAGAGAGCTTATGGAAGAACATCCAGCATCTTCACAAAAACAACTCGCCTCCATGCTTGGCGTGAGCCAGGGAAGGATTTCCCAGCTGAAAAAGCTCATGTAAGCGAGTCACCAAAAAAGTAATGTATACGCTTCCATACTATGTAAGGTTTAAATCTATTGAAATTTAGAAAAGCCGGACCCTTTAGGGGACTCGGCTTTTTTCGTTTATATGAAGTAGTGGACTCGTTTGCAAACCTATTGACCGTAAGCCCGGCATTGTTCCACCCAGCGTGCTGCCGCCTTGGGAAGAGAAGCGAGATGAATATGCGTGTAGGCTGCCAAAAGGTTCCCTTTCGCATAACCCTCACTCTGGAGACCACGCATCCCCTTGGTTTGATAGGCGTAGGAGTAGGGGGCGGATGATTCATCATAGTGCATGACAGAATAATGAAATTCATGTCCCCGAATGGTCTCTCCAGCCTCCAGCAGCAAGCAATCCTGCAAAGCGGTTGCTTCCCGGTATCCCAGTGCAGCCCGTTTCTCCTGCATGCGGACGTCCGACGGAATAACCCCGGCCATGTGATAGGCATTCCCCATACGATCCGTAAGTGTCCGTGCCAGTACCATATAACCGCCGCATTCGGCGAATACTGGCATATCCCGGCTTACCGCGTTGCGGATATCTTCCAAAAAGCCCGTATTTGCAGCGATAGCTGCGGCAAACTCTTCGGGGAAACCGCCGCCCAGGTATAGGCCGCTTGCCTGCTCAGGTACGCGTTCTCCCGCCAGCGGACTGAAATAGACAATCTCTGCTCCCGCCTGACGTAGCAAATCCATATTTTCCGGGTAGTAAAAATTGAACGCCGCATCTCTGGCGACGGCGATGACGGGACGTTCCCCGGTATCAGCTTCATGCCCTGCTGATGGAAGCCAATCCGGGGGAAACAACGGTTGTGCGGGCAGAGACAAGGGCGGAGCCGAATCCGCCAATGCCCGCAGTGCATCCAGATCCGTACCCGCGCGGATCAGCTCTGCCGCCCGTTGGAAAAGCGGCTCCAGCTCGCCGCGTTCCACAGCGGGTACTAAACCCAGATGACGCTCAGGAATATCCAGCCCGTCATCACGCTTTAACCAGCCGAGCACGGGGATGCCGCACTCCTGCTCAATCGCCTTTTTGACGATGCCATAGTGCCCTTGGCTACCGCAGCGATTCACAATTACGCCCACAATGCGCAGCTTGGGCTCCAAGCGCTGAAAGCCGAGCACAATAGCGGCGGCGCTTCGTGCCATACTGCGCACGTCGACCACCAGCAATACAGGGCTGTCCGTCAGCATGGCGATCTCAGCGGTCGAGCCGGTGTTACTGAGCGGGTCCTTGCCGTCATACAGCCCCATGACGCCTTCAATCACGGAAATATCCGCGCCTTCGGAAGCACGGATAAAGGTTTCACGCACCGTATCCGGTGAGGTCATCCATGAATCCAGATTACGGGAAGAGGTCCCGGTCGCGGCAGTATGATAGGTCGGATCGATATAATCCGGCCCGCATTTAAAACCCTGCACTCGCAGGCCGCTGTCGGCGAACGCCTTCATCAGCCCGAGGGTAACCGTCGTTTTGCCTGCGCCGCTGCCTGTTCCGGCAACAACAATACGGCTTCTGCGCGTAGCGGCAGACGGATCAGACTGTACAGCCTGCTTCATGATGTCAGTCATAGGAAACCCGCGCTACAGACAGCGTCATATTGCCGCTTTTTTTCTTCTCCAGCAGCCAATGGTCTGCACCAGAAGACAACAAGGCTGAAGGTTCACTGACCCCATATGCGCCAGTGTATTTGAAGACGGTTTCCGATGGATTGGGAAGCTGCACCGTATTCAGCTCTGACGGAGTATACGTCACCAGTTCCCAACCGTATTTGGCGCAAAGGGCAAGTAAGCCCTCTTCGTCCTTTTTCAGATCAATGGTGGCAATATTCCGTACGCTTTTCACGGACAAACGCAGCTCTTGCAAGGTGTCCAGCACACCCGCCTCCAGTTCCTCCAATGCAGTCCCACGGTTGCAGCCGATGCCGAGCACCAAGCTTTTCGGACGGTACAGCACGCCATTAGAAAGAAGCTGCTCCTCTTCCTCCGGCTCCAATAAACGGTCACTCACGACCAACGCGGCGTTAAACGGTTCTTGCAATGCTTCTGCCGTCGAAGCATATACCTTGATATGCCCAGGTACAGGCTTGTCATAACGCCACCAGTTCCGTTCGCCTGTCTCTTGTATGAGCGCAACAGGCTCCTCGTTCACAACAGCGGCGCTCACAGGAGTGGCCTTGTCGAAGCTATCGACCACCCAACCCAATTCCCGACCAAACATGTCCACCGGAATCGTGCCCTGCACGTCCGATGCAGTCGTGATTACAGCACGTGCGCCCAGTACAGCCGCTACATGGCGGGTCAATTCATTGGCGCCACCCAAATGGCCAGACAATACGCTAATAACATGCTCGCCACGATCATCAATGACAACTACCGCCGGGTCTACCTTTTTATCCACCAAAATTGGTGCAATCATACGAACCACTGCACCGAGAGATATAAATAAAATAATACCGTTATATTGTTTAAATAAATCCGGCAAAATCAGCTTGACCGAGCCTTCGAACAACTGAATGCCACGCTCCTGCTCGTCGCCACGCTCAAATTTGGACATGTAATACACATCGGTACCCGGAAAGCTGGCTCCCAAATTGCGGACCATTTCCACTCCATGCTTCGTGATCGCCACAGCGGCAAATGGATTACTCACCGGGCTTCACTCCCTTCCGGTAGCCATGGGTGAACGACTTGTCATACAGCTTGGAACGATGCGCGTCCTTGTCCACCAGTCCCGGATCGAGCGCCCAGCCTGCCAAAATCATGGCATGCATCGTTATGCCTGCTGCACGCAAATCGGCGGGTAATTGAGCAAGCGTCGTGCGCACGATCTTTTGATCCGGCCAGGTCGCGCGCTGCACAACCGCTACAGGCGTGTCCTCACTCCAGCCTGCTGCCAGAAACTCAACGACCACCTTCTTTGCCAGCGTTGCGCTGAGGAACAGTGCCACTGTACAGTGATGGGATGCCAAGTCACGCAGCTTTTCCCGATCCGGTACAGGTGTACGGCCTTCGGCACGCGTCAGAATGACCGTCTGTGTCAGGTCAGGCACAGTTAGCTCTGCACCCAGCACCGCCGCAGAAGCAAAGACCGAGCTGACGCCTGGTACGATTTCGTATGCTACTCCGCGCTGCTTCAGCAACACCATTTGCTCCAAAATCGCACCATACACTGCCGGATCACCTGTATGTACGCGAGCTACACTGCGTCCAGCCTGCACAGCCTCGCTCATAATCTCGACCTGCCGCTCCAAATCCATGCCTGAGCTTTGCAGTACCTGCGCCTCTGGCTTGGCCGTGGCAATCAGCTCGTCGTTCACGAGCGAATCCGTGTACAATACCACATCGGCCGTGCGTAGAATCCGAGAGCCTTTGACCGTAATCAGCTCCGGGTCGCCTGGACCTGCTCCTACGATATATACTTTGGGCTCCAACGTCATTTGCTCACCACCATTAAACTCAAATATTCAAGCTCCTGTCCGCGCAGCTCACGTGCGTCGCGCCATACCATTTCATAAGGGGAAGTGACCTTGGTAATGACTGATGCACGGTCCCCAAGATGGAGTTCATCCAGCACATCCAAAATCAAATCCAGCACCTTGGCAACCTTGATAAACACGACCGTATCGTGATTCTCAATCGCCCGCTTCATCGCTTCCCGATCATCCGTAGCCGGAATAATACCGACCTGCTGATCTCCGTCTGCCAAAGGCAATTCGAGCGCTGCCGCCGCTCCCAACACAGACGAAATGCCCGGAATAGATACAATCGGCACCTCAGGATGGAGATCCTTCATGAGCCGTGCCAAATGAATAAAGGTACTGTACAGATTAGGGTCTCCCTCTGTGACAAAGGCTACATCTTTGCCTTGGCTCAGTGCCTCCCAGCAAGCAACCACCGTTTTGTTCCACTCACGCTCCAGTACAACCGGGTCCTTGGTCATTGGAAAAATGAGTCCCAGCATCTCCTTTTCCTCCGGATTGACGTACAACTCCACGATTTCGTGAGCATACGACTTACCTCCCCGACGTTTCTTCGGATAAGCCACAACTGCACATTCCTGAATCATGCGATACGCCTTGACTGTAATCAGCTCGGGATCACCCGGCCCCACGCCTACGCCGTAAAGTGTTCCTGTTGCCGCCGTATTCATGCTGTCTCTCTCCCCCTCTTGAATTACCAGCTTACTCCCCTGCTACTTCGTCAGCCACGTCCACCGACGGCTGTCCTGTAATGACATATATCGGATTGAGTCCGTCAAAACGAGTCATATTCAAAATCGGCTTGCTGCGCGCTGTTTGCAATAACGTCACCGAAGTATCGAGACCTGCTGCTTGCATCGCCTTCATCCCATCATGCAGCGTCTCAATCGTTGCAGCATTCACTACAATTCGTCCATCCTTCCGCAGACGGGAAGCACACAGACGAATTAGTTCGGCCAATTCTCCCCCGCTCCCACCGATAAACACCGCATCCGGGTCTGGCAGATCTTCCAGTCCGGCAGGCGCTTTGGCATGAATAACCGGGAAATCGGTGCGGAATTTGATTTTGTTCGCTTCGACATTAGCCAAATCGCCTTCGTTCTTCTCAATGGCAAATACTTGCCCATACTTGGCCAGCCGCGCACATTCCACCGCTACAGAGCCGGAACCTGCGCCGATATCCCATACGATGCTTCGTTCGGTCAGACGCAGCTCGGACAAGCTGAATACGCGTACTTCACGCTTCGTGATCAGTCCTTTTTCCGGCTTACGCTGGTGAAATTCCGCATCCTCGAAGCCAAATCCCCGACGAATTGCAGGCACGTCTTCTCCCTTACGGCGGCGCAAAATAACCACATTCAGTGGTTGGAACGTTCTCTGCGCCATCTCATCCAGCGTATAATGCTGATACACCTCGTCCGGTCCGCCCAAATGCTCGCCGACAAAGGCATCATATTCCGTCATGCCATAATGCAGCAGATAGGCAGCGACTGCGGCGGGATGATTTCGGTCGTCAGTCAGCAGCGCGACCTTGTTCTGTCCATCGATTCGCTGCGCCAGTCCGGTCATCGGACGGCCGTGTACGCTTTCCAGCACCGCATCCTGCCAGCTTTCACCGAGACGCGCAAACGCCAGCTGAACCGAGCTGAGATGCGGCAAAATATCCAGATGTTTCGACCCTAGCTTGGCAGACAAATAACCTGCAATTCCAAAAAAAAGCGGATCGCCTGACGCAAGCACGACAATATCCTTGTCCTTGCGCAACCGTCCCAATTCTTCTACCACGGCAGATAAGCCGCTCTTTAATGTTCGTTTTTCCCCTACGAATGCCTTGAAAAAGGCTAGCTGGCGTTCTCCACCAACCAGCAGGTCGGCACGCTCAATGTGCTCCAGCGTCTCCTGCGACAGACCTGCCGCTCCATTTTCACCGATACCAATGACACGAATCACTCTACTCACCGACTCTCGCCCTCCCCAGCACGTTCCCTTTCATCGTTACCAGTACCATTTCCACGACAATTCCACCACCTGCATGGTCCAGACAATGCGAACATCCATAGGTACACAACTTTTCAAAAAAGCTAAGCGCATTCGCTTCGGTCATCATATCCGCCACCTGCGTAGCTGTATTCGCCTCTGCCACTGACGCTGCAAGCGACTCATCCACCCCCGCTTCACGCGCGACCTCAGCCAAAAAACCAAAATCCACCGGAGCACTCTTGGAGTGAACCATCATGACACCTTGAGCTACCTTCGACAGCTTGCCAGGCATACCGACGAGAATAATCTTTTTCATTCCCAGCCGTTTCCCATGCTTAATGGCAAAGCCGACAAAATCCCCCATCTGAATAAAGGCCTCTTCCGTCAGCTGATCGTACATTTGCATGGCATATTTTTCACTGCTGCCGCCTGTGGTCAGGACTATTTCCTGGCAGTTCATCGCTTGTGCAACCGATATGGCCTGCACGACACTGGCTTTATAAGCTGACGTGGAAAACGGAACGACCACACCACGCGTGCCTAGTATGGAAATACCGCCAAGAATGCCAAGACGCCCGTTCAGCGTTTTCTTGGCGATTTCTTCGCCGTCCGGTACGCTGATGACGACACGGACACCTTTGGCCGATCCGTGCTCTTCAAGCACGCCTGTCACAGCCTCCATAATCATACGTCGCGGCACCGGATTAATCGCCGCTTCCCCGACAGGCACAGGCAGACCGGGCTTCGTTACCCGTCCTACGCCGATGCCGCCATCCAGCTCAATACCCGGCTCCTCGCGCCAGCTAACGGACGCGATAATTTTCGCCTGATGCGTGGCATCTGGGTCATCGCCACCGTCCTTGATCGTCGTGCAGGAAGCTTCGTCCGCGTCCAACACAGGCTCGATCAGCTCAAACGCATGATCGAATCCCGCGGGCAACGATATCACTGCTTCCTTCGGTGGAATGCCCGTGATGAGCAGTTGCACCGCTCCTTTGGCCACTGCAGCCGCACAAGCCCCCGTCGTAAAGCCTGACCGCATCGGCTTGTCCGGCGCGGGAGCTTCACCGCTTTTCATCCGTTTGGGCCTGTTGGCGGACGCCGCTTCCTTTTCCATGCCAATTCCTCCTTAACCTCTTCTGCTGATCATGTTCTAATTCATTTCATGATACAGCAAACGGACAACCGCATCTAGCGGACAGCCATTAAGGAGATCGCATTCAATGCTGCTACGACAATTGTACTGCCGCCCTTGCGTCCAATATTCGTAATGAACGGAATATCCAGCTTGCGCAGTTCGTCCTTAGATTCTGCTGCCGATACGAAACCGACGGGCATGCCAATCACCAGTCCGGGTTTAGCCGCTCCTTCTTTTACCAGACGGATCAACTCCAGCAACGCTGTCGGCGCATTACCAATGGCATAAATGCCACCTTCGCCCGCCTGAATCGCTTTGCGCATTGAAATAATGGCGCGTGTCGTATTCAGCCTTTTCGCTTCTTCCATGACATCAGGGTCAGATATGTACACATGCACATCCCCGCCAAATTGACGGATACGATCCTTGCTCAGCCCCGCTTGAATCATCTGCACATCCGCCACTACCTGCTGTCCTGCACGAATAGCTGCAATCCCAGCTTCAATCGCCTTTGGATGAAACACCATGCTGCGGCCCAGCTCAAAATCAGCAGATGCATGAATGACACGCTGTACAACGGGATATTGCTCTGCTGTAAAAGGATGCTCTCCCAATTCTTCTGTGATCATCTCGAAGCTTTTGCCTTCAATCTCCTGCGGCTGTACCGTTAGCGGTTTAAATTCTGTTTTAAAATCCATGGTAGACCACTCCCTTATGGAAAATTAGAAAATAGTTTAGGAAAATGACAATTCATTGCTACAAAATCATAGATACCTCTTAAAAACACCTATTTTAAGATGACTATATTTTAAATACATGCCAGAAGTCGTTCCTGATTAACTGGACTCGCAAGGGCAAGACTCAACTCAAATTGAAGTTTTCTCTTTTGCTGTGCGCAGTGCGTTAATGACTCCGTCGAAATGATCAAATACTGTGCCAAATTCCACTTCCGGCCTGGAAATCAAAAGTACGTGAATCCCCAGCTCCAATGCAGATTGAACCTTTTCATCCACTGCTCCCGTGCGTCCGCTTTCCTTGGTGACCATCACGGTCGTGCCATAGTGTTTGTACAATGCTTCGTTCATCTCGCGGGAAAAGGGTCCCTGCATGGCAATAATATTCTTTTGCTCCATGCCCAGTTCGCCGCATTTCTCCATATTGTCCAAGCGCGGCAGCATGCGTGCAACCAGACGAATCTCCGGGTCTCCGAGTAAATGCTTGGTGAACGTGCCGAGCGTCTTACTACCTGTCGTAAGCATTACAGAGCCTTTGAGTTGCTTCGCTTCTAATGCGGCCTCTTCATAGGAAGACACGATGTGGAGCAATGGATGATTGTCATACACCAGTCCCGCCCGCTCGTAGCGAATATAAGGAACTCCGGATTCGCGAGCAGCTGTCATCGCATTCGCATGTGCTTCTTCTGCAAAAGGATGACTGGCATCAACAACCGCCTGTATTCCCTGATCCCGAATCATTGCACTCATTTCATCGGCTGTCATTCGGCCTGTACGTACGTCCAGCCCTGCTTCGGCCAAGCTGGCTGCCGCACTTTCGGTTACGACCGAGGTCAATACGTTGAAGCCATTGTCACGGATTTGCAGCGCCAATTCCCGAGCATCGCTCGTTCCACATAGCATGAATATCATGAGCCCTTCACCTGCCCGCTTCCATTCACTACAGATGGCGTATGTGAATGCTCATGATGGTGATCATGGTCATCATGGCTGTGAGCATGGACATGCTCATGAGTGTGATCGTGGCTGTGTGTATGGTGATCATGATGATCGTGCTCATGTGCATGATGATGGTGATGATGCTCATGATCGTGATGGTGGTCATGGTCATGGTCATGGTCGTGGTGATGATGGTGGTGCTCCTGCGCCTCCAGACGGAACTGGCAGTTATCACAATTGGCCGTAACCTTGCCGAACAAGCCTTCCTTAGCTCGCTCCAGCACCAGTTCAATCAATTGAGGATGAAAACCAAAATATCCTCCCATCTCCACTTGTAATGTAGGGTGAGCCTCGGCAAATTCCTGGGTCATTTCTCCGATGCGCTTAATCAGCACACCCGTGAACAGAAAATAGGGAAGCACGATAATCTTTTTGGCCCCCAGTCGTACACAACGCTCCAATCCATCGGGAAAAGAAGGCTGCGTCACACCGATAAAGCTGCTCTCTACCCACGTATAAGAAAGCTGTTCCCATAGCATACGGGTGATTTTGAAAAAGTCACTGTTCGCATCTGGATCGCTACTTCCGCGTCCTAACACAAGTACCGCCGTTTCTTCGTCGGATACCTCGGCAAATGCCTCTACAGCGCTATTCATTCCCACTGGAACTGCAACCGGACGGGCCTCTTTCAAGCGGCTTTGCAGAATGCTTACGATTTTCTCGTGAACGCCAATCGGGCGTCCATATACAAATTCCACCTGCGGATATTTTGCTTTTGCCCGATCAATAGCCATCGGAATATCAATTTTGGCATGTACCGCTGCGAACAAGATAATCGGAATGAGAACGACACGCGTCGCACCTTTCTCCACACATGTTTGCATCCCATCAGCAATGCTGGGACGTGCCAACTCCAAGAAACAGGTTTCCACGCACATATCCGGTACCCGGTCTGCCACTGCCTGTGCAAATTCCAGCAGTTCCTGATTCCCCTCCGGGTCCCGACTTCCATGTCCAACTAACAATATTGCATCCACTGCTGTTTTTTCCTCCTCTTTAATAGGGATAGCCTGCATGACGCCCTATTTTATATATATGCTTGTATCCAGTTCATCAGGCCTTCAGTCCATTAATCACCACAAACCGCATTCACTTCTACCGTTGCTGGTGCATCTTCATGCCGGAAACCCGCAACGACGCCTACACGTTTAAAAAATTTATGAAAACGCTCGTTCGGATGCCCTTTTTCCTTATATTCAGCGATGACGTTCTCCACGATGTCAGTAATTTGATCACCCGGAATCCCTTCCGCTACGGGCTGAGCGGCATGAGCATTGCGACCGAATTTTTTGCCACCAAGGAAGAGGTCGTATCCTCCCTTGCGATAGACGATGCCGATATCCTCCAGCACCGCTCCATAGCAGGCCATACCGCATCCGTTCAAAGCAATGCTCGTTTCCTTGGGTGCCTGTAATCCGCCAAGTACAACCTGTAAATGCTCAGCCACAGGCACAGCGTCATCCTTCTCCATATTGCAGAAGTCGCACGCCTTCACCTTAAACACATCGCCAATCGGCATGACAATGAATCGTTCATCCCGCAGCCGTCCGACCAGTTCCTCGGGGTCTGCACACGGTACGCGCAGCACGATCTGATGATCTGGCGTGTATTCCAGCTCGCCGTCATCACCCGCTACCTCGGCGAGCAGCGCCATCTGGCGAGCGGTGAATTTCTTGTTTCCCACACCCGGGGAAACGCCCACCTCAAATAGCGCAGGCTTGCCAAAGCCGCCTGTCGCCATCCCGGCCGGGGCCCCCACTCCGGCCACTGCTGACGTTCCGGCGGTGCTCTCGGCGGTAGGCGCTTGCCCGCTCCAGCGAGCGTTGGCTGCGCCAGGCAGCTTGCCGCCGACAGCGAGGCGGCTTAGTGCCTCTGCCGCTAGCGATGCCGGGGCCGCCCCGGTTTGCACAGCGGTCGTTGCCTGCACGGCAGCCATCGCTTGCGGGCGTGCCTGCGTCGCAACCGCAGCGCCGCTCGCGGAGGGTCCAGCGGGCGTAGTCGGGGCTGCGCCTGCCTGCGGTGCGGCCTCTTGCGCGCCCAGCGACCACGGCTCTGCTTCCGTACGGAGACGCTGATGCGGCTTGAGCGCTTGCTCGGTCGCATCCAGCGTGTATTTGCGCTGATATCCGCGCGGAGTCACGATCAAGCCGTCATACACCGTTGTCGAGGAATTGCCGATGATTACAGTTGTCAGCATCCCGATGTCATGATTCAGCATATCTTCCAGCGTCGTTACAATAACTTGCTGACGTTCACGATAAGCACTTTTCACCAACCCAACTGGAGTTTGCGGATCGCGGTAACGCAGCAAAATGGACTGCGTCTCCACAATCTGGCGGGTACGCCGACCACTGCGCGGGTTGTATAATGCAATCACAAAATCGGCCGAAGCCGCTGCTTCTACACGCTTCACAATCGTTTCCCATGGGGTCAGATGATCACTCAGACTGATCGTGCAAGCATCATGCATAACTGGCGCCCCCAACAGTGAGGCACAGGACTGAATAGCCGAGATCCCCGGTACGACTTCTACCTCAACCCCGTCCTCGCGTCGCCAGCCTTTTTGCATCAGCACTTCGTACACCAGCCCTGCCATACCATAGACTCCTGCATCTCCACTGGAAATGACAGCTACCTTCTTGCCCATCTCTGCTTGGCGAACCGCCTCCTGCGCACGGCTCACTTCCTCTGTCATCCCTGTGCGTACAATCTCCTGTCCGTTCAACAACGGACGGATCAAATCAACGTAGGTATTGTAGCCGATAATGACCTCACTTTCGGCCAGCGCATCCAGCGCCCGTTTTGTGATATGTTCCATATCTCCTGGTCCAAATCCAATCACCAGCAATTTTCCTAATGGGCTCATCGTGCTCCTCCTATTCACCCTTTTCAGGGTAGCTATCCTATCTATTTCAATGATTTATGCACATCGTGTAACTCAAAAAACCCCATCCTGCCCGGATGGGGTTTCTATGTACGTATCTCTCATCAGACGAAAAAACAGCGTAAGAAGACACTATTTGTCTTCCTCCAGCCTGCCGTTGTTTTCCACCTGTCTGTTTACGCTTCAAACGCTGCTGCACGTTCATATCCACGCAAACCTCTAACCAACATGGAAAAAGCAACGTGTGCCTGATTTCCTGATTTCGTACACCCATCCTCTCCGCGAAGGTTAACGGTGCATACAGATCAAGGTAGGTCTCCTGGCTTGGCATCAACAGATTCTTTCGTCTTCCCCGTTTTTCACGAGTGACCATTTAAAAAAATCCTCTTCCTTACAGTGGCGGGACCGCTCGGGATTTGCACCCGATTCCCTGTTACCCTTTGCTCAACCGCAAAGGCACCTTGTCTGTCCGCTATTTGATTATGGGTCTTATCATAACCTTGCCTCAATCAGTTGTGCAAGCACGAAAAACGCTTTATTTCAAGTTCTCTGCTTTATTTTTTAACATATGTAGCAATTCGTCCGGGTCCGCAGAGATACTTAATAACGCTGGATGCTCAGCCCCGGTAAACCCTTCTTGCACGCTATGACGCACCATTTCTACTAACGGGTCAAAATATCCATTCACATTCAGCAGCCCAATCGGCTTGCGATGAATGCCGATTTGCGCCCAGCACAATACCTCGAACAGCTCCTCAAAGGTTCCCAAGCCACCCGGAAGGGCAATAAACGCATCGGCCATCTCGCTCATTGCCGCTTTACGCTCATGCATGCTTGCTACCTCAATGAACTCGGTAACTCCCCGATGAATGATCTCTGCATCAAATAACAGGGTGGGCATAATGCCAGTGACCTGACCGTCACCCGCCAGTATTCCATCCGCCACCTCTCCCATCAGCCCCCTACTGGAGCCACCGTAGATCAGACGGATATGATGGCGAGCCATGGCTTCTCCCAGCTTGCCTGCCGCTTCAACATATACCGATGAATGTCCAGGTCTGGACCCGGCAAATACACAAATAGAATTCATTAACGTCTCAGCTCCTGTCCTAAGTATCATGCATCGAAACTTATTCATTATATTAGCTAAATATTTTCGCTATAACAAAAATCTTTGTCGATGCATGTCCAACAAAAAAAAAAGATAAAGACCTCGCAGGCCCTTATCTTTATTTTACGCTTTATCCAAAAATATAAGTTCATTTTTAGCATACTATATTTATAATTTCTATCTCATTTCCATCTCATTTCAATGACCATTCATGATCTTCAGACCACAGCCATGCACCGAATCGTTATGCTCAAAATATTTGCCCAGCTCCACCATCATCGCGCCCATGCGTTCTTCGGTTGGAAACACGACTCGATCAATCCCTTCTTCCACAATGGACTGTGCAGTCACCTTCCCTACTGATACAGCAATCACATCCTCACGGAAAGCCTCCAGTAAATCCTCGATTCGATTTTGCTCTCTCGCATATTGGGCTAAAAATCGAATTTGCGGACCACTCGTGAACGTAACAGCATCAACATTACGATGGATAACATCCTCCAGTAACGCCTGCAATTTTGCTTCCTCAGGTGGGATATGCTTATAAGGAAGTACCTGGCGGGTTACTGCCCCCTGCTCGTCCAGCCACTTTACCAACCGTGGGGCTGGATCGCCATGCAGTTGCAACAATACTTCTTTTCCCTTCAGATCGTATGGGGCGAAAGCTCCTGTCAATCCGATCAAACTTCCGTCCTCGTCTCGTACTGCTGGCGTAAAGCCACGCTTTTTGAGTCCATTGACCGTCTTGTAGCCCCGCGCTGCAATGTTGGAAGATTGCAGCAGCTCCATAATCTGCTCAGCCACGCCCATATCCTCTGCCATATCGAACAGGGCATCCAGCCCCATACCTGTCGTGAAGATGTACCAGTCCGGAGGGTGCTTCACCCACGATACAACAGCGTTGCGCAGCTCGATATCATCCAGAAAAACGGTACCCTGGGCCGGGCGCTGTACTGGCTCACCCCCCATCTTCACAACTAGCAGCGCCATTTCTTCTGCTTTACGGGGACCAGCAAGAGCGACTCTCTTGCCTGCCATGCGTTGTGCCATTCTGTTGCCTCCCTTGTAGATGTCGTATTTCTTTCTACCAAGTATACAATCAGAGGGGTAAAAGACAAATAAGAATTACTTTTCCGATGAATACAGTAATCTTATAAGTGGCCGTGTTCTGTTCTGCCTCCATGCTGGCTTTCTTTCTGACTACTGCTATCCCGCTCTCCGTTAGATGCCCTATCATCTCCGCCTTTCCCTTTAGATTTGGGTCGGAGCAACATCCATAGCAACAAAGGCATGATAACAAAAAAAATGATCATCACCGCGGTCCACTCCCGGCTGAACTCATAAATTTGCACAATGTTGGAGAACAGCATAAACGAACAGACATAGCCTAACAAACCTACGGGCCAAACCATCAGGCTCCCCCAGGCTTGGGCAAACATCCGTTTTACCGCCAAACTGGTAACGTACAGATCAACCCCAATCTTCGTAAGAAAGGTCGGTACGGTCAGTACTGCCACGAACAAATCGAACCGATCCAGAAAGTCCGTTAGCTGCAATTGACGCACCAGTTCATACGCTGGATAAAACAGCCGTGACAAGATAGGAACACCAATAACCAACTCGGATAGCAGCACCAGCATGGTCAGAAAAGCGGTTCCGAGCAAATGCCCAAACCACGCACTACGCCCATTATAGCTCTTCCCAGAAATCACAAAGGGGACTATCATAATATCGGCCATATAACCCAGCATGCGCCAACTCCCCTTGATTACTCCCTCTACTTCTGGATGTAAGTAGGGTCTCAGCATCGAAAAATCCATATTACGCCCAAAAAAAAGCGGCATGGTCAACAGCGTCACAATCAACAGCGGTATAAAATTCTCGGTCATATTCACGATGGTGCTTATTCCGCCTTTAGCCATAAATACTAGAGTCAACAGCACAATAAGAGAAGTGACCACAATCGGAGTCAGCGGCAAAAGCACCACCTCCACCAGATCCGTAATAATCCTCAAATCCCGTGCAAAGATGATCAGGAATAAAATAAGGTAGATTGCAAGCAGCACACGGCCCAGCACAGGGTGAGAGCTCACCATCGCCTGCATCAGATCCTGATCAGGGAACCGTCGTTTAAGTTTCAACATCGCCCAGATCGGCAAGCAGAGTACGATAGCCGCAATTATACAGGTCCAGTAAGCATGCTGATTCGCGTGATCCGCTGCCTGCGTCGGAGCATGTATAAGGGTAATACCGACCTCCATCAATACACCAAGCAGCACAATTTGTCTGGTTGTGAACTGTTTCATGCAGGTACATCCTCCTTTTGCCCGCAGGCATCCATTACACGATTTACAACGTAGGGGGGAGCCACATGTCAATAAAACGGGTTAGCCATGTAGCCACATAAACGGTGCTCTTCGTTGATGTTCCGTAAATCCAGATACCAATGCTAATAACATACATTACGCGGGAGACCCAGCGATTGATGGCTGGTGCATTGTGAATATTTTTACGGTCCATCAGATACATGAAGAGCATAACCAGCACCAAAGGTAACAGAAATACTTTATTCATTGGATTTGCTCCTTTTTGACCCCGAATGGTTTGGTGACCGCACCGATATTCTCAATATGCACGACCGGATTTATGGTGACCTTCACCTTGGGATACAGTTGTTCCCATTGGGGTTTGATCCGTTTCCATTCATCCGGTTGACTCGTAATAATAGCCCGGCCCAAACCAAGTACGTCTGAACGATACTTTTGCTGAATCACCTGAACAGCCTCTCCCAGCTCCCTCTTAATTTCCTCGGCTGTCTGCTGCTCCAGCCACTTCAAATTTTCCTCGTTGGAAATATCGAAACTCGTCTCATTTTCCTTCACATTCCCATTGCAGTTCATATGAATGGTCATTCGAATCTCATCCCCTTGAATATGGGGCTTAATTTGGACTTTATTTTCGATGAGGTGTACAGATATGTAACCTCTACCTTTGGGAGGGGGAATAAATATTTCTGTCTCCTTGGCTTGCTCCATACCCAAAAGCAGAAACCGACTGAGGTGGTTATCAATAATTCCTGTTAACCTGTCTTTGCGAAACACAGCCAGTCCATCGACCTGAATATTCGTTTTCTTGTCTTTAAGGTTAGGGGGCCCATTCTTCACCAGAGACATTACTGGTACCACCGGGTCAACGCCTTCCAGCAGGACGGAATTCATCAACAGCTTAACGGAACGAGGTTTTTTCATATAGGAAATATTGAGCTCACGCACCATTTCTGCTGGATATTGCTCTATCGGAGCATCTGCCTGAAGCAATTCCATCGTTGAACCCTTCGTAATAACAACCAGGGACGACAGACGGTTCTGCGGAACACGTGCCAGTACATCCATCATTTTGCTAATCCCTTCTCGTGCCAGCGCCTCGCCGAACAGCAGCACCCGCCGATGGGAGTAATTGAGTGTTCGCGAAACTCCGCGCTGTTCCTCGGTACTTGCTCCTCGAAAGCTTGGGCCTATTTTGGACTCCAAATAGTAGGATTTCGTACCACTGGTACCTCCCCCTCCTCCTGTACTGCCCGAAGATCCGAGTTGTCCGGGTAGAGCGATTTGCATCGTTACCCGGTATTGATCGCCTTCCTTGTCCAGCCCGGTACCCATCACGAAAGCAACATCATTCACTTCACGGCGATCCCAGCATCCTCCCAAGAGAACAGAGCATAGCAGCAGACAACAGAGCACAGCGACTTTACGTATTTGTTGTGTATTCGATTTGGGCTTCATCACCATCCCTCCTCGCTTTTAGGCGTTCCATTCATCTTTTCCTTCGCTCGTTTGTTGTTGTCTTTACCAATCCAGGAAGGACGTTTGGTCATTTTCCACCAAGGCGCGCGGACGACGATATCCTTTTGATCCATATGGTTGTATGGGCTATATCCACTCATATAAGGGACACCAAACGAGGTTAGCTTGGTTAGATGCGTAGCAATCAGCGTTGTCGCAATAATGATCCCAAACAATCCGAATAAACCCGCCATCAGCATGATGGGAAATCGCAGCAGACGAACCGTGATGGCAAAGTTAAAACGCGGTATGGTAAACGACGCAATACCTGTGAGCGACACAACAATGACTATGGGCGCCGATACGATTCCTGCCTGTACTGCGGCCTGCCCAATGACGAGTGCACCAAGAATACTGACGGCCTGACCGACCGTTTTGGGGAGACGAATCCCTGCTTCCCGTAATGCCTCAAAGGAAATCTCCATCATCAATGCTTCCACCAGTGCTGGAAAAGGGATGGATTCGCGAGCCGCCGCAATACTCAGGATGAGCGTCGTCGGCAGCATATCATGATGAAAGGTCGTCACCGCTACATATAATGCAGGCAGAAAGAGAGCCATTATGAGAAAAAGAAAACGAATCCAGCGCACCATATTACTGATGAAAAAGCGCTCGTAATAATCCTCGCTCGCTTGCATCATCTGCCACATGGTGACTGGCCCAATCAGAGCAAAAGGCGTTCCGTCCACAAAAATGGCAAAACGTCCTTCCAGTAACTGCGCAGTGACGGTATCCGGACGTTCAGTGTATTCCATTTGCGGAAACGGTGAAAACGGATGATCCTCAATCAGTTCCTCAATATACCCCGTCTCCAGAACACCATCAATTTTAATATCGCTGAGCCGTTTTTTTACATCCTCCACCAGCTTCGAATCTATGATCCCTTCAATATAAGTAAGGACGACGCTCGTTTGAGTTTCTGTTCCGATGGTCATGCTATACATCTTGAGCTTGGAGGTCTTCAGCTTGAAGCGTAACAGTGCCGTATTAACGCGAAGAGTCTCAGTGAAACCCTCACGCGGACCTCGAATAACCGCTTCTGTCTGTGGTTCCTCTACGCCACGACGAACGCCCCCCTTGGCGCTAAAAATATACGCACGAGGCGTGCCATCTACGAACAAGGCGGCATTGCCGTCCAGTATCGCTGCCGATACCATCTTCCATTCGTCCATCGTTTTGGTCTGGGACATGGAGATACGAGTTTCATCCAGCGGCTCCAATTTGCCGTTCACTTCAGGGTCCTTGAGCATCATGCCCAGAATGACAGGCCGCAGGATATGATCCTGCAAATCCTCCGATTTTACCGTACCTTCAAAATAAGCCAACAACCCTTTGCGTTCAGGGGAAATCATGAGCTCTCGATAGACGATATCAGAGCAATCCTTAAAAATATCACGCAAAGCAATCAAATTGTCTTCCACACTGCTACGTAGCGGCTGTTCCAGCCACGAAGACTCAGGCAGTCCTTTAGGCACATTGGAATTTCGTGTCTTGCGGTCTGCGGCTGGAATCGCTCTCCGGCTCCACGGTGGCTTCGGCAACTTGGGAAAGCGCCCTTTCTTCATCGTTATTCCCCCTTTACGAATGAGCCGAACAGATAATATGACATATAGGATGTACCAGCCTGCAAAGGATTATGTATCCAATGAACTCAACATATTGAACGGATAACAAAAAGACCCTGCAATGATGCAGAGCCTTCGAAAATCCATCATATATCTGAAAATTTATGATAAAGGAATGATTAATCGCCCCAATACTCCTCGGGATGGTATTCAATCTCAGAACTAGCTTCGAACGTAAGCTTATCTGTCTGATCATGATATTCCACACTTTCCGGGGTGACGTAATACCAATGCTTCACCAGGGGGCCATCATCTACCGGGGTTACAAAACGAAATACGTTCAACTCCCCGCTATAACGCACAATCGCCTCCGCCATCTCACGCGGCAACTCTTGAAGCGTAAAGCGAAACACACCGTCCACCGATTCAAAATGACAATCGAAACTCTGCTTGCGGCTGTCAGCAAAGCTACGTCCCGTGACGGCATGCTTGATCAGCCATGTTTCCTGCTGCGCCATTGTGCGCACCTCCTTTTAGGGCAAATCAATCAACATATAAAAAACAGAATCTTCTGCTTCCAGTGAGAGCTTCGGCTCCTGCTCAATACGAGCGGAATCGCGTCCTTGCAGAATATGTTCACCGTTCACACGCAGCGAGCCTTCGATGATGAACAGGAACACGCGCCGACCCTCGGCCTGTGTGAATTCTACTTGTTCTCCAGGCTGAAGCTTGCTTAAATAAATCGTTAAATCCTGGTTGATTGCAGCTATTTCACCCTCTGTGCCTGGTACGCGCTTTCCGGCAACGACAGGCAGAAGCTGACCGTGAAGACGCTCAGGATTGAATGCTGTAGCCTCATATGACGGTTTCAGTCCTCTCGTATGCGGGCTAAACCACAATTGCAGCAGACTGACATCCTCCGTTTGTGAAGCGTTGTGCTCCGTATGAATGATGCCGTGGCCCGCTGACATTCGCTGAATGCCTCCAAAACGGGTTACCGCTACATGTCCACGGTTGTCTTCATGACGCAGTTCCCCATACAGCACAATCGAAACAATCTCCATATCACTGTGCGGATGCGCCCCAAATCCCCGTCCCGGTGCGATGACATCGTCATTACAGACACGCATAGGACCAAACGCTGTATTGTTCTCATCCTGATACTCCGCGAATGAAAAGCTGTGACTTCCCCGCAACCAGCCCTTATCGAAGCTGAATCGGGAAGCCGCCGGATATATTGTAAACATAATAGCCCTCCTTCAGGAAGAAAATGAGATCAAATCCCTCTCATTGTAACCGAGCCCAAGCGATAAAGCTACGCCTCTGTCTGAGTGATAATCTCATCTATAAAAGACTGCAAAGTACTGGTAACAAAGGCTTCCTTACGCCGGATAAACACCGTTGTTACTTCATTGTACGGCTCAGGCATCGCATGACCGCATACAAGGCCTTGAGCCACCAGCCCGCTGATCGACGATTCGGGAAAAACAGTCATTCCAATACCAGCCGCCACACTGCCGATAATCGTCTCAAATGTCCCAAACTCCATAATCTGCTTGGGAATAATCCCCTCCATCTTGAGCCAAGTTTCCAGCCGTCCCCGGTAGCCGCAACCTTTTTTATACAGCAGGAGTGGACGGGTTGTAAGATCCTCGACAGAAAAGTCATCTCCTTGGGATACGAGGACCAGTTTTTCCTGAAACACATCAAACTGTTCAATCAGCGGATGCTTGACCGGCCCGGTCACAAAAGCTCCATCCAGCCGCATTTCTGCAACCTCCTGCACCAGAGACTCTGTAACCCCGGCCTTGAGGGACAACTCGACATCCGGGTACTTGCTATAGTAAGCATGTAAAATGGCCGGGAGGGCAATGACAGTCTCCACAATGCCAATCTCCAGTACCCCCGAAGGTGCAGAGGTATTCTGAAACGCATGTTTCATTTCCTCAAATTGCGATAAAATGCTTTTCGTATATTGCAGCAGACGCTTGCCCTCTGCATTGAGGATCATTCCCCGCTTATGTCTATTAAATAAAGGCGTTTGCAGTTCCTTTTCGAGCAGCTTGATTCTGGCCGTTACATTGGACTGGACATAGCTAAGCTCGGCTGCAGCCTTGCTGACACTGCCATGCGCAGCCACCGTCTGGAAAATGTTTAAATCGTTCAGATCCACTACTGCTCCCCCTTATTGTGAAGGACAAGGGGCCATCCAAAATTGACGCGCCTTGTCACTTATTATCATTTTAAATGATCATAATGTTTATTTTCAATCATTTTACCAACAGCTTCCTATCCTTTATGATGTGTCCATAAGATATGTCCGCTGAGACCGGCAAGGAGGAGCATTTGTACATCATGAACAGACAAATCATGACCGGATCTTTATTATGCCTAATCGCCAGTATGTCCTGGGGGGCGATGTTTCCGGTTTCGCACATTGCATTACAACATATCAATCCACTGTACTTTTCATTTTTGCGCTATTTATCGGTTACACTCATTTTAGTCGTGCTATTGTGGCTCAAAGAGGGACGGACGGCATTTCGCTTTGAGGGCAAGGGCAAGACGTTGTTATTCTTTGGGACCATGGGATTCACCATTTATAATATGGCCGTTTTCCAAGGACAGCACGCGATGGGGGCAGCAGGTACTCTGGTAGCTTCTATAATGGAAGTGCTAATGCCGATGATTTCCATTGCGATGGTGTGGGTCATGACCCGTAAAATGCCTCCGAAATATACACTAATCAGCATGGTGATTGCGCTGGCTGGGGCTTTACTTGTGATCACGAACGGAAAATGGACCTTTTTCACACTTGCCGGACAACATTTACTGCCGCTGTTGCTTATTTTCGTAGGCGTCGTCGGATGGGTCGTATATTCCATGGGAGGCAGCCACTTTGCAGGATGGTCTACTCTTCGGTATTCAACCCTAACCTGCCTGCTTGGAACTCTCGTCTCCTTCGTAGTCGTCACATTTGCCTCTGCTTTCAACTGGATTGTGGTGCCGGACTGGCAGGCTGTGTGGTCAGTTAAATACGAAATGAGCTTTATGATCCTGCTTCCAGGGCTAGCTGCCCTGCTTAGCTGGAATGCCGGAATCCGAAAGCTGTCTCCACTGAACGGAATTCTATTTATTAACTTTGTACCGATTACCACGCTGGTACTCATGTACTTCCAAGGTTATGTCATTAGCCGTTTTGAACTATATGGGACAGTGCTAGTCATTTTCGCACTGATTCTGAACAATATGTTTCAGAGAAGTTCGCTGCGTCCTTCCGACAGCTCACGGGATGTCCGTTTCCGTCTGGATCGCCGCAAGTCCTTCCAACGTTAACTTCTAACCCTGCAAACCAGAAATTATGCTAAAAACATTAAAAAGCGCCTGGATACAGAGTACAATCTCCTGTATCCGGGCGCTTTTTATCATTTTAGGATTTTCCTTCAACCTGAAAACGTCCAACCAGTTCACGCAATTCCTCTGCCATTTGGCTCAGGTCCGCTGTAGATGAAGCAATTTCCTCAATAGAAGCAAGCTGTTGCTCAGCCGCTGCTGAGATCGACTCGGTGTTGCTCGCTGCCTCGTCCGAAATGTGGGCAATATCGCTCATAATATCTACGACGCCTACAGTCCCCCGTGCCATTTCCTGAGTCACTCCGGTAATGTCATTGATATGTACCATAGCTCGTTCCACGGCCTGGCTGATCTCCGCAAAGGATTGCTCAGACGTGGTTACCGAATCAATGCCTTCCGTCACCCGTGTCCGCGCTTGATGCATAGCGCCCAGAGCATGATTCATATCCACCTGCATCGCTTCAATGCGCTCCGAGATCAAAGTAGCCGATTTCGCTGATTCCTCAGCTAGCTTACGTACCTCCGTAGCGACCACGGCAAATCCCTTACCATGATCCCCAGCACGTGCGGCCTCAATGGACGCATTCAGAGCTAAAAGATTCGTCTGTTTGGCAATACCGGATATAACGCTGATAATATTCACGATTTCACCGGAGCGCTCATTGAGAGAGTCCATGGCCTGTCCGAGATCGTTAACGGTCTCATCGATGTCATGCATCTTCTGGACAGCCTGCGTAGCAGCCTTGCTGCCCTCCTGAGCCGACTCGGCGTTCATCTTCACATGTTCAGATACGCCCACCATACGCTCGGATACGTTCGCTGCTTGCTGAGCAAGCTCCTCCATATTTACGGAGCCGTGCTTGACGCTCTCCACCTGACGTTCGCTGCCCACAGCTACTTCCTGGATAGCAATGGTGACATGCTCAATCGCTTGGGTTGTCTGATCTGCACCCGCAGCCAGCTCCTCCGCTGAAGAACTCACCCGATCTGTCGTTTCGTGTACGCTTCGAATCATCGTGCGCAAACTATCCACCATGGTTTGAAAGTGAGCAGACAATTCGCCCACCTCATCCGTTTTTCCAGTTTCCAAATCGCCCGTCAAATCTCCTTCACTGATTCGTTCTGCTGATTTTTGCAGCTTACGAATCGGTACCAAAACAGAACGGGTAATCAGGAAAATCGCGATAAGCGCAATCACCAGTGAGGCAGCCAGCACGAAAATGGTTACATAACGCATGGCAGCGGTGGCATCGCTAATCTCGGATTGATAGAAGGTACCTGCAATTTTCCAGCCGGTATCCGTATTCGTTACATAGGTCAAATATTTCTCGCGACCTTCATGCATATAGTTGAAGTTCCCGCTCGGCGCAGTATACAACCTATCAAGCGAATTCTCCTGAGGAGATGAGCCCGCTTTAGCCGTAGGATGGACTACGAATTTCTTCGTATGATCCAAAATGATGATATACCCCTCCTGGCCCACTTTGATAGAGGCCAGTTTACGTACACTCTCCAGATTTAGAGAAATCCCGATAACGCCGGACTTGTCGGAAAGCGTCTGAGATACTACGACAACAGGAATACCCGATGAATTGATGATCACAGGCGTAATTGCAACCTTACCGGGCTGCTTCATCGCTTCTATGTACCATGGGCGTGTGCGAGGATCAAATGTCCCTTCATCCTCCTTGGGCACCCCCCGAATCATCAGCCCCTCCGGTGTTCCAACAAAAATATCCGTGGCATCTTCATGCAAACCCTTGTATTGGATCAGCTTGGGCTGAATCAAAGGGCTGTTTCGACCATCTATCATCGAGCCGTCCAGACGCTCCGCCAAATAACTCGCATCTTTAATTTTACTGGCGATTGCGTATTCAATAATGGAGTTAGCTGTCGCTACCCCCTGATTCGCACTGCCGTGGAGCTGTTTCTCCATAGCATTATATGATGATTTATAGGTCGCAGTGGAAATACTTAAGCTCGGAATCAGCAAAACAAGTAAAAAGCCTAAACTTAGCTTGTTCCTGAGTGTCCATATCGTTTTTCTCTTTCGCGTTGTTCCCATGTTTTTTCCCCTTTGCTCATAAAACAATATATTTGAATTACATTCCGTGTTAGTTATATCGGTTGAAAGTAGCAAATGATTTACAATAAAATTTCACAAAGGAGAAAAACAAAAAAAGCGCCCTATAAGACTAAGGACGCGGTTATATGAACATTTAGACCTGTACGTTACTGTTTTCAGCCTTTTTGCGGCCAAATAACTGATCCACTGCCAGAAAACGTCCACCGACAAGCGCTTGCTGAAGGCTGGTGAACAGAATCAGCAGATCAAATTCAATCGAGCCAAAAGGCTGTCCTTTTTTAGCGGTTAGCAATACACCAATCATAACAATGGTCAATGCCGCTCCAGCCAGTCGTGTTCCGATACCCAGAACCAGTGCAATTCCTCCCACCAGCTCAACCGTAGCGACCACAGGGGCCATCCAACCAGGGAGTCCGATACTTTGGAAGAAGCCGGAGGTTCCGTCTAATCCCTGAAACTTTTGTGCACCGTGAACGATAAAAATAACCCCTGTAAAGATTCGTACCAACAATAATCCAATATTCATAAGCGTTTGATTCATTTGCTCATCTCCTTTTAAATTGTATAAAAATCCTGCAACAAACTACATAGTGTAGTGTATTGCACATCGAGAATCGGGAGCGCGAAAAGCGCCACCCGTAAGAAACATCTTGTCCAACTAGATTAGCGCCAGTGCGAACATAAGTGTCAGCATCACTAGCACATAGCTGGAAAACATAATCGAACGCCAAGGCATTTGAATGACAGGTTCTTGCTGAGGGTCTAAAATACGTGAGATACGATAATTAATGGACGTTTCTGCAAACGAGGAACAAGCGGCCGAGTTTACCAGGCGAGTATTGGCAGGTGTCATACTCAGAAGCTTGAGCAATGCGCTCCCAATCCCAACGGGTGAACCAGCTCGATGGATCGCTTCGTTATCAGCCAAAATTTCACGGGCCGTCTTATAATGATTGGTAATGTGACGCAGCACCGGCAAGTAAAACAGCTGTTTAGCACACACTTGCAGCAACCAGGTCTTCAACGGATCATAATGTTTCATATGATAGGCTTCGTGGTATATGACAGCCTCTTCCTCGTGCTTGTCCAGTACGGACAATAGTGCAGAGGACAATACAATGCGTGGCTTCCATAATCCCATGGTAAAGGCGGCTGGCTTGGCATAATCAATGACCCATATCCGATCGGTCCCGAGTTCACGATATCGCTCACCCAGTGCCTCGGTCAGAGAGAGGTCACGCATTCGGTGCAGTCTGCGAAAGGCTGCCCTGGTAGCCATACACTGTCTGACTGCTTCTCCTCCAGCGATAGCAAAGGTAACGAAAACCAGCCCGCTGAGCGCATCCACCATGTAGCCAATTCCGTAGTGCTGCAACAAACTTCTGCAAATTTGAAACACGTTATAATTCAATTTCCAGCCGAAAACATGCTGCCCGGCGTACATACCCATCTGTATAAGGGCGAAACCCGAAATCAAGGCGCCTGCTGTAAACAGTAATTTAGAACGTGTTTTCCACATCGCTACATATCCTTTTTCCATTGTTTAATTTTTTGTTCCAGACGTTCGATCAACTTCGGATCGGCCACCTCCAGAGCATCAATCATATGATTGACAGCAAGCGGACCAAATTCATCCACCAATTCGTGACTGAGTCCCTTGGATTGCTCATCCATGAACTCTTCCCTACTTAAAACTGGACGATATAAAGACGTTCTCCCACGTATACTCTTACTCAGTATCCCCTTGTCCACTAAACGGTTCATCACGGTCATTACCGTATTGAAGTTAAAGTCCCGATCCCCCTCCAACGCGGTCTGCACTTCTTTGATACTCCGATCCGAAGTGGACCATAAAATATCCATAATCTTGGCTTCCAGAGGCCCGAAAAATCGGTTAAGCCCAGTTTCGCCAGCTTTAAAATTCAGTCGTTTCATAAGAAGCACCTCACACTACCGATTGTAGTGTATATATCCGGCTAAAGTCAACCGTCACACCTAATGTCAGTTTCTTCATGGAATCATATACAAACCGCCGAATGTCTCCATCCGGCGGAAATTCATCGGTATTCATAACTTTCAGGTCAATCTGCCAATCTGTATCCTACACCTCTTACGGTTGCAATATATTCAGGTTCCGCAGGTCGATCATCTAGCTTCTTACGCAAACTTTTGACATGCACATCTACAACGTTACTACCGCCTACAAAATCCGTCTCCCAGATATCGTGCATCATTTGCTCGCGAGAGATCACTTTGCCTTGAGCATCAATCAGCTTCAGCAACAAATCGTATTCTGTTTTAGTCAGATTCAGTTGACTCTCTTCTTTATATACCAGCATTTTATCTCGGTCAATCCAGATGTCCTTGAACACCGTACGACGGCTGGCTTGCGCTGCCTGACGGGAAACGGCAGGATGGCGTACAATCATCCGTTCAATGTCATGCACCATATGATTGGAAGCCAGCGGCCACACCAGCACCTCTTCTGAAGGAAGCAGCTCATTCGCATGTACAGACACCCGATCCTGAACCACGTACATAACCGGTGTGTCTTTCATGTGTTCTACCTCCAGACGATTGCGGATATCCAGTAATTCATTCTGTGGTTCGGTGGCGGTCAAATCGTAAATCAACAGATCGCTTCCCAGATGACGCTGCACTTCAGGCTCCCAGCGATGAAAAACCATCACATCAAAACACGCATCTGACAACGTACGCACCAACCCGTGAACTACACCCGGTACCGAACTGATTAGAATGATACGACGTGTGGTCGGACAATACAAAGGCTCATTGGAGGGAACGGTCTGCACCGTAGGTGTAGAGGGAGCTGCTAACATCGATGTCCAACTGCCCTTCACCCGTCTAGGCATGTCAGCCACTTTGAAACGATTCGTTATCTGATTCGCTTGCTTTGGCATTCCTTACACACTCCTCCGAATACGACATGGGCATGGGCAATATTATACCCCGTTTCATGCGCAACCGTGTCAATCCAATCATGGGGGACTTCACTCATTACTTCATCTACCCGGCCGCAAACCTGACAAATAATATGCTGATGATCGTCCATCCGTCCGTCATAACGACTAGCAGCTTCCCCCAGCTTCAATTCACGGATTAATTCCTTATCCGTCAAATAACGCAGTGAATTATATACCGTTCCATAGGCTAGATTATATCCGCGCTCCATCAACCGATTCATAACATCGGCCGCAGTAGGATGATCGTGGGCTTCACGAACCACATCATATACCGCTTGGCGCTGCGAAGTTAAATTTAAAGTTCTCATGCCGCATCTCCCTTAACCAACGCAGATTATATTAATTACAAACTTACAATCATAATAAAGATCAATTTAGAATAAGTATAAATCTTAATTTATTTCAAGTCAATGGGATCGGATAAATTGAACGGCTTTGCAACACAATGTATACATGGTACATCTCAGCTCATACACATCGGAGGAATATTTTATGAAAATACTGTGGATATTCACACTCTTTATGATGCTTATGCTCGGCACCAATCTGCTAGTGAACTGGCTATTCAGTACTCATACCCCGTGGGAGCCGATGGCATTGGCTTTTAGCACTATGCGTCCATCCGAATATATCGTCTTGGCAGGAATGCTGCTCGTATTCTTTGTGACCGTGGCAAAAAAACAAATTAAATACGGATTTCACTTCCTTTTTTCACGATGGTCCCGTTTTCTTAAAGTTTCCGCTTCTTCCTCGGGTTCTAACTCTGCTTCGATGCAAAAGAGCGGCCAAAAAGAGCAGCAAGGGAAAGATGTAAACAAATAACGGATGAATATAAATAAAAGATAATCGTGCAAGAGAAAGGTGCTCAATCATGCTGGGTGTTTGTACCTGTGACCACAGTAAGACAATGATCCCGACAAAAAGTAGTGTTTTCCGGTAGGGGAGGTTAAAAATATCGGAGATCCCGAGCACCGCAGCATAGAAGAACAGGGCAATTTTAAAAAAATCGCCCACAATCATCGTCATCAGAACAATCACATCCAGACGTTGTAAATATTCTGAAAATTGTACATTCCCAAATGTGCTGAGTAAAGGAAAGATGGAGCGCTGTGCAATGTCAGTGCCCATAACAGCCACATTTAGTATTGCGGCTTCAGCTAAAACGAAACCACCTACGATAATGCCCGCATAGCCTGTTCTGGCCATCTGCGACGTTTTTTCCAAATGGGGCACGAACATCATAAAACAAATCATTTCTGCGTATGGAAATGCCAAATGTTCCCGAATGGCTGAATGAAGCACAGATTTAAAACCATGCTCCATCACCGGCGTCAGCTCATGCAAATGAATGCTGTCCGATAAAATCAACAGTACATTTCCCACAAAAATGACGGTCACCACTGCAATAAGCATGATTTGTCCTGTTCGAGCTAATACTTCAAATCCTAACCAAAGGACATACATTACGCACAAAACCATAAGGAAGGCAACGACGAGGTTGGGCGTTTGCTCCAGTACGGAAATACGAATTAGCTCTGTCTCATCGCGCAAATTCCCGCCTGTTAGAAATAAAAAAAACAAAATATATAATACTCCCATGACTGTTCCACATGCATGACCGACCAATTCGCTAGCATAGGTTGTGAGAGGCTTACCAGGGAACGTTTCAGCTGTGTAGCAGTACATTCGGAACAATACCATACCCAGAATCATAGCAACGAGTTGGATAATCCAGGTGTCCCGCTGCATATAACTATCCATATTAATGGTAATTGCGTTGCCTGTAAGAAAATGAAACATAAGAATGAGCAATTGCCCCGTGCTGATGTATGTTTTGTTTTCAAGACGATGACTCACGAGGCATACTCCTTTCTTTTTTTGTTGCGAAACTTTTTCAGCCATGACACCATAAGCAACAAGAAAGGAAAGAACACAGCAAATATCGGAAACACCCATTTCAGTACAAACTTGCCTGTTGTAAGATGTTCTTGATAGCCCTGAGCCATCAACACGCAAGAAACAAGCATGATAAGCCCAAACGGCAGAATCAGTTTATGGTATGAAACACGTAATACATCTTCAGCAGCCTTAACCGCCGCATAATAGAAAATAAAAATTTTGAAAAAATCAAAAATAATGACAGTCATGACCCCAATTACATCCACTCTATCGACGAAATCTGATATTTCCACCTTGCTGATCATAGAAAGCAGCGGGTAAGTGGCCCGTTTGAATACGTCCTCCCCAAGCACAACCACATTTGACAGTGTAACAAAAGACAGGATTGCGCCTCCCAACAATACAGCGGTGACCCCAACCCCGTTGGCACGGTAGCCTTTCTTTAATGTGGGAAGGATCATCGCAAACGTGACCATCTCACCGTATGGCAACATCAAGGCTTGTGAATAGACAACCTCCCATACCGGCTGCCAGCCATGCTGAGCAATAGGCAATATATTGCTCATATGAACAATGCCTGACAATAAAATCATGATATTCGTAGCGAAGCCCAGCAGCAGCAGCAAAAATAACAGCATAAGTCCCGTGCGGCCTGCGACCTCAATTCCCAAATGCATCACATACATAACAAGACCAATCATCAGGACACAGACGATAGTTAACGGCGTATGCTGTAATGTCCGGTCGGCAATCAGTATTCCAGTATCTCGAAGATCGCGTGCTCCACCGTAAAGAAAAAACACAATATATAAAAAGGCAAGCACGCTCCCAGCAGTTTTGCCCAGGAGCACCTTGCAGTACTGTGTCATGAGTAGGTCGGGAAAGTGGCGGTGAAGGCTGCCGTAGCATAGAAAAAGTAGGGCTCCCAAACCTGCGGCGATAAGAATAGCAATCCACGCATCCTTGCCCGCATCTCTTCCGGGAATAGACATCATGGACGTCCCCAACTCAAACAGCATCATCAGGGAAATCATCTCTTTTGCGTCGATTTGTATCTTTTTCAATGCCTTCCCTCCTTTCCCGATTTCACTAATTGGACTCTCCCTTTGAATAAGGGCTAGTCCGTGACTGTGTATGCTTCAGTACCGAAGTCACCTGAACACGAACGGTGCTTTCTGCAAAATAGCGGCTCCATTCAGGTGAGAGTTTTTTCCACTGTTCAGGATGGCTTTTCTCCAGTGCATGGCCTAGGCCGAGTACATCACTACGGCTACGCTGAACCTCCTTAACCGTTGAAGTAATCACTTTTTTTGTTTCTTCTCCCCACTGTTTCTGCAAGCTATACATAACCTCTGGACTTTTTAAGTCAATCGAGCACTCGGCTTCCTGAATCGTCCCGGTCTGCTCCAAATTAATAACAAATACCGGCTTCCCTTGCTCGATCAGACTGTGTACATGTGTTTTAGAATACAAGGTTTCGATTCCAATGGTTTCACCTTTTTTGCCGCAGCTCAACGCGGTTTCAGCACTTTTCACTTTATTGTTTACTATAGATAATCCAATAGCTCGGTTATCGTCCAGCCAATGGACGAGACGATCCTTACGGAACACACCCATACCGTTAATGCGAACAACCGCTTCGGGCAAAATAGTATCCACGTTAGCCTTAAGGGGAGCCTGCTCCAAATTACCTTCTACTTCTACACCAGTAAGGACAGGCCCACTACCTTTATTGGACATACTCCGGATAACATCGTCTAGACTCACTGCGTAATCCCCGGCGTACATACGCTGGGACGCTTCTAGCTTACCCGAGATATCATTAGCAGGAATACGACCGATTGCAGTCATGGATGCCAGTACGTTCTTGGCCGTTTCACCGCGTGCTACCAGCATTTTCATCGTTAGTCGGGGCTCCGCGGCCCTTTCTAAATAATCCAACGTATCCCCGATTCCACGTCGAGCCAGCTTTTCTCCAAAAACGACAATCCTCGCATGGGCCAGAGAAACTACCCGCGGAATCTTCTGTGAAGCTTTGCGAATCACTTGAAAAAGGTTGCTTCCCTTTTGCTGATACAGCACAACTGGGGTATTTCCTCGGGCTTTAGCCCCGGCAATTTCATCCGCTACGATAATCTGTAGTGAAACCACATAATCGGATTCACCGTCCGCATCAATGCCTATAGCCGCGACTACTGCCCGCTGGTTCAACTCCACTGAATCCCAGCAGCCAGAGAGAAGCGGCATGACTAGTAGCCCCACCAAACTCAGCATCCATATTCTCCATTTAAAGGTTACCGTGCTTCGTTCACTCCCCTTCTCCAGATGCACCCTGAGCGCCCCCCTCCCGCATTGGTGAAGTTTTATCGGAAGGGGAAATCCCGCTTCCATCCTTCATTCGTGTCTGATTCGTTGATGTAATACTTTTAGGACGTTTCCGCATCATCCAAAATGGCATTCGCAATACCGCATCCTTTTGACTCTCCAGCACAAAAGGACTGAAAGGGGCCATGTAGGGCACCCCAAAAGAGCGAAGACTGTTCATATGGGCGATTAGCGCAATGAGCCCCAATGTAATGCCATACAGCCCCATAAATGCAGCCAGCACCATAAAAACAAACCGGAACAGTCTCCCGGCTACCGCCATGTTATATGCCGGAATCGCGTAGCTGGCAATCCCCGTCAGCGCTACTACAATCGTGAGCAGCGGGGTGACAATTCCAGCCTCCACAGCCGCTTGTCCCAATACAAGCGCACCGATAACGGATACCGTTTGTCCGCCCACACGGGGCATTCGAATACCTGCTTCTCGCAAGATTTCAAAGGTGATTTCCAGAATAAACGCCTCCAGAAATGCCGGAAAAGGAACGGATTCCCGCTGCGCTAGTATGCTGATCAGCAGTGGGGTTGGTATCATTTCATAATGATAAGTGGTTAAGGCGATGTAGAGAGAAGGCCCCAAAATCAGAATAATAAAGCTGATATAACGTATGACTCGGATGACAGTTGCCATGTCATAACGTTCCGAATAATCGGAAGAACTTTGAAAAAATTGAGCAAATACAGTGGGCATCACCAGTACAAATGGATTTCCATCCACGATGAGTGCCACCCGACCCTCCATAATGTTGCTGCTAATCGTATCCGGTCTTTCCGAGTTATAGATCGTTGGAAATGGTGTGAGATTTTGGTCCTGTATCATCTCTTCTACCATGCCGGATTCAAATATGGCGTCAATATTGATGGCTTTTACCCGTTTGCGAACTTCATCTACGACACTTGAATCTGCAATATTTTTCATATACAGTATGGCCACATTCGTGAGAGACGTACTTCCCACTTTGAACATCTCCATCGTAAGATCGGAGCTTTTAATCCGCCGACGTACAAGAGAGACGTTCGTGAACAGGGATTCCACAAATCCATCCTTCGGCCCCTGGACGACAGACTGTGTGGAGGGCTCGTTAACCCCCCGCGTCTCTCCTCCGCGTGTGCCGCATGCGATGGTTTTTTTACAGCCTTCCAGCAGAATGATCGTATCTCCCATCAAGAGTTGTTCCATCATGGAATTCCAATCATCGCAATCCTTCACTTCACCCAGTTCCAGCGCATGAGCCTGTATCCGATTGTAAAGCTCTTCTGCACTTTCTACCTCAGCAGCCACCTCGGCAGATGGGCGGCTAAGCAATGATTTCATGACGAGCTCATTCACCGTATCCGTCTTGACCATACTATCTAGAAATACAATGGCGGCAGGAACATCCGCCTTTAGTCCGACATTAAAACGGCGAATCAAGAAGTCTGGGCTGTTTGACGTCGATTCCTTAATTTGCTGCAAGTTGGTATCCAAATGAGCCTCGATCTTTAAAGAACGTGAAGAATTTTCTTTATTCTTGTCCGCACCCGACTTTTTATTATGTTTGCGATAGGGATAGCGAATCATGAGCAAACCTCATCTCCAGTAAGGCAGCAATAGATACCGCCCATTTTTCCTTATTCTTGTATCTTTGGAGTATGCTCAATCTATTCCCAGTTATGCACTAAACACGTGAACGAAACGTTATAAGCGCACCCGCATAATAAATTTCAATAAATTCTTCATTTTTAAGCTTAATGTCAGTTTTTTTGATAAAATGAAGAAATATGCCTCTCGGGAGGGTTAGCATCTTGTTCAGTACGTTTTTTGTAAATACCTGTATCCTTGTCACCTTTTTGTACATAACTGGCCTCATATCACAAAGATATAAAATCCGTCTGCACACCTTGAAGCGTAAGATACATTGGATCGGAGGCGCCCTTTTTGGGTGCTACGGCATTGTTATGATGTACTATTCAATTCCAGTAGGATTTAATACGATTGCCGATCTTCGTCATTTGGCCATCGTAGCTACCGCAACGTATATCGGCGCCCCAGCAGCACTCATGGCTACCCTGTTTATATGTGTAGGTAGATTATTACTGTTTGGTATTAACACTCAAGCCATCGTAGGCGCTGTTTTTATGCTGTTTGCCGGTCTGGGGTGCGCTATACTGTCACATTTGTCGTGGTCACGTTTGCCCAAGCTGATTATGATGAACATTTTTGCTTTGGGCTTTATATTTTGTTCCCTGATGGTTAATTTAAAAGATCTTGATGATGTTCTGCATGTTTATCCGCTTCAGTTCTTCATTTCGATGGTTGGTGGATGTCTTCTGTACCTCATTGCTGAATCTATCAACACATCCAATGAGCTGTTACTTCGACTGGAGCATACCTCCTACACAGACCATCTCACTAATTTAAGCAACAGAAGACAGCTTGAGTTTTCATTGGAAGAGAAGCTCCCTCAAGCTCGCCAACGTCATGAGCACTTATCTGTACTGGTGTTGGATATTGATCACTTCAAGAAAGTTAATGATAGCTACGGACATGCGGCAGGAGATGCAGTGCTGCGCCAGCTTGGGCAGATTTTAATGGAAAAATGTCGTCCCAATGATGTAGTCACCCGCAGCGGGGGGGAAGAATTCACCGTGCTTTTGCCGAATTGTGCTTTTCGACAAGCGCTACGCATAGCTAATCAGATTCTAAGTGGAGTAAATCAGCACGAGTTTATTTTAGCGGACGATCTTGTTCTTAAAGTCACGGTGTCCATCGGCGTGACGACCTTTCCTGGTACCGGGGAAGATATGTCCGGGGCAGCCCTGCTGGAGCAGGCAGATAAAGCACTATACGAAGCTAAAAATGCAGGACGTAACCGGGTTTGCTCATATGAAATATAATTTGAGACATGACCATTTCATAGAAATAGCCGATACCCCCCTCTCTTGAGAGTCGTATCGGCTATTATCATTTTGAATCTTCATTATGATTGCATTTCCCCACCACGAGTGACGTACGATTGGCAAGCGAAGCCAGCGTATGGGACCCCCATACTTCTAGCATACGTTGTTCGCTCTCGGCTAAAATTTCGGATACGGCTATCGCCAACTCCTCACAAAAAGGATTGGTTTCCGGTTCATGCATCATACCCGGGAAAATCGGATCACATATTTCAATGGCGTGGTATATATCGGCAAGTGTAATATGGTCGGCCGAACGGGTAAGCACATAGCCTCCCTCACGACCTTCGCGTGCTGCAATCAAATCTGCCTGTACAAGTCGCGTCAGCACCCTGCGCACCAAAGTGACTTCGCAGTCAATGGAACGGGCAATAGAACCGCTGGCACAGAGTTCTCCGTACTTTTCCAAATAGACAAGCGCCTTTACCGCCACCCCAAGCCATTTGGGCGTTGCGGTGCGTAGTCGTTTTTCACTATTCAAATGAGATGACACCCCTAAGCTGTAGAAACTTCGTTGAATGCATTGTACGTGATGTCAGAAGTAAGTTCAAGCCTGAAAGCCGGAATCCTCTGTAGCATTAGCGCCCAAAGTAAAATGAGCTAGCCGCACTTCCCCGCTCAACAACAGGTATACATCACGTGTGCCAGAGACTGAATGTACCGCTTCCGCGAGCGTAGCCCATGCTTGCGCCCCTCCTGTATTGCCCACATTCACACGTGCCACAGCTTCGCTGTCCGGCGCGTCCAAACGCAGCTCAATTGTGGCATCGCTACTGTTGCCTGACACGCGGCACTGAAGCTCGACCACACTCACCGTATCCATGTCTACGCCATGAAAGGCAATCCAACCGGAACGTTGAGGTGTGCGCGGACGTACACAAGCCTCCCTTTGCTCCTTGCTTTCATCCAGTACGATGTCGGAGCAATCATCAAAGTTTTCAGCGCGGATACTTCGTCCGGCTTGGCGTGGTGGAATAACTTCGCCACGAACGTACACAGGGTGCTCCAACCGGATATCTGCTGAGGAAGCGCCTGCCAGCAGTGTATATACACCCGATTCAACGCAATAGCAATCCCGTGTAACATCCCAAATCGCCCAATCCTTCATCCGAATCGTAAAGGAAACCGTTCGCGTCTCACCTGCGTCTAGGCGAATACGTTGAAAACCGCACAATGTCTTCAGTGGTCGCTTTACTCGTGAGGCACCGGGACGTACATAGAGTTGTACAACCTCTTCACCAGCAGCCACGCCCCGATTCGTCACCTCTACCCACACCTGGAGCGTATCCATGGCATTCAGTGCAGCAATAGACTTTACGCTATCCTTTGGGGCATCCGTACGCAGGTCATTATATTCAAAAGGCGAATACGTCAATCCATGGCCAAACGGATATAAAGGTTCACCTTCAAAATATTGATAGGTACGACCGCCGCGAATAATATCGTAATCTTTAATGTCGCCCAATTGATCCTCGCTCTGAACCCAAGTCATGTTCAAACGCCCCGCTGGCGCGTAGTCTCCAAATAACACATCCGCTATTGCTGTACCATGCTCTTGTCCCGCATGAGACGTGTATACGATCGCTGGAATATGCTCCTGAACCCAAGGGATGGCAAATGGATAGCTGCCCGTCAGAACCACAATCGTATTCGGATTGACGCGATACACTTCCTCGATAAGCCGTTGCTGGGAAGCTGCCAGTTCCAAGCCTGGACGGTCATTCTCTTCCTTTCCATTGATGAGCGGGTGATTTCCAACAAATACAATTGCTGTATCTGCCGCTTGCGCAGCGGCTATCGCTTCCGCTAAACCATCTGACACCGTCTCTACCTGGAATGTTGTATGGCTCTGTCCTGAAACTGTCGAGGCTGTCGAGGCGTTACTCTCTACAGCGTGAAGTACAGATTTTTCAGCCTCCACTACTTTTAATGAGCCCTCCATTCCGGCAATCACTGAATTGCCATTCCATGTTGTCCACAGATGCTCTCCTTGTTCAACAGGAGTCAGCCCAAAGACCTCTTTGACATACCAGCCATACGCTTCATCAGCTGTCACACGGAGCGTCTCCTCATCACTCGTCACGTAAGTACCTAGATGCTCATCATGTAACGTCACACTGCCATAGCCCCAATCCGTCATGGTCAATATCGTGGGCTTTCCATCCTGGGACAGGCGCATCTCACCAGAAGAATCGACTGTGAGCTTCGCTCCGTCATTCGCCGCCGTCAAGGTCACGCGATTCTTGGCATCACGGTACACGACGCGTTCCTTTGCGTCCTCACCTTCCAGTTTGGCACGAATCGCCTCCAGCGGTGTAACCCGGTAGGGCAGCGTACCGGAATACCAGTCGCGGTACACCTCATTGCCATGCGTACCAATGACCGCTACTTTGCCGCACCGGGCAGGGTTCAAAGGCAAGAGTTCATGCTCATTTTTAAGCAATACGATCTGCTCCCTCGCCGCACGCAACGACAATTCACGGGCTTGCTCTGTCAGGAGAGCTTCCTCTCCGATTAAGGCATAAGGATTGTCTGCCGCCGGATCAAATTCCCCCAAACGAAAACGGACACGGAACGTATGGAACAATGCCCGATCCAAGTCTTCTTCTTGTAGCGTTCCTTGCGCCAAGGCTTCACGAATCGCCTGTTTGGAGAGCTCTGCATCATCTGTAATGCTGTCAATTCCCGCCCGAATAGATTCGGCCACACCTGGCGTGTGTGAATCGTAATACTGATGATCGTTGACAATCCCCATGACATCACCCGCATCACTTACGACAAAACCGTCCATCCCCCATTCGTCCCTGACAATATCGTTAACCCCATAATATAACGTAGCAGGCGTTCCATTAATCAGGTTGTAAGAAGTCATCATCGACTGGGCGCCGCCTTCCGTAAAAGGCTTCTCAAAGGCTCTTAGGTAATATTCTCGCAGGTTTCGTGGATCTATACTGGAGGAGCCACTTCCCCGATCCACTTCATTATTGTTACCCAGAAAATGTTTTAAAGTGGCGACCGCTTTCAAATATACCGGATGATCCCCCTGTATCCCCTTGACTAACTCCTTTGACAGCTCTCCCGTCAAATATGGATCTTCGCCGTAAGCTTCCTCATTGCGTCCCCACCTCGGGTCACGCTCCATATCCACTGTAGGTGCCCACAGGGTCAGACCGTTTAATTTGGGATCACGACGATAGTACACACGCGCCTCATCGGCGATAACAGAGCCGATGAGGCGCATTAATTCCGTATCCCAAGTACATGCCAATCCTACAGGCTGAGGAAATGAAGTCGCCTCACCCAACCACGCTATCCCGTGTGCCGCTTCCGTACCGTGCTTATAAGCTGCGACTCCCAATCGGTCAATGGACGGCTGGTATTGCAACATGGATTCAACCTTTTCCTCCAAGGTTAGTCGCGACACAAGATCCCGTACACGCTCATTCAGATGAATCTTCGGATCTTGAAATAAATATTCGATACCCGTTGTTTCATGACTCATATCCGTCATCTCCTTAGCTTAATTAAGATGATAAAAAGTTCATTTCTGAAAGCGTTTTAATATATCATAGCTAAAAAGGGATACCCCGGCAACAATACCGAAAACATCCTATACTGGTTGAAAGAAAGACCGCAGCATAAAGACAAAAAAAGTTGTATTTTACCTTCAATATACAAAGCTAAAAATAATATTTTTTGGTATAATCAGGATATATCATGGAAGGAGGAAGCGCTAATGAAAAATACCGGAATGACAAGGCCTCTGGATCAATTGGGGCGGATTGTACTCCCTAAGGAAATGCGGACCACAATGGATATCAATATCGGTGATTCACTTGAATTTTTCGTAGATGAAGAAGGGTTTGTACTAAGAAAATACACCGGTGTCTCCTGCAAATTTTGCGGCGCGGTGGATCATTTAACTTATTTTCGCGACAGCTTTATTTGCGCAGAGTGCATCCAGGTATTAAAGACCGATGAAAATGTGCATGCCACAAGCACCGATGCTATTCAGGCTCAAGAAGATTCTAAGCCGACCCGAACCAACACAACCTGGCAACCCAAGCAATCTAGAGTGCAGCAAGGTGAAATGGTAAAAAAGCTACGCAAGCTGATTCAGGAACACCCGAACCTGCCACAAAAAGTGTATGCCGAAATGCTAGATATTTCCCAAGGCCGGGTGTCCCAGTTGAAAAAGCTACTCTAAACCTTCTCAAAACAATATCCCAAGATCATATACTATGTACTCGCAAGCCTATCATTTTCATCGCAACTACGATGGCCAGATATAGAGTAAGGTGCATATCCGTGGATGTGTCCCTTACTCTGTATCTGGCTTTTTTATGCTGCCCGCCCCTACCAATGTGACAATAGTCACATACTCTCAATGTATACGTATATACAATATATAGATCGAAACAATTGGTTAACACAAGATATCATCAATATGTTGTTTTTGTGAAAAATATATATATTTTACTATATGGAGGGTTTTACGATGAAGGTGCTGGAGGAACATCAATTATACGACATCGGCGAACGGGTCATTGGGGCACAAGATCTGGACATGCTGCGGGAGAATGCAAATTTGAATGGAGAATCGTTCAGCGGCAAAATGAGCAAGCTTGGGTCCGAGTATGCCAAATGGTATGCGCGCCTGCGGGTACTTCCGCCTGAACTGACGAACGCGATTGACCACGGGTATGTATATGTTCACGATTTGGACCAATATGCACTCGGAACTACAAATTGTATCTTTATTCCTTTTGGTCGTTTACTGCGAGACGGCTTCAATACAGGCAACGGCTCTGTGCGCACACCGCAAACGATTATGTCTGCTATGGCACTTGTCGCCATCATATTCCAGTCTCAGCAAAACAGCCAATTCGGAGGTGTCTCTGCCAATAAAATCGATTGGGACCTTGCCCCATACGTTGCCCGGTCCTTCCGCAAGCATCTGCGCAAGGGACTTCGGCTGTTCGAGGAAGAGGTAGAATCCAATATGTCTGACGACGAACTACATATGGCCAATCCCCATTTGCAAGAAGTCTGCCCTCGTTCATACGCATTCGCACGCGAAGAAACGGAGACGGAAACCCGGCAGGCTGCTGAATCGCTCATTCATAACCTGAACACCATGAGCAGTCGGGCGGGGGGACAGATTCCATTCACTTCACTGAATTACGGAATGTGCACGTCTGCTGAGGGACGGCTTGTTACTCAATCGCTGCTGGAGGCCACTATTCGCGGCTTGGGCAGCGGGGAAACTCCTATTTTTCCACAACATATTTTCCAATGTAAAGAGGGAATCAACCAGGCAGAAGGCGACATCAATTATGATTTGTTCTTACGGGCGGTAGAATGCTCTAGCAGACGGATGTATCCTAATTTTGTGAATGTGGATGCCACCTTCAACCTGCCTTTTTACCGTGCTGATGATCCAGATACCATTATAGCGACAATGGGTTGCCGTACCCGCACCATTTCTGACCGTTTCGGTAGAAACCGGCAGAGTGGCAAGGGGAACCTCTCCTTTAATACCATTAATCTGGTGCGGCTTGGCATTGAATATGGTATTTGCACAGGCAAACGCCTGACACCTGACCGTGATCGCTTTGATGCGAGACTAGAAGAAGTTATGCGCATTGCGGTAGATGGCCTAATTCATCGCTATCAAATCCAGACCAGCCAACCGGCCAAAGCCTCAGACTTTATGATGCGCGAAGGGGTATGGGAAGGTGGAGAACAACTGGCACCAGATGATAAGGTGGGAGGCGTACTAAAACACGGTACGCTTTCGATTGGGTTCATCGGGCTGGCTGAGTGCATGAAGGCACTATACGGGAAACACCACGGGGAGGATGATTTTGTATACCGCGAGGCACAGCGAATCATCACTTCCATGCGCGTGTATTGCGATCGAATGAGTGAATATCACAATTTAAATATTACATTGTTCGCTACGCCTGCCGAAGGTCTGTCGGGCAAGTTCACATTGCTGGATCAACGTGATTTCGGGATTATTCCTGAGGTAAATGATCGAGAATATTACACCAATTCTTTTCATATTCCCGTGTATTACACGCTCCCGGCTGCTCGTAAAATCAGCTTGGAAGCTCCGTTCCATAACCTATGCAACGCTGGTGCGATTTCATACATTGAGCTGGACGGTAATGCGCGGAATAACCCGGATGCGTTTCTTAAAATTGTTCAGTATGCGCTGCATCAGAACATCGGCTATTTCTCCATCAACCATCCGGTGGATCGTTGTACGGAATGTGGTTATGAAGGGATTATCGGGACAAGCTGCCCCCAATGTGGCACAGATGAGGAGCACACACACTTTCAGCGCTTACGTCGGGTAACCGGATATCTGACAGGAGATTATACCGTTCGCTTTAATGCCGCAAAACAGGCAGAAGTTCGAGACCGGGTGAAACATAAGTGAATTTGTGTGGCTACATTCCGGAATCTCTGAACGAAGGATACGGCCTGCGCACCGTTGTGTTCATTAGCGGTTGCCGTCATGCCTGTCCTGGATGCTTTAATCCAGAGTCATGGAGCTTCCGTGCAGGCGAGCCATTCACCCCCCAACGACAACAGGAGGTCATTCGTGACATCATGGAAAATCCGTTGTTGGATGGACTGACTCTCTGCGGGGGAGACCCGTTTTTCTCAGCAGCAGAATGCTCGCAATTTGTGCGTGACTTCCGCGAAGCCTGTCCCGACCGAACCGTGTGGGCTTACACTGGCTTTGTCTATGAAGATCTACTCACAGATCAGGAGCGACAGGAACTGGCGCTTTTGTGCGATGTGATTGTGGACGGTCGTTTTGTAGAACAGCAAAAGGACCTGACCCTTCCCTTCCGGGGCAGTCGCAACCAGCGTCTGGTAGATGTAAAAGCCAGCATTCAGGCAGGTTATACCGTTTCATTGACATAAGGCGATGCTTACCCAGCAAGCAAGATGCTATATCTAATCTAAGACAAGCCCCCATCATGGGTAAGCTTGTCTTTTTTTCATATAGCTAACAGATTCCATTGGAGTTTCTATTGCGCATCCTGTAAGTTTCACTTATGATGGTGAACAAGTATACGAGTGCATAATTATTCGTCATACCTTAACCGCATAGCTTGGAGATAGGTGTCTGTTCTATTCAGATCAGGCTTAAAAGGGAAGCCGGTGCAAATCCGGCACGGTCCCGCCACTGTAAACGGGGAACTTTCAGCTGTTCATATATCCACTGGTCCACAGACCGGGAAGGAATGCTGAGCGTCATGATCCGTAAGTCAGGAGACCTGCCTATTTTAACAACATCGCAAGTACCTACGGAAGATAGGGAGGTGTTAAGAGCAGTCGCCGTATTTTTGATTTTTTAATCACGGAGGCATTCTTTCCCCTACTTATTTTTAACCTTGGGGGGAAGAATGCCTTTTTTGGTACGTAAAAATAAAACAGCTACCCACTAGGAGGAAAAGTACATGTCCATTATTGAATGGCCTGAATTGTCCGGCTTAATTAGCAGTAATCTGGGATATCCGCGTATCGGCGAAAATCGGGAATGGAAGAAAGCACTGGAACGCTTCTGGAACGGTAGCATTAACGAAAGCGAACTGCAGACGGAGATGAAAAGATTACGGTTGGAGCATCTGAGCAAGCAGCGCGACAAGGGGATTGATTGCATTCCTGTCGGAGACTTCTCCTATTACGATCACATGCTGGATACATCTGTGATGTTCGGTCTGGTACCCGAACGGTTCAACTATCGTCCCGCGGGTCCGGTTCCTCTGTCCGTGTATTTCGGGATCGCTCGTGGACAGAAGGGAGCAACCGCTAGTGAAATGACCAAATGGATGAATACCAATTATCACTACATCGTTCCTGAATTGGCGAACGCAGTTCCGGTGTTCACTGAAAATAAACCTTTACAGGCTTATCGTGAGGCAAAACAAGAACTAGGTATTGATGGGAAACCGGTCCTCATCGGCCCCTATTCATTCGTTACCCTTTCCAAAGGCTATGATCGTAAGGGGCTTGCCTCTATTATAAGAACCTTCCTGCCTTTATACACCCGTGTCCTGTCTGAGCTAGCAGCAGAAGGTGTTCAGTGGGTCCAAATCGATGAACCTGTCCTGACTACCTCATTCCCAGCAGAGGATCTGGACATTATTCAGGAAGTCTATGAAGCTTTGAACCAGGCTGCGCCCTCCTTAAATATAATGCTGCAAACCTACTTTGGCAGCCTAGATCATTATGAGCGTCTGTCCGCACTTCCGGTACAGGGGCTGGGTCTTGATTTTGTGTATGATGATGGCGAAAATCTTCAGCATATATTGCAGCATGGCTTCCCTAAAGGAAAAACGCTGGGCGCTGGTGTCATTGACGGACGCAATATATGGCGCAGCGACCTGAACGCTGTAGCTGCTCTGCTGGGTCAGTTAGCAGAACAGACCACTGCCGAGCAGCTTATCGTACAGCCATCATGCAGTCTGCTGCATGTGCCAGTCAGCCTGGAGGCAGAGCACAAGCTGGACAAGGAGCTGGTGCAAGCGCTGGCCTTTGCTGATGAAAAGCTAGAGGAAATCGCCATCCTGACGGCTGCACTTGGCAAACACGATCCATCCGCACTCACCAAGCTTGGACAAAGTGCAGATGCGGTAGCCCGTTTCAACAGTTCAGCGGCACGCGTACAGACAACTGCCGATCTGGCCGACCTGTTGGCCAAAGAGCCTCTGTCACGCAGCGTTCCTTTCGCCGAGCGTCGTGAGATTCAGCAAAATAAGCTGAAGTTGCCTCCACTGCCTACGACGACCATTGGTAGCTTCCCGCAAACCGCCGAGATCCGCAAGGCCCGCCTGCACTATCGCAAAGGAGAATGGTCTGCCAAGCAATATCGAACGTTCATCCAACAGCAAATTAAGGAATGGATTGATATCCAAGAGGACATTGGCATTGATGTGCTTGTACATGGGGAATTTGAGCGGACCGACATGGTTGAATTTTTTGGCGAAAAGCTGAATGGCTTTGCTTTTACGCAAAACGGATGGGTGCAGTCCTACGGCTCCCGTTGTGTCAAACCGCCGATTATATACGGAGACGTTTCCTTCGATCAGCCCATGACCGTGGAAGAAACGGCATTCGCCCAATCGTTAACTTCCAAGCCTGTTAAGGGAATGCTTACGGGTCCTGTGACCATTTTGAACTGGTCTTTCGAACGTAATGACATTCCACGTAGTCAAGTCGCTTTACAGTTGGCTCTGGCATTACGGGCAGAGGTAGAGGCACTGGAACAAGCGGGCATCGGCATGATCCAGGTCGATGAGCCTGCAATTCGTGAAGGGCTTCCGCTGAAAAAAGAACAGCAGCAAGCCTATCTGGATTGGGCGGTTCAAGCCTTCCTTGTGACCACGGCCACCGTTGAGCCAGCCACCCAAATCCATACGCATATGTGCTATTCCGAATTTCAGCATATGATTCAGTCCATCTTCGATATGGATGCCGACGTTATATCTATTGAAACCTCGCGAAGCCACGGAGAACTGATTGTCAGCTTTGAAGATCAGGTATACGACAAAGGCATCGGTCTGGGCGTGTACGATATCCACAGCCCGCGCATCCCCGATGTATCTGAAATGCTAAGCATGATCCAGCGTGCCCTGCGCGTACTGCCATCAGATTTGTTCTGGGTTAATCCGGATTGTGGTCTGAAAACCCGCACCAAAGAGGAATCTGTCGCCGCCTTGCGACAAATGGTACAAGCGGCTCAAGCAGCCCGGGCTGCATTGGCTGTATCCAACTAATTTTTTTATCGTATCCAATCGCGCCATCATTTTCGCCTTATCCTATTCCCCTTTCCGGCCCTTTTTGCTAAAAGCCAGGAAGGGGGATTTATTCTAGATCATATAATGTATATACGCCTTGAATATGCTCCATTTTCATCTGCTTCATATGTACGCCTAAGCCATGTTCTCGATCCCAGGAGCAACTAAAATTCAAATACAGTTCATCCTTTGCCGATGAGTCGGAAATCAGTATAGACATAAGCTGTATTCGATCCAACAATTGTTCCGGCCGCTCCACATAAGGCGCATATTCATCTGGGTCCTCTCCCAATGTACTGTAAGCATTCCGGTACTTTTCCACTATGCCAGCATAATGATAGTGTATGGACTCCAACACTTGAGGATGAATAGTTGACGAATATTCCATATACTGCTCCCATGTCTTTTTTTGCAACTGTGTAGGTTCTTCTATAGTCTGTGCCTGTTCTTCGGAGTCGGCTCCCACGATAAATTCGACTTCTACTTCCGAGGGCTGCCCGCAAAAATTAACATGTACTACACCACGCAGAACAATCTCCTCAGATACATCCCAAGACTCATCATCCTGTTCCAGTTCCATATACCAGTGTTTCCAATGCACCCTTTACCACCTCTTCATAAAAAGTAATCTTTAACCCTATTGAATACTTTACAATCTATCATTTTAATGAATGAAATTAAAGCGGCATCCTATTTGGGCTTCCAGCCACATTTCGAGGAATTTCCAAATGAAACTACTTTTTTCTACAACATTCGCTATTCAATAAAGCCTTCAAGAAAGAAAATCTGCCCATTTCGGCACAAATATTTTATTATTAAAAATTTAGTACCTTGCATTAATCAGTACATGATGTTAAATTATACCTGACTACTGTTCTATAATTAGTACCCGTGACAAATTAAGCACAAACACACGTTTCTTCCCCTTGTTCCGAACGACACCTATGAATCATTGATAACATCCAGGAAGGGAGCACCGCTCGTGAATGTGAACATCCAATTCAAAAAAGGGGTACTGGAACTGTGCGTTCTAGTTCTAATTGGACGCAGAGACCGTTATGGCTACGAGTTGGCTCAAGCCGTCTCCCGTCATATTGAAGTAGCTGAGGGAGCCCTATATCCACTGCTTCGCCGTCTGGTATCAGAAGGATACTGCACAACGTATTTACAGGAATCGACCGAGGGGCCTCCCCGTAAATATTATCGGCTGACTGATACTGGAAGCCATTATACAAAAATACTTACGCGGGAATGGAATGATTTTGTCCATCATGTCGCAAGCCTACTGGAGGAAGGAAATTCCGATGAATAGAAAACAGTTTCTTACAGAGGTGGAGCAGCGTCTTTCTCCTCTCCCTGCAGAGGTACGCAATGAGCTGCTTAGTGATTTGAGCCAGCATTTTGACTACGGGTTGGTCAATGGAAAAAGCGAAAGTGAGATTGCCAATGAGCTGGGTAACCCAGAGGATATTGCCCGAGAAGCGTTGGATGATCCCAATGCAGCCTGGAACGCTTCTCCTCCGCTTCGCCAGGGAAGCTTCGCACGCAATCTTTTTACTTTCTTAGGACTGCTGTTTCTCAACTTGCTGATCTCCATCCCGATTATGGCTACCCTATGGGTAGTATGGGTTTCATTGACCGTGGTAGCGGTCAGCTTCATTGCAGCCCCCCTTCTCGCCGTTACTGATTATGCGCTGAACAGCACCTTTTACCCGGCCAAATTCTTTTTCTCTATCACGATGACGGGTATAGGTCTATTGCTGCTGCCTGGAGTACGTTATCTCTTACTCCTTATGGTCAAAGGCACAGTACGATACTGGAAATGGAATCAGACTACCCTGAGGGGAGCTTACTAACAACATGAATAAAAAGTGGTTTATTGCAGCAGGTCTGTGCATTGTGATCGGTGTAGCCGGAATGGTGGCTTACGGTGCCCCATGGAGTCAACAAGTCATGAAGGAAACAACTGCGATTAACAAAAAATGGACGTTCACACGTGGTCAGCTACAGAAGCTGAAAGTGGACAGTTCTGATGATGTCTCTATTTTGTTTACTCCCGGCTCTGGCGACCAAGGTACGATACGCATTAGTGGAGAAGTTCAGACAAAGGTAGCCGACCAAATTCATAATGCCCGAATTGAGAACGGTAAGCTTACGATTCAATCGGAGCCGGCCGCTTCCTTGTCATTTCTTTCGATCACCCCTGATTTGGATCAAACGATTACCGTAGAGATGCCCTCCGGCGAAACACTAACTGACCTACAGGTAGATGCACATTCAGGGAATGTAAAACTTCAAGATGCCTCCGTGCAGAATACTTCCATCACCGCTACTTCAGGCACTGCCGAGATTACAAACCTCCAAAGTACCCACCTGATCGCAAATTTAACATCCGGCAATTTTACAGCCAGTCAGCTTGCAGCAGATATGGAGTTGAAGCTTACTTCAGGCGATGTTACCATCCGCGATTATAGCGGTAATGGCCTTATTTCCCTAACCTCAGGGGAGACAAATATTACGCAACGTGCCGTAGCCAACTTGGAAGTGAATGCTGATTCTGGTGACGTGAAGATTAAACAAGCTCCCGATTTTAAAGGTGTTTATAATGTCCACTCTGACTCTGGGAGTATAGATACTCCCGAATCTGTTCCCGGTAGTGTGAACGTGATAAAGGTAGAAACCACCTCAGGGGATATTAATATTTCCAAATAGGAGACCTCTAGATGAATACCTCATCAGAGGCGAAGTTTGGTTCAATGAGTTTAACCTTGTATAATGTAACCATGTGCTCACATGCACAACCACGTTATGGAGTAAAAAGGAGGAGACTGGATGGAACTTAAGAATAAAACAGCCATTATTACAGGAGCCAGCAAAGGAATCGGTAAAGCAATTGCCGAAACTTTAGCCAAGGAAGGCGTTAATCTGGGATTAATCTCTCGAACATTGACTGACCTGCAAAAGCTGCAGGATTCGCTGGGGAGTACATACGGTGTGAAAGTGGTGAGTGCTGTTGCAGATATATCGGATCGCGCACAGGCCGCTGCCGCTGTAGCTTCACTGGAACACGAGTTGGGTGCTGTCGATATTTTGATCAACAATGCAGGCATTGCTACCTTTGGCACAGTCGCAGATATGGACCCCGAAGAGTGGGAACGTATTATTCGTGTAAACCTGATGGGAACCTACTATGTCACACATGCTGCTCTTCCAAGCATGCTGGCACAAAAGAGCGGAAACATTATTAATATTTCCTCGACGGCAGGAGAACGAGGTTTTGCAACAGGCTCGGCATATTGCGCATCCAAATTTGCTTTGATGGGCTTCACGGAAGCACTGATGCAGGAAGTTCGCAAATCCAATATTCGCGTCACCGCGCTGACTCCAAGTACTGTCAATACAGAACTGGCGGCAAACGCAGGATTGTCTATTGGTGATGAGGATCGCATGCTTCAACCGCAGGATTTGGCCGATCTGACATTAGCCGCATTGAAACTGCCTCCACGGGTTCAATTAAAAGTAGCCGGTATTTGGACAACCAACCCACAGTAATTCGACATGACATCTTAGATTCATTGGCTGTACAATGCTCCGGCAGACGTAATTGTTCGTCATGCCGGAGCTTTTTTTTCAGCATAGCTATACCAAAACAAACTGTAATATAAGCGCTTTGTACTTCCAGCATATATACATACAATTCCTACAACTATAAGCGCATTTCAGGAAAGGGGAAAAATGATGAAGAACACAGGAATGACACGGCCATTAGACCATTTGGGCCGCATTGTGCTGCCCAAGGAGCTGCGCAATTCTATGAATATTAATATTGGAGATGCCCTCGATTTTTTTATTACCCCAGAGGGACTGATGATTCGCAAGTATACGGGGGTTTCTTGCTATTTTTGTGGTGCCGTAGATCATTTGAGCTATTTTAGGGATCATCTGATATGTAAAAGTTGTATTGAAAATCTGAAGAGCGATAATCCTTCCAGTCATTTGAGTGAATCCCGTCCTGTCCAGCCCAAGAAAAGAAGGAGTTACAGAAATCAGAATGATCTCCTGAATAAACTAAAACAGCTCATGCAGGAGCATCCTAATGTATCTCAAAAAGAATTAGCCGAAATGCTCGAACTATCCCAGGGACGCGTGTCGCAGCTTAAAAAGCTACTTCTTTAAATCATCCGACCCGATCTCGTCTGTTCTAATCAACAAAAAAAGAGCCTGACGGCTCTTGGATCATCATCGTTACGCAATGTCGGACTGCTCTATAACCGGGACCCGATAGGCCAGCAAGGACTCGTCTATTACGGCAGAAATAAAGGTTGCTTCTATTTCAGGCACCAGTCTAAGCGCATAATTCCATGCGTTTTCTTCAATTTGCAGCGCAAGTCGTTGCCGGGTCCCTATCCCGTTCTCTTGCTCCAACGCATCGGAGAGGTCCACTAATTCCGTATCGGCGGCGTGCCCGATCTCATGTGCAAGCACAACCGTAAAATACTCCTCAACTCGATCAACGCTGCCGAACATCTGTACACACTGTGTTTCAATAACATCCGTATACATGGTAATGGCGTGAGCATTCATGGCATACTTGCCCCCAATCAGCCTTCCACCAGGAAAACGTTTCTCCAGCTTGACTGTCACACCTATAGCAGCCCGTTCCAACAGCTCAGCGACAATGCGCTCTGCCTGATTTCTTTCCAACTTAGCTTCGCTCCTCAAACCAGGATATATAAAGTTATATTTACTTTAAATTTATGAAATCATGGATGTGTTCATACCATATACAGTACGATATTATACCTTTTTACAAAGGAGAATACCATGTCAGAAGATTATTATATAGGTTGGGGAACGCTTGCCCTGATTAATGCCGGCTTGGCACAGTCCAAAAATCGGAGCGGGCTAAACTAGTTTCTGCTCTCCCTATTAATAGGGCCACTGGCTACCCTATTTATCGTTGCATGGGATAAGCTGGAGTCCTAATCCAGCCATTAGGTCATTCCCATCGTTATCCGGAATGAAAAGGGCAGCCTTGGCGCTTCTGCTGAAGCACTGTGTCTGTTGCTGTACTAGTAGCCTGTCTCGACGTATACGGCTTCTCTTGAACTCCGAAATTCGGCTTCACAAGCCGATTATCATAGGAACTATGAAAAATATGCGTTGTCGCCGGGGATAGCGGGGGGATCAGCCATGTCCAATTGCCTGTCAGCGCGCGCCCAGCCTTGGCTTCTCGTTCCTCAAACAACTTGAATTGTGCCGCTGCGGTATGGTGGTCGACAATGCTGACTCCCGCTTTTTTAAAAGAATGCAGCACAGCAATATTCAATTCCACCAGCGCCCGATCACGCCAAAGCGTTGTTTCACTCGTCGTATCCAGCCCCATCAGCTTAGCCACCTGTGGCAACATATTATAGCGGAAGGTATCCGCAAAATTACGGGCGCCGATTTCTGTTCCCATATACCAGCCGTTAAAGGGAGCCGCTGTATAGATGATACCGCCAATCTCCAGCGTCATGTCCGAAATCATAGGCACGGCATACCAACGTAATCCCAAGGAAGCGAAACCCGAAAGTTCTGGATGCTCAATGGCTACCTCCATCACCAAATGTTCAGGAATATCAAAGAGCTGGGGAGGCTGCCCACCCGCTTCCACAACCAGTGGCAAAATATCAAAAGGAGTCATCGCCCCTTGCCAGCCCATGTCTTTACAAGCATTGGTAAAATCCACCGAGATCGGGTCCCCGATGATCCCTTGATCGGTTTCATATCCAGCGTAACGAATGAGTTGATGGTTCCAGATGCGAATATTCGGCTGCCCTGGCTTGGAGGCGCGAAATACAGTAAGCGTTGGCTTAATTTTACCGCCATTCGTTCCTATGCGTATATGCTCCAGAAGCTCGCTGACCACCTCCGTCGCATCTGATGCGCCCCGCGCATCCCTGACCAAAAGCTTGTCCCAAAATAAGCGCCCGATGCAACGATTGCTATTGCGCCAAGCCATGAGCGCTCCGTGCTCCAGCTCTTCGTAAGTATGATCATACGTTCCCGTAGCCTCTATGTCGTAACGAATATTAAGAAGCCGGGCTTCCGCTTCATCGCGGCTTCGGCCCAGCTCCTCATAACATGTATATATAAACTGCTCCGCTTCATGCAAAAGCTGTTGTTTTACTTCCATAACATACACCCCATCCCGGCAGCTCCATGACTCTAGAGCCCGTGGTCTTCCACGCCTTCTCGTCATTATACTCCAGTGGCAGACTGGAACCAACGGGATGTGTATCTTGTTCACCTGATCTCCATATACATGGAAATATACACCAATTAATTATCCCAAATACGCACTCAGCATCCAGATATGTTTATCCATTGCTTCTCTCAAGCCGTTAAGAAGATCCTCTGTCGCTTTATCCTGTGCTGCTTCCGCTGCTTCCATCCCATTAGCCAGTTCAACAGTGATGGTTTTAAAATCAGCAACAACGGACTTCACCATATCGTCAGCTGTCTGCTCACCTGCGGACTCCTGAATAGCTGAAAGTTGCAAATGCTCCTTCAAGGTCGCAGCCGGACGGCCACCAATAGCCAACAAACGTTCAGCAATCGTATCTAGATTAGCTGTTGCTTCATTGTAAAGCTCTTCAAATTTAGCATGCAGTGTGAAGAATTTAGGTCCTTTCACATACCAGTGGAAATAATGCAGTTTCGTATACAATACAGACCAGGTAGCTACCTGACGATTCAATGCCTTGTGCAATTCTTGAATAGCCTCTTGTGTAGGTGCGTTCGTATGATTTAATGTACTCATGTTAAAATCCCCTCTCGTTTTCATTCAAAATATAGTTGGTGTAAAGCTTGGATACTCGTTAACAGTAGTGTCTGATTTTCTTCAAAATTCCATGCGTGAATCCAATAAATATTTATTAATTAATTTAGACTTAATCTAAATCCTGTTTTAATTATAACACTGTGTCGATGTTTTTCAAGTCTTAATTCGGTTTAAATCATGAAGATTACGTGAATTGATTGTAAATCAAACTCTATAGGCAATAGGATATCCAGAATCAAGACTTATTTATCTTTTATACATAGGTTACATCAATAGGAGTAAAGAAGATGTTAATTTTGTCTGCTAAAGTATCTGTATTGTAGGCAAAGTCCATAACCTACTACCTCATACCTAGCCACGACAAAAAAAGAGCCGGCCCGTAAGAGGGTCGGCTCTTTTTTTATTCTTGCATCTCTGAAGGTTCCACGATTAAGGATACAACCTTGCCAGCATTTACATCAATCAGGCCGTGATCGGTAATTTTCAAGGCCGGGCTGACCGGCAAAGAATGCGTACTCAGCGACATGATTGGATTGTAATGGCGGTAGCCCAGCGACAGCAAGGCTGAACGAAGCTCCTTCACATGGGCCGCAACCATTTCCAGCGGTCCTTCTGTTAAAATCCCGCCTACGGTTAACGGCAAATGGGACAGCACCTTGCCATTTTCAACTACGCAAAAGCCACCTTGGCTGGATAAAACCGTATTCGCAGCCAGTATCATATCTTGCTTGTTATGCCCTACGACCAGCAAGTTATGGTTATCGTGCGAATAGGTGGTTGCCACTGCCCCACGTTTAATCGTATCTCCCCCGATCAAACCGTAAGCACGGTTGCCATTCTTTCCATACCGTTCAAACGTAGCGATGAGTCCATGTTCACCATGTTCCCATACCAGTTCACCCTGCTCCACATGTGCAGGTGCAATCCGTTCGCTCGTAAAAGTTGAGCCATCCTTGACCATCATAATACGACATTGATGTGTGCCATCAGCTACATCCATCTTTACCGTAAAATCCTGTTCCGTGAGCGGATTGAGCTTCACACTTTGATAAAAATGGGCGGGGAAGCGGCTTTTTATCGGTGCTTGATGGTATTCCTCGAACTTATCGAATACCTTGAGTCCGTCCTTATAGACTTGCTCCACATCAAATTGACCAAGATCGGACAGCAGTACAAAGTCAGCTATTTTTCCCGGTGCAATTGTTCCGCGGTCATGCATTCGCATCCGTGCAGCAGGAGTAAACGTAGCAGCATAAATGGCATCCTCAGGCTTCATGCCCATTCCGATTGCTTTACTTACAATATGGTTCAGATGCCCTCGCTCTACGAAAGAGTCTGGCATGACATCATCCGTTACGAAGCAAAAATGCTGTGCCACATCTTCCTGAATAAGATAGTCCATCACTTCAGGGGTCATGGATTTTTCTTGGATTTCAATAAACATTCCGGCAGCCATCCGCGCCTTCATACCTTCAATACTTTGGTGAGTATGGTCCGAGCCTATTCCCGCATAGATCAACTGATGCAGGTCCAGATCAAGTAGCTGCGGCGTATGGCCTTCAATGATCAGCTCCGGGTAGTGCTCACGAACATGGCGTAAGATGCGATTCGTCTTGCTCTCCGGATCACGAATGACATCCACATAGTTCATAATTTCACCCAGACAGATCATTTCGCCGGTTTGCAGTAGCGCATCAATCTCGGGAATACCAATTTCGCCCCCTGAGGTTTCGAGCGGCGTTGCCGGGACAGAGCTTGGAATGCCGTAGAACATATCAGCCACGCAATCTTTGCTGGCTTCCATCATTTCCTGGATGCCTTCCAATCCGAAAACATTCGCCATTTCGTGCGGTTCCGGTACAATCGTCGTTACCCCATTGCGAATCAGCCCATAGGAAAAGGTTGCCGGTGTCACCATGGTACTTTCGATATGCAAATGAATGTCGATCAGGCCGGGAATCATATATTTCCCATGCCCTTCGACAATTTCAGCAGCCTCGAAAGACTCCAGACCACGCTGACCGATATACATAAACTTGCCATTAAGTATAGCTACATTACCTTCTTCGAACGTCTTGTAGTAACTATTATACACCTTAACTTGTAAAATCATTTTGTCTGCACGCATGATGTATCTCCTTCATCGAACCCGCTGATTATTGGACCAGCACCATTTTATCTGCCGGAAAATGCAGGGTAACCCGCTGACCACTCAGGTAAGGCGTATCCATTTCCTGATTAGCCGTAAAGTTGCCTTTCGCCGTTTCTACCACGTACTGATAGCTACGCCCCAGGTAAGTACTTACTTTAATAATACCGGGAAGCTCATTTTCCCCTGTCTCGTTGCCTTCTGTTCGAATGACCAAATCATCCGGGCGAATAGCGCCCTGACGAGCACCCGGTTGGGCAGTACCCTGATTACGCGCTACGCCGAACGAAAGATCGCCTGTATTCAGTCGAATACGATCCCCTTCTTCAGTACGCTCGTCAAAGCTTAGAAAATTATTAAACCCAATAAAACGGGCGACAAATTCGGTCGTCGGATATTTAAAAATGGTCGATGGAGCATCTAATTGTTCGATGTTCCCCTTATTCATAATCGCAACCTGGTCAGAAATCGAAAAACATTCCTCCTGATCATGCGATACATACACAGTAGTGATGCCCAGTTCCTGTTGAATACGGCGGATTTCCACACGCATATTTACACGCAGGTTAGCATCCAAGTTACTCAGAGGTTCATCAAACAACAGCAGATCGGGTTCAATCACAAGCGCTCGCGCAATCGCAACACGTTGACGCTGTCCGCCTGACAACTCACCGGGGAAACGTTTCTCAAATCCCCCCAGGCTAACCGTATCCAGCATGGCCATAACGCGGCGTTTCACATCATCTTCCTTTACCTTACGTAACCGCAGACCAAAGGCAACATTATCAAAAACGGACAAATGCGGGAAGAGTGCATAACTTTGGAAAACAAAGCCGAAGTTCCGTTTATTCACCGGAACCCGAGTATAATCCTTATCGCCAAACAAAAATGTTCCTTGTTTAGCTTCGAGAAATCCTGCAATGAGACGAAGTGTGGTCGTTTTGCCACAACCACTCGGTCCCAGCAACGAGAGCAATTGGCCCCGTTCGAGCTGCAAATCGAAATCCTGCAAGATCAGTTGGTTGTCATAAGCGACCGATACGCGATCCAGAGTAAGCAGTGCCATAAGGTTGAAGCCTCCATTACCTTTTAGTGAAGTAAGACAATCCCATCAGTCGTTCAATCAAGAACATCAGGATACCGGTTAAAATCATCAGCATAACCGAAATCGCTGCAATCGTCGGGTCAAAATAATTTTCGACGTAAGTCAGCATTTGAATGGGCAGGGTGCTGAAGCCCGGTCCTGTCATGAAGACGGAGATGTCGACATTGTTGAATGATTCCAGAAAGGCAATCAGGATAGCCGCAATAATACCTGAGCGGATGTTGGGCAGAACCACCTTGAAAAAGGTTTCCAGCCGTCCAGCCCCCAAACTAAGCGCTGCTTCCTCAATCGCAAAATCAAAGTTAGACAAACTGGATGCAATGACTCTAATAATGAACGGCAACATAATCACCGTATGTCCGATCAATAGTCCAGCATATACTGGTAAATGGTAAACAATGATCAAATAGCGCAGCAGTGTAAAACCAAGAACGATACCCGGTATAAGCAACGGGGAAAGGAACAAAGCATTCAGCGCATCCTTCCCGCGAAACGAAAAGCGACTAAGTGCATAGGCGGCAGGCATACCGATCAGCAGTGCCAAGATGTTGCCTAGCAGAGAGACGACAATGGACGTTTTGAACGTGGACATAAACAAATCCACTTCAAAAATATTTTCATACCAGCGCAAAGAAAAGCCCTGCGGAGGAAATTTTAATACCGTGCCCGGCTCGAAAGAAGTGACCGATATGATCAACAGCGGACCGAGCAGAAAGATGAAGACCAGCAGGCTAAAGAAGCCTAGTCCGTAATGTTTCTCCCGCATATCCACCTACCCCTTCGGATTGAGTTTATGGGCCGCCTTATTTAAGAGACCGACCACGATAAATGTAATAACAATCATAATTGTTGCAATAACAGAAGCTAAAAACCAGTCGTTTAGCGTCATCGCGTTCTGATACAAAAATGTAGCGATAACCCGCTGTTTTCCTCCAAGTAGTGCTGGTGTCGTATATGCAGTCAGGCTACCTACGAAAACGAGAATGCTTCCAATGATCAGGCCCGGTACAGACAGCGGAAATACGATTTTACGAAATGCGCTGAATCTGGAAGCCCCGAGGCTCTGAGCAGCATGAACAAGATCACCGTCGATATTTTCGAGCACACCAATCAGTGAAATAATCATCAGTGGTAAAAACAAATGAACCAGACCAATAATCATCGCTGCCGGGGTGTACAAAATATTCAGCGGTTCATCTACAAGTCCTAAACCGATGAGCACGTTATTTAACAGCCCCTTGCGACCCAGAATGACCATCCAGCTGAATGACCGCACCACTGGACTCGTCAATAAGGGAAAGATAGCCAGCGCAAGCAAAATACCTTTACGACGCGGGGCCTTTTGCGAAATATAATAAGCCGTCGGGAAGCCGAGTAATACGCACACGAGTGTCGTTACGACACTGACTTCCAGCGTAGTCAGCAATATTTTCAGAAAATAAGGATCCTTGAAGAAATGGAGATAGCCTTCTAGGGTGAATGAGCTGTTCTGTACGAAGGTCGAACCGATCGTCAACACAATCGGAATGACCATGAACACCGCCAGAAAGAGCAGACCTGGCAGCAGCAGCCAATACAAGTATGTTTTCTTCATGGGTAGCTCCTTGCGGTTATCGAAATGTTATTCCTTATTCAGCACCTGGATGAACAGCTCCAAAAAAGCTTCGCTGTCCACCTGTTCGCACACATTCATATTGGGGCTATGATTGAGGCGGTTCTGCACATCGCCCACCGTTTGTCCGTCACATATGCGACTGGAGGTTTCCACGTCGACATACAACGACGAGGTATCTACTAACCTCGAATTCAATGCGACACCCACGGCAAGCGGGTCATGAAGCGCACACGCTTTTACCCCGTTGCGTTCTTCATAACGCTTGGTATAAACAGCCGTACTTTCAGCTACATAATTACGAATTGCAGGATGGGACAGACGAGCAATATGATCGGCAGTCAGCAGAGCCTTCCGTGTTACATCCAGTCCCACCTGTATCAATCGACCAAATCCTGCATGAAATACGATCCGTGCGGCTTCAGGGTCAGCATACATGTTGTACTCCGCTACAGGTGTAATATTGCCGCACCCGTGAATAACACCGCCCATAAAAATGACCTCATCGACGTGATCCGTCAGTTCGGGACACTTCAGCAGCGCCAGTGCCAAATTGGTGAGCGGGCCGGTGCAAATGAGCGTCACTTCCCCCCGGTGAGCCATCACGGTATCGATGATGATATCCGGCGCAAAACCTTCGGACGCAGACATCGCTGGGACTACTCCACTCAATGCACCTCCAATGCCGTCTTCTCCATGGACACGGTGCTCGTGCAGACCTTTACGTATTAAGGGAGCCTCCGCCCCCCGATAAACCGGAATATCCGGTCTATCCAAAAGGTCGAGGATTTTGCATGTGTTCAATGTTGCTTGTTTAAGTGAGACATTACCGCATACTGTAGTAATCGCTTGGATATCCAACTGACCACTTTTGGCGGCCAGTAAAATACCCAACGCATCATCAATGCCCGTATCTACATCTAATATAACCTTTTTCATTACTGTGCTACTTCCCGGTTCCAGCGATCTGTCCATGCCTTGATATGATCGTTAACGAACTTCATATCCAGCTTGGTCAACTTGTTCACTACATCTGTACCGTACGTAATTCCTTCTGTATCCGCACCCGACAGTACCACCTGCGTGTTCACCGGAGAATCAACCTTCGCCTTGGCGGATTTTTCTTGAACTTCCTTGCTCAGCTGCCAGTTGATAAATTCCTCAGCCAGCTCCTTCTGGTCGGAGCCCTTCACTACATTAATCGTGTTCATGACTGCGTAAGCACCTTCACTAGGAGCTACAAATTTCGCTCCTGGCACAGCCGCCTGCAAATCTTTGAAGTACATTTCCATGATCGGACCGCCCGCAATTTCTTGTTGACTAAACATGTTCACGAACTCGGACGTTTTGCTATAAAACTTAACGATATTCGGACTCAGCTCTTTCAGTTTTCCGAAGGCTTGGTCTTCATTAAACTCCTTACTCCCCGCTACCTTGGAGGCTGCATCTACCATCATCGGTCCGGCAGTCGCCGTAATATTCGGCAAAGTCACGTTTCCTTTGAACTCAGTTCCCCACAGGTCAGCCCAAGAGGTCACATTCTTTTTCACCAGCTCCGGATTATAGGCAATACCGAGACGCCCGACCGTATAAGCAGGACCATACTCCTCACCCAGCGGCGCTTTGGCAATATCATAAATTTGGTTCAGGTTCGGCACCTTGCTGCGATCCAGCTTCTCAAACAATCCCTGTTGGATTCCCTGTTGGGCATAATAATCAGACAGATAAATCAGATCGACGTCTGTGCTGCCTTGACTGATTTTGTTCAACCGTTCCGCGTTATTTCCAATTTCGACCACGATGTCAACGTTATGTTCTTTTTCAAAAGGCTCGTACACTTCTTTGTTAAAAAAGTCCTCGGAAAAGCCCCATGTGGAAATAACTAGTTTCTTTTTTCCATCAGCTGAACCATCTTTTCCATCTGTCTGACCGCCAGTAGCATTGCTGCCGCAACCTGCCAGTACCACGGATGCCAAGGTCACAGCCATAAACCCTTTAAACCATTTTTTCATATGAAACTCCCCCTATTTTTTTATTATGCACACCTTATGACACAAAAAAGAAAAGTACTCTTGTAAAACAAGAATACTTTTCTTCGTAAACAAAGAATAAGTTGATCCCGCTGCGCGTTATAACAGGTTCTCCCCTCAGATAGATCCGAAGCGAAAAGCCGAATATCCAATTTTATTAGGATTCTTTCAGTATGATGTTCGTAATTGCCCACTGCGTTGCTGAATCATAATCACGCAGTAAAGCTTCTATATCGAGCTCCATATCCTCAATCAGCTTCTCGCGAAGTCTCTTCTTGTACAGCATGGACATTCGGAAATCCACTTCCAGCTTCAAGCCGGGAGCTTCCACTTCCAATGCCGCCGAGCGTGGAGAACGCCGGTGCTTCGCCACAAAGGTAACAATGTTGTTCTCAACGGTGGCCCGCAGTAGCGTGGTCCCGAAGCCGAACAGTTCCTTTGAAACTTCATTGTAAATCTGGCACATCCGCTTCTTGCTTTCGTTACTGTCGAGCAGCGTCATGAACCCACCCTCATCAGCATATTACGTACAATCAATCTTTCAACACGATAGATTATACATAAATATGCGATAAATAGCAAACAAAAATCCCTAATCTAATAACATATGATGCGAAAAAGCGAACAATATGTCGAACTTTGTAGCTTTTCAACATTTTTACACTTTTTCGTCTAACCCTTAAGTTTTCGAACACTGCTATATTCCTCGCAGGAAAATTAAAGTAGACTACAAAATCATTATCGTCACCACTCTGGGAGAATATTTTTTTCTACTACTATATATGTAGTTTTTATTTAAACGCATTTAACCGTACCCCGCGGGAGTCCCCTAGCGATTGTACGGTTTTTTTATGTTATGTAGCTGACTGGCCAGATGGGAACCCTTCAAGAAAAAGCCGATTGAATCCACGAGGACACTACAAGAGTAGCTGGCCACAGCAGCATAAAGTTAGCTATGATATACGCCTTCTTAAAAGCATAACGATGATAAAAATACCAACAGCTCCATGAAATAAATACTCCTATCGGGTAGCTCATTATGACATAGGCAAAAATATAACTGATGAGATAATCTCCAGCTGTTGGTGCATCGAAAGAAAATACGACCACCATCAGCATGGCCGGATAGGCAAATAGAGTTAAGCCATAAACGATATTCAATATAAGTAAAATGACAAATGCATTTTGATCTTTCATGATGTTCTCCTAACTATTGCAGTCTGCCTGTATCACCATTGTGCAGCCCGTTTACGTCTCTCCTCACGCCGATCAGCTTCTTCCATTTTGCGAATATAACGTTTCAACTGCTCTTTATGATCGTCCAATTCTTGTATTCGTACCGTGGTTCCTTGGAGAAATACCTCCATTTTACGTGTTAATTCAGCAGCCGATTCGCCCCTCCAGTCTTGCAGACGACCATATATATTTCTCATCTGCTGCTCCTGATGCTGAAGTCTTTGCTTTAGCTGCTCGCATTGCTGTACAGCCCTACGCAGATCCCCCAGGCTCAAAGATATTCTACTCATCTCTTTTGCCTCCCGTTGTGTTCTTCCAGCTGCTCTTTTTATTGATCCACCATCGTAAATTCCTGGCCCTTGCGATCGATGTACTCTGCTATCTCTGTAATCGATTCCTGATACCAGCGATTAATCCGATCCAGTGTCGCCGTAGCACTATGCGCAAGCGGGGTCAAAGACTGACTTTCACTTGTCCCGATATGAGCCTGAAATAACTGGATGGATGCTCGGGTATCGCTAGAAAATCCATGCAGGCTGGAACGCATCTGGTTAGCCGCATGCTTTAGCTCCTCAGGTGTTAATTGAATTGTGCCCCCATTTTTGTTGCCTACAAAATATGTACCGCCATTGGAGCGACCATTCTGTTGTCCTACTCCCAGGATATTCACTCCCAGTGCATTAGCAGCAAACTGCCCGAAGGCCCCCATTTGTCGACCGTAACGTTCAACCAGATCGCCCATGACTTCCTTGAGCTCTGCTCGCGCGGCCAGCATCTGCTCGTATGCCTGCACCCGTGGGTTACCTTCCACCAATTGACCGTCCATGGTGTACAGTGGATTGCTGATATTGCCGTTTTCATCAAATGTAAAGTTTTCCATGCTATGAGTGTGCTCTCCACCTAATACAGAATTATAGAACTTGGTGAATGCATCTTGCTGTATCATAGGCAATGTAATCGGAACATAAACAATAGGAGTCCACTTGGGGCCAAGAAAAAGTCTTTCCAATTCGGTTTTTCTTTCCAAGGGAATTGAAACAGGAATAGTAAACTTAGCTACATTGGCAGTCTTATAATCACTCCCAATATGATACGTTTCCCCCACATGTTGGTTAGCCTTAGTGGCTCCCCCACCAACGCTATCTCCGGGATGGGCAAAAGCCACATTAGTCTTCTTGAATTCTCCTGCTTTTACCCTCTTTTGAAGATCTTCAGGCAATAAATGTACAATGCTCGGAGCAGCAAAACTCACAGATGATAAACCATTCTTCACTGCAACATATTCTGCTTCTGCACCGCCTAAAGAATGACCTGTCGTAGATATTTCGGCAGCGGGATACTTCTTCTTCACTTCGTCGTACAGTATTTGAGCTTTTGTAAATTGATTATCCTGATACTGGGCCTCATACTTATGAAATGAACTTTGTACCTGTGGGAGGGAATTTTTTATCTCTTCTTGATTATTTACATAATAATCGTGAACTTGATTTAAATTTTTTGCTCGTCCGCCCACGACATCGCTAATATCCGTTCCTATGTCCATCGCTCTACTCCATATTGGTCTTCCTCCTGGTTCAGTTCCCCTATATCCTATAATCACCTGATTGCTATTCTCATTGTGAAAAACGGTCGCATCGAATCCAGAACCATTCGTGTCATGTAATAGTTTTTCATCTAAATCAACAACCTTCCAACCGGGAATATCTTCATTTTTATAAGTCTTTGGATCAATATCCAATAGGTAAGCCTCATCTGCTATCTTCCAGTATGTTTTTTCGCTAATATACTGCAACTATTACCCCACCTTGTCTAATCACCTAATATATTATAAAGTTAGAAAAAGTTGATACTTTCAAAAAAGGAGCATCAAAAAATTGAAAAAGAAAAAATTTTGGGTTACTGCTCTTATCTTATTCTGCATCCTAGTAGGAACTCTCTATTACATGCAGTACGCATCAAATATAAAAAAAGAAGAAGCCGTTAGAACAGGTATACCTATTGGAAAAGAGTACATCAAAAAATACTATAGGGCTGATTTCATATTTAAGAGTTATGACTATGTAGGTAGCTATGTTAATAATACGGTTCATCTAATCGGCTATATAAAAGGACATGAAGATCAATCGATATCTATCGCTTACGATTTTGAAAAAAAAGAAGTGCTTAGTGTAACCGGACCGGATTGGTTCATTGACAGTCGATACCCTAAAAAGAATGTTCCACCATTTTAAATATCAAGATTTGTATGCCAAAAAATCACATATGATTCATTCCAGTTCAAGAATATATTTTTCCAATCTAAGGAAGTGAAATCATTATAATACTTCCTGTTTACTTGGGGTATAGTTGAAAGTAAAAATAAGTATAAAGTCGTTGGTTACTGCATTTCTGGTCGCGGTTCATACCTAATAACGATTAGGACTTTGTAACTGTATGTTAGAAGAGATTTGCGTATATGAACACAATTTTTAAACGTTGTACCGAGCTAATCCTTTTATTAAATAAATGAGCTATCCTACTATTATTATAAAAAGCAGTAATGTTATGAGTTTATAGTCAGGAGATACTAAGGAGAAGAATTCAACTTGAAGAAGAAAAAGGATTGGGGAAGCATCTTTATAGTAGTCTCAATCCTTGTAGGAATCTTTTATTACATGCAATATACGGAGGATGTACAAAAAGAAGAGTACGTCCAATCCGGCATACCTATCGGGCAAGACTATATTAGGAAATACTATAATGTTGAATTTATATACCAAAATAACGACTTTATTGGTAGTTACGTTAACTATACCGTATATCTCCGTGGCTACATAAAAGGACATGAAGGCCAGATAATCTCAATAAATTACGACTATAAGAAAAAAGAGGTGCTCTACGTGACTGGACCGGATTGGTTCATCGACAGTAGGAATCCTAATAAGATTGTTCCGCCATTCTAAAATCAAGTCTGTATTCAAATAATTAGTCCCATTACAGATGATTTTTTCCTAAATATGAGGAAAAATAGTATCATTATAATACTTCCTGTTACTGAGAGATATTTGCAACAAAAATAAGAACCAAGTCATTGTTCACTGCATTCTGGTTGTAGTTCACATTAAATTATAAATAGCATGTTAGGGGAATGTTGCGTAAATGAACACAATCCTTAAATGTTGCACAGTTCTCATCATAATATTAACCATTCTGGGCGGTTGTGGTTTTTCTACCGTTCAAGAGGAAGAGATAGTAGAGTCTGCTACTACTGTCAGTATCAAATATATTAAAACTCACTATAATACGGATTTCGTATTAAAAAATTACAATATTGAAGAAAACAGTGTCTTTGCAAGAGTACATCTTTACGGCTATATAAAAGGAAACGATACAGACTTAATTAGGATATCCTATGACTTGGACTCAAAAGAAATCGTCAATGTTACGGGACCGGATTGGTTTATTAATAGTAAGGTTATAGATAAGAATGCACCTTATTCCTAAGAAAGCGTATAGCATATTTAGCTCAATTTTAAGGAGAATACTTCAACTTGAAAAAGAAACAACTATGGCTTTTTGTCTTTATATCACTTGTCATTCTGGTAGGAGTTTTCTATTACATGCAGTACGCATCGAATGCCAAAAAAGAAGAAATCGTTCGGACAGGCATACCTATTGGAATAGAGTACATTAAGGAATACTATAGGGCCGATTTCATATTAAAGGATTATGTTGTAGATGATCCGGCTATCCACTCAAGAATATATCTGTATGGGTACATTAAAGGTCACGAAGACAGCAAAATTACCATCTATTATAATTATAAAACCAAAGAAGTGATCGACGTCTCTGGACCTGCTTGGTTCATCGATAGTAGAAATCCTAAAAAGAATAGAATATTGAACCATGATTGCAGAAAAGGCTCCCTAGGAGCCTTTTTCAGTCGTCGTTAGTCATATTTAACGCTATTCACCTTTGGCGCTATGCTTAGTTACATGAATAAAAGGATATTCACCTTTGCTTATTTTACGTTTCCACTCTTGTATCATGTCTTCTTGGGTAGGCGGTTTCTCATTCACGATTGCTCCTGTAGTTACTTTAGCCATGGTTTACCCTCTCTTGGTGGTTTTAGTTATTGCGTCTTTATCTTTTCTCCAGTCATTTTGATGTTACCATCCATTTCTACCAAACTCGTTTTACATTTTAAACCGATAGCATCCTTCGCTGTGACCTGTATTGTGTTACCCGCATTGAACACCAGGTTCCCGTCGGCTTTTACACGAATATCCTTTTTGCTTCGCAGTTCAATTCCATGGTCATCCAGTAGTCGAATCACCACTTCATCGTCGTTCCCCGTAATTAAAATTTCATTTTTCTCAAATATAATGGCTTTGCGGTACTTGGTCATAAAGATCTTCGTCGACGGGTCCTTAATAAAGTCACCGCCTTTGGATCTCTTGCGGATCGAGTGGGTTACAATGGCATCTTTTTCTGTAGAGGTCGGAAAGTAGATATCTACAAAGTCAAACAGCTCTGGCATGCAGTACCATCCGGTATTCCCTTCCGATGTATAGAATGTAGCCGTTGGAAAAGCGTAGGTCTCCTTGACGTTAGGCTTGACCTTGTCCATTTCATAAAAGAAAACTTTCACATGATCCTGTTCAATTCCAATAACCTTGGACTTCAGCGAGATGCCACGAATACTCTCATTTACAATCAAATCCTGTTTCATTCCATCCGATGTGGTCAGCACATATTCATGCCACAAGACACTATGGCGTATAAACGCAACAGACTGCAGGACGTATAAGGTTTTCCCTTTGAACTTAACCTCCGCCCCAATTTGCAGCAGGACATCTCTAGCCCCTGTCGTTTGCACTTTATAATATAAAAAGTTGTCATCCTTGCTGGCTCCTGGTTTGGTTTTTCTGGTCATGGAGTAGTTATACTGCCTGAGCTCACGCTGATTGACACCATCCGGTAATCCAAAATAAAACTGCGGTTTGTCTCCAATCGGATCAGGTATTAGTCCCCAACCGAGCCGAGACGCTATACGTTTCAGAAACAACCAGTCCGTCTCATCAAATTGCATCGTAAATTCCTGCAGAAGCTGATCTTTTAAGCGGCTCGTACAATTCGCTTTGGGATATGATTTGAGTACATGTTCAAGCAATGCCTGCACCTTCATCTTCACATTTTGAAAAGATTGTCTATGAAGCACTTCATCCAACTGGCTTGTATAGGATAGAGCTTCGACAACCAAATGAGCTACATTGGATACCATCTTGATTCTGAACTGCGTGACTAATCCCCTAAATAATACAATCTGCTTCTGATCATCATTCACATAAGAAACGACTAACTTAGCCCCTGCCTCCATATGATCTGTATACTCTTCCATTTGGGCACCCGTTAACACACCTGTCAAAAAGACCTTCACATGCTCATTCATTTTCTGTACAACTTTAACTTTTGGATTTTTAAGAGATAAAACTGTTCCATTATACTTGATGATTGGATATCCCATGTTACCGCTCCTCTATGTCGGTTAGTTTACGTTTATCCGTTGTTTGCTTACGTATTGAATGACATCTTTAATGGTTTGATTATGCCCCTGATCGTTGAGAGCCTCATCTAATGTAGGAATCGTGGTAAAAGTTTTATTTTTCTTCTGAAAATATATGTCCGCTATAGGGAATGGCTTTGCACCATCTGGTCCAGAGCCCGTTTCATAATAAGCAATAATGATAACGTCTTTTAATCCATCCTTATTTACATCCTTGAAGGCCACTGCTTCTACGCCTTCATCAGCATACCACCATTCATTCCCATATAAATCTGGAAATGAATATATAACTCGCTCTCGATCATCTAATAGAAAAAAGTAGTTTTTGGGAATTTCATCTTTCTTTGCTTGAGTCGATACAAACCGTACTTTCCCAAAGCCTTCGAAAGTAGTTTGAAAAGACTGCGACTCTTCAATTTCATATTGGTCGGTATTCAACTTTTCACCGCCAACTGTGGAAACAGACTGATCCTCAACGGAACTTAACTCACTCCATAGTTCCTCATTTTGCTTAATATTATCTGGAATCTGTGCAAGACGAATTTCATATTCCGCATGGTCCCCTACTGCATGAGCCAAAGGGATACTAATACCTAATGAATCACTTGTGAGGTAACTAAACGATTCCATTTCTGCTTCCGCAGGCGAACCTTTGGTTAAATCCGCGTTTGCTAACAGTTGAATCAAATCATCTTTTGTGAAATCACTGATTAATCCTTGTTGCTCCGGCTGAACAGCTGTAATCTTCCCGCTTTTTATAAGCTCAATAAAAGATTTCTCGACCTTTACCAGATCCCTCAATTTTATTCTTGAAGCCTGCTTCATATCCAGGTTCGTCGTATAAAACATATGACTAGGATAGGCTGCGTCCTTCACATAACGAACACCCGTATATTGAACGCTCAAGAATCGTTCACTTTGTCGTTTGATCTCATAATCAATTTCAACATGGACCCCAGAATTGGAATCCGCATAGTTTTGTAATCCTTCTAAAGCATCAGTCTTAAGAATTTGGTTTAAATATTTTTGCTTTGCAATATCCTTGAGTTTTGTAATTTGAGGGTATTTAATCACGATCCCATGTTCTGAATATTTCTCTTGAATGAGTTCATAGCTTTGCTGTTCACTAGTATTCGGGGCGGTGCTATACTCAAAATCAATACGGACTTCTCCACTGGTGGAAAACTCAATGATAATGTTCTGTTCAGAATCATCACTGTTTATTAAGAAACCATTGCCGTGGTCTAATACTTCGATACTCATGCTATCATGTTGTCGATTTTCTAAAATAAGCTCATCCACATCCTTGTTTAATTCCCACGAATCCGGGAGCTTCATCTTACCTACATCTATGCTTTTCTGCGTCCATTTTTGTCTAGATAAATGCCACAAATTAACAAATGACGGGTATGGATGATATATGGAGACATGCCCCCCTAACCACAACTGTATACCGTGCTCTGAATCTCGAACCACAAAATCTGTAGTTAATTCTGGCCCGCCATCCTCAAGCATCTGAGCGTGTACAAGCTGCTTCGTACTCCACCACTGAATAAATGTGTATTTATCTCCGATTGTGCCTGTCAGCGTCGTAGGTGCTCTGTAATTTACAACTCTAACGTTTAGCCGTCCACTTTTTAACTGGAACGATTGTGTTATCACAGTAAGTTTGTTATCAAACTTTTCTGCAAATTCTCCGTCCTTCATCTCTACACTTTCTGGTTCATTTAGCAACAAATTAAGATCCTGTGTGAAGTCCTGTAGCTTGTTTTGTCTGACATCAGAATTCATATTCTCATCGTTAATTATATGAAGTGTCTCTAGCAACGTATCCAACTTTTTAGAATAGGAAATCGTTTTGGCTTCATTTTGGAGAGAACGCGTATGATTTGTTGCTGCTTTTGAAGAATCATTTCCCTTCGTACATCCGTTCATTACTAAATAGGAAATTAGTAATAACAGCACGTAACAAATTCGCCCATGCCTCAAGAGACTCACGCTGGATATCACACTCTCTACAATTTATCGTTCATCTCTATACTCATAATCTTCCACTTGTCTGACTGCTTTTCTAACGTAAATACAAGTCCTTGGTTTGATTCCTCTTCTTCTGAGTTACTCTTTACCAAAAACGCCCGCTGATTAGCCTTATTAGCAATCTCTTTTATATTTAGATCTAATCCCGTATAGTCCATAGCGGAAAAATCTATAATATCTTCAAAATTATTTTTTAGACTTGCTGACAAAGCAGTGAATTCCTCCATTTCGGGCAAGTGTATCAAGAAGCGATTCATAAGATAATGATCTTCCAAATAATTTTGAATAATATCTTTAGGAACCATGGGGTATGCAAATTTTTTAGTTTCATTCTCATATAGTACTTTTGTTTTTTCTGGTCCGGTATTGTCGAATTTTTGATAAGTCATTATCGTATGTTGTTGAGTATCCTGAAAACGGTAGTAACTCACATCCTCAAAAACACCATCTTTATTAATGTCCTCTAGCTTCCTGCTCCCTTGCCCTGTTGCTTCTGGATAACTGTAATTAAGGTTATTAATTTGGTTATGGTCCAAAGCAAATATAGAGAAGCCTTCTGCCTCATTCACTTCGCTAGTTGAATATACTACGATAAATTTTTGTTCTGTTTGATCTAATTCCATAATTTTTATGTCTGTATTAAGATGCGCAACCATAACTGGGTCCTCTAATTTACCAATGATATGATAGCCAGCATCCTCACGGACTACAAATATGTTGTCATTTTCCTCTTTTTCTAATCCAAATGCGAGTACGTATTCCATCTTTCCATCAAGGTCCAAATCTGCTTTCAATATTTTCTGAAGGTGCTCATCCTTGGGTTGAATTTTCTTTATAAACTGATCTAATGTGTCAGAATCTGTAGCGCGAGCACTACTTATTTTATTTATTGGAGCAACAATATTGCTATTTTGATCTAGTTCTTGAGCAGCAGGCTCTGGTTCAGTCACAGCTTTTTGCTCTACCACTTGAGAGCTGGGTTTGATGGGATCAACTGCCTGCTGCTTCTCATTCGTAGATTTTTCCGAACATCCATTCAATAGCAGGCTAAATAACAATATTAAAGATAATATTCTATTTTGTTTTATAAAGTTGATTTCAAAAAACTCCTCTCTCACATTGTTCATTGCACGTTTATACGTTGTTTGCTTACGTATTGAATGATATTTTGAAGTGTTCGATTGTGACCTGTTTGATTGATATTCTTATCCAATTCAGATAGGGTAGTGTACGTATTGTCCTTTTTCTGAAAGAAAATCCCCGCGATAGGGCGCGTTTCTATTCCGTGCGCATTTACCCCTGTGATATAATCTGCAATTATGACAATGTCCGTACGCCCGTCATGATTTAAATCCTTAAAGCTTACTGCTTTAATCCTGTCAATCATCCTACCGTTGTTACCATAAAATTCGGGGAATTCGTATAAAATCTTATTATCCCCATACTTTTGGCTGTTAACTTCCAAAAAAAACTTTGCTTGTATCAGATCATTCGTACCCTCATCTTTCAATGTGGATATAAACTTTACTTCCCCCCATCCATTAAGAGTGGTGGTAAACGATTGTTCTTTTTGGATAGTATATGGTTCCAGATCAGGATCGGGCTGAGCATCTTCTTCTACATAATCAGCACTACGTTGCTGTTTTATGGATTTCTCCATGTTATAATCAATGGTAATATTGTATACTTTCTCTGTTTTAGTATCCCACAGAATCCTCAAATGTAAGCCGTTTTTGGAGTAGAGCAGACTCCCATTTGTTACAATACTCGGTTGGCCGTAGAGCTGTAGTACTTTGCTAAGGTTATCACCGATCTTCAATCCTCTTTTTGTTTTAAACTTGGGACTTTCCAAGCTCACAGCTACTAGATAACTTTCACCATCCACCAATTGCTCACCCTCAAGCTCAATCTTAGATAAGACTACAAATCTTATTTCTGGGTCCATGTAGTTAGGATAAGACAAGTTCCACCTTCTGTAAGCCCCATTTCCACTAATAAATCCTCGATTGGAACTATCATATCCCTCACCATAACCCAACTCATGAATAAGTTCTTTAATGTCTGTTATTTTATCAATCTTGTGTGATCGATATGAAATATCAAAGTCCTCTTCCTGAAGAAACTTTGGATCGGCAGATACAACATTTTTAGCTTTGTCTGTTCTTTTCTCTGGATAGTAGCCAGTGCTTTCTTGCTTAACTTTAGCAGTAGCTGTTTTCTCATTGTTATAAGTACTGCTGTCTGAAAGACTACATGCAGTTACTCCTAAAGCCAAAAAAATCAATATAATAAAATAACCGTAACTTGGCTTGCACAATTCTTTTCCTCTTTTCGAATTTCAGTTTATCGTTCGCCCGTTACCGTCCACTTTCCATTTTCATGACCATTACTATCTTGGGCATTTCGGAGTGCCTTGAAGGTAATAGCAGGAAGTTTTATACCTTCTGCGCTAGCAATATTTTGAGCTGTGCTTTTACTAATACTTGATAGATATAAGTCATAATTATCGGACTCTTTATTACTTAGTTTGTCATAAATGGATTTTACATCTTCACCCCATGTACCATGACCTGCATACGGCCCATAATCTACTCTTTTCGAATTCATTCTTACAATCGGAGTTATCCAATTGCAGTATTGATATATATCACCTTTACCTTTAATCCCCTCCAAATTGTTGTTTTTAACTACAACTTGTCTAAATTCCTCACCATAGTAAATATATCCCAACATTTTACCAAATATTAAATTATGTGCCTTGACCAAATCCTTTGCATAATTAGTCTCGACACCATGCTGACCATCGGCTGCACGATTTGTACTGCTCGTATTAAAGCTTCCCGTCCCTTCCTGAATAATAATAGCTAACAAAAGACGTGGATCAATCTGAATATGATATGTTTCTTGTATGCTTTTTGTAGCTTCCCACAAACTGTGCAGCTTTTCCTGATTCCATTTCTGTTTAATAAATTTTTTCGAACGCTTTTTGAAATATTTTTCAGCTTCAGAACTACCGTTATATTGGAATTCAGCAGGTATCCATTTTCCAGCCGGAGTCTTTACGTTCGTTTTTGTAGGTTCATTCTTCGATTCGGTGGTAACGGGTACTTCTGGTGGTGCTTTAGTACTCGTATCGATCAAACCTAGCTTCTCGCGAATAGCTCGTCCCGCCTCCTCAGCAGCTAACTTTTCCATGATATCTCCACTTGCCTCCGCAGTCATCCAACGAACGGTTTCTTTTTGCATTTGCTCTTGAGCCCATTTGGGGAATGTAGCCATTTCGCGGAGCTTGCTACGAAGTCCTTCTGCCAGCTTTTGCGCTTTACGCATACCAACCTCGTCGCCATTTGCTTGAGCAATATACCAATCTTCTTTGTATTTACGCATCCAGGTCTGGGCCCAGTCGGGGTAATTTAGTTTTTGTTTTTTCTGTTCTGCTGCAAGATCAAATGCCTGTGCTTTCCTGTGTGCATTAGCAGTTGTTAAAGCTTTCAACATAGGTGTTGCACCAAACGTTGGCTCTTTCCATTTCATATGTCTTCTCCTTTTTTACGAATACTAAAAGAATCGTATCTCTGACATACAGGTATCGTGATGTTTGGTTCCTCGCTCTACGGCCTCAATCGTTATTTTCACGAAAGAGGTATGAATGGGGTTATCAAGAAATTCGTTTCTTATAAAATCATTATCTATCACCCTGGTCTGCCCGTTTGAAAACTCCAGTTTCATTCGTTTAACTCTATTATTTGCTTGGAAAGCTTTGGATGACTTGGCTAAACCATTAAAAAGTTCAAACCCCTTCAGTTCTTGCATAGAGCCGAAATCAATTTTGATCCACTCCCCGATCCCGTCTCCTTTAACTCCTTCACACCAGGCTGTACTCGCATCTCCGTCCATGATGTTTTGGGCAGCATAGGAATTTCCTGCTTGGTCTGGAAGTGTAGAAGAAGCAACGATATTCTGTGCAGGGATGCTTTTTTTATATTTCATCAAGTCTGTTGTAGTCTGTATCCATTGCACAGGAGCCACAGAATACCCTATCCTCTGCATTACATCAAAGTATTTTACACTTTGGCCAGTGTTGATATGGTGTTGTTCTATCTCTTTTTGAGAGTTCAAATAGACCATTCGTTTGCCGTCCATAGTTAAAGTAAGGCTTCCAGTCACATCTGCCAGTACTCTTTTATTTCCATTCTTCAAATCCAATAGATATGTTTTATTATTACTGGAAGAAGAGTACAGCAGTAGATCATTATAAAGCCATTGTTCAATCCAAATCCCCTCTGTCCCCATGCTGACTTGTTTAACTTTTTTATTATTCACCAAATCATAAAAGACTAGATAACTATTACTCTGAAGACATAGCTTCATACTATCAGGAGAAAACTTTGGGTTTTTAAGATTAGCAAAGCCTGTTACATGATTGTACAAATCAGCGAGTTTTTTAGTAGACTTCTCCTTTATAATATATTGATATAAAACCCCATTTTCTGCGTAGACACATCTTTTTAAGTCAGGAGAAATCAAAAAATAATCAGTAGTTACTGGTATATTAAATTCGCTTGTCTTCTGGAGTGTCGATAAATTAAAAATTTTAACCATTAAATAATTCGAATCGTGTGATTCTCTGCATAAGATAATATGGCTACCATTATACGAAATACCATATATATATAGCTCATCTTTTGGATAATCTCCTTTTTCACTCACATACAGCTTATCGATAATACTATCTGTGTTAATGATATCATCACCATTTAAATCGTCCATGTTTTCCAAGTATTCTATAGGTTCGTTATCATTTTCACCCCGGAATAGTATCCAGTTTGTTGGCATTACATTTTTATTATCATTTGTTGTCTGAACTACTTCACTTTTATGTGCCGTACTTTGTATTTGACTACTTTCATCAGAGTGATAACACGCGGATAAAATCAACAATGCAACAATGCATATTAATATTCCTTTCAATAGTCAAACTCCTCATTATCTTTTTTTCGTTATGCTTTTTTTCGTTCTATCTTTTCTGTCAATGATAGCAAGTCCGTAAATTTCTTCGTTGATGTACTTGTCTTCTAATGAGTGTTTTACCACTCCTACAGCGATAAGAAATTGAGTGAACTCATATTTATGAATTGTTATACAACCAGTTGAAGACTCGTGCTTAGGCTTAGAACTGTCTTTATTGAAACCCTTATGGATGTTGATACCAGTAGCTGTGTGCTTTTTATTTTGCATAATTGAAGGAACGCCCCCTCCGTTCCTAATGCGTAATGCTGGATATGTTCCACGGTGACGGCCACTTTTAAATTCATATACCCCCTCGTTTACCGTGGCAGCCTCATTTTCATAATCTGGAAGTGTACTTGCATTATTGCTTGTATATTTAATTTCGCCATCTACCACCACAATAACCGTCGCTCCATACCGTCCTTCCTGATGATCGTCCTGTGCATAACTATACGAACCATCTCCTTCAAAGAAAAACACAAGGGGTGCCTTACGGTTCGATGACAGTTTCTTTTGAACAATGCTGTTATTCGTGTAATCGTTTATTCTGTACAGAGCTCGAGCCTGATTACCTTTTATGCCCTTACTGCTTATATATTTCTCAATCTTTTTCACCGCCACCAATCCATCTTTATAATCCTCAGGATCTAATGGCTTCGTTTCCTCCTTCGTCGGCTTTTCAGGAGTAGTCGACGGCTTCTTGCCCGGTTCCGTTTTCGTTGTTGTCGTCGTTGTTGGAACAGTCGGCGTTGTAGCCTTGCTAACCTTAGGCCATGGAAGAATGCCATTGGCTACTTGATGCAGGTACACCGCGAGCACATCACGACCATAGCCCTTATTCTCCAGGCCGTATTTTTTCGCAAAATCATGCAGTGCGGCGTTAAGCTCCTTATCCCAATCGCCTGTAGTTGGTAGCTTGTACGAGAAGCTGTCTGGATACTTCTTGGCAAGCTTGTTCAAATTCTCCCTGGCAAGCTGGCTGTTCACGCCATACTTACTCCGCAGAGCAGCTGCTTCCTTGGCTAGAGCCTTTTGATCAGCAACGGTCAGCTTATGGGCTGCATCTGCATATTGTCCGGACAGCTCCTCCAGCCGATTCGCATCCAGATAGGATTTGGCTGAATGCCCACGAATCAGCTCGTTGATTAGCACATTGTCACGCAGCTGGTTCGCGAGAAGATGCATCTGCTTTTGCTTGGCCTTGTCGTTTGCGCTGTGCGCTTCCCACCACTGGGACGTGTATTCATGCATTTGCGCTCTGGCCCAGGCAGGCATACGATCTATTTCTGCCACCTGCTGACGCAATCGCTTGGCCTTGGCTGCTGCTTCCTTGGCCCCTTTTTTGTCCCCGGCTGCCACGGCCTTGTAGTAGTCCGTTTTATATTGAAGCAGCAAGTCCTGTACCCATTGCGGATATCCCTTCCCTTTCAATTCTTGAACTAGGGATTTATAGGCTTTCAGCTCTGCATCAGGCACCTGATTTTTCATGAGCTTACTAGCCTTGATATGAAGCGTTCCATCGGTTCGGATATAGCTGCTTTTGCACGTCAGAGATATTTCGCGAGTAGCGGTCATTTGTACCTTTTTGCCATGCAGCACCAGGTCTGTATCGGCGTGAAATGTAAGATCGTGATGACTATAGACGTGAATACCGGAAGCTGGATTCAAGCGCACAAGTATCTTTTCTTTTTGGGTGGAAAGTGCCACTTCTTTGTCGTCGAATCTCGCCACTTTTTGAGTTTTGGTATGAAATAGCTTTCTTGACGGCTTGCTGATTTCATCTCCTTTGTAGTCTCTCTTACGCAGAGATTGAACCACACGAGCTTCCTTTTCTTTGTTAGATGGAAAATACAAATGGACATGATCCCCTAGCTCAGGCATGCAATGCCAACCAATTCCATCTCCGGTATACATGGTGGGGTATGAAAACCAGCAACCCTCAACTTTGGACTGCATAGAATCCACGGACAAGTGAAGTTTAACGGATTCGTTTTCACTATTTAAATCAATAACTTTCCCTTCAATAGAGGTACCTTTGATTAACGGGTTATGTATAACCTCCCTCGGAATGCCTGCTCCCGGAACGAGAACGTAGCCATATGTCATAATGCCTTGCTTCATCTCTGCATGAATCTGATCAATAACCCAATGCTTTCGTTGAAACATGACGACATCTCCAAGTTCAAAACGCTTCGTATCCTCCACTTCAGCATATGTATACTGGGGACCTGACTTTGTTTTTTGGAGGGAAAAGTTAATGCTACGCAATTCACCTTTCACCTGTTCTTTTGAGGTACCTAACCATAGTCTCGGGAACACGGATGTAATCTCGGCAATGAGTCCAGTCTGCAGATGAGAGGCCATTCTTTTTAGAAACTCCCAATCACTCTCCTCATACTGAATAGTAAAGCCGCCCAGCTTTTGATCGCTGTCCGCCAGGTCAATAAAATCCCCATGTGGATAGGCATCTATAAGTTCGCGGAACAGTTGATAATACGTCAAGTTGCTGTTTTGAAACGAACGGTTTTTCCGTTGTTGATCCAATAAATATGTAAAAGACGCAGCCTCAAGGTACATGTGATATACGCCATTTTTGAATGCAATTCTAATATTGGTGACCATTCCTTTAAAGATGCTAACTGTCCCTCGGTCTTCATCCGTCTCATATACCTCTAGCACATCTTCATCGTAAGCTAATCCATCATACTTTGCATGATCCTCATCCGGTATGAGAGCAGTGATGTACACCTTGCCGTGATCATTTATCTTCTGTGTCAATTCAAAATCAAGTAGCCGGATAATTTCATACGGTGCATTCACTCTAATATTTCCATAAGTCAGCATAGTTCCTGCCAGTCCCATCTTACTCCCCCCGTTTGCTTTTCATATGATGCAAATCCTACAATCTGTTAGCTATTCCTGCCCATCTGTCGTGAATGAAATTTTGCCGCACCACATGCATAAGTTCGTGGAGCAGCTCATAAGAGCCGGAGATTGATCTACGTATACATCCTTTTTTCCATTCAACCAAGGCATAGAAATGCTCGGTTTGCAGGGCTGCGGAATGATTCCCCCGGAATTTCCTTTGTTAGCAGAAGAGACTGCAGGATTATGCATACTACGGCACTTTCCGAAAGAAGGGATATGCGTCTGCGGGTGAAAATCCTGAATATTCCCTTGCAGTTTGTCGCCAATACTAATCCCCCTGTTAGCTGAAACACTAAATCTTCCCGTATGACTTCCATAGCTACAATGTATCTGTGCCCCATCCACTACATAGCTCTCACTCATTCTTGGACTCTCCTTTGTATAGATGGCCCCTCTGTATCGACCTTTTGTAATTTCAAGCCTGCCAGATTGAACTTCAAAATACATTCAGCCACATCAAGATCTACAATGATATGATGATTGGCATCCTGAACCCTGAATATTTTATGATTCTCCACTGCATATTCATCTAGAATGATTTTCTTCAGTGTACCGTCCCTATGATATTCACTACGTGGTGATAAACATATCAGGCTAGGCGGATTTGCCAGCCAATACCTTGTTTGCTGCATTCGCTGCATATCGGCAAAAACAACCAACTTCCAGCTTAATCCGGATTGATATATATCAAAGATTTCCTTTAGTTGTTCCGAAACGATGGATACCGGATGCTCTATAAAATCAATATAGTCCGCATCACCTGATACATAAAATTGTAAAATAGATTCTTCATCGGCACATGATGAGCCTTCTGCCCATTCCAACAACTGCCTGCGATTTGTCTCTACTGGATACATATACTCTGTAATACGATTATCCTGTTGAATCATGTAGTACTCCATAAGCTGTTGAATACACCACCTCACTGATTCCTTTATACTCCCCTATTCTTACTTCCAAATCGTCCTCACATTTCAAGGCCTTGAATTCAGGTAAATGTACAGCTTGCTGAATAGCATCCTTCGCTAATTTCAGAATATATTGATGGAATTCCCCTGTAGCCTGAAGTACAAATCGCTCCACATCAGGCTGAAAAATCTTGTTCATATAGGGTTTTCGAAGCTGATTCAATTCATCCTCCAATTCTGCTAAAAAGCTGAATGCCCAGCCTGCATCATAGGTTCCATAACAAGGTTGAGGATCAAAGAACCAATTTTTATCATAGGCTTCGACGACATAGTTATAGTTACGATCCATCAGATACGTGCGCCTCATAGAATAAGTAATGTATCCGATCCTCGTCTTGGCCACTTCTGCAGAATGGGCTTCCAGGCAGATCGATTGAAAGGATTGAATAAAAGAAGAGATGAGCTCATCTTTTCTTTGTTCATATAAAGACGCTGCTTGATGTAATTTCTGATGCAATACAACTTCTGCATAGGTCTTATGGAAGTGCTCTAGGGCTTCCTGTCTATTCATAATTCCACCTCTGAACCTATTATATAGAATATTTACATGATATTACTGGTTCTATCCTCCTATTTTATTACACAATTTTCATATCATGAGATTACATATGAATTTATGAAAACAGAATGAAAATAATCATATTTTTTCGTGAATGTGTAATAATATATGCAAAAATTCTCCAAGAAAGGCCAGCATTAGACCTAAGAAATGAAGGTTTGTGCAAGCGAATAGGTAAATCGAAGTAGAAGACTCAGGTTTATAACGAAATAATCATGTATAATTAATAATACGCTCCAGCAATACTTTCAGAGGACTAGGAATGGGATACACAAACCATTAGAGTTTTGTTAACCACCACTTTGCATCAAGATTGGAGACATATGACTACTTCACCTACAGGTTTTTATAATAGTATTCAAGAGGCTACCGCGCATGTCATTGATGTGTTGAGTGATATTTTACATGTTAATACCATTTTTATTGCCGCTAATGATGGGATTACGAATGTAATCGTTGATTCATTTAACCGGGAAGAGATACTCGTTAAGAAAGGGGATGTGCTCCCTTTTGAGCTTAGCTATTGCAGTCTGGTGTTGGACCATCCTGCGGATCACCTCACGATTTCAGAAACGACTATTCACCCGCACACATGCGATTTAGATGTGACTAAAACCATGGGAAACCACTCATTTACAGGAGTCCCTATTCGCATGAAAAATGGTCAGGCTTACGGAACCATTTGTATCTTGGACGCGCCATCTGTACATTTGACAGAATCAGAACTGAAGGCACTACAGGCTATGGCCGTATTTCTGGGGTATGTAGTTGAACTGGAGAAAGGCAAGATCGATGCTGAAATCTCTTCCATGAGCAAGCTGGATTTGATCTCTTCCCTGAGTAATAAAATTCGGTTTTCGCTAACCGAAATATGGGGAGCCACCGACCTCATGCTGACGACGGAGTTAACAGAGGAACAACAGCAATATATGAGCATCATGGAGTCGAGCAGTCGCTCGCTTATGACGTTGTTGAGTAATATTTTGGATTACAGCAATATAGAGTCCAGACAGATCGATGATATTGAAGATCCGTTTGATCTGAGAACGATGATGGAAAATGTATTGAGTCTGTATACAGAGGTAGCAGCGCGACGGAATCTAGAGTTGAAGCTCGACTGGAATCTCACCAGCTCGCCTATTTTTATCGGGGATGAAGCTAAAATTCGCCGTATGCTGATTAATTTGGTAGATAATGCAGTAAAGTTTACAAGCACAGGAGCTGTCATCTTATCTGCAACCGCCCAATCCGTGACCGATGCACCTGAGGTTGAACTGGAATTAAAGGTGAAGGATACTGGGATCGGTATATCTCCTAACAAACTGAAATTGTGGCTTGAGCATGACCGTGGAAACTCCCCCTCATATGGCAATCCAGGATTGGGTTGGCAGATTACCAAACATCTATTAAAACGAATGAATGGTAAAATGACTGGGATCAGTGAACCTGGTAGCGGGACAGAAATAACGCTCCAGTTCACTCTGAAAACATACCAGGAGTCAGCATGAAATAGAAACTAGCTTGTGATAATTATAGGACACATCATGTAATAGAAGCCCGTGACGCATAACGTCACGGGCTTTATGTTATGGATACGTGTCATTAGGCAGTATTATCACCCTATGCCGCACGTTTGTGCATAGTCAGACTTAGTAACGTTTGGGAGCAGCCAGCTTGGCCAAATCCGCCATATACGTAAAAAAGGCTTCTGGATCTGTATCGTATACCAGGTTCACAGGACGTCCCTCTGCCTGTTCCACCGTTCTGCCCTGACTTGGGCCTTCTGCGATAACGCTGCAATGCACCGTCTTTTTCTTGACAATGTCCGGGCGTCCTACGGATGCAGTGGTCAGTACATCCCACAAGTAGTAGGTTGAGTTCGTTTCGCTATAGACGAGCGGCGGACATCCTGCATAGCAATTACCCAAGAAATCCACGCCTTCATATCGGCGCTCAGCTGCCCAACGATTGCGTACTGCTGGAGTTAATGGCACTTTGCTTGTGCTTTCCAGCGCTACCAGATCAATCGTGATGCCGCTTTGCCACACCCGATATGCCGCTTCTGGGTCCCAGAACACATTCCACTCTGCTGTGCCGTCATGCTCTGGCTCCTCCACATTCCCTTTTTCAAAGGTGCCGCCCATCCATACCAGCTTTTCAATCTTTGCTTCAATATCCGGTGCTTCATCCAGCGCTCGCGCCAGATCGGTTAGCGGTCCAGTGAATAGCAACAGCGTCTTACCTTCAGCTCCGCGTACCTTTTCGATCAGATGCTGATGAGCTGGCAGGGATGAAAGCGGCGCTTCCATTCGTCCCGATTCATTCAGCACAGGTAATGCATCTACATAGAAGGAATGTAAACGCCAAGCGGCAGGAAACGGATTTTTACCGCGTGAATTAGACTTGGCGACTTCAACAGGCCCTTTATTTTTTCCAAAACGATCAATAATTTTACGGCTGGCATCCGTCGCCGGCTCCAGGTAACCATCTGCTGGAATCACCGATACTCCGGTCAAATGAACCTGCTCCATCTGAAGCAACATAAACAGGGATACTAAATCATCCACTCCACCATCATGATTAAAATAAACGTTTGTCTGACTCATCTGTCTCTTCCTTCCTTTATCCCCGTAAAACAGGCTTGTTCTTATCGGCAACCACCCTTCATTATGCCTGATCGCTTCACAGGAGTAAATGTGCGATAGTGTGTGGATCAGGGATTTTTTGCTTACTCCATGCTTAAGATAGGTAGAAATGTGTGTAATAACAGGGTAGAAGCACGGGTCCTAATCGGAAGCGTAGGAAGGAGAGTTTCATATGACAGTCCATACAATAGAAGAGTTGGAGCAGATCCGTAGAGAGTGTAAATCCATGGTGACGAAAAGGGCTGCGGCTTCTGGTGGAGCGGTATTAGTTCCAGTTCCAGGGGCTGACGTTCTTGCTGATGTCGGCATTTTGATGCAGCTACTGCCAGCCATTAATGGAAAATTCGGATTATCTGAGAAGCAGCTGGAAGGTCTGGACGCAGAAACAAAATCCATGGTGTATGGTTTTATCACCTCAATTGGCAGCAAGCTGATCGGGCGGCTCATCACCCGTGAAGCCATCGTGCAGATTTTGCAAAAAATGGGCATTCGTATCGCTACCAAGCAGGTTAGCAAGTTTGTCCCCCTTCTGGGGCAAGGGCTAGCCGCGGCAATTGGCTTTACTGCCATGCGAACCATTGGTAATCGGCATGTCGATCAATGTTATGAAGTAGCCAAACGCTTGCTGGAGCAGCGAACTGCCGCAGATACCGCGCGCAACTGGACGGTTCCACAGCAGCCTCTAGAGCCTGTGGGAGTGGATCATTTGCCAAACCGGGACCCGGGAGCAGCGATTCCACTACTGCCGGCACCCCCTAAAGATTAAGTTCTTCACATTCGAGTCAACCATCCATTTCACCCGCACGGGGTACTGCAGATCGAGACGGGTCCTGTATCCCGTGCTTTTTAGCCTTCCACCTTGGCTCCATAGGAGCGGGCCACCGCTACTGCCTGCTCGATATCCAACTTGGCTCCGGTGATGTCCAGATCTTTAAAATTCACGCCATCCATCTTCGCACCGCGCAGGTCTGTTCCTTGAAGATGGGCTTTGTGCAGTCTTACCCGGGTAAGATCCGCCTCCCGCAAATCTGCTTTTTCCAAATTGCATTCGGATAAGTCGGCTTCCTTGAATCGTATTTTTCGCAAATCTTGTTTTCTTAAATCTGCATGACGCAAATTCGTATAAGACCAGTCTCCGCCCGTAATTGTGATACCATCCATATTCGCCCCCGCAAAATCTGAACCTACCAGCTTGCAGTTTTCAAACCGGACTACAAACAAATTGGCGCTGGTGAACAAACAATTGGTAAAAGCCGACTCCTTGTAGTGAGATGCATTCAGGATGGCTCCGGTAAAATCACAGTCCACAAAAGTACAGCCTTCCACGAGGGACTCATTCATCTCCACACCCCGAAAGCGACATCGGGTAAACTCGCAATTTCTCCACTCGCCTTCTCTGGCATCCATTGAGCCAAAATCACGGGCTTCATAGACCTCATCTGTATAAAAGAACATGTTCTCTCTCCTATTCCTTATTCCCTATGTTAGGAACTCAGCATTTCGGCAAGGACCGCTCAAAACCGCCCTTCATTTTTCCCAGTAAACCCTTCATCATCTTATGGTCCTGCGGCGTAAACTCAGACATACACGACCGAATCAACTTCGTATAATAAGGGACTATCTTACTTAACAGCTCTCGTCCTGCCTCTTTTAATCCGACAGTCACCATCCGTCCATCACTCTCATGAGCCACACGTTCAATCATGCCATCTCGCTCTAATCCGTCGATCAGCCCCGTCATGGTTCCACGCGTCACATCAGCTTTTTCCGCCAACTCTGATGGTGTCATGCGATGCGGCGAGTGGCAATGCAACAGGCTTAGAACAATAATCCGACCCTGAGAAGCCCCCAACTTGCTAAGATCCGTATCCATTTCTCTGAAAATACCATTAGCCAAGCGCGCAAATGTCACAAAAGTCTCTATATTATCCACTTCGGCATCTTCATGTCCAAAGCTACGCAGCACCCCGCGTATGGAGTCATTATGAAAATTAAAGTTCATAGTCTATCCATTCCTTCCTTAATCCCGCTTGTTCCGTCAGACGGTAGCTTTTCCATTCGTCAGGCAGCAAAGAAGCATATGGTTCCTTGGCAAAACGATCATCTACCAGAACCAGCAATCCTTCGTCGTGCTCTGTGCGAATCAGTCTGCCACCTGCCTGAAGAACCTTGTTCATTCCCGGATATACATACGCATAGTTGAAACCATTCCGTCCCTGTTCCGAAAAATAATCCCGCAGCACATCCCGCTCTGCTCCAATTTGCGGCAAGCCGACGCCGACGACCACTACCCCATTTAAGCGATCCCCAGGTAAATCGACACCTTCAGCAAACACACCACCCAATACGGCAAAGCCAAGCAAGGTGTGCTCTTGCCCAGGCTGGAAGGCCTCTAGGAATTGATCCCGCTCCGGTTCGGTCATCCCCGGACTTTGTACCAACGTATTTGCGGACACGTCACGAAGCATGAATTCCTCATACACCTCACGCAGATATGGATAGGACGGGAAAAACACAAGGATATTTCCTTTCCGTTCCACAACCAATGCAGCCAGCATATCCGCAATCGCCCCTTTGGAACGCTCACGATCCCGATAACGGATGGAGAGCGGCAGCAGACGTACATCCCACTGCTCCTGATGGAAGGGCGAAGGAACCTGTAACGTATAATCTTCCTCGTTTGCTCCGAGCATGTCCCGGTAATAAGCAAGCGGTGTCAACGTCGCGGAAAAATAAATGGCTGAGCGGTAGCCCTTAATAGCTTGTCCCAACAAGTGAGAAGGATCGAGGCAGAACAGCTTGACCCTCACTTCACTGCGCCCTGCTTCCACATAAGTAACGTACCGTTCATCATATAAAGCTGCAATTCGCAGCATATTCTGAGCGGTAAAATACGTATCTAGAAGCAATGCATAAGCCGTACCCTCACCACTTGCGTGGCTTGTACTGCCCCCCGTCACCAGTTCACGTTCAGCTGCTTCCACAAAAGGCACCAACAGCTCCAGCACCTCTTGTGGTGCTGCTGTCTCCACTGCTTTTCCTGTATCTGCATATTGCTTACGTAGCGTAATCATATGTGCGTTCACTGCACTCGCAGCCGCAGCAATCTCCGGGCTTAGCAACTTAAATTCCCGTTTCAGTTCCAAAAAAGAAGATTTCAAAATTTCCGCCGAAAACATGTCCCGGCCGCGTTCTACCAGATTATGCGCCTCATCTACCAGTACAACACCTTTTCGCTTGTGCTCCTCCAGCAATCTTTTCAAAGAAATCCGTGGATCGAAAACATAATTATAATCACTGATTATACCATCCGAGGCATACGCCACATCCAGCGAAAATTCAAAGGGACATACCTTATGCTTGCGCGCATAATGCTCAATCACTGCCCGGGTCATTAACGTCTCATTCGCCAAAATATCGGAAACCGCACCGTTGATCCGGTCGTAATAGCCCTCGCACATGCTGCATGATCCAGCATCACAATCATTTTCATCCTTGAAGCAAATTTTATCCTTCGCAGTCAAAGTCACCACATGCATGTGCAGCCCTTGAGCCTGCATCTTGGCGTAAGCTTCTTCGGCTGCTGCCCGAGTGGTGGTACGAGCCGTTACATAATATACTCGTCTCACCAATCCTTCGCCGATCGCCTTGATCGCAGGAAACAAGGTGGATACCGTTTTACCAATACCTGTAGGTGCTTTGGCAAACAGGTTAACCCCTTCGGCAATCGTCTTGAACACCGAACCCGCGAGCGTTCGCTGACCCGAACGATACGTGTCAAAGGGAAAGTTCAACATAGCAATGCTGGCATCCCGCTTTTCCGCATGTGCTCTCAGCAGGAATGCATACGGTGCATAACCAGCAATCATCTCCTGTGCGAAAGCTTCTAGCTCAGTAAAGGATAGTTCCCGTCTGAATCGGCGAATGTCTTCACTGTGTGCCTGTACATAAGTAAGCTGGACCTGCATGGAATGATGTTGTTCCTCACAAGCAATCATATAGGCATACAGAAATGCTTGTGCCCAGTGTACAGGTTGGCCGTCACCCTGAATATCTTCGAGTGGCAAAGAGATCGATTTAATTTCATCGACCGTCCATACGCCATCCAGCTCAATCAGTCCGTCACAGCGGCCTTCAATGATAAACAATTCGTCCTTATACGGAATTTCTGTACGTAAATGTACCTCTTTGCGGTCATGCTCCTTGTAACCTTTCTGGATAACCTGATGCACGCGAGTTCCTTCGAGCATACTGCTATTCGATCGAAAGCCGCTATGAATGCTGCCGCTCCGATGCACATATTCCACAAGTGGACGCACCGATATGTGAATTGGTTCCTTCATACGATCACCCGTTCCGGTCATAGTCCTTTCACTGTACCACGTAGATAAACGAAACGTAAGGGACATAAGAATCGTTTGTATTCAATTGGTATTCACTCATGCCTACTTTTTACCGAAATATAGAAACGGGGCCTTTTGCTTTATTCCCCACGATACTACAACTCTCATTACAGCATAAAGGATAGGGATATGTTAAAAGAATTAATTAACAATTTTGCGTTATTAACAAGCTTCTTATTCTTTGGAAATTTATTTTTCCGGAAATATGAACGTTACCTAAAAAAACATATATTCATTTATCGGGTAATGAACGGTTTAATGCTGGGTCTGTTTGGCATTCTGTTAATGATGACCGGTTTATGGGTCCGTGGGCACTTTGTGGTCGATCTGCGCCAATTGGCGATTATCATATCTGTTTATATGGGAGGATCGGTATCCGGTCTGCTGACCACCTTGATCATAAGCCTGTACCGTATTTACATCACAGGTGGTTGGACAGATGTTTCTCTGACTGCTGCCGTCAATTGTTTCATGACACTGGGCATTTCACTTATCTTTATTCGAGAAAAAAGCCTAACACTCCGCAAGTGGATGTCGGCCGTACTTGGAGCTGCTGTAGTGTCGCTGTTATCTACTTTCTTTGTAGTTAACCCTCCTGATAATGAATCTATTATAATAATCACAACTGTTAAGTTGCTTGGCGGCCTGTTCACTTATTTTATGATGTCCTATATCAAAAAAACAGAACGGGCTGTTCATCTACTGGAAGAAGCTGCAAATCGGGATCATTTAACCGGACTCTACAGTCCACGTGCTTTCGATGCGCTATTTGAAGAGGTCTTTCATACTTCCAAGACTACAAAACAACCCTTTGGACTCGTGATGCTGGATATTGACCACTTTAAAAATATTAATGATACGTATGGTCATTTGAACGGAGATACCGTCTTAAGCCAATTGGGAATGCTGTTAACCCGGGAATCTACAACGAGGGCGTACCCCTCCCGTAAGGGTGGAGAGGAATTTGCCATTCTGATTGGAAATTGTGATAGTCAGAAAGCAGCAAGCTTTGCCGAAAAAATTCGGAAAGCTGTGGAAAATGAACGTTTCCTTTTGAATGACGGAACCTCGATCTCTCTAACCGTATCCATCGGAGCAGGCAGTTCACCTGTCATTGCATCGAGGTACTTACTAGAAAAGTCAGATGAGGCATTATATGAAGCTAAGCGTTCAGGACGCAATCAGGTGAAACTGGCAAAACCATAGATATTAGTCGCTAAATGTCAGGAAAGCTGGATTATTGTTAATAAAAAGTGGTAAAATGGAAATAACATCGTTATCAAAAAAAACTTCTGCCGCTAGTGGAGACATGCCTTACAATCGACATGGGGGGTGGGCTTTGTGAACCTCGAACAATTGGAAAAACTCATGGAAAAAGAACGCCGTGAACTGAATCGCATGGCTGACTTACACGGATTAAAAGATGAACGTGTATTGGACAAATCCTCCAGACTTGACCGTATTATGGACAAGTACCTTCACACCAAGCGTGCAATAAACCAAACACACTCATAGAAGCAAGCTACATCGCTGCCCCTCAGGGCAGCTTTTTTATGATGTAAACAGTATTCGTCCTCCTTCGGTACACATCTGCATCGTACTCACCTTCTCGCGGACTGACTACTTCCCGCCATATTCCGTCCGCAACAATTGCTGTGTGAACGATATCCATTCTCTGGCGGCAAAGGACAGATAACGATCGTTCCGCCAGATCATCCCCAAATGCCAAGGAATGACAGGGTCCACCAATGGAAGAACACGCAAGCGCTCAGAATCCAGATCTCGGCATATAGCCTCCGGCAACAGAGCTACCCCCAGATTTGCAGCAACCATTTCGCTAATCAGATCCCATTGTGAGCTTTCGTAGACTACACGCGGCTGAAAGCCAGCACGGACACATTCGGCAATGATACGGTCATGCAGCGTAAAATCCTCACGGAACAGTACAAACGCCTCCTCCGCCAGCGCAGATAACGGTACCTCCTTGCACTCTGCCAATGCATGCGTAGGATGAACGAGCAAATTCAGCTTTTCCTCCACAAACAGAAATGTCTCAAACATATCTCCAACCGCAGGCAGCACAATCACCCCGATATCCAATGCCCCGGCTTCTACGTCCTGTTCCACTTTCTTCGCCCCGTCCTCAAATAATTGAATGGTCACATCAGGATATGCCTTATGAAATTCTCCAATGACACGCGGAAAAAAGCTCGATCCGACCATAGGGGGCAGGCCAATACGGATATGTCCTTTTTTCAGGTTCATCAAATCACTCAGCTCCGAGGACAGGCTCTGAAAGGACTTTACAATCGCTTGTGCTTGAAGCTCAATTACCTTTCCCGCGTCCGTCAGTTCGATTCTTTTGCCAATTCGGTCGAACAAAGCGACCCCCAGTTCATCTTCCAGACTTTTAATCGTCTTACTGATCGTCGGCTGGGTAATAAACATGCTCTGGGCTGCCTTTGTAAAGCTACGCAACCGCGCGACTTCCAAAAAATATTGTAAATGTCGGATATCCAAAGCTACACCTTCTCCCATAGACAAACGGAATAGATTACATTCTTTATATGCATTTTACTCATGAAAGCTTGTGATGTAAAATTTCATTACAGTTTGAAAATAACCGATCTCAAAGATAGGAGCCATTATATATGAAAAGCTTCATACGCGGTGTCCTCCAGATCGCCGTCCTGATGGCCTTTTCGCTCATCCTGAACGCGGTAGTCTCCTGGCTCCACCTGCCTGTACCCGGTAGTATCATTGGTATGCTGATCCTTTTTATTCTGCTGCAAACCGGCTTGGTCCGGCTAAGCTGGATTGAAGTTGGCGCAAACTGGTTGCTGGCCGAGCTGCTATTATTCTTTATTCCCTCCGCTGTCGGCGTTATGAATTATTGGCCGATGCTGGAACACGATGGTATGAGCATTATGCTGGTCGTGTTGCTCGGCACCTTTCTGGTGATGGCCTGCACAGGTATGGTCGCCAGTCTGCTTGGTAAACGAAAGGAGCATAAATCATCATGACCGGTCTTCTATGTATTGTATTGACACTCGCTATTTACTGGATGGCCAAACGCATGTACCGCACACTGCCCAAGGTGTATTTGTCTCCATTGCTCATTACACCTATTGTTATCATTTTGATTTTGACGCTGACGGGTGTGAACTACCGTTCTTATAATTCGGGCGCCCACTTGCTGTCCATGCTGCTACAGCCAGCTACGATTGCATTTGCTGTCCCTTTGTACCGATATTTCCCTGTGTTAAAAAAACATGCGACCCAAATCGTGCTTAGCGTGCTGTCTGGGTCCGTTGTAGCCGTGTTGTCCTCCATGGCGCTTGCCAAGTGGATGCATCTGAATTCTTCGCTGCTGAGCAGCCTGATTCCTCGCTCCATTACGACACCCATTGCGATGAATGTATCGCAAACGATTGGCGGCAATCCGACGGTCACGGCTGTATTCGTTATTCTGACCGGATTGAGCGGTCTTATTATCGGTCCGATGATTGTAAAACTGTTCCGTATTGAAAATGAAGTCTCACGTGGGGTGCTGCTCGGTACCGGTGCTCATGGTACTGGCACTTCCAAAGCCTTCGAGTTCAGTTCGCTGACGGGGACGATATCCAGCATCTCGATGGTGCTCGCCGCTCTCTTTACCTTGGCAGCCGCCCCGTTCCTGTTCCACTTGATGCTGTAAGCAATATGTATACAAAGAAGCAGCGATTCTCCTGTTATTGAAGAATCGCTGCTTCTTTGCTTTCAGTCCAAGCAGGCTTGCTTGAGCAACGCCCTCTTGTTACGCGGATTTCTACCACTAAGGGGACGCTCAAGGATATACATCCCTCGCTGCCTCAAATAGCTTTAACGTCGCCGGGTTTCACCTCTGCCTCTACAGGCGTTACAGCTTCATACAGGTAAGCATCCAGCTCAGCCGTATATTGTCGTTCTTGCGCGGCGCTCCAGCCTGCATGTTCGGACATTAATGCAATGGCGGGCTGTTTCCAGCGCTTCACCTCGTCAATTTGGAAGAACAGCGCCCCGGTTCGGCGTATGAAAAAATCAGACGGTGTCACCGTCATTTCCTGTTCCATCGCATACAGGAGCGGGACACGCACTTCCACAGGCAGCGCTGCTTCCTTCTCGGTAGCCTCCTTCATGCTCCGTGCCGCTATGGCAAACAGCCGCTCTGTGTTGGAGCCATAGCGAGTAGCCCATGCTCTAGCTATATCCGACGACAAACCGAGCGCAACACCCGCTACGGCTTGCTTGCTCACGAAGGCGTCCCAGCCCGCCGAGCCGCCTACGCTGCCGCCCGAAATCGGGATATGTCTGGTGCGGCATGCCCGGAAGCTTTGCCCGTGCAAGCGTCCCAGCTCCCGTACCGCACGATCCACGACGAGTTCGGACATTTTCCGGTAGCCCGTCAGCTTGCCGCCTGCAATCGTGATCAGACCTGAACGGGATTCCCAAATTTCGTCCTTGCGTGAAATTTCCGAAGGGCTTTTACCGTCTTCATAAATGAGCGGCCGTACCCCTGCCCAACTGGATTCTACATCCGTAACAGTCAGTTTCACATCCGGGAACATTCCGTTGATCGCTTGAAGCACATAGGCCCGATCTTCGGCGGTCATCCGGGGATGCGCCGTATCCCCTTCATACACCGTGTCGGTCGTACCTGCATAGGTTTTTCCATCACGTGGGATGGCAAATACCATGCGCCCATCCGGTGTATCGAAGTACACTGCCTGTTGGAGTGGAAAGCGCTCAGCATCGAACACCAGGTGAATACCTTTCGTCAGGCGTAGCACCTTGCCCTCTTTGGAGCGATCCATTTCCCGCAACGTATCTACCCATGGTCCGGCCGCATTAATAACCAGTGAAGCTCGAATTTCGTATGGCTTTCCCGTTACCCGATCCGTTACGCTTGCACCGCTTATTCGTCCTTCGTCATACAGCAGCTTGTCAGCCTTGGCATAGTTCACCGCCAGCGCTCCTCGTGTAACAGCTTCCTTCATGACCTCAATCGTCAGGCGAGCATCATCTGTGCGGTACTCCACGTAGCTGCCGCTCCCCTTCAGTCCATCACGCTTCAGCAAAGGCTCGCGCTCTAGCGTAGCCTGGATGTCCAGCATACGACGGCGCTCACTACGCTTAACACCAGCAAGGAAATCATATACTAGCAACCCGACAGAGGTGGTGAATGCGTTAAACGTGCCGCCCTTGTGAAAAGGAAGCAGCATACGCTCCGGTATGGTCACATGTGGGCCATTTTCGAATACGATGGCCCGCTCCTTCCCGACCTCGGCTACCATCTTAACTTCAAACTGCTTCAAATAACGAAGACCACCATGCACTAGCTTAGTCGAGCGGCTGGACGTACCTGCTGCAAAATCCTGCATCTCCACCAGTGCTGTCTTCAAACCACGATCCGCCGCATCCAGCGCAATCCCCGCCCCTGTAATGCCGCCGCCAATAATTAAAATATCAAAATGCTCATCTCCCATACGTTCCAAAACAGCGGTTCTCTCCTGCGCAGCAAATCCCTGTTCTCCCATCATGTATCCCTCCAGCTTTGTATATATTCACGATGCAATCTGCCAACCGAATCATCATAAGGTACAAAAAAAGACCACGAACATCGCTACGGCGGATGCCGAGCGGTTCATGGTCTCTCCAAGTCTCCTGACGAGTATTAACTTATCTATATCGTAGCACACACGATACGCTATGAAAAGGGAAATCTGCCTGTTGCCAGATGGTTGCCTTCTATCGTAAAACCATCCCTACTTGAACGCCATTGCGGCATGAACTGCCTTTTTCCAGCCACCATAAAGGTCAGCTCGCACGTCCTCACTCATGGACGGAGTAAAGGTATGATCACTTTGCGCATATCCCCGGACTTCATCCAGACTGCTCCAAAACCCGACTGCCAGTCCCGCTAAATACGCCGCACCGAGTGCAGTTGTCTCGTTCACAGCAGGTCGTTCTACAGGCAGATCGAGAATATCGCTCTGGAACTGCATCAGGAACTCGTTCATCACTGCACCCCCATCTACACGCAATGAACGCACAGGTACACCCGAGTCGCTCGCCATGGCAGTTAGTACATCTTTAGTCTGATAGGCCAGCGATTCCAGTACCGCTCGGATAAAATGCTCCTTGGTCGTTCCCCGCGTCAAACCAAATGTCGCGCCGCGCACGTCACTGTCCCAATACGGGCTGCCCAGACCCACAAAGGCTGGGACAAAATATACCCCTTCCGTCGAGGTCACACGCGCCGCATACGCTTCACTATCTTTGGCTTCGCGGAACATACGCAACCCATCACGCAGCCACTGGATAGCAGATCCGGCTACAAAAATGCTGCCCTCCAGCGCATACTTTACCTGACCATTCAGCCCCCATGCAATGGTTGTAATCAGTCCATGCTCCGAGTCACAGGGTTCATCTCCGGTGTTCATCAGCATAAAGCATCCCGTACCGTATGTATTTTTAATCATGCCCTTGTCAAAGCACCCCTGACCGAACAGAGCTGCTTGCTGATCACCCGCCGCTCCGGCAATAGGAATTTCCTGCCCAAAAAAGTGATAATCCACCGTATGCGCATATATCTCAGAAGATGATTTCACCTCTGGTAGCATAGACGCAGGAACGCCGAGAATATCCAGCAGCTCCTCATCCCATTTTAGCTCATAAATGTTGTACATGAGTGTGCGGGCCGCATTGGAGTAGTCTGTTACATGTGCTTTACCACCGGACAATCTCCAGATTAGCCAGGTATCAATCGTACCCAACAGCAAATCCCCGCGCTCTGCTTGAGCTCGTGCCCCTTCGACGTTGTCGAGTATCCATTTGACCTTGGTGCCAGAAAAGTAGGGATCAATGAGTAGTCCCGTTTTGCTATGAAAAATATGATCAAATCCACGGCTTTTCAATTCCTCGCAGATCCCAGCTGTTTGCCGTGACTGCCATACCAGCGCATGATATACAGGCAGACCCGTATGTTTATCCCACACCACTACGGTTTCCCGTTGATTCGTAATACCAATCCCGGCAATTTGGCTGGCTTTTACACCTGATTCCGACAAGCAGGAGGCGATGACGGCCAAAATAGAGCTCCATATCTCATTTGCGTTTTGCTCTACCCACCCCGGCTGGGGAAAATACTGTGGGAACTCCCGTTGTGCCTTGTATACCACTTTTCCCTGCCGATCAAACAAGATGGCCCGCGAACTGGTTGTGCCCTGATCCAAGGCAAGAATGTATTGCTCCATCGTTTCCCAGCCTCCTTGCATATTTATGTATTGTTGCCCACTTGATTCAAATAAAAGCTATTGCCTATAATGCTCGAACAGCCGCTTATTGGAGGTTGTAACTGCTGTAGCTCCCGCAGCCAACGCCGCTTCCACATCCTCTGGGGTGCGAATAAGCCCGCCCGCCAAAATGGGAATGCCCGTGCGTTCGCTGACCTCCTTAATCATCGGTGGAACAACACCGGGCAGCACCTCAATATAATCGGGGCGTGTTTTTTCCACCAGCGCGTAGCTTTTTTCCAGCGCAATCGTATCGAGCAGGAACACCCGCTGTACAGCAAGAATCCCCTTCTTTTTAGCGGTTGCGATCACCCCGGACCGGGTCGAAATGATCCCAAATGGCTTAATTTCCTGACACAAATATTCAGCCGCATACTCGTCATTCTTCAAGCCTTGCACCAGGTCGGCATGCAGGAGCATTTGCTTGCTGCGACTCCTAGCCATCTGGTACAGGTTGCGCAGCTGCGCTACATGCGTATCCAGAAAAACAGCATACTCATAAGAACTGTCCAAAATACCCTCCAGCTGCTTCATATGCTTAGCTGCAGGTAAAATGCGTTGTCCCTGAAATGGCATGGATATCCCCCTTAGGCTGAATGTCGGTCAAACTCGTTCAAATTTTATATTATCACTCTGTTCGACGAACGTGAAGCGGTTTCATTGCAGATATGTATAAAGGCTGCCTTCCCTGCAATAGATGTCAGCAGGAAGAAGACAGCCTAATCGTTCAAAGGAACTGGATCAAATCACACGACGGCACCCTTAAAACTCTCTATAGTGTACTAGCCCTCAAACCCTTGGCACAGCCATGAGGTAGCAAGCGTGATCGCACCGCGCTTGGCCGCGGTTTCCGACAATGGGTTCAACATCACAAAGTCGTGGATGATGCCCTGAAAGCGTGCAGCGGTCACATCTACCCCCGCTTCACGCAGCTTGTTCGCATAGGCCTCACCTTCATCGCGCAGCACATCGGCCTCGCCTGTAATGACCAGCGCACGCGGTAGCCCGTTGAGCTGTTCTGTGGTGGCACGTAACGGGGACGCCGTAATCTGCGCTCGTTCATTGGGATCTGTCGTATATTGATCCCAAAACCATTGCATTCCTTCGCGGCTCAGGAAATATCCTGTGGCGAACTCCTGGTAGGATTCCGTGTCAAAGGAAGCGTCCGTCACCGGATAAAATAACAACTGCTGCCGGATGGAAGGACCACTGCGTTCTTTGGCCAGCAGCGTTACGGCCGCGGTCATGTTACCGCCGACACTGTCTCCGGCTATCGTCAGCGTATCGGGCTTCAGTCCATGCTCTCGCCCATGCTGTGCCACCCATTGAACGACCGCGTAAATTTCCTCAATCGCCGTCGGATATTTAGCTTCAGGTGCCAAGCTGTATTCCGGGAATACAACGGCTGCCTGGGAGCCGACTGCCAATTCACGAATCAGACGATCATGCGTGTGGGCATTACCGAATACCCAGCCTGCTCCGTGAATATATACAATGACCGGCAGATCGCTTGTCACTTGTTGTGGACGAACAATTCTGACCTTTACCTCACCGCCAGGCCCACCTGGAATAGTTAGATCTTCTACATCTGCGGCAGGTTTGTCTGCTGGACCGGATTGAACCTCATTGACCGTTTCACGTCCTTTTTCAGGACCCAAATCATATAGAAACGGAGGTTTGGCATTATCGTCTGCAAATTTCTGTGCTGCGGGTTCAAGCTGTACTTTTTTACTCATATCGATTCACTCTTCCCTTCTTATCTGTGGTCTACATATATCCAATATGGCTTAAGTTTGCTCATTCAGTTTCACCTTATATATTTAAACGAGTTCCTCTCTTTCCAATCGGAGGACTTTAGTTTGCCCAACAGAAGAGCTTGACTTTTATTTTGTATTGTAACTATAATAGTTACATATTAAAGTTCGTAAATGCACTGGGTACACTTACGATCAAACGAATGAATCATCCATCATTCACATCATATTTATAGGAGGCTATCTATTATGAAAATTGCAGTTATTGGTGCAACCGGTAAAGCAGGAAGTAATATCGTAAAAGAAGCATTAGACAGAGGGCATGAAGTAACCGCCATCGTCCGTGACTCGGCTAAAGTAACAGAAAGTCGTGCTACTGTAGTACAAAAAGACGTTTTTGATCTGAAAACAGATGATCTGAAAGGCTTTGACGTAGTCGTTAATGCATTTGCCGCTCCACTCGGACAAGAGCATCTGCATGTCGATGCAGGTAACGTACTAATTGAAAGCCTGCGTAATGTATCCGGTACTCGCCTGATTGTCGTAGGTGGTGCAGGCAGCTTGTTCACTGACGAATCCCAAACACTTTTGGTAAAAGATGCTCCCGGCTTCCCTGATTTCGTATATCCAACAGCAAATAACCAAGGAAAAAACCTGGAAATTTTGCGTGGTACCAGCGACCTGAACTGGACTTTCATTAGTCCTTCTGCGGAATTTGCTCTGGGTAAACGCACAGGCTCTTACCAAGTGGGAAAAGACACGCTGTTGGTTAATTCCAAAGGTGCAAGCTATGTCAGCTACGAAGATTATGCGGTTGCCGTAGTGGACGAAATCGAAAAACCACAACATCTAAACCAACGTTTCACTGTTGTATCCGAGTCCTAATTACTGTGTTCTCGCAGCACATTTAGCATAAAAAAGACCCTTCGCCCATTCTCTCATGCTGCACGCTATGAGAAATTGAACCCGAAGGGTCTTTTTGTTATGACCTGTTGATACTCTCGTTATGAATTGTCCGTGCTGACCTTCTTTTCTGTATCGTGAGCGGAAGTCTCCCTCTTATCGCTAAAACACAGCTTGAGAATCGGAGGCGAAGCCAAGGTCGTCAGAATGATGGCAATGATCACCGATGTAAAATATTGCTGTGCCAACAGACCCGACTGTAGACCGGTAGCTGCGATAATAAGTGCAACCTCGCCGCGAGATATCATCCCGGAGCCGATCGCAAGGGCAGAACGGTTATCGAAGCCCGTCAGCCGCGCCCCGAGTCCTCCCCCGATTAGCTTTGTCACCAGCGCAATCAGTGTCAAAACAACAACAAATCCGAGCTGCTGCCCTACTCCCTCAAAGGAAACATTTAATCCGATGCTGACAAAAAATACAGGAACAAAGATGGAATAAGCGATGGGTTCCACCTTTTCTTCTACGACGTGCTTAAAGCTGGTTTGTGCAATGGCAATCCCGGCCGCAAAGGCTCCGATAATCCCTGCCATCCCCAACATATCCGCAAAATACGCAAACCCAAAGCAAATAATCAACGCAGTCGTGATGACTGCTTCAGTCACCTTGAGTGGAGCAAGTATTTTCATAACCCATGGAACAACGAACCAGCCCCCCAGAATAGCTACGACAAAGAAAACTAGCTTTTTGCCAACAAGAAGTCCCAACGAAGTTTCTCCACCCATACCGAATATACTCATTACTACCGCTAGCAGCACCACGACAAGCACATCATCCAGCACTGCCGCACCCAAAATGGTCGAGCCTTCCCGGGTATTCAGCTTATTCATATCCTTGAGTACCTGTACCGTAATGCTTACCGAGGTAGCACTTAGAATAATTCCTAGAAACCAGCCTTCATGCACCGAGAATCCAAAGGCTTCCCCTACACCAAAACCGCAAATTAGCGGTAAAATAATACCTCCAACCGCCACAGCTACCGCAGGCTTCCAGTTACGCCGAAGTTGATCCAGGTCCGTCTCCAGTCCAGCAATGAACATCAGCAGCAGCACGCCGATTTCAGACATATTATGAATCAGCGAATCATTCTGAACCCATCCTAATACGGCTGGGCCCAGGACAATTCCTGCGATCAGCTTTCCCAACACCGCTGGTTGACCGAGCTTGACGGACAAATGACCCGCGACTTTTGTGAACAGTAGAATCAGCAGAAGATATAGTATAAATTGCATAGGCTGATAACCTCCTTTTATTTAATCCTTGAACTCATCTGCGCATAACCCACAATATTGAAGATACTGATAATCATAAAATGCTAAACAAACGTGCAAAATATGTGTCTGACCTGAAACAACCAGCTCGCAAAATAAAAAGGGAAACCTGAAATACAGCACAGGTTCCCTTAAAAAAGACATAAAGGAGCCTTGGTGACAGGCTCCTCCGGTAAATTCATATATTCATTTGATGTTGTCGGTCATACTTGCGCAAACGAGCAATTTTATCTTTTAATTATATCTCTTCTGCAAACCCGTGTAAACGTGTTGAATCAATTTTCTGCTTTTTTCACATAGCGGTCGCGGTATTCGTGGTCCAGCATACTCATCAGAATCGAATCATGGTATTCATAATTGTAGAATAAAGCATCCCGCTGCACACCTTCGCGCTGAAAGCCTACTTTTTCATAGCAACGAATGGCACGTTCATTAAAATCAAATACGTTCAGCTCAATCCGATGCAGATTACAGATACCGAATCCGTAACCCAGCATGAGTACAAGCGCTTCGGTACCGTAGCCTTTCCCCTGATTTCCCTGCTCATTGATCGCAATACGGATGTTGGCACTGCGGTTCAGGCTGTCCATATCCTGCAGGGCTATATCCCCAATGACACGATCATCTTCGCGAAGCGCAATCAACAGCAACAGGCTTGAGGTGTCCTGTCCTTTAGCTTCAATATAACGGGCAATTTGATCCTTGGTAAAGCTGCGTTGTGTGCCTGTCAGCCTCCGCACATCCTGATGGAACAATGTATTATAGTATAGCTCGGTGTCCTCTACGTTAACGGGACGCAAGTACACCCGTGATCCTTCAAGTAACCGTGCCACAGGCTCTGAGGCTGAAGTTTGTTGAGTCATCATGATCTCTCCCATGCTAATAATATAAATGACGAAAATCAAAGCAAATTATTGCGCAAGTTTGACTACGCAAGGTCTGCATTTTGCTCCGTAGTCAGGCTAGAATCAGCGAGGGACTCGCGCCAAATTACGGATTGAAGCAGCAGGCCTGCCAAACCCAAGATTCCAACAGTCATCCCGATCCAGACAAAAGCCGTTCCCGCCCCTGCTATTCGGATTAATACTCCCCCTGCAAGCGGGCAAACGACCATGATTGCTCCAATCACGGTACTTTGGATACCAAAGACGCGCCCCACCATATCAGCAGGGGTTTTGGCTTGTAATATATAATTCTGGGTGATAATGTACAGGCCGTTGCCCACGCCCAGCACGGCCCCGATCATAAGCAGTACGGGCAATCCTGTTCCGGGTTGTGCCCAGCCTAAAGCAGCAATAGCTCCGCCAACCAGCACATATCCACCACCGAGCCCCCAGCCTGCGCTTATGCGATTCAAGCGATTAAGCACAAGCATGCAGCCGACAGCACCAGCACCAATGGCTGAAACCAGCCAGCCAAGCAGTGATTCATTACCCGGAGCGAGCACTCGCAGCAATGTAGGGAACTGGTAGTCGATCATGAGAATGGCGATCAAGCCGAAAAGTCCGAATATAAGCGTATGCAAAAGCATTCGACTGCGCCATAAGAACGCCCAGCCCTCGCGCCATTGGTTGAAAAAACGAGATGCGCGGACATGCTCCTCCCGCATTTTGGCTTCATCGGCCTTAGGCGCTGTATGCGCAGCCGACTTTCCTTGCTGCCCGGCTGCAACAGCTTGTTGGTCTGCGCTGACCAGCGCCGGACCGATTCCCCGCAACGGCCACAGCAGCAGGCCGGAACAGAGACGCAGCAATGCATTGAGAATAATGCATGCCTGAGGGGACAACACAGTCAAGGTCATAGCGCCCAGTAATGGCCCCGCCACTTTGGAAGCCTGATTGACCAGCCCATTCAGCGAGGTCGCCCGAAACAGGTCGTCGCTGGCGACTACCGTGCGGGTTAAGCCTTGCTGTGAAGGCATTTGGAATACGCCAGCCGCCGCACGCAGACCGAGCAAAGGCAGCAGCCACGCCGGGCCCGGGACGGCGAGGATCGCCAGCGTCAATAAGGCAATAGCTGCATCGCAGACGATCATCAGCCGGGCCTTGTGTACCCGGTCGGCTAACGTGCCCGCGATGGAACCCAGCAGCAGACCCGGTAGGGCCATCACTACCGGAATCAGCGCAATCATCATAGGGTCGGCTTCCCAGCGATAGGCAACAAGCACCTGAATGGCGATAGCATCAAACCAATCGCCAAAGGAGGCAGCCGTGTGCGCCGCAAACATCCGCCGAAAACGGCCATTGCGCCAAATGCTAGGCGTGGATTGCAGTTCTTTCTTTTCCTTCATTATCTACTCACCCTGCTCTCATTTTCAGCTTCTTTTAGCTATAAGAACATTCTAGCGGGTCTATATCAGAGGAAAATCAGACAGCTAAAAACATCAGACGACAGAAAGTGTTTGCTCCAACCAGTGCCTTAGCGCCTGACGATGCAGTGTTAAACTGTTATCCCTGTCAAGCCGATCATATTGAGCCGCATATTTCTCTTCCAGCGCGGGATAAGAACCGCAGAGCTTCAAAAAACCGCGGATTTGGCAGACGGCCTTGATTTTTAGCAAATTCTGTTTAGCCATATCAAGGGTATCCAACCCTTCATCCATAAGCCGCTCGGCATTGTTCACATCTCCAGTACGCAAAAGCATAAGTCCGCGCATCATGCGATAACGGCCCAGTTCACGCAAATACGGAGCCTCCGACAGCATGCCTTCCAGACGATCAGACAGTTCCGCAGCCTTTTCCATTTGATTGGAAACCAGATGCATGTACATCTCCATCAGTGCAACAGGCATCACAAATTTATCGAGATCATCCCGCTCCATGACCCTCCAGGTAAGTGGTAGACCTGCCTGTGCGCGTTCAGGTTCTCCATTTTCCACATAAGCCTCCAAAATGTTGAGAATGCGTAATTCCCGTTCCTGTTCACTGGACAGCAGCCTGCTGGAAAGCGCACACTCACATAGAGCAATCTCCTCATTCGTTACCCCTGCTGTGCCCGTAAATAGCAGCAACATCCAATACAATCGGTCTACAAGGGCAAAATCCTCCCGCTTCAAGAACCAGGACACATCCGCCTGTACAAAACGGGTATACATTTGATAAAAGGCGGACATTTGAAAACCCATCTGCTCCTGCTGGGCAGCCAGCGCTACGATGGAATTTCCCTGCCCCAACAGCTGGTATTTCCGGAAAAGTCCATGTACGGCGTCCTGCACCTCCTGATCGAGCAAGGACGGATGATTCTGTGGCTGCACGTCAGTCAAGGTCAAGCTGTAGCCATACCCTCTAACCGTATGAATACGGAGCCCATCCCATGACTTCAGTTTTTTGCGTAATCTGTAGATATGATCATCCACCGTACGCTCCACCGGATACTCCAGCGGCCACACACGATCCAGCAGTTGTTCCCGGGTGAACACCTGATTCCGGTTATCGTACAGAAAGCGCAACAGCGCAAATTCTTTAGCCAACAACATAACACGATCTGCATTACAGACCACGCTGTAGCCATCTGCATCAAATTGTAGCCTGATCATCCACCTCGCCTCCGACATATCGTTTCTTAGCTGCACCTAGCCCTATAAACATAAGCAACACACTCAGACACAAGAGCAGCAGCAGCGGGATTGTCCAGCCTTGCGTCGCATCATGCAAATAACCGAACAGCGTCGGTCCTGTTGCTGCTAGCAAATAACCAAAGGATTGTGCCATACCAGACAGCTCTGCTGCCTGCTGCGGTGTCCGCGTCCGCAAATTAAAGAACATCATCACTAACGGGAAAGCAAAACCACCCGCTATACCGATACAAATGACCCAAATCACACTCCACTGTGTAGCCCCAAGCAGAAATCCACCCAAACCGATAAAATACAGCGCAGCCATAATCAGAACCAATACCCGCTGATCCTTCACCCGCGCTGCCCAAATAGGCACAATAAAAGTAAATGGCATTTGTGAAAACTGCAGCACGGACAGCATCCATCCCGCAGTCTCTGAATCCATCCCCTGTCCGCTCATCATTTCGGGAAACCAAGCGGCAGGAACATAGAACAGGGCAGATTGCAGCCCCATAAACAGCGTCACCTTCCAAGCCAAAGACGATGTATACACATTCACGGTTCGCGCGGACACTGCCGCTTTATTGGCTGTTTTGCGCGCCTTAAGGAGCTGGGGCACCCAGAGTAAAATACCTACGACACCCACAATCGCCCATATTCCCAAAGCACCTCGCCAGCCCATACCTCCGTTCAGAGCCAGCGGTATACTCAGCCCGGATGCTGTTGCAGCAACCACATTCATGGATACTGAGTATACGCCGGTCATCAGTCCGCTGTTGCGAGGAAACTCCTCTTTGATCAGACTGGGCAGCAACACATTACACACGGCAATAGCCAGTCCCAGCATGGCGGTCCCGACAAATAATGCGGTCACCCCCAGCGTTGAGCGCACCACAATACCTGCGGTCAACAGCAGCAAGGCTGCAAAAATAATAAGAGATGACCCGAAGCGGCGCGACAGTTTGGCTACAAAAGGCGACAACAGAGCAAAAGCCAGCAACGGCAATGTCGTTAATAGGCCACTCAGTGTATTCGAAATATGCAAAGAATCCTTAATCAAACCGATAAGAGGTCCTACCGAGGTAATCGAGGCGCGCAGATTGGCACCTACCAGAATGATCCCTATGGCAAGCACCCAAGGACCGGCATGCCACAAAGATTTGTATACCAAAGCTCGTTGGTGTTGCTGTGAACTCATCTCTCCATTCTCCTATCTATCTGTGTTATGCTCAAAGGCTCCAACCAAGTGTACGGCTGGAGCCTAGCAATTTTTATCTCATTAAATTATAAAGGCATTCGTGCCATATGCATAGGACGGATCGAAACAGCGCTCCAAGTCTTCAAGTTCAGCATATAGCTTCATTAAAAAATAAAAGCTGCCTGAAAGGATAGTTTCCTTTTGAGGCAGCTTTCAGTTCATAAACTTCGATGCGACCAGCGCTGCTTAACGTACCAGCCAGCCGCCGTCCACCGCCAAGATATGACCGTTCATATAGTCGGAACCCTGACTAGCGAGGAAAACCACAACTCCCATCAAATCAGACGGATCGCCCCAACGACCCGCAGGAATACGCGACAAGATTTCTTGATTGCGACTTTCATCCGCACGGATTGGAGCTGTATTTGCCGTAGCAATATAACCCGGTGCAATCGCATTAATCTGAACGTTATGAACCGCCAGCTCATTCGCAAATGCCTTGGTCAAACCAGCTACCGCATGCTTGCTCGCTGTATACGGCGGAACGAATTTGCCACCCTGAAAAGCAAGCATAGAAGCGACATTGATAATCTTCCCGCTTTTTTGCTCTACCATCACCTTTGCCACTTCCTGGCTCAGGTGATATACGGCATTCAGGTTAATCTCCATAACAGCGTCCCAATCCTCATCTTTATACTCCAGCAGAGGGGCGCGACGAATCGTACCTGCATTGTTTACAAGGATATCAATTTTACCGAATTCATTGACGCATTCTTCTACAATTTTTTTAATGGATTCTTTCTCTGTCAGATCAGCCTGATAAAAGGCAACCTTCACACCCGTTGGCTCCAGCAAACGTCTTGTTTCTTCATATTCATCATTGTTAGCTACAATGAACAGATTTGCACCTGCTTTGGCCAAAGCTACGGAATATCCTTGACCCAAACCAGTGTTGCCTCCTGTTACAATCGCCGTTTTACCTTTTAGACTGAAAAAATCCAATGAAAAATTGTCCAGACCCATGCCTACGCCTCCATCACAAATTAGTTTAAAACCTATAATTCCTGAAGCCTACAGCGCTGCGCGTACTTCCTTATATTTAGCTACATAACGTGCTGCATTTTCTGTGATCAAGTCGTAGCGACCTTCCTTGGCTGGAGCCGTCAAATTACCCCCAATTCCCACGGCTACACATCCGTTACGCAGCCAGGTTTCCATATTGTCCAGATCAACGCCACCAGTTGGCATAATCTGTACATGAGGCATTGGACCTCTGACAGCCTTCACAAAGTCCGCCCCCATTGCACTGCCTGGGAACAACTTCACGACATCGCTACCCAATTTCATGGCTTCCTTGATCTCATTCAGCGTCATACAGCCGGGCATATAAGGAATCGCGTACAAATTGCATAGCTTCGCTGTTTCTTCTTCAAAAGAAGGACTCACGACAAACTCAGCTCCGGCTAGAATAGCAATTCTTGCCGTCAGTGACTCCAGTACCGTTCCTGCACCAATCACTGCCCGATCCTTAAATTCGTCTCTCAATCTTCGAATGACCTGATCCGCATCCGGCGTCGTAAACGTAAGCTCAATATTATCCAAGCCGCCTTCAATGCAGGCTTTAGACATTAGATATGCTTCCTCCGCCGTGTTTCCCCGAATGACTGCGACGACACCTACTGAAGTGATATGTTCCAAAACTTTCTTTTTCGTCATGTTCCTGATCCTTTCCACGAATGGGATGACCATGTACCCTCAGCCACTTGCAGGTTCACGCTCCAATACACTGATTGGATTAACGCAACTCGCTCATGGCAACCTGATCCATGTCTTTATATGTTTTATTTTCACCGGCCATGCCCCAAATGAAGGTATAGCTGCCCGTAGCCGCACCGCAGTGGATAGACCAAGGTGGAGAAATAACGGCTTCATCATTTTTCATCACCAGATGGCGCGTTTCGTTCGGTTCACCCATCAGGTGGAACATTCTCGCATTCTCATCCAGTTCAAAGTAGAAATACACTTCCATACGACGGTCATGAACATGTGTCGGCATGGAGTTCCACACACTGCCGTTCTCCAACGTCGTCATCCCCATAACCAATTGGCAACTTTGAATGCCTTCATCATGGATAAAGCGACGCAACGTACGGTTGTTAGCTGTTTCCTGTGAACCCAGACTTTCAGACGGTACATCGGCAAAAGACTGCTTCGTCGTCGGATACGTAGTATGAGCCAGGGCCGAAACGATATAAAATTTCGCAGGCTTTTCACTGGAATCGCTTTCAAAGATCAACTCCTTGGCCCCTCTGCCTACATAGAGACAGTCTTTTGTGGCCAGCTCGTAAGTTTCACCGTCCACCTTGACCGTACCGCTGCCGCCGACATTAAAAATGCCCAGTTCGCGGCGCTCCAGGAAAGTTTCTGCTTTGATTTGATCGTTACCTTCCAGTGCAACAGATTTATTCACGGGATAAATGCCCCCGATAATGACACGATCTTCATGCGTATAGACCAGCTTTACCTCCTCAGGTACAAACAGTTCCTGGATCAAATAGTGCTGACGCAACTCTTCAGTCGTAAAATGCTTGGCATGTTCGGGATGAGTTGAATAACGCATTTCCATAAAAACATTCCTCCTGTTTAGATAAACTTTTTTATCAACGGAATTGTTATAAAAGCGGTTTCTAACTCTACTTCTTAGCTAGAATTGTAATAATTATCTAAGAGGGTGTCAACCCAAAACTTCACTATTCCTAGAAAAACCCTTAGTACATACGAAGTTTTACACACTTTTTACCTTTTGATAAACAAAACCACATTTTTTTATCTGTATTACCTAAAAAGTTTTTAGCCAATATATCAACTTCATCATTGTGAAAAACCGATTTATGTGATAATTTCAATTTATTCAGTTGGTGCATGCGCTTACAGATTAAGTTTACTAAACATAAGGAGGAATACAAATGACCGCAACATTGGATGCTGTTACCTTCGGAGAACCGATGGCCATGTTTTATGCCAATGAAGCAGGCTCTCTGGATGAGGTGCGTTCATTCACCAAAGCGTTGGCCGGGGCAGAGACGAATGTTTCAGCCGGTTTGGCGCGTTTGGGTCTACGGGCGGGACTCGTGACCAAACTCGGCGAGGATACGTTCGGCAAGTTCATTGCCAGTGCGCTACGTCAGGAAGGGATCGACACACAGAACGTCATGTTTACCAAAGACCACTCTACCGGCATGCTGATTAAATCCAAAGTTACAAGTGGGGACCCCGAGGTGGAATATTTCCGCAAACATTCCGCCGCTTCTACATTAAGCATCGCAGATTTTAACGAGGCTTACTTTTCCGGAGCTCGCCATCTGCATTTTACAGGTATTTCTGTCGCCCTCTCCCCTGAGTGCCGTGATTTCGCACGTCATGCGCGGCAATTTATGAAAAAGGCTGGCAAAACCGTATCCTTTGATCCGAACCTTAGACCTAAGTTATGGCCTGACACGAAAACGATGGTGGAGGCGATTAATGAGGCATCTGAGGGGTGCGACTGGCTTCTACCCGGCATTCATGAAGGTAAAATATTAACAGGCTACACCTCACCGGAGGATATCGCTTCGTTCTACCTCGATCGCGGCACCTCGCTGGTCATTATCAAGCTGGGAACCGAAGGCGCCTATTACAAATCCGCAGATGCGGAGGGATATGTCAAACGTTTCCGCGTAGATCATGTCGTGGATACCGTCGGTGCCGGTGACGGATTTGCCGCAGGCGTTATCAGCGCGCTGCTGGAGGGCTTGCCCCTGGCAGAAGCAGTCAAACGCGGGAATGCCCTCGGCGCACTGGCCGTCATGTCAGCCGGAGATATGGACGGCTATCCGACACGAGCCGAGCTGGAATCCTTTTTGCTCAGCGCCAGCACAAATTAGTCGGGGTTTATTCCCCGCATAACCTTCACCGCTATAAGCGCAAGCTCAACAAGGCCGAATCCAAAGTCAGCCTTAACTTCCAATAGCCCGTATTCGCGTTTGTACGATCTGAGCAGCATACGCATACTCAGATCGTACAAAGGAATACGGGCTATTTTTATAATATATGACACATTGCTCGTCTACAGTGTTTTGACGGATTCTCCCCGATTGATATCCGGCACAAATCGGTAAATAATCGGGACTGATTCTCCGCCTTCCTCAATGCTGGACAGCAGTGTTTTTGCCGCCTGCTTCCCCATATCCGCAATGGGTTGTGTAATGGTCGTAATCGGCGGATTGTAAATATGGGCAAACTCCGCATCGTCAATCCCGATAATGGACAGCTCTGCCGGAATACGTATACGACGGGCATTCACATACTTCAACACCTCAGCCAACACGATATCATTCCCGGCCAACAGCGCAGTCGGCGGCTCCGGCAGTTGGAACAACTCCTTCAGCGTCTGCTGGATTTCTTCTCTCGGCACACTGTGCATATATTCTTCACGAGATGGCAAGCCATGCTCCTCCAGCGCCTTTTTGTATCCGCTTAGCCGCTCCACTCGTGGAGTAATCCGATTCAGGCCAAGGGGCAAGGTAATCAGCGCAATTCGCTCATGCTTGTGAGCCACAAGTTCCTGAATCGCCAGCTTAATCGCCATTTCGTTATCCAGTAGCAGGCTGCGCGTATTTACCCCATCTACCAAACGGTCCAAAAACACTAACGGATACTTTTCACGAATGAGCTGGTTGTAAATATCTGCATGCTTGCCTGTCGGGAAGATGATCAGGCCATCTACCTGCCGAGCCTTGAGCATCTCAATATACTGACCCTCCTTGTCTGGATTTTCATCGGCGTTGCAAATAATCACCTGAATGCCAAAACGCTGCAATTCCTCCTCAATCGCACGGATAGACTGGATCGAAAGGGTATAGTCAATGTTGGCTACAATGACCCCCACCATAAACGTCCGGTTTTGCTTCAAGCTGCGGGCCAGCCCGTTAGGCTGATAGTTCAGCTCTTGAATAACCTCGGCAATCCGGTCTCTGGTCTGGTCGCTCATATATTTATATCGTTTGTTCAGAAATTGCGAGACAGTGCTTTTAGACACTCCTGCCTTCTGGGCAACATCTTCAATCGTCGGCTTCTTCATCGGTACACTCCTTGTCTTTCATGTACTGCGTTAGTGCAACAAAAGTATATCTTTTTTTTAGTAAATTTACCATACTTCTATTTATGGATGCCATTATGATATAAGTCGAACTTCAAAGTTGCCTATCGTGCCCCCGTGTAGAAGTATGGTTCTCCAGCAGCAAAAAGAGGCAGTTCAAGATGTTCTCTTGAACTGCCTCCGCGTACACAACTTTATCGAAAAGCTAGGTTCCAGCTGGCCCTAAATGCTGCTCGACATCAATGTGCCGGAACGGGCGTTGCAGACTGATCTGGTGTATCGTGCTCGACCAGCGCATGCTTTTCCCATAAACGGCTTTTCCAGCGGGCATACATGATGACAGCACGAGTCCATTCATCAGCAGCAATGGCCAGCCACACACCGGCGAGCCCCATGTCCAGCTTGAACACAAGCAGATAACCAAGCGGCAAGCTCATACAGACCATGGAGATCAGACCCATAAAGACCGGGAACTTCGCATCTCCAGCAGCACGTAACGAGTTAATAATGACGATATTCGTGGTCCGGCCAGTTTCTAGCAGAATGCTAAGTAAAATGACCTGTGCTCCCAAACGAATAATTTCAGGGTTTTCCGTGAACAAACCAAGCAAGGGAACACGGAAAAAGATGACCACCGCATCAATAATCACGGTCACGAGCAACGCCCATTTCACACTGGTCAGTACACGTTTATAGGCAGTATCCTTCTGTCTGGCTCCCACGAGCCTTCCTACCACAATAGCCGTACCCATACCGACTGCCATACTGAACAAGTAAATATAGCTTGAAATATTATTCGCATATTGACGTGTCGCCATTGCTTCTGCGCCCAGATAAGTCACGTACAGTGTGAAGATGAGCTGACACGACTGATACATAATGGACTCCAGCGCGGATGGTACACCAATGCGCAATATTTTAGAGATGAACTTTTTGGACAATTGGACGTAATATTTCCACTCGACACGAACCTCAGTGACCCGGTACATCAGCCAGAAGAAGATCAGGAGACAAATAAAGCGGCTACCTACTGTAGAAATAGCAGCACCTTCTACTCCAAGTGCAGGCATTCCCCAATGCCCAAAAATCAAAACATAGTTGCCGACCACGTGGATCACGTTCATAAAAACCGATACATACATTGTTTCTTTGGTAAAACCATGTGTACGAATAGTCGCCGCCAGCGCATTAATCAATGCTTGAAGAAAAATGGCACCTCCGACGATGCTCATATAAGACTCCGCGTAAGCCAGAATCTCACCCTGGACATTCAGCCATTGCAACATGTGCGTACCAAATACGAGAAAAATTACGCTAAGCAAAAGACCTACCATCAAATTCAACGTAATGGCCGTACCTGTAACCTGGGCCGCTTCGACTAGTTTCTTAGAACCGATATATTGAGCTACGACGATAGCAGCGCCGTTGCCGATAACCTCCAGTACAAGGATAGCAATTGAAATAATTTGATTGGACGCGCCCACACCCGACACCGCATTATCAGATACAGAACTGATCATGAATGTGTCGACGCTCCCCATTAGCATAAACAGAAACAATTCAAGGAAAATAGGCCATGTTAAACGGAACAAATTCAGTTCCTTAGCTTCGGACAATACCGAACCTTTTTTTAGTGCTCTGGTTGTCATTCATTCACCTTTCTTCATAGATTTATTTAACGATCAAAAGGTATGTTAGCACAGTCATTCTGAAAATACATCCCGTTTACGTAAAATGATTTGCAAAATGCGTAAGAATTCATTTATCACCCTCTTTATAATTGATTATCGAACTTTATTGAAACAGGATATTGCAAGAATATATCAGTAGTCTGGTCTTTTCGACGCAATTATGAGCTAAAGAGTATAATAGAATACGAGCCTGTGAGCATTGCCGCTGACAGGTTGTGAAGATTGTTGTATGCTTCCTAAGCATAATTTGTGAATTAAAGATGGAATATATAGGATATCCATAGGGTTAAAAGGTAATAAAGGAGGCTTTTACAGATGACTCAATCATTTCAAGCTCTTGTCGTCGATCAGACACAGGACGGTGAAGTTCAAGCAGAGGTACGTTCTCTGGAAGCTAGCAGTTTACCTGCTGGAGAAGTATTGATTCGTGTCGCTTATTCCAGCATCAATTATAAAGATGGGCTTGCTGCCCTCAAGGATGGCAATATTGTCAAATCCTATCCGTTCGTACCAGGCATAGATTGCTCGGGAACCGTCGTCTCTTCGGAGGATAGCCGCTTTAGCGAAGGACAAGCGGTGCTCGTTACCGGATATGGGCTGGGTGTGTCTCAATTCGGAGGATTCAGCCAATATGCACGCGTGCCTGCGGACTGGGTGGTTCCACTTCCAAACGGACTCACGCCGAGAGAGGCAATGATTTTCGGGACAGCCGGATTCACCGCAGCCCTGTCGTTATATCGACTGGAACAAAACGGCGTTACTCCCGAGCAGGGCAAGGTACTCGTCACCGGAGCGACGGGCGGCGTAGGCGGGGCAGCCATTGCCTTGCTGAACAAGAGAGGCTACCATGTCGTAGCCAGCAGTGGCAAGGCCGATGCGCTCGATTACCTCAAGGCGCTCGGAGCAGCCGAGGTTATTTCCCGCGAGGAGGTCTACGACGGTGCGGAGAGCATCCGCCCGCTGGGCAAGCAGCTTTGGCAAGCAGCTGTTGATCCTGTAGGCGGAAAGCCGCTCGCTTCGCTGCTCAGCCAGATCGCCTACAACGGCTCCGTTGCCGTGAGCGGCCTGACGGCAGGCACCAAGCTGCCTACGACGGTGCTGCCGTTTATTTTGCGCGGCGTAAGTCTGCTGGGCATAGACTCTGTCTTCTGCCCATACGACACTCGCGTAGCAATCTGGAAGCGGCTCGGCAGCGAATGGAAGCCGGAACAGCTGGAGCAGCTCGTTGAGCGCGAAGTCGGATTGGCCGACCTGCCAAGCGCGCTCGAAGACATACTTGCAGCCCGCTCGCAAGGAAGAACGCTAGTACGGCTGGTTGACTAAGCGGAGTAGTCCGCAAGCTATCCATTGACGTGTTTTCGCGTGAAGAAGTGTCATCCCTTAGGGTCTAGCTTAGGAACATGTAAGAAGCCTGTAAATCTGCAATTTTGAGATTTACAGGCTTCTTTTTTCGTGTGGTACATTTGAAGCAGACGGTTTACTTTTCGCAACCAAATGAACCTTTTGAGAACCTCAGTTGTTATATAGATAAACTGCACGAGAAAGGAGAGCACATCATTGGAGAGCAATCGAGAGTTGTTTGATTTGTATCAACGAGATGTATACCGAACCTGCTACTACATGGTACATAATGCATCGGATGCAGAGGATTTAACGCAGGAAGTGTTTATCATCCTGTTTCGCAGCAATCGTGAACAGATCGAACAACTAAAAGCCTGGATTATGAAGATTACGGTCAATCATTGTCTGAATCACCTTAAACGCCAGAAAAGCCTGCATTTGAAGGTATCGGCTAATCCCTATCTATTTAGCGGGGCGGAAGGTAAACCTGTAGACAGGCTGGTGGAAGAACGCGAATCGGCAGAGGAATGGGCCGTTTATATGAATCGCCTTCCGGCCAAAATCCGCGCTGTGCTGACACTCCGCTATATGCATGATTTCACGCTGGCGGAAATATCCAAACTGCTAGAAATTCCGCTGGGAACCGTCAAATCGAGGACTCACAAAGGACTAAAGTTATTGGAGCAAATATTGCGGGATGCAGGGGTACAAATTCCCGAGATGGAAGGAGAGAACTATGAACAACATAGAAAAGGCATTGAAGCGCAAGTTAAATGATGATTCGGAAATGGCCTATCCTGACTTCGGTGAGATGTGGAACCGGATGGAACAGACAGGGCATACTGCCCCTACGCTAACCGACACTTCCGATTCATTCACTCCCCACCGACACAGAAACTGGCGCAAAATAGCTATTGCCGCCTCTCTAAGCGCACTTCTGGTTGCAGTTCCTGTCTATGCCGCCATCCACTACAACTGGGACAATCTGCTACGCGGAAGAAGTGGCATCCAGACAGCATTAAAGCAAAACCTCGGGCAACCGTTGGAGCAGTCCGTGACCAGAGACGGAGTGAAGCTGACGCTGCATACCGCTATTGTTGATGAAAACCGGACCGTGATTCTGTACAGCTTGGAGGTCGGAAAACGAGCAGACAACGAGTTTTGGAATGTCAAAGGCGTATCGCTAAAAAGTGCCGCGGGGGAAAGCAGTGCAGGGGAATATAACTTTCAGCAATGGGACCCGAAAAATCAACGGTACAACGGGTACTTTGAAAGTGACTGGACACCGCAGCAAGAAACAGAGAACGTGCAGCTGACCATAGATCATATAGAGCTCACCAGCGTTCAGGAACTGGATTTGCCGCTCGATATTCGGTCGCCTCAAATACAGACGTTCAAGCTGGATCGTAGCGGCTTACAAGATATGAAGGTACAGGTATTCGAACAAGGTAAGGACAAACTGATGCTGTCCTCAGCGATTACCTTCGATTCGTCCATACCAAAGAGATGGGACAATCCACAAATTATTGCCTACAAAGGCGACGAGCCTGTGATGTCGCAGCCTGGAGGGGCTTTTGGCAAACCCGGTGATAACGGGGAGTATACCGCACAACAATATTTTACTAAAGCAGATATACCGGAAGGACAGACTGCTTTCAAACTGCAATATGCACAAACTGAGAAAAGTATACATGAACCCATAAACTTTGATCTGCAGCTAAGCAAGAAGAAAATGGAAAGCGGGACGATTAAAAGTGCGCTGAATATCCCACTGGAGAAAGGCAATCCAAATGTTTTGCTAGAACAAATGATTGTCACACCTACGCAAATCCGTGTCACGATCAGAAGCAAGGAGAAATTCGCCATGTTACCTTATCAAAAGTACTTTCTTTCTGTGAACGGCACAACATTAGAAGGTAGTCGTTGGTCTTCACCTGATCAGGAACACGATCTGAACACGATCCGTTTTGAACGACCTTCCAATCTTGTGATTACCAAGGACACTCCTATTACTTTTACAGGCAAATACAAGGTTACGACCCATTCGGATGACAAAACGCCACAGCGTTTAACTGATATTTCTGAGCAAAAACAGACACTAACGACGCAAGTCGGTGGCTATCCTGTGAAGTGGACCTACTACAAACAAGGATCAGACTTATTCGTAGAAACCGAAAGCGAGGATGCTCACTTTGGAGGGATTAACCAGACGCATATTGGCCTGGGTAAAGAACGGATTATCGGCAAGCCGATCACAGCCAATTTTGCCGGAGACGGCAATAACAAGGCAGTGGATGTCTACAAGAACTTCAAAAAGAAGGAAGCTTCTATCTATATGTTCTACTATACAACGGACGACCCGGAAGCAGAGACAACCGTACCCTTGCAGCCTCTGACAAGCAACAGCAAAGCATCCAAATAGCAATGCTATAAAAAGAGGGTCCTCTATACCTGTGTGAACCGTGGTATAGGGAACCCCTTTTTATTTTCCTATGAAGGCACAGTCTGCCTGGAACGATTGACTCCCGTCCTACTTTACAGAACCTTGCGTAACGCCATTGATAATCCATTTTTGTGCAATCAGATAGACAATAATCATCGGCAGCAAGGCCATCAGGTACGAGGCAAAGGCCAGATTAAAGTCGGTATTGAACTGCCCCTGAAATACATACTGGACGAGCGGTAGCGTATATTGCTCCGCATCGCTGATAATAATGAGCGGCAGCAGGAAGTCGTTATATGTGGACAGGCAGGTGAGAATCCCCACGGTAGCACTGATCGGTGCCATCAACGGAAAAATAATTCGCCAGAACGTGCCCCATGTCGTCGCCCCGTCTACCGTAGCCGCCTCTTCCAGCGCCACCGGAATGGAACGGATATAGCCGACATAGACGAAAACATTAAACGCCAAACCATACACCGTATGCAGCATAATCAGGCCAAACAGATTGGTCATATGAAGTCCCGAGGCCAATTTAACAATCGGCAACATAATGATCGGGAACGGAATGAACATGGCGCTCACAAAGTAAAAATATAATCCCTTAAACAAGCGTCGCTGCATATTACGGGCAATCGCATAAGCGACCATCGAATTGGTTAGCAAAGTCAATATGACCGTCGATGTCGTGACCATCACACTGTTCTGAAAAGCGCTGAAGAAGTTGGTCATTTCTACTGCACGACTAAAATTTTCCCAATGCAGCTCGGTCGGAAAGGCAAAGGCGGAGTGCGCCATCTGTTCGGGATTTTTAAGTGCTATCGTTACCGTCATATAGAGGGGAAACAGGATAAATATTGTCCCCAACGCTACCAGAAGCAGCACAGGCCAGTTGGTACGTCTGCTTGTTTTCATCAGTTATCCATCTCCCTTCTCTGGAGGAATCGCAGCTGTAAGATGGAAATGATCGCGATCACAATAAAGTAAATAACAGAGTTAGCCGACTGATAAGCAAATTCTCCGCCTTTAAATCCCCCGGTGTATATCAGGTGGGAAATCGACTGGGTGGCTCGTCCCGGCCCGCCATTCGTCAAAGCCACGATCTGATCGAACACCATCAGGGAATTTTTCATCGCCAATACCATATTAATCGTGAAAAACGGAGCAATTAACGGAAAGGTAATGCTCCAGAATTCGCGCCATTTACCCGCACCGTCCAGGTTGGACGCCTCATACAGACTTGTCGGAATGGTTTGCAGCCCGGCCAGATAGAGAATCGTATTAAAGGCAATCCCCTGCCATACAGCTACGATGACAACCCCCACCCAAGCCAGTTGTTCACTGCCCAAAATGTTCGTCGACAATGAGGTAATACCTAAATTTTGCCCCCAAATCGTAAACACGTTCGAGAACAAGTAATTGAATATGTAACCCACGATTAGCACGCTCAAAATATTAGGCAGAAAATAAATACCGCGGAAAAAGTTACGAAACCGTATTTTAGCATTCAGCCCTAGCGCAATCAGCAAACTAAGGATATTAGTCGCAATGGTAACCACAATCGCAAATTTGAAAGTAAACCAGTATGCGTTCCCCACATTGTCGTCCTGAAACAAATTAATATAGTTCTTAAACCCGACAAAGTGATACTGATGACCAAAGCCGTTCCAGTTTGTAAGCGAATAATAAAAGCCCTGCAAGGCAGGCAAGGTCAAAAATACAAAAAACAATAGCACTGCCGGCACCGTCATCCAGTAAAAAGTCGTTAGTCGCTTATTCATGTCTCCTCCTCCTCTCCTATCGGCGGTTAGCTACCTTATTCCATTCACGGTCGAGCTTAGCTAGATAGGCGTCGATGTCTCTGTTTTGCAGGAAGGCCTGCACAATCGAATTCAATTGGACCGCTTTGGGAATATAGTGATCGGCAAAATCAACGACGCGGCCCGATTTAAAATACGGCAACAGCTCTGCCACACTCGGATCATCCTGCGTGACTCCCTTCACCGCCGAAAACAGCGTTTGCTCTGTAATGTATTGCTTGCTGTTCTCCGGCTTCAACAAGAAGGCAATGAACTCCTCGGCTTCCTTTTTATGCGGAGTGCTCTCCGATACGGCTAATAGCGTATCTATACCGGACACCAGCTTGACTGCCTTTTCGTCATTCCCTGTTGGTAATGGGAAAAATCCAAGCTCCACTTTCGGATTGGCTTTGCGAATTTCAGATATGGCCCACGAGCCCTGAATGTACATCAATCCCTGCCCGTTAGCGAAGGCACGATTACCGTCAGCATAGTTTTTGCCAAAATTATCACCATGTCCGTATTTCAATAGCTCCAGCTGCTTTTCCGCAACCTCGCGGTACTTGTCCTGAAAAGTGACCTGATTTTCACGCCGTTGCAGGAAAAAATCAATGCCCACCAGATTCGGGCCCAGCGCATTAAAGGGGAGGTTCGTTTGCCAATCATCTTTATATGTAAAATAGAACGGGATTTTTCCAGCTGCCTTGATCTTTTGCGCCGTTGCAATCAGCTCATCCCACGTTTTGGGTACCCGTAATCCCATTTCCTTGAAAAGCGTTTTGTTATACATCACACCATTCGCATTCGCAGCATAAGGAATTCCATACACGGGATCGACCCCGGTTACATCCTTAAGCATTTTGAGGTAAATCGGGTCAATCGTACGTGGCAATTCTGTATTCGCCAGGTCCGTAAAAATACCACTTTGTGCCAAAATGGAGTAGGTATCGGTGGCCCCAAGCCCTACAATGTCAGGTACATCGTTTTTGACAACCCGGGTCAATAACACAGTCTCTGCCTCTGGCGGGTTGACCTGTGTCACTTCAATACCGGGATGTTCCTGATTGAATTGAGAGATTAGCTTATCGAATGAACCCTTTGCCTCCGGCTTGTTTTGAAAAAACTCAATTTTCACCTTACCCGAAGCATCGTCCTCGTTGCATGCGCTTACAAAAAAAGCCAATAAAAGGATCGCCGCCAGTGTAGACAGCTTTTTGACCCAACACCACATACTCATACCTCCTCTTCCCCTATGTCAATCTATGCGGAACTAGACAATTAATACCCGTCCCTTATGGAAAAGAAACGATACTGCTACAACAATCTGATAACAGGAGGAACCAATGTTAAAAAAGATCCAATTGACCCTCAAACGGTCGGTTGGATCTTTCTTTTACTTTTATGATGTTCAGGTTACAAGTCTTATTTCTAAACAATCTTTTTTTCCCATCGTGTAAAACTAATAATGATACTTACCAGAATCAATCCACCTGCACACATCCAAAAATTAAAAGAACTGTCTACTCTTAAAGCAAGCATTATTTGCTGAAATGGGTCCATTAACATAATGAGGGGCCTAAACAACTCAAAGAGAAATACGGATAAGATAAGAATCACTATATAAGCAAATAGTGGCCGTGACACGAACAAACATACAGTGCTACTCAACATGAGCTTTACCAAGCAAACCAGCGTTAATACCAAATAAAACGAAAGTATGTAGGGTACGGCATCTGATGGGGAAGAGGCGACGGATGAACCATATTTAAAAAAAGTAGAGCTGTGTGGGAAAAACAACCATCCAGCGAATACACCTATAAGCAAGCTTGTCCCCATAAAAATGGCCGTTGAGACTGATAGTGCGAGCAACTTGGCAAACCAAAAATGAAAACGTCGATACGGTCGTAGCATATATAGCCTATATGCTCCAGAATAGAGATCGCCGCTTAACTGATCCACGTACAGAATGGGCAGGATTGCTGTAACTAGAAATAAGGCAACCTCACTCATCATCAGCCACGGCAGGTTCAGATTATTTACGACCACAGTTCCTTCACCAAAACGTAAGACCTTCGTACCCGTTACTTTATGGCTCCATATAATTGCAACCACGATGAATATATAGGCTATATATAATAAAAGAGTGGATTTGCGATTCCAAATTCGTTCCATTTCACTTCGCCAGATTGCCAGCATGAGGAAATCCCCCCCTAATACAGATAATCATCAGTCACAAAACGGCGGTATGCGCCCCAAGTAAACAAGATCAGATATAGACTAACAACAGTGATAATCGCCCCATTCACAGACGAATTGCCCATTAAGGACCTATCTAATCCTGTATGCTGCATATATGGAATAATCATAAATGCGATCACATTGTATAGGTATGGGATATGGGAAACAAAAGAGGCCAATTTTAAATATAATGAATCAAACAATAGAGAACCCAGATTGTATACCATACAAACACCGATGGCATACGTTACACTTTTGCTATACATAGCGACGAAACAATAGAAGGAGCATATTGCTAATAATGAGGCAAGCGCCCAACCATAGTATTTAAGCATCTGCAGTCCTTGAGATTCGGACAACCCCGCATCACTTACATCATATGAAAGAGTCCATACTTCAACGATCACCTGCGATGATACTGCAAATACAATGAGAAGAAACAAAATAGTAGCATTTAAAACCAGCAGTTTACTCCAGAAAATCTGTCCGCGGGTAAATCGGCGCATAAATAACAACCGCAGTTGCCCGCTTCGAAATTCCTCTGTATATACAGCAGCAGCTAAAGCAGCTACAGCTATGTTGCATACTAAAAACAAATTCTCACGCAGACCAGTAACGACAAAGTTTAAAGATAATACCTCAACAGGAACCTTCATCGTGCGCAAAAAATATACTCCTGTCGAACAAGCAAGCAGCGGCGTACATAACACCATGAGCCAGAACCACTTTCGTCTCCATAATCGCTCGAACTCACTGTATATTAATGATTTCATAGTCCCATCAATCCCATGAAAGCATCCTCTAGCCGTTGGCCGTCCTCTACTAGTTGATCAGCAGGTCCCTGCCAAACTAGCCTGCCCTCTTTGATAACAATGAGTTCGTCACACATCTGTTGCAGTTCATCCAACAGATGACTGGAGATAAAAAAGGCATAATTCGCTGAATCACGTAGCTGAAGCACGATATCTCTCAGCTCCCGCATTCCCATAGGATCAAGCCCATTAGACGGTTCATCCAGCAATAAAAGCTCAGGAGCACCCAGCATGGACTGCGCAATACCTAGCCTTTGCTTCATTCCCAGCGAATAGGTCTTCACCTTGTCATCTCCCCGTGTTTCCAGTCTCACCTTTGTAAGCAACTCTTCAATATGTATCTCCCGATCTGAGGGCACAATCTCAGAGTGTAACCGTGACAAATTGCGCAAAACCTGTCTGCCTGTCATATAATCAAAAAAGACCGGAGATTCAATGATAGCCCCCACCTTGGACAGCGCCTTTTCCCGATCCGTCTGTACATCATATGAAGCTATCTTTACAGAGCCGCTGGTTGGCTGCATTAATCCGGTCATGATTCGCATCATTGTAGTTTTACCAGCTCCATTAGGTCCGATGAATCCATATATCTTCCCTTTCTGAAGCTTAAAGGAAACACGGTCTAACAAATGCCTTTTCCCCATTCTTTTCGTTACCTGACTGACCTCCAGCAAGGAGTCTGACATACTATTCCCTCCATCCATAACAAATCACAACATAGCCAACGCGTGCATTTGATATGTAAGATCATGATGGACAACACAGACTTCGCTTAACAATGAAACAAATTATTTATTCAATTTAAAAAATATCACATGTTGCGAAATGCAAACAACTCACTTTATATGTAAAATATAATGATAATGACACATCAATACCATTTATCTTAATTAATGGTCATTAATTTTCGTGATGATCTCTTTGTCTTTACGCTGCAAAAAAGGTAGCCCCTCAGTAAACGCTCTACCTCAGGGCTACCCTCTATATAAAATAAACTGTTTTCTATCCAGTAACTACTAACCTGTCACCTACTCCAGTTCAACCCACTCGCCGAGCAACGTGTCCAGCTCCGCTTGCAGTCGCTCACGCGCGTCCCACAGCTCCGCCATGTGTATCGTGTCGTCGCTTGTGCCGAGCAGCTCCAGCTCGGCATCCGCCGCCACCAATTCTGCTTCTTTGGCGGCGATGGCCTGCTCCAACCGCTCGCTGGATGCAGCGGGCGTGCGTGATGGCTTCGCGGCGGCCTTCGCTTCGCGTGCTCCAGACCCGGTAGCGGGCGAGCCCAAGCGACCTGAGCGTGCACGGCTCGCATCGTCTTCCGTAGTCGCTCCCGTATGCACAGCCGCCCCCATGCCATTGCTCGCTGCACTGGAATGTACAGCTGAGCCCGAGCCCGAGCCGCCACCCGATGCGGCTCTGCTTGCAGATGTCGGGCGTGTCCCGGTATCCCCCTCGCTCTGTAGACGAGCGTTCTCCAGCTCACGCTTCTTCGCTCGGTACTCATCAAAGCTGCCTAGATAAAAGGTCAGCTTTCCAGCCTCCAGCTCCCACACGCGCCCTGCCAGCTTGTTCACAAAGTAGCGGTCATGTGAAATCGCCAGCACCGTTCCCGTGTAGGTGTCCAGCGCTTCCTCCAGTGCCTCGCGTGAGTCAATGTCCAGATGGTTCGTCGGCTCATCCAGCACCAACAAATTTGGCTTTTTCATGACCAGCAACGCCAGCCGCAAGCGGGACCATTCGCCACCGGACAGCATGCTCACGGGCTTAAACACATCGGCACCGTAAAATAAATACTTCGCTAGCAACCCGCGTGCCTCGCCTTCTTCCACCCCTGCTTCCTCCTTGAAGTAGGCAAGCACAGTCGCCCGGCTATTCCGTTCTCTTTCTTGCTGCGCCAAATATCCGTACTCCACGCGCGCACCCCACTGGACCGTGCCTGCATCTGCGCTTTCCTGACCAAGCAGAAGCTTGAGCAACGTCGTTTTACCTGACCCATTATCACCCAGCAAGGCCACCTTTTCGCCAAATTCCAGACTACCCGTTGCCCCGTTTAATATCTGTCGCTCTCCATAGGCTTTAACAATTTCTTCAAACTGCAGTACTCGGCGACCGGAACGATCCTCCAGCTTTAAGTGAAATTCCGCCCCCTGCGGGTCCAATACAGGCCGCTTCACCAGTTCCATGCGCTCCAACGCCTTACGAATGGAGGCTGCTTTTTTGAAAAACTTTTCGTTATCGCCATTGCGACCCCACTCTTCAAAACGCCGAATGGCCTCTTTCATCTTTTTGATCCGCTTTTGCTGTTCCTTATAATCTTCAAATTGTAGTAGCAATCGTTCTTCCTTTTCCTTCACATAGCCGCTGTAGTTCGTATAATACGTAAACGCCTCGCCATCCTCAAGCTCAATCATTTTAACGGCGACCCGATCCAGAAAATAACGATCATGAGATACAACCACACACGCACCTGTATAGCCCTGCAAAAATTGCTCCAGCCACTCCAGCCCTTTCAAATCCAGATGGTTGGTCGGCTCATCCAGCAGCAGCAAATCCGGTCGTCCGATGAGCTGTGATGCCAGCGCTATTTTTGTTTTCTCTCCACCCGACAGCGAGCCGAAGCTGCGCGTATACATGCCTTTGGGAATACGCAGCCCATCCGCTACCTGGTCAATGTTTGCATCCATTTCATAGCCACCATTGCGTTCAAACCGTTCCTGCAAGGCAGCATACGATTGCAGTAGCTTCTCCAGAAGGCTCGCATCCGCTGCCACAACCGGATCTGACATTTCCCGTTCCAGTGTGGTCATCTGATTACGGCAATCCTTCAGCTCACGATAGGCGTAAGCAAGCGTTTCGTACACAGTGAAGCTCTCAAACTCCGCCGGAATTTGCGGTAAATAGCCAATTTTTGTATCCTTGGCGATGACGAGCTGCCCTTCATCCGGGCGGGACAAACGTGCGATTAGGCGTAATAGGGTGGTTTTACCGCTTCCGTTGCGGCCGATGAGCCCCACCTTTTCTCCCGTATGGATATCAAACGATGCACCATCCAAAATCAGATTAGCAGCGTGGTATTTTTTCAATTGTTGACCGTTTACTATATACATGTTCAGGCTCTCCTTTATTTAGGAAGACCCTTACCCGGGTAACACAAAAAGAGCCGCAGGAGCAACCCCGCGACTCTTCGGAAGATACAGCAATCCGTTCGAGTTAAGGTAGGCGTCTTCTCGCGATGTTTACAACCGTATGATTAAAATTGGACAGACTTCTCCCGTTGTATGGAAAAGCATGAACAATGCCAGCCATAGCAATCGGCAGCTGGCTAATACGGTTGTTCAGCATCTCGTGATTCACCTACCTCACCTCCTTCTTCATAATTGTGTGTAGTATAACATGTTTGCTCGTATTATGAAAGAGGACGATGGTCCATCGAACTATGAAACAGAGTGGTGTCCTCTGACAGCCTGCGAAGTCCCGGCTCTGGTAATCGAAAATACGCCGCAGACAAAAGCAACAATCACAAATGCCCCACCTACCCAAGCGTTCGTGGCAACAGATTCACTATTCTCAATCACTACTCCTCCCAAGGCAGAGCCGAGAGCGATCCCGACCTGGAGCGCGGAGAAATTAAAGCTTTGCTGAATACTACCCGATTCGGGTGCATTTTCAATAAGATAACTTTGCATCGGGGGCGACAAGGCCCAACTCAGTATGCCCCAGATAATCAGTAGTGGCGCAAATACATAAATCGAGTGAATTGAGAATGGCAGCAAGAACATCACGGCGATAAACACGCCTACGACGACTAGAATACTTTTCGCTGTGCCGAACCGATCTGCCAAAGAGCCGCCAATAAAACCACCGCTCACTGCCGCCAGCCCAAAGACAAAATAGGCCACACTAACCCACGAAGCGTTCAAGCCCATCATATTTTCTAAAAACGGAGTGAAATACGCATATAACGTGTAATGGCCCGCCAGTGTCAGCGTGGTCACCAAATGAGCACTGATGACTTTAACATTTTTTAAGGATTTCAACTGATCACGCATAGGTACAACATGTTCTGTCGGAATCCGCTCCATAAACAAGTTGATAACGATCATAGCAACGACCGTCAACAAAGCAATGATCAGGAAAAGCACCCGCCAGCCAAATGCATTTCCAATCAGCACCCCGGCTGGAATACCTAGAACGATGGAGGAGCTAACCCCCATGGAGATGACACCGAGGACACGGGCTTGATAAGCCTTGGACACCACTTTGACTGCAATGGTCAGTGACAATGTAACGATCAGCGACCCGCTTGCAGCGGTAATGATACGGGATACAAACAAGACTGCATAATTCGGACTCCAGAAGGCCAGCAGACTTCCCAGAATAAAGATAAACATCGACCACAGGTACAGTCGTTTTCGTTCAATTTTGGCTGTCAACGCCAACAGAGTTGGCCCAGCAATAGCATACACGAGCGCATAGATCATGATAAGCTGTCCTGCCGTGCTTACGGAGACATTCAAATCCTGTGCAATTTGGGGTAGCACGCCACCGATAATCAGCTCCACCAGCCCCACCGTAAAGGTCGCAATCGTTAAAATAACTACTTTGAAGTTCATTACATTAGCTCCTTTGCTGTCATGTAAATTCCCTCGTATTACGCAAAAAAATCCTGACCACAAGAAATGTACAAGACGTACACTTTTTGTAATCAGGATTTATCGGTTCCTGGTAGAGACCCTCAAACCATATTATTGAGGTTATACAAATGGGGCATTCATTTATTACGCATTCACGAAGGTTATAGCTATTACTATAAAGGAGCCTGCGGCTAAGTTCAACCCCCTACAGCCGCAAAAATTCGCTCATAGCACGATCTGACAGATAAGGTAGGTACTCATGACCGTATTCGTGATACAGGAGTATTTCCTTGTCTGATACGATTTTATTGTACACCGCAAACTGCGTGGAAGGCGGACAGATGATGTCCGACAGCCCTGTCACAAACAACACACGACCACAAATACGATCTGCCAAATGTTGAATATCGATGTAGCCTAGTCGGTGAAAGAGCTCCTCCTCGCGCAGATGGTTCGGATCAAACCAACGAAAATAATAAACCAGTTCTTCATATGCAGATGTAGTGGCATCCAGCGCCCAGGCTCTTTTATAGTCCGACAGAAACGGATATACCGGAACTGCCATACGGACACGCGGCTCCAATGCAGCACAGGCAACCGTTAAGGCCCCTCCCTGGGAGCAGCCAAATGCGCCGATCCGTTCAGGGTCGACCTGCTCCATAGACATCAGAATGCGCACTGTCTGCACGGTATCCAAAAATACATTGCGGTAATACAACCGATCCGGGTCCGGGTCGTCAATCCCTCGGATGATATGGCCGCGTACCGTCGTTCCCTGAACCTGCAAATTGTCCTCGGACAGCCCACCTTGCCCCCGGCAATCCATGGCCAGCACGGTGAATCCGTGTGCCGCATAGCTTACCTTGTCGAACCAGTCGCCACTGTCGCAGGAATATCCATGAAACATGGCCAAAGCTGGCCCTTGTTCCGCAAGGTGCTTGGGACGAGCCAGCTTCCCATGAACCTTTGCTCCGCCCACTCCAGTAAAATATAGATGGTAACACTCCACCATCGGAGAGATAAAATCAGCAGGCTCCAGTGTATAATCAAGCGGCTGCCGCTCCAGCTCCTGTAATGCCCGTTCCCAGTATGCGTCAAAATCCGGTGGCTTCGGGTTACTCCCCATATATGACTGCAATTGCTGTAAAGACATATCCTCCGGCATTCAAGTTCCACCTACATCCGGCCTGACTCACGGTCGTCTGCGACCACTTCATCCGTTGCGATGACATACTTCATAATGTCGGACACTGTCGTGTATGCAATACCTACATACGTGTCAGCGGCTCCATAATAAATCGCAATCCGCCCGGTGTCCGCATCATGCAGCGTAGCACACGGGAACACCACATTCGGCACAAACCCCCGTTCTTCGTACCATTCCTCCGGGGTCAACACGAAATTCGAGGAACGATATTTAACTTTAGACGGATCATCCAGGTCAAGAACGGCTACGCCCATACTGTAAACCAGCCCATTGCACGTGCCCGTCACCCCGTGGTAGAACATCAGCCAGCCCTCTGTCGTCTCAATCGGAGCCGGTCCGCCGCCAATCTTTACCGATTGCCACCAGCCCTGTCCGCCCTTGCTCATGACATGACGGTGCTTGCCCCAATAGACCAAGTCAGGACTTTCACTCAGAAAAATGTCGCCAAACGGTGTATGTCCGCTGTCGCTCGGACGAGATAGCAACATAAAGTTTCCATTTAGCTTGCGGGGCAACAGCACACCATTACGATTAAACGGCAGGAACGGATTTTCCAATCGTACAAAGCTTTTAAAATCCTTCGTTTGTGCTATCCCCAATGCTGCACCGTAAAAATCTGTACACCAGATGATATAATACGTGTCCTCCACGCGAACCAGACGCGGATCGTAAGCATAATTTGGCTGATAATCGTTCCCTTCCTCATCAACCAAATGCAAACGTTCTGTCTCAATGTCCCAAGCCAACCCGTCGTCACTCCAGCCTAGGTGCAAATGCGGACGTCCATTAATCGTTTCAGCCCGGAATACTCCTACAAACCGTCCCTCATACGGAGCTACTGCACTGTTGAAAATACGGGCAATGCCCGGTACCGGATTCCGTCCAATGACCGGATTCTCACTATGTCTCCATACCGGAGCCTCACTGCCTTCAGGCTTATCCTGCCACGGCATTTCCGGCAGACTACCTCCCACAATTCGTACGCTATCTACTCCCAAATCCACATTCAATTTATTCATACGTGTATTCCCCTCTCACCGAGATATTTGATTCGCCAGATTTTCGATTTCGCCATTATTCTATTTCACCGAACCCTGCGCGAAACCGTTATAGATATATTTTTGTAATGATAAAAACGCAATCAGCGTCGGAATAATGGCAATGATTATGCCCGCGCTAATGACTTCCCATTGCGAGCCATATGGCCCTTTAAACTTGAACAGCGCCGTCGATATGACCTGAAGGCTTGTTTTGGGCATATACAGGAACGGGGTGTAAAAGTCGTTGTAAATATTAACGCCCTTGATAATGATCACCGTCACAATGGCAGGCTTCAGCAGGGGCAAGATAATGCGCCAGTAGATCGTCAGATAGGAGGCCCCATCCAGCATGGCCGATTCATCCAGCGCCACCGCGATGGAATCCAGAAATTGCAGAAAAATATACACCGCAATAATATCCGTTCCCAAATACAGCAAGATCGCCGCCCAAGGCGTGTTAAACAGTTCCAGCTTGTTGATAATTTGGAATGTCGACACCTGTGTCGTCACCCCCGGAATGAGCGTGGCGAGCAAGAACGCACCCAGCATGAGACTTTTGCCCTTAAATTTAAAACGGTTCAAAATATACGCAATCATGGAACCGGTCAACGTAGCTCCGATGATTGAAATCAACAGGATAAAAGCTGTGTTCACAAATCCGGTTAGCATATTTCCGTTAATAAAGGCTTTGGTATAGTTAGCCCAATTCAGCCAGTTTACGGGGGGAGTCAGAGGACTGGTTGCCGCATATTCAGCCTTCGTCTTCAAAGATGCAAACAAAATTACGACAATCGGCAGCAGTGCAATGAACGCACCTAGTAGTAGCGCGGCATACTTGATGCTGCTACCCAGTATTCTTTTCAGCTTATACATGATTAGTCCTCCTCTCCCCGAATTAGCAACCGTTGAAGCAGCGTAACAGCAATCACGATCAGCAGCAGAACGACCGCCATCGCTGAGGCCAAACCGACCTTGCTGTATTTGAATGCCACATCAAGCGTCTGAATGACGAATGTTTCACTGCCGTTGGAGCCACCGGTCATAATATACGGGATATCGAACGCACTGATCGCCCCGCTAATCGCCAAGATGAGATTCAACTGCAAAATCCGCTTGATACTCGGCAAAATAATAGAGCGGAATTGATGCCAGCGGTTAGCCCCGTCTATATCAGACGCTTCATACAGATCACTGGATATGGAGGAAATCGCACCGAGAAACACGATAAAGTTAAAGCCCATGTATCTCCAGATCGACGTGCCAGCCAGCGAAATATTGATAATCTCCGGGTTGCCCAGCCACAGCTTGACATACGAACCCAGCCCCATCGCCTGAAGCAGTGTATCAAGGGTACCGTCTGGCTTAAAAAAGAATAGAAAAATAAAACCAATAGCTACCCCGTTCATCAGGGAAGGAAAAAACAAAACGCCTTTAAAGAAATTTTTAAACCAGGTTTGAAAGCTGAGAATGGTTGCAAAATAAAGGGCCAGCCCCATCTGTACAAACGTGGCTACAAAGTAATACAGACTGACTTTAAACACCGAGAAATACTCGGGGTCGGTAAAGATTTTGATATAGTTTTCAAAGCCCACATATTCCAGACGCTTACTATAGCCGTTCCAGTCCGAAAAGCTGTACTTAAACATATTGATCACTGGCAAGTACGCAAAAGTGATCAGCAGCGCTAGCGGAATAATTGAAAAGGCAACAATAATCGCCAATCTTTGTTTGGAGTAGCTGAGATTCGAAAATTTTAACATGCCGCACCTCCTGGCTATCCGTCCATCGACTGCTACGTCGATCCTTTCTTTCGTCAGTTCAGATGGCTATTTTGCTTCCTTTGCAGCCACTTCAGCACGCGCCTTCACCCATGCGTCGTTCAGATCCTTCATAATGGTGTCATACGATTCCGGGCGGTTACCGACCGCTGCCTCAATAATGCGTTTTTTGAAGTCAGGCTGCCACAAGCCGATTTCCCCCTTTTTGTCGATTTTATCGACAATCCCTTCCTGTCCTTTTGCAGACGGAGTGAGCGTTTCAAAAACGACTCCCTGATCTTCGTATTGCTTCAAAATGCTAGGCATTGGGGCACCCTTCAGCGGACTAATGCTACCTGCCTGCTCTACGGCATAGTTGGACTTTTCGGTAAACCAATCCACCCAGGCACGGGCCGCTGGTTTATTTTCACTGTTTACGTTAATACCGAGGTTAAAATCACCAGCCAGAGGCACAAGTACCTTGGAGGCATTCGTCGGGAAAGGCATAAAACCGATATCATCCTTGTTAGAAGCTGTGCTTTTGATCTGGTCAATCGCCCAAGAGCCAAGCACCATCGTACCGATTTTGCCTTGAGCGAGATCCGCCTTGGAGGTCTCCCAATCTGTAGTCGTTGGATCTTTTTCAATCAGGCCTTTTTTAGCCGCATCGTACAGGACCTTATACAGTTCATAGTGGGGCTGGCCCTTCGTGAAATTGTCATCTGTATTCGGTTGTGTGACATTCACATATTCCTTCGTACCCGCCAATGTTGCCAGACTAGACTCCCACTGGGTCAGTGCCCAACCAGAGGCATAGTTCGTAAACAGCGGCACTGCCTTGGTTTTGTCCTTAATCTGCTGTAACGCTGTCAGGAATTGGTCCGGTGTTTTGGGAAGCTGCGTGATTCCTGCGTCCTTGAACACCTTTTTGTTATAAATCACACCAGAGTAAACCATCGCAATCGGAATACCGTAGCTGTTATGATCCACCGTACGTTCTTCAAGGCCGGTATACTTGTTTTTCATCTCCTCATAAGTACCCAGCGGCTCGAAAAAGTTGGGCAGCTCTTCAACTGGAATACTGCCAGGAATCAGCAAAACATCTCCATAATCCCTGGTCCCCATACGGATTTTAATTTGACCCTCATAATCGGCCAATGCCTGAAAATTGACCTTCACGTTCGGATAAAGTTTGTTAAATTCCTTGGCGTAATCCTGAAATACGGTATCCACAATATCAGTCCGCTGTGTGATAACCGTAATTTCACCTTCCACACCCTTCGGATCAGAGCTGGCAGCTGGCTCATCCTTCTTTGAGGTACAGCCAGTAAACAGCCCCGCTAACAAAACCACGGATAGTAATGACATCAAAACCTTGGACAACTTCATGAGACGACTCCTCCTGTTGTTTTCGAATAAGGTTATCGTTAAAGTAACAAAATCATTTTATTATGTTAGCGCTTACTATGTCAATTGCAATATTCTTTTTGTAAAGTAGAATGGGTCACATCTTATGAAAAAACACCAATCTAGCATGGTTGACAGTTTACAAACAGCTAGATATGATAATCCTGTAAAGTTAACGATAACCTAATAATTCATTTTCCGAAGGAGGCTTTGTCTCTTGGAAACATTACTGGACGAAATTAGACAGGAATGGAAGGAACACATACTCCCATTCTGGCTCGGACTGAAGGATGAGACACACGGTGGGTTTTACGGCGAGGTGGACATGGATCTGCACATTCATAACCAAGCCAATAAAGGCGGGATTGCCACTGAACGGCTACTCTGGTCATTCTCGGCGGCTGCCCGTGTAACAGGGGAAGATACCTATGCAGAAGCCGCACGACATGCATTCACATTCCTGCGGGATCACCTGCTTGATCCATTACATGGAGGAATGTACTGGATGGTGGACTACACCGGGCAACCCGTGGACACGTGCAAGCATGTATACGCGCAGGCATTCGCGATCTATGCGATAGCAGAGTATGCACGTGCCACAGACGACCCGAATGCATTACCACTAGCTATGGAGCTGTTCCACCTACTGGAGCAAAAAGGATATGATCCCACCCGGCAGGCATACGGCGAACAATATGACCGCTCGTGGAACATGCAGCCTAATGAGTTACTCAGCGAAAATGGCGTCACCGCGCATATCACCATGAATACGCATATTCATGTTTTGGAGGCGTATACCCAATTGCTGCGCGTCTGGCCAAATGAAGAGGTTCGAGATGCACTGACGAACGTATTGGACATTTTATATCATCGTGTTTACGATGCTTCTGCCCGACGACTGGGGGTATTTTTCGACCGTGAATGGCGCTCTCTGCTTGACCTGACCTCATATGGTCACGACATCGAAGCCAGCTGGTTGATTGAGGACGCTATGAATGTGCTGGGTTATTACCCGTCAGAATACGTGGATATGGTGATAGATATTGCCAATGCGGTAGCAGAGCGCGCTGTTCAGCCAGACGGATCGCTCATCAATGAGCGGGAAGGAGAGCGGGTAGACACCTCACGTATCTGGTGGGTACAGGCCGAGGGAATGGTTGGTTTTTATAATGCGTTTCAACGTACAAAAGACGAACGTTTTTTGCAAATTGTGAAAAATCTATGGTCCTATACCCGGCAACATATCATCGATCCGCGCCCCGGAGGCGAATGGTTCTGGTCTGTTCAAGCGGATGGTAAGCCTGATGCGAGAGAGATTGCAGGACCTTGGAAGTGCCCTTATCACAACAGCCGATTTTGCATAGAAATGCTAGAAAGGATGGAAAACCAATGATCCATAGCAAATATAATGAGCTGCGGTTGCAGCAAGAGGAACTGATTACACGCCCCAATGAGGTTAAAACTACCTTTTATAATGGTATCTACGAACGCTACATCTACCCAGTGCTCACACGCCATCATGTTCCACTTCACTGGCGGTTCGATCTGGATGCGCAAACTAATCCGTTTTTCATGGAGCGGCTGGGTGTAAATGCAGCATTGAATCCAGGGGCGATCTATCATGAAGGAAAATACATTCTTGTTTCGCGCACAGAGGGACTGGATCGAAAGTCATTTTTTGCTTTGGCAGAGAGCGATAACGGCATTGATCAATTTCGATTCATTGACGCTCCCCTAGTATGGGAGGATATCGACCCGGAAGAAACAAATATGTACGATATGCGATTGGTAAAGCATGAGGACGGCTGGATTTACGGTATTTATTGCTCGGAAAAAAAGGACCCTGACGCACCACCCCACGATACCTCCAGTGCTGTCGCTCAGGCCGGACTGGTCCGCACTCGTGATCTTCGTACATGGACCCGGCTTCCCAACATCACTACCCAGTCCCCACAGCAGCGCAACGTTGTCCTGCACCCTGAATTTGTGGACGGTCAATATGCCTTCTATACTCGTCCCCAGGACGGGTTTATTTCCACCGGTTCAGGCGGAGGCATCGCCTTCGGCCTGTGCAAAGATATTACACAACCCGTGATTGAACACGAAACCGTCATTGATGAGCGCTGTTATCATACGGTGTACGAAGCCAAGAACGGGCAGGGCCCTGCCCCGATCAAGACCAGTCGCGGCTGGATTCATATCGCTCACGGGGTACGCAATACAGCCGCCGGGCTACGGTATGTGCTATATACCTTTGCCACCAGTCTGGAAGACCCTACGCGCGTCATTGCTAAGCCTGGCGGGCACTTTCTGGCTCCTTATGATGAGGAACGCGTGGGCGACGTCTCGAATGTTATTTTTTGCAATGGAGCAGTCGTTAACGAACAAGATGAAGTCTTTATTTACTACGCGTCCAGCGATACCCGTATTCACGTAGCGACGACCACCATCGCTCGACTGGAAGACTACACCTTCAATACACCATCCGATCCCTTGCGCTCTCTCGGCAGCGCCGCTGTTCGCCGCGAGCTAATTCATCACAATGAAGCGCTATTGCAAGCACACTCCCGTCCTTCCCAGCGGACATAAGCCGCAGGCTTTATCCTGCTTGCGGAACCATGTATACTATCCATAGAACAACTGTTACCCGCAGGCTAATAGTTATTCTATGGGCAGCTACGCTGCTAGGTTTTTTTGGATTTCACAGGCGGCTAAGCTACGGATATATTCCCCAGCATTTTGCATCCATTCTCTGGATTAGGCAAAATGCTTATCTTTTTAAAATTGGAAGGCGGAACAGGAATGAAGAGCAACGTAACGATGCGGGATATTGCAGATAAGCTGGGAGTAAGCAGCGTGACCGTGTCGAAGGCGCTCAATGACAAGGATGGGGTTAGCGAGGAGCTAAAAGAGCGTATTAAGACGCTCGCGGGCGAAATGGGTTATCGTTTCAATACCGTTGCCAAGTCCATGAAGGAGGGCCTCACCTATAACATAGGTGTTGTCATTCCTGAACGATTTACTGGCCCCGGCCAATCGTTTTATCTGCACATCTACAAGCAAATTTCACGGGCACTGGAGCCATACGGCTACTATGGCATCCTTCACATCCTTCATCGCGAAGACGAAGAACAGCTTAATCTGCCACGTATCTATTACGACCGCAAGGTGGACGGCTTCATTCTCCTGGGTCAAGTGAGCAAGCCATATATCGAGCTGGTACAAACCATGGATCTACCCAAAATGTTTCTCGATTTTTATGATGAACATGCCGATATCGACTCCGTGGTGACGGATAATTTCTACGGAGCATATGAGCTGACCAACTATTTGATCGCCCAGGGGCATCGTGATATTGCATATGTAGGCAATATCTATTCCACCAGTAGTATTCAGGATCGTTTCCTCGGCTACTATAAATCCTTGCTGGAGCACAGACTGCCCCTCCGTAACGAGTGGGTGCTCAGTGACCGGGACGACGAAGGTGCTTTTGTTGAAATGGAGCTGCCTCAGCCGCTACCGACTGCCTTTGTATGTAACTGCGATCAGGTCGCTCACAATCTGGTACACAAGCTCATTGGTCTAGGATACCGCGTGCCTGAGGACTGCTCTGTGGTCGGATTTGACAACGATGTATACGCCACTCTTATTGTTCCGCAACTGACCACGGTCGGCGTAGACATCGAGCAGATGGCACGTACCGCGATTGATTCGATGATGAAAAAAATAAGCCATCCCGGCGGCCGCTTTGGTCGAGTCCTCGTGCAGGGTCATATTGTATATCGTGATTCCGTACAGCCCATCCAGAGACCATAATCAACACACACCTTACTTGGGGACAGGTCACCCCTACCCCAATTTCCACAACCAAAAGCCGCTCAGCATGTCGCTGGAGCGGCTTTTGGCGTTCATAAATTCTGCAGTGTGATCATCGTACTCACTTTCAATGGTGGATTTTGCAAAATCCTGGATTAGGAGCGCTGGGCGACAAAGGAATTGCCCGCCCGATTGAGAATCGGCAGCATCCGCATTTCTTGCCCCATTGAGGCTTGGCAAAATGGACAAGCTGGCTCGTTCAAAAAGGTGAAATCCGTTCGCATCCAACCGTTGCAACCCTCGTTTGTACACGACCAAATAGCCGTATTTTCCTCTGGAATGATTTCCGGGGCCTGGCGTCTGTACATCTATATCCCCCCTCGGTTTTTATAGGGTAATATCCCCTGTCGGCTTACTGTTAATTTCTATCCATGCCAGTATTTTGCAAAATTCGATTCCAGTCGCTCCGAAGTGCAAGATATAGACGAACTAAACCATTTCGATCTATATCTTGTTCATTGGAATTCGCTTATTGAATTTTTGCAAAATCCTCACCTGTGCGGGTATTAATATGCTCCAACCTCCAAAAAATATGCGCAATTTACCAAAATGTTTATTTACGGATAGCCTTAGTCCAGAAGCCGCCATGAAATTGCTTCGGCTCTACCGTAATGACAAAAGCCTTAGGGTCCAGCTCCAGAATGGACTGATACAGCTTATTCTGGTTTTTTCGTTTAGCCAAAATTTCCATTACCAGGCGCTCTCCATCACGTCCACTGCCCAGCCAGGCTGTAACGCCATATCCTTTGTCCCGCAGCGCATTGGCAATTCCTCCATTGATCTCATTACTGATCACCTTAACGGTGACATAACCAAGCGCTATTTTTTCCTCAATCCATGCTCCAATAAGAATGCCCAATGCATAGCCAATGGCGTATACTGCAAGACTTGCCACTTGATCCAGGTACTTAAGCACAACATTCAAGCCCAACACATAGACCGTAACTTCCACGGTGCTAATGAGCGCAGCAATGTACTTCTGTCCTTTCAACGTCAGAATCATGCGTAGTGTATACGCCGATACGTAAATAATTTGAATAACAAGAATAAACAATAAAATTTTGAGCATGCGCTCACTCCCCACTTCACGTTCTGATTTAATCCGTATCCAACATTATACCCCCGTCTGTGATATACAGCCTCTGGTTTCGTATTACCCTCGCTCGGGTAATGACTAACTACAGCATGCTGAATGAAAGTTCGATCACATAAGGAGGGCTATAACATGAAGGATAACGGAACTAGCGATAAAATCAAAGGTAATGTGAACAAAGCCAAAGGTGAAATCAAGGACCAAATCGGGAACGCTACCGATAATAAGTCCCTTCAAGCCGAAGGCAAACTGGATAAGGCCAAAGGCCATCTTCAGGAAACAGCAGGCAAACTGAAGGACGGCAAATAATCCTGAATGGATAACCTCGACGCACTGTTTTACCAACAAGTCACGCTGTCTTGTGCAGCGGGCTTGTTTTGTGTTGTTCGGATACTTTTGGAAAAACTTTTGCGCAAACAGGGCAACTTTTACGGTTGCTGTTGCGTCTAACCAATATAAGCACAACCCATAATGACTCTCCAAGCTGTTGGATTTTGTAGGCATTAATGTTACTCTAGTCTATGAACCAGGCTATAATTCTTAAATAAAGGGGTAGACCAACGAATGAAATCACTGAAATCTATCAAAAAACCTGTCATCATCACTGCCGTATCCGCCTTGGCCATATCCGGGGCTCTTTTCAGCCAATCCACATATGCCGCACAAGTGACTAAGCCGATCCAAGCAGTATATAACAATATTAAAATTATCTACAACGGAACCGAGGTTCCTGCTGATGCTAAAACAGAACCATTTCTGCTGGATGGCGTGACGTATATCCCGTTGAAACTGGCAGGTACAGCGCTGGATAAAAAAGTAACATGGGATGGCACCAACAAACGCGTAGTCATTGCTGATAACGGCGTTCCGATTGATCAATCCACAGTTACAGCACTGAACAATCAGATTACCACGCTGACTCAAGAGCTCAACACAGCGAAAGCAGCGAACACGACGAAAGACGCTACCATCGCTCAATTGCAAAAAGACAACCAGACGCTAAAAGATGAAGCAAGCAAAAATAGCTCTAGCTCCTTGAAGGATCTTCAAAAGAAGCTGAACGATGATCACAGCGATGCCTATAGCACCAACTCTGATATCACGTTGGATGGTAACAAAAGCGATATTACGGTGACCATCGAAATGACGAAATCCAGATGGACTGACCTCACCGACAGCAGAAAGGAAAGCTACCTGGAAGACATCGGTGAAGATATTTTGAAAGAGTATAAAGATGCCGATATAGAGGGTACGGTTAAAAACTCCAGTAATAGGGATAAAATGGCAACTTTTACAATCAACAGCAGAGGCAAGGTTTCTTTGAGGGATGTAGCTTCTTCTCTGGATGCAAGTACGATCCAACGTAACTTGTCCGATAGATATGGCACCTATAATGGGGTCGGCTTTGATTTCACAGTAAGAGGCGACAGCAGTGAAGCTATCGTCGAAGTTTATGTAAATTCGGATGACTGGAATAAATTGTCAAACAATCAAAAAAACAACCTGACAGACGGCGTTACTGATTATCTTAAAGATAAACAGTCTGTATCCAAAGTCGTTGGATATGTACGTAATAAAGGAAACAATAGTCAAATCATTACCTTCTAAGATTAATCTTTCAAAAAAAGCGACAAAGGCCCTTAAGCCTTTGTCGCTTTTTTATGATGTACAAGCAACATACATTCCACTACTTAATTAATCTGCCAACAGAAGTAATATATATTATATAGTCTTTATCCGCATCGATTGTATCGATATTTCTCGTATAAACCAGATTACCGGGACTGGTTATTTTAACTTTGTAAAACATACTGGGTTTAGAATAAGGATTTACACTATAGGTCCCTTTGCTATACACAATCAGAGGATTAAAGTCGATTTGCCTGGAAGCAGGTGATAAGCTGCTCTCGTACATAGCATGAATATTCAATACACCTTGCCTTTGATCCCAGCCAAAGGAAATAAGATCAAAGGCATTCGCATCAATGACTTGGGCCAAGTCTTGTCCCTTAAACCTCATAAGAACTGGACTTTCCGTAAAGCTGTCATGCCTTAGCTTCAATAAGCCACGCTTGGTATCCCACTCCATCTTCGCATCTGTATCCTTCAACAAAATGGATACTGGTAAAAACATCGCATTACTTTTCATGATGGGGACTGTATCCATTGTCACTGGCTCACCATTAACCGATATTTCAGGTGATCCGATCGTAGCCGCTACATTACGGCCCAACAGATCAACCGAAGCAATTTTGTTCGCTGCATTATAAGTTACTTTGCCGCCCAGTATATCCTCAGCCGCTTGGAGCGGTATAAGCAGTCTCCCCTTCTTATCCACAAAGGGTGATGCAGGGTAGGTGTATAAAACGTAATGATCATTGACCTTCAGGTGTATGGGGGTTTGAGCTTGAGCTGATGTCGAATTCGAGTGTGCACCAGCAAAACTTAGTAGAATCATAAGGCAGACCAACAGTCTGATTTTCATTTATAATGCTCTCCTTTGTTAGCGTTTAGGCTAAAATAAAAATTTGTTTAAGCAACCTTCTTATAGTTACTTTTTCTTAATTAGATTACCCTCACAAAATCACAACGTCAACCATAATTTATAATTTTTACCTAATAGACAAGTGATTCATAAATACATTAATAATACTTATAAATATAAAGGTATTTAGCGATGAAAGCAGAATATATCACTGTATTCCAATTCAGAAAGGGGCAAATATGTATGATGAGAAGTTTTGTTAAACGTAAGGTCAGGAAAAGTATTGCAATAACACTAACATTATTATTAGCAATCGCAAGCGCACCAGTAGGTGCAATAGACGCGGCGGCAACGGTGCCAGACCAGAACAATAAGCAGGATGCGCCAACCTTCTCTAATGTATCGGTTCATGACCCTTCCATTGTCAAAGACGGTGACACTTATTATGCATTTGGGTCACACATCTCTGCGGCGAAGTCAAAAGATCTTACAAACTGGACTTCTTTTGCAAACGATTACACTACGCCTGGGAACACACTTTACGGGGACTTATCGAAGAATCTGGCTGGATCTTTCGCTTGGGCGGGTGAGAATGATGCGGACAGTAAGGGCGGATTCTCGGTATGGGCGCCCGATGTATTTTGGAATGAGCATTATGTCAATGAGGATGGGACAAAAGGGGCATATATGATTTATTATAGCGCATCTTCCACCTACATTCGTTCCGCGATCGGCATTGCAGTTGCACCCAAAATCGAGGGTCCATATCAATATGTGGATACCATTATCCACACTGGTTTTACGAAGAAGACTGCATTCGATAAAGATAGCAAGGTAGATAAAAAATGGACAAATACGCCGATTCAACAACTCATCAAGGAAGGCAAGCTTGAGGGTCTCAGACCGGGATGGTTTAATACCGATGGTTCTTATGCGAACCGGATGTTCCCAAATGCAATCGATGCAAGCGTTTTTTACGATGCAAACGGGCGCTTGTGGATGACGTATGGATCATGGTCCGGGGGAATATTTTTACTGGAGCTGGATAAGGCAACTGGCAAACCCATGTATCCAGGTCAAGATGGAACTACGGAGGACGGCCGTTTGATTGATCGTTATTTTGGCACCAAGATTGCAGGTGGATACGGTGAGTCCGGGGAAGGTCCGTATATTGAATACAACCCAAAAACGGGTTATTACTATTTGTATGTAACCTACGGCGGTCTTGCAGCCGACGGAGGGTATAACATGAGGTTATTCCGTTCTAAGAAACCGACAGGACCTTATAAAGATGCCAAAGGACAGAATGCTGTTTTGCCGGCAAACACCAAAAATACAACTTATGGCAACAAGTTGATAGGTAATTTCTTGTTCGATAGTAAAATAGGCGATCCCGGTACAGGCACTGGCTACGGCTATGTTTCCCCTGGACACAATTCTGTATACACCAATCCTACTACTGGACAAATGTTTGTCGTCTTTCATACCCGATTCCCTCAGCAGGGGGAGACACATGAGCTGCGTGTACACCAAATGTTTATGAATCAGGATGACTGGCCTGTCGTAGCTCCTTACCGTTACGGTGGCGAGACGCTAACAAAGCTGGATGAGAAACAATTCATTGGCGATTATCAATATATTAATCATGGTAGTGATTCTTCGGCTACGATCAAGAGTACACAATTCATTCAGCTTAGAGCAGATCATACCATCGAAGGCGATGTGCAAGGAACATGGCGCAAGTCGGGGGATGCGAATATCCAATTAACACTGGATGGTGCTGTGTTGGATGGGGTGTTTTTAAGACAATGGGATCAGGTTACGAATCAATACATCCTGGCTTTTACAGTTTTATCGAATAAAGGTGAGATGGCTTGGGGCAGTAAGCTCCCTGATATGACCGATACGACAGTAGTGGATAGTGTGTATCGTGAGTTAGATCTTGGCGATACAAGTCGAGTGACGGCTAGCCTGAATCTTCCGAAGGAAGGCAGTCGGCAAACCCGGATTACCTGGAAAACTTCAGACCAAAGCGTCATTACGGATACAGGTGAAATCAAGCGTGCAGGAATCGGAGAAAAGGCTGCATCTGCCACTTTGACGGCTACCATTACCAAAGGAGAACGTAGTCGGGACAAAGTTTTTAACATCACGGTATCCCCTTATGAGAAAGCAACATTGACTGCGTCATACACATTTGAAAATAATCTGGAGGATCAGCAGGATGCTTTTGCTAATGGCAAAGTTATCGGTGACCGAATCGATCGCCAGGGAGGAAATGTATCCTACTCTCAAGGCGTAAAGGGCCAAGCTATAGTCCTTGATGGAAAGTCAGGCATTGCTCTACCTGAAGGACTCATATCCAGCTCAGCATATTCCGTGTCACTGTGGGTAAAACCAAGCGATTTAACTCTGCATACACCAACTTTCTTTGGAGCTATGGATAGTAACCACTGGATTAGCCTTCTACCCAGAGGACCCGAGAAGGATAATACAATGGTCTGGTCCGGCAGCTCACTTTGGTATACCGGCAGTACTGGCCTAAAGATCAAAACAAATGAATGGACCCATCTCGCCTTCACTGTAGATCGTGGGGTGTTAGCCGTGTATGTGAATGGCGAGCTTCAATTTACCGGCTCAGGATTCCCAGATGTCTTTACCTCCAAATCTGGAACATTCAGCTTAGGTGTCAACTGGTGGGACCCTGCGTTCAAAGGATGTATTGATGAGCTGAGTATATTTGAAGGTGCGCTCCCCCCTGTACAAGTGGCAGAGTTAGCGAAGATGAAGTGAATTAAGACTAATGAATCGTAAGCAACTCTAGTGTCGTAAAGAAAAGCTACAAAAAAAGAGAGCGCTGAATAGCGCTCTCTTCCAAAGAAACATATAAAATATAAAGAATATTAATAGGCCAATGCAAAAAGTCCTTTGATGTGGGACAAGTAACGGATGTTACTGCCTTCCTTCATCAAAGTAGCTACAGCGCCTTTCAGTTGGGTGCCATTCGCGCCTACAGTACCGATCGCGTCTGTTCTGCCCAAGCTGCCCAGTGTACCGGAGAATACTGGTGTAAAGCGTTCCATTTTCGCTCCGTTGAAATAAGCGAAGATGTTGTAACCAACTAATTCGCCCATTTGCCAAGCCAACTGTGCAGTTGGAGGGTATGGACGCTCGCCTTCACCCGGGAACACCACTGCGCTGTCGCCAGCGAGGAAGATGTCTTCGTGAGAAGTCGATTGCAGTGCACCATTCACAGTTGCGCGACCACGGTTTACTTCGATACCAGATGCGCCAACCAGTGCATTACCTTGTACGCCGCCTGTCCAGATCAGTGTGTTCGTTTTGATCGAACGTCCGTCTTTCAAGAGAACTTCGTCAGCTTTCATTTCTGTAATCGGAACACCCGCTACGATTTGAACGCCACGTTTTTCAAGGCTTGTTACTGCACGATCAACCAGTGGTTGAGGGAAGCCTGCCAAAATAGATGGTCCAGCTTCTACGCAATACAAGTTGATATCTTCGTAGTTAATACCTTTTTCGCGACAAATTACAGGCAATTTGTCAGCATATTCACCCACCAGCTCAACGCCTGTCAGACCGCCACCACCGATAACGATTGTAGCGTCTGCTTGGTTACCGGATTGCTTGTAAGCATCCAGACGAGCTTCCACATGTGCGCGAATGCGATTGGCTTCTGCCACTGATTTCAGCGTGAAGCTATGCTCTTGCAGTCCTGGAATACCGAAGTAAGCCGTTTCGCTGCCCAGGGAAATAACGAGAGCGTCATAGCTCAACGTAGCGCCACTGGCCAAGGTTACTTTTTTATCGTCAGGCTTGATTTCGGAAACAGTATCCACTTTCAGGATAATTTCTTTGTTACGCAGCAGCTTTTCCAAAGGAAGCGCAACAGCTTTTTCGGCAATTGTACCTGCCGCCAAACGGTGCAGTTCTGTAATAATTTGGTGCGACGCAAAGCGGTTAACCACTGTAATGGTTGCTTGGCTAGCGTCCATATGCTGGCGTGCTGTAAGAGCGGCTAGTAATCCGCCGTACCCGCCGCCCAAGATCAAAATTTGCTTCGACATGTCCATCCTCCGTTCTCGATCAGGTAATTATTTGCTTTCGCGTTGGCGCTCATTCAGAATATCCAGGAAAGCCTGGCTGAAACGCAGCGTTTTTTGTACATTCGGATCTTTAAGCATTTTGAGCAGGCCAAACAGACCTACACTGCCGTCCGTAGTTTGTACACGGTCATTTGCTTCAATTGCAGCAGAAGCCAATCCTTTAGCCGAATCTGTAACAGGCTTCACAAACTCTCCCATGGAGCTTTTCATATCTCCGATAAAGACAGGGTCAGTCGCCAGACTGCGAGCTACATCATAAGCGTCGGTCATCAAAGTAACCATCTCAGTCAACTTGGGCAGATTTTCTACCAGCACGGTCAGCGATTGCTGAACCTCCGGTTTCATCAATTGGTCCAATACATCCCGAGACTCTTTGGTAGCTTCCTGTGTTACTGCCACCTCTTGTTGGTTTTCAGACATGCGTGAACGTCCTCCTTTACTGTGAAAATAGAAGTCCATTCCTTTCTCGTAACCTGTATCCATAAACTCTAGCAATAAAACGTTCATCGAATTCACGCCCTTAAACATGCAAGAAGCACAGCTAAAACCGGCCTATACCCTACAGGGCAAGACTGATTTATCGCAGATGCCAATTGTATATTGCTCAGACGTTATTCTGTTGTTACTGCTGCGGAATATCCCACGAAGCGCTCCTTCGTGACTACAACAGGCCGAAACGGAACCCTATACCTCTATATTACACCTTTCACGACACAATCGTCGAAGAAATTTTAAATTTGCACAAATTTCTGCAAAATTTTTATTGTTATTTTAGATAAAAATTAGAATAAGCTCGATTTTTGTCCAAGTTTCCCTTAAAAAAAGGGTCATCTTATGCTAGAGGAGGGTAATAAAGAGAGTGCGTTTTAGTTCGATAATATGAAAATAACACAAAATATATTCATACGGAGGTTTTAAATGATGGCTAAAACATTTGGAGATATGGTTCAAGAAGCGAGGCAGCACGTTCAGGGCATTGATTCACAGGAGGCACGTCAGCGAATGGAGGCAAATCCAGATACATTCGTTATCGATGTACAGGACTCCCATGATGCAGGCGCTTGCGGTCTGATTCGCGGAAGCGCCAATATTTCATTGGGCATGCTGCCCATCCGCGCTGACTTGGAGGTTCCACAGGATTTGCGTGACGAACGTCTACGTGACCGTAACCGCCCGATTATCACCACTTGTGGGGCAGGTGGACAAGCTGCATTGGCAGCTTATACACTCCAGCAGATGGGCTTTACCAATGTAGCTTTTATCGAAGGCGGAACAACAGCCTGGAAGGAATCCGGCTTTGAAGTAGAACTGTACTAAGGGATCTACGCTGCAAGAGTCGCCCTACGTATGTAGGGTGCCTTCAGAAGCGTCAGGATTATCAGGTGCCTCGAAATCATCAGGAGACGGCTGCGGTACACCAGACTCAATGAACTCATCTACATCGCGGGCAGCCTTAACTTGATTGCATTCATTGCAAGCACATACACAATTGACCGGCGTCGTGTGCCCCCCTTTTGCCCGAGGCAGTAAATGATCAATCGTGTCACCGTAGCCCCCGCAAAAAAAACAAGTATAACGGTCACGCTTAAGCACATATTGACGAAATTCCTTGTTGCTATACAGTCTACGCACGGTGTATGGATTAACAATCACCGCCATACGCTCTCTGACCAGGGTCATGGCCAGATCAAGCTCAATCTCTTGATGCCAGCGTCTCCCCTGGTCGGTTTTGCCTCTTAGCCGAATCATGCCATTGCGATTGAGCCGCAACGCCCGGGTATCCGCAGGCTTCAGCCTGCTAAGCAGATGCCGAACCCGTTGCCGATGGCGCTCACGCGCTTTGTCCGTGACCGGCTTCCTGCGGGGGCGTTGTGCCTCCATAGGTAGCGACGCCTCTAGGCTGTGCGCAGCCGTATTTGCTTCAAGGCTATGCTGCATCACGGGAGCAGCCGAGGGATTTGTTTCCTCGCCGGAGGGAGCGGACGTAGCCGCACGTTCTTGTGGGGCCAATCCTCGGCAGGAACGGCAAGGACCACGCCGGGAATAAGGACCAGCCCGGCGACCCGTTCTGCGCTGAAAGTCCGTTAAAGGTTTCATCTCCTGACAATACGTACATTTTTTAATCAGCGGTTTGCTCGCTTCATCCTTGTTCTGCTGCGGTTCTGTCACGTCCACTCCTCCTTTCCTCTGTTGCTCGCGCTTCACAGTTTGCCCAAAACCCGAACTATTGTTAAGTTAGATTCATTTTACCGTTTTCACGTTCTCTTTTCTAGCTACCCGAGTCGTTGTGAACACTCAGGTATAACAAATTTTAATGATTCAGCATACGTTATACAGCGATCCTTGTTCTTCATTCAGCATCATATTGACCGTCTGACGTTTAGCCCCCCTCACTTGGTGGGTAACTTGTTATATATGAAGGAGGGACGTACATGAAAAGGAACCATACGATGATGCAATTTTTCGAGTGGAATGTCGAAGCTGACGGTTCTCACTGGAAAAAGCTTACCCGCCTGGCGCCGGAACTGAAGGCCAAAGGAATTGACGCGATATGGATTCCACCTGTCACCAAAGGCCAATCGCCCGAGGATACGGGATACGGCGTCTATGACCTTTATGATCTGGGCGAATTTGACCAAAAAGGTGCGGTGCGCACCAAATACGGAACCAGGGAAGACCTGCTGGAGGCTGTTGCCGCCTGTGTTCGCCACGGCGTGGCCGTCTATGTCGATCTGGTCATGAATCATAAGGCCGGCGCGGATGAAACTGAAGTATTCAAGGTCGTCGAGGTTAACCCGGATAACCGCAATGAAGTCATTTCCGAGCCCTTTGATATCGAAGGCTGGACTAAATTTACGTTCCCCGGCCGTCAAGGTCAGTATTCCACATTTCAATGGAACTTTGAACATTTTAACGGAACCGATTACGATGCAAGCCAGGACCGGACAGGAATCTATCGTATTTTAGGTAAAAACAAAAGCTGGAGCGAAAATGTAGATGATGAATTCGGCAATTATGATTATTTAATGTTCGCCAATATTGACTATAATCATCAGGATGTGCGCAAAGAGATGATCCGTTGGGGGAAATGGCTGATAGATACTCTGCAATGCAACGGATTCCGTCTGGATGCAATCAAGCATATTAATCATGAATTTGTACGAGAGTTTGCTACAGAAATGATTAAAAAACGCGGGCAGGACTTTTATATGGTAGGCGAGTTTTGGAAACCGGATCTGGAATCGTGTCAAAAGTTCCTGGATACCATTGATTATAAAATCGACCTGTTTGACGTATCCCTCCACTACAAACTACATAGCGCTTCCTTGGGTGGCAAGGATTTCGATTTAAGCACCATTTTCGAGGATACGCTTGTTCATACCCATCCCCTGAACTCGGTTACTTTTGTCGATAATCATGATTCCCAGCCGCATGAAGCGCTCGAATCCTGGGTGGAGGACTGGTTTAAGCCTAGCGCCTATGCACTCATCTTGCTGCGCAAGGACGGTTATCCCTGTGTGTTCTACGGCGATTACTACGGTATCCAGGGGCAAACGCCCGTGAAAGGCAAGCAGGCTGAGCTAGACCCGCTTCTATATGCCCGGTACCATAAAGCTTATGGTGAGCAAAAAGATTATTTCGATGATCCCCATACGATTGGATGGGTTCGTCAAGGCGTGCCTGAGCTGGAAGGCTCCGGATGTGCTGTGGTGATCACCAACGCAAATGACGGAGAAAAGCGCATGTTCGTAGGCAAACAACGTGCAGGGGAAGAATGGATGGATTTGACCGGACATCACGATCATACCGTAAAAATTGAGCAGGATGGCTACGGCATATTTCCCGTTCGTGCCGGCAGTGTATCGGTGTGGGCACTTCCCGCAGAGGAAGACAGCCAGGAAACAGAAGAAGAGGAAGCGAACGCTTAATCTATACCCAACACAAAGAGGACAGGATGCGAGGAAGCGCCCTGTCCTCTTCGTGTATGGAAAGTCACTCCGTTACCTTGCTTTGGTTGGCCACGGCCTGCTTCTTAGCCTCTACATGACTCGGATCACCGAGATAAAAACGCCGGATAGGATCTATATGCTCATCCAGCTCGTACACCAGTGGAATGCCTGTCGGAATATTCAAATCCAGCAAGGCGGTTTCGTCCAGATTCTCCATATACTTGATTAAGGCCCGCAAAGTATTACCATGTGCAGAAATGATAACTCGATCCTTTTTGAGAATCAAAGGGACAATCCGCTGCTTCCAAAACTCACCGACCCGATGCACGGTGTCCTCCAGGCTTTCCCCAAGCGGCAGCTCTTCTGGCTTAATATTGCGATAACGCTCTTCCCGATGCGGACTCCGCTCGTCCTGCTCATCCAGCATGGGGGGCCGCACCGTCAGACTACGCCGCCAGATATGAACCTGTTCCTCGCCGTATTGCACGGCGGAATCCAGCTTGCTAAGCCCCTGAAGAGCACCGTAATGGCGTTCATTCAGCTTCCATGATTTCTGCACAGGTATCCAGAGATGATCCAGCTCATCCAAGATGTGATACAGCGTGCGGATAGATCGTTTTAGCACAGAGGCGAATGCCAAATCAAACGTATAACCAGCCTCCTTGAGAATACGTCCCGCCTCAATGGCCTCATGAATCCCTTGTTCAGTCAGGTCCACGTCCGTCCAGCCCGTAAACAGGTTTTGTCGGTTATACACGCTCTGTCCATGCCTAACCAGCACCACTTGATACATGCACTCACTCCTCTCCTGTCTGTCTTTATGTTTTACCCAACTTCTATGTATTTAACGTAAAATGCAATTTTTAAACCGTCTATTTAATACAAAAAAGGACGGCATTCAGCCATCCTTTTCTTCTCACCCTGCACTTAGTCCCTCTTACTGAATTTGGCCAACAGATCCAAAATCCGTACATACAGCCATACTAGAGTCACCAGCAATGCAAAAGCACCATACCATTCCATATATTTGGGTGCGCCTTGATCTGCTTGCTCTTCAATAAAATTGAAATCAACCAGCAGATTCAAAGCCGCAATGATCACGATAAATAAGCTAATGCCAATACCCAGCCAACCTGTTTCATGGATATAGGGAACATTCATACCGAAAAAGTTCAAAATAAAATCAACCAGCGTCACCAGAAAAATCGCCATCGTACACAGGACAACGAATGAGATAAAGCCGCGTGTCACCTTGATGATTCGCTGTGTGTACATAAAGAGCATCAAGAACAAGATACCCACGGTCAGCAAAATGGCATTGGCTACAATTCCAGGGTACTCATACTCCATAAAAGCTGAAACGCCACCCAAAGCAAAACCACTCAGAATCCCATATACAGGAGAGAGTAATGGAGCCGTTTTGGGAAAAAAGGATATCGCAAGTGCTACGCCTGCCATACCAATAAAGCCTGCCGTCAGCAAGGATAGCACCTCTACGGTTCCTTCGTAGGTCATGTACCAGGTAATACTTCCAGAGACGATGAGCAGAACCAGCAGAAGCAACGTTTTGTTCACCGTTCCTCCGATGGTCATGCGTTGTTCACTAGCTTCTCTTTCATCTTCGCGCAAAAAGATGTCATCACGTAAAACCGGATTGCTAAAGCTCATACAGGGTACTCCTTTTCGATGTTGTTGTTTGCTATGCTATATGTATATATCGGCACAATATGAAAAAAGTTTCAGAAAATTTCAAACAAAAAAACTCTAACCTTGCCATACGGCAAAGCTAGAGTTAGAGGATCAGGTCGTTACAGGTTAAAAATCAGCTGTCGCAATCTGGATCGTACCCGTAGCTGCTCCAGCTGCGGTAGTCTGCAGAGCAGCTACCAGCAGTAAAGCAACCTCTAACGTGAGGCTGTTAGTTGGGGGGATAACATAAGTGATCACAGGTGCATTGACACGAGTTACGACAAGATCGATCGGTGCCGGACCGTTATTATTAACGGTAATTGTAGCATTCGTGCCACCGTTCAAGTTTTCAAAGTATGATTTACCAATATTAGCTGCGAGAGAATAGAATTGCTGAGGTAAAAGAATCGCCATAGTTTTCACCTCCCTTGCGCTTGATAGTGTATTCTATGCTTCCAATCTACGAGCGTAACGTTAAGTGACTCAGTAATAAGACACAATTTGAAAGACTTATAGATTAACGTACCCTAACCTATGCTAAAAAGGAGTTGCCCTCTCAGATTCTTTGCAGAATCTGCGGACAACTCCTTATTAAATAATAGAAGTATCAGACAGTATAAAAGCAGTTAGCAGGATTGTATGTTGCCTTTGCTTCCTTATTGCACGTCAATGCTCAATTCCTGCAAACCGAAACGAGAAGGCGCTGAAACCTTCACGCGGATATTGCCAGCCTCACCCTTTGTACGAATCCAGAATGCAATACGTCCACCAATTAGGGATAAGCTTGAAGGACCGATCAATTCACCCACTCCCTCGACCTCCACCGAAACAGGATCTGCATAGAACGGCAGGGCATTGCCGTATTCATCCAGAGCATCCACTACTACTCGGGTTACGTCCCAATCGCCAGCTTCCAGTACCATATCATCTGCAGCTACCCGTAGCTCTGTCAGCACCGGATTACGTGAATAGTATTTGCGGATCACTTCTTGCCCGTCTACGTACCCAATGAATACAGCGTCTTCCCACTTCATGCCCCAGTGGCCTGTCAGCTCGTCGATCACGACAGGGGGGTTAGGAAGCGCCGGGTACTTCTCTCGATTCGGACGATAAATACCTTTGCGCTCATGACCGTAGATGAACTCCACCTCATCGCAATTGGTGAACACGACCAGCGGCACGATACCCCCGATATTCCGCTCGCCACGAGACCAGTAAGTGACCGGCTCCATAACGATTTCCTGTTCGACGTTCTTCTGGCTTCGATACACACTGGCTGCAAATTTAGGCAGGCGGAACATATCCATGACACCGTGGTAGCAGATTTTATCACCGGAACCAAAATCAGCATGCGTGTTATAGTCAAAAGCACACCAGCCAATCGCTCCGGCAATGCCCTCATCGGCATAGGAAGCGTTTTGAACCCGCGTATGGCGCAGTGCATGCTCCATTACCCGTTCCTCCTGGTCAAAACGTTTCGTCGGGTACATATGCCCGTTATATTCCGTTACCAGATAAGGGACCGGATGATCCAGCTTTGTAACGAGAGACGGCTGGCGCAAGCCTGTCGTTTCGCCATCTACGCCTTCTGTATCGTCATACGTATCAAAATTGCGGATTTCCTTCGCCAAATATTTTTTGTGCCCACCATCATGAACAAAATCATTTATCGTATATACATCTTCCAGCAGCTCACTGCCTACAATATAACGCACACCACCCGTAGCACGGGTCGGATCTAGCTTTCGTGCCAGCTCATTGGTACGCGTGTACAGATCATGGTCATCCTGCGACTCATTAATTCGTACGCCCCAGATTACAATGGAGGGATGATTTCTATCACGGATAATCATGTCCTCTACGTCCCTCACCGCCTGCTCCTTCCACGCTTCACCGCCAATATGCTGCCAACCCGGAATCTCTTCGAAAACGAGCAATCCGATTTCATCACAGCGGTCTAGAAAATGACGGGACTGAGGGTAGTGGGATGTCCGTACCATATTCAGCCCCAGCTCCTCCTTGAGCACATCTGCATCACGACGCTGCGCTCTTTTGGGCATAGCATAGCCAACGTACGGATAGGACTGGTGACGGTTCAAGCCGAGCAGCTTGATCTTCCGCCCGTTCAAGTAAAAGCCGTCCGTCTGAAATTCAGCCTCGCGGAAGCCAAAGCGCACGGTCACCTGATCCAACTCCTCTCCGCCTCGTAGCAGCGTCAACTTCGCTTCATACAGCTTGGGATCATCTATATCCCAAAGCCGCAGGCCGCCCAGCTCTTTCAGCTCCAGCGTTACTTCCGTCGCCGTCACCGCTGCCAGCTCGGTCTCCGCCTTTACGCTCGCTCCGTCCAGCAATTGCAGCACGACCGTCAAGTCGTCCTGCTGATCGCCGATGCCCTCCAGCTCCACGACCACACGCACCGCCTTATTTGCCGCAAGCGGCTCCGGTGTCTGAATGAATATCGTTCCAAGGTGTACAGGCTCCACTATTCGCAGCTGCACTTCGCGGTAAATACCGCCATAGGTCAGATAGTCAATGACTGCCCCAAAGGGAGGGATGTCGTCCCGTTCCGTGGAATCGACAATGACTGTGAGCACATTGGAGCCGCCATACTCGGCAAGTTCGGTCAATTCAACGCTGAACGGTGTATATCCACCTTTATGCTCCCCCGCTTTTACCCCGTTTAGATATACCTGGGCATAGGTCATGACTCCTTCAAAATCAACATACACTCGCTTACCTTTGGCATCTGCCGGAATGTTCAGCTCTCTTTTATACGTAGAAATAAACTGAAATGCCTTGTCGTCAAAATAATTATACGGAAGCTCTACATTGGTGTGCGGCAGCTGAATTGGCTCATACCGACCTGCATCAATGCCTGCGCTTATTTCGCTCTCGACATATTCAGGAAGGTAAAACCATTGGTCATTCAACGGCAAAATAGTACGCATGGGCAGTCACCTCAACCTTTTATTTTCCATTCTTATACCATAGTAAAACATTTGAGTAAAAATAACGAGTAAAACTTAGTAAAATAAATATAGGTTCAATGTAAGCATTTACAAGACAATTGTCAATCCATTTTTGTATCTTTTCATACCAAAAACAGCCCCAGAAGGCGGGGCTGTCCAAATCCATAGCGTCAATTTTATTTGGCATCGGTATGCAGCGGCGCACTGCTGTTGCGAATCATTAGCTCGGTCGGAATGATGACCTTGCGCCCCACCTCGTTTGCACCGTTGCGTACCGTATGCAGCAAGAGCTGAACGCCCGTTTCTCCCATCAGTTCGGTATGCGTTTTGACTGTTGACAGAGATGGGGTCAAATATTCCGCTGTCGGAATATCATTGAAGCCAACAATGGAGATACGTTCCGGCACCGCAAGGTGATGCTGCTCCAGCGCCTTCAACACCCCAATAGCCACCGAATCGCTCGCGACAAAGAAGGCTGTAGGCAGGTTTTCTGGTCCTGCCAGAATAGCCGCTTCCATCGCACGGAAGCCGTCTGCCGCTGTTCCTCCGCACACATGAATATCATCCGACGTGCATAGCCTATGCTGTTCCTGATACCGCAAAAACGTCTCATAGCGGGCATCTAGCTCGACTTGTTCGGAATCATGGGACTGCTCATCCTTACCCATACCTACATATCCGATGTGACGATGGCCCGCGCCCATCAAATAATCCAGTGCATCAGCCGCAGCGTGAGCAAGGTCAATGACCACATAGTCTGCCCCTGTACGCTCTACCGGATGATCCAGAAAGACGCAAGGAATGGGCAGTTCCAGCATACGTTTTACCTCTTCACTGCTAAAATGCCCCAGCACGATCAGTCCATGTAGCCCTTCGGATAATGCCCTCAGTGTAGTTAGGTCCTCTCTTCTGAAAATACGCTCCAGCTGCGCCCCACTTTGGCGGCACTCTTTTTCCACGCCAAACCGAATAGATAGATAATAAGGGTCTTCCAGTTCCTCGTACGCACTAAACCAGTGCACCATACCTAACTGGATGGGTCCCTCTGCCTTCTTGCGGGGCTGACGACCAATACCGCCATTTTTACGTTTAACCGTCGTATATTTCATGCGCTCGGCAACCTCAAAAATTTTACGCCGCGTTTCCTCTGATACAGACAATGTTTCATCATAATTCAGCACTCGGGAGACCGTGGATATCGAAACCTCTGCCTCCTGGGCGATATCTTTTAACGTAGGCATTGCAGACTCCTTTAATCGTTTTACTCTATTTTTACTTTTATTTTACTATTATCTTACTCGTCTCCCCTGTGCAACACAACCCGTCATTCCTAAAAGGGTCAACCATTTTTTTCATATTATAAGCCTAATCATGATAAAATACGTACCATAATAGAAATGACACTAAGGAGGATACACACATGAAACAGGAACTGATTGACCGCCTGACTACATATGTTCAGGTAGATACCCAATCTGATGAAAGCAGCCACACTTGCCCCACTACACCCGGACAGCTCACATTGGGCAACCTCTTGGTGGGCGAATTGAAAGCCATTGGTATGACAGACGTAACTATTGATGATAATGGTTATGTGATGGCGACCCTTCCTTCCAATACGGATAAAGAGGTTCCCATCATCGGTTTTCTCGCTCACCTCGATACGGCTACCGAACTGACTGGCGCAGGGGTAAAGCCGCAATTGACGGAGAACTATGATGGGGGCGATATCACGCTGAATGCTTCGCTTGGTGTGGTTCTTTCTCCACGTGAGTTTCCCGAACTAACTCAATATAAAGGCCACACCCTGATCACAACAGATGGTACCACCCTGCTCGGTGCAGACAACAAAGCCGGGATCGCAGAAATCATGACAGCTATCCACTACCTGATTGACCATCCAGAAATTCAACATGGCAAAATTCGCGTTGCCTTTACACCGGACGAAGAGATTGGAAGAGGACCGGAACGCTTTGATGTATCCGCTTTTGGCGCTGAATATGCCTATACGGTAGACGGCGGACCGCTCGGAGAACTGGAGTATGAGAGCTTTAACGCCGCAGCTGCCCATATTACCATTCACGGTGTGAATGTGCATCCCGGTACGGCTAAAAACAAAATGATCCACGCTGCCAAAATCGCTATGGAGCTGCACAGTCGGTTACCTGCAAACGAAGCCCCAGAATATACAGACGGATATGATGGCTTCTATCATCTCTTGGAGTCTACAGGCACGGCAGAACAAGCTAAGCTATACTATATTATCCGTGATTTTGACCGCGAGAGCTTTGAAAACCGGAAAGCTTATTTAACAAATGTAGTCAAAGAGCTGCAGGCCGCATATGGAGAAAACCGTATTGCGCTGGAATTGAGAGATCAGTATTACAACATGAAAGAGAAAATAGAGCCAGTCAAGCATATCGTCGATGTCGCTTATGAAGCAATGACAAAGCTGAATATCGAACCTATTATCAAGCCGATTCGTGGCGGTACAGACGGTTCACAGCTATCCTACATGGGACTGCCAACCCCGAATATTTTTACAGGTGGGGAGAACTACCACGGTAAGTTTGAATATGTGTCGGTGGACAACATGGTACTTGCTACCAAGGTCATTGTGGAAATCGCACAACTGTTCGAGCAACGCGGCAAGTGAACTACCTATACACAGCACTGACACGTTAAGATTAAATAGAAGGCATATCGTTCCGTAATGGAAACGGTATGCCTTTTTTTCTGAAGCTTTCATTTCCCTTTAAATTTTCATCTTTATAACTTTTATCCGTCTTTAGACCGACAACTATATACGAGACTATAAAAAATATATCTAGTAAAGAAAGGTAGGTTATCTATTTGAATACAATAGATGCATTAATTGCAGCCATTCCCTACATACAACAGATTATGCGTGAGAAAGTGACTCTTGCTCTCTTCGACCGCACTCATGTCCTTATGTATACCCAATCGGAGGGTATGGACCTCGGCTTTGAAACGGGCTCGGAGCTGCTCGAAGACTATAAAGATTTTGCCATGCTTAAAAATGGACGTGAGCCCAGCCTGACCCACATCCCTGCTGAAATTCTAGGGCTTCCTCTTGATATGATCAGTATTCCTGTATTTGACGAGAAAGGTGAAGTCATCGCAGCATTTGCGGCCTCTTATAATTTGACTAACAAAAATCAACTGGATCAAATCGTATCCGAGAACCTTTCCATCACTGAGCAGCTCATTGATATGGTACAGCATGTGGCGGCTCATTCCGAGGAGCTTCAGGCAACCAGTGAACAGATTTTGAAAAACACCCAAATCGCCGTACAAAACTCGGGTAAAATCAATCAGGTAGCTGTGTTCATCAAGGAAATTTCCGATCAAACCAACCTGCTTGGATTGAATGCAGCGATCGAGGCCGCGCGTGTCGGAGAAGCAGGGGCAGGCTTTGGTATCGTCGCTCAAGAGGTGCGCAAGCTATCCGTAGAATCCAAAAAGGCGACGGTCGATATTGAAGGAGCCCTTAAGGATGTACAGAACTCCATGCGTCAAATGGAGCAGGAAATTGAGCAAATTGTTTCTTCTTCTCAGGAGCAGGCGACTCTGGTAGGCTCTTTCACTGAAGTGATGGAGCGTATGCAAAAGGCGAGTGAAACGATGCAACATCTGGCCAGTCACCTGACTTCGTATGTCGTAAAATAAATCTTGGCATAAAAGAGGGGAGCACACTGATCGCAAATGCGTAAAAGTGTGCTCCTTTTATGTACAAAAGCCCTATCGGGCTTGAAGGTCTAATTCTGACTCAAGCAGTATAAGAAAAAACACCATGATTTGAAGGAATTACAGGGTCTAACCCTCCCAAAATATTTCCCACCGGAAGAGCAATACTAAGAAACGCCAAGACCATAGTTACCGAGATTAATGCCTTTTTCATTATGAAGCCCCCTTAATAAAATGGTTTGGTATTGCTCTCGCTGTGATGGTGTTGCCAAATCTCGATAAGTCTCAAACAGAGCAACCAGTGTCCTGAAATCGGCATCCGCTTCTACACTGGCAGAGAATTGCAGAGAATCAAGGACATAATTTAAGGCAACAGAGTACTGCTTCTTCTTGAAATGGTAAATGGCCAATTGGTTGACCAGTTTTAAATAATATACGCGGTTTGCTCTATCTTCATAACCTTCAAATATCTTAATATCATCGGCAAAATCGTTCAGCAGGTCGTCTATATTCCAATTATTCAGGTTAGCTGCTTCGGCAATACCAACCAATCCTGGAAGTAGCTCCTCGTCATTGTCGTGAAGAAATTGAACGTACTCAGGCAAAAGTTCCCTTCTCCCCGAAAGTAATTCAATCGTAAATAAATTGGCCTTGGCGAGGAAACGGAATCTCTCTACTTCTTCGTGACCGCTCTGATCCAGCCCTATAAACCAACCCATTTCGCTATACTTCATAATATAGTTTCTGGCTTCCTCATACTTGCCCATATTCTGATAGTAAATAGATTTCGCCAAATAACTGTAAGCATAATAAAACACTAGCGGGTGTTTGGTGTCCAATGTCTCATACTTGCCGTCTGCAGCATTTCTCAGTTGGGTGTGATACAGGTTTTCAGCCAACGTATGCAGATAGTCTGCTACTTTGTTCGCTTCATCCCAATCATTATGTGTGTAGCTGATTCTAAACAACTCACAAGCTTTATCGAGTTCGTGGCTGTCCGACAACAAATAAATGGCTTCCCTTTGGTTCAGGACCTCTTCCACTAAAACCCGCCTCCCTATCCTGAAAATTGCGATTACCCCTTAGCACAGCGGCTACTCTTCAGGGTAGTTATACTCTTAGCCTCCATTTTTTGTATACCATTATATTACAAATATAGTCAAAACCTAACTTGAAGTCAATTCAATCATCACTACCTTCTTTTTTTGCAACCTTACATTGCTGTGTACGGTTATCGGTTATGAATAGTCGACTCCCCTTATAGAAATAATGCTAAAAGAAAACAAAATGTAGGCTCTCTCATGGATGGTTTTTATGATGCTATAGTATCGTGGGGGTAACTACGTTACGAATTAGTGCGTACTTTTCAACCGGGTAGCTGGGCCTTACAATCAAACCTGTGCATGAAACTAAAGTATAGATTGATACTCAACAGAGCATGTACCTGTTCATCAAAATATAAATTCACTTAAGGAGTGAAGTTAATAACATGGAACTTCAATTGGCTTTAGACTTAGTAGATATCCCGCAAGGGATTGCATTGGTAAAAGAAGTAGAGTCGTATATTGATATCGTAGAAATCGGTACGCCGATTGTCATCAATGAAGGACTTCATGCGGTAAAAGCAATGAAAGAAGCATTCCCGAATCTGAAAGTGCTGGCTGACCTGAAGGTTATGGATGCAGGGGGCTATGAAGTGCTAAAAGCTTCCGAGGCTGGGGCAGATATCGTTACGATTTTGGCTGTAGCTGAAGATGCAACAATCAAAGGCGCAGTAGAAGAAGCGAAAAAACAAGGTGGCAAAAAAATCTTGGTGGATATGATCGGTGTTAAAAACCTGGAGCAACGTGCGAAAGAAATCGACGCTCTGGGCGTTGACTACATCTGTGTGCATACAGGCTACGATCTGCAAGCTGAAGGACAAAGCCCGTTCGAAGCACTGCAAACCGTCAAAAAAGTCGTGAAAAACTCCAAAACTGCTGTGGCTGGCGGTATTAAGCTGAGTACATTGGCTGAAGTCGTAAAGGCTCAACCGGATCTGGTTATCGTCGGCGGTGGTATCACTGGCGAGGACGACAAAAAGGCTGTAGCTTCCCAAATGCAACAGCTCATCAAACAAGGTTAACCCCAATGGAAACCTCTCAATATTTATCTGAGGTACTCAAGGAGCTACAATTGGTTCCACAATTGATCAGTGATACGGAATCGGAACAGCTGATCCATTCCATCGCCGTTGCCAATAAGGTATTCGTGGCAGGTGCGGGCCGCTCAGGGTTCATGATTCGCTCGCTGGCAATGCGGCTGATGCATATGGGAATTCAAGCTTACGTAGTCGGGGAAACCGTAACTCCCGGTTTGGGCGAGGGCGACCTGCTCATTATCGGTTCAGGCTCTGGTGAAACCAAAAGCCTGATCTCCATGGCAGAAAAAGCAAAGAAACTCGGAGCCTCTCTGGCGCTACTAACCACTTCTCCCGGTTCCACCATTGGCAAACTGGCCGATATCATCGTCAAGCTGCCTGGTGCGGCCAAGGACCGGTCCAACAAGGACTACCAGACGATCCAGCCCATGGGCTCATTGTTTGAGCAAACCCTGCTGTTGTACGGTGACGCATTGGTACTCAGAACGATGGATCTGCGCAAGCTGACCTCCAAATCTATGTTTGGTCAACACGCCAATTTGGAATAAAAGTGCACTCCTTTACGATAGCAAAGCAGGCTGTTCTTTACATGTCACATGTGAAGAACAGCCTGCTTTTATGCTTGTATAAGGCGACGTTCGATACAGCATAGAATAAGGCAAAACAAGCCCGGCATGTATTCAAACCATTTATTCGTTGTTCCCTGCTGGCAACGACGGGACTTTGGACGGATCAGCAAGTGCCCAATAGGCATATTTGGCCTTTAACCGTTCGTCGAATAGTAGCGGTTTATCCAACCGGGCTATCGGAAACGTGCTGAGCCACGTATTTCCATCATCCGTACCCCAAATCGTCACATTGCTGATATGTTCCTGCTGTCTTGAAAACATATCGAACAGCGCCCGATAGCGGTGAGCCTGCCGGATGAGCATAGATTCTGGAATCGTTTCATAGCGATCTGTGTCATTGGAATAAAGACCCATATCCAGCTCGGTAATTTGATTATCCAGACCAAGCGAAGCAAACTTCTCTATGGACTGCTCAATCTCGCTAATAGCGGGAAACTCCAGGCGGATATGCGATTGGTGACCTACCCCGTCAATCGGTACACCTTTAGCGAGCAGATCACGTACCAAATTGTACAGAAAATCCCGTTTCTTCGGCTCATGCGTGTTGTAATCGTTAATGAATAGCCGTGCGTTCGGACCCGTCGCTTCCCTCGTGACACGGAATGCTTTTTCAATATAATCAGTACCGGTAATCTGATACCATTTGCTGCGGCGCATGCCGTCCGGTTGATCGGGATCAATGACCTCATTCACCACATCCCAATCGGTGATGACATTTTTATATCGGGCTGCAACAGCGCGTATATGCGTCTCCAGCCGATCCAGCAAAAGCTTTTTATTCTCAACAGTCGGCGTCATCGGCTGTCCATTCTTATCCTTGAACATCCAATCCCCAGTTTGGTTATGCCACACCAAAGTATGGAAGCGAATTTCCAGTCCATGCTGTCTAGCAAACTGCACAATTTGGTCTGCTTCCTCCCAATGGAACTGTCCCTCGGACGGTTGTAAGGAGATCGGCTTCATCGCATTCCCTGCAACGACGCTGTTAAAATGCTTCTGTACCAACTCTCCGTAAGCCCCTTCGGTCTGGAAAGCTTCAATCGCCGTGCCAATGCTAAACTGTCCCCCATATAATCCATGCAAAGAAGGAATGTCCTTTTCAATAGCCAGCGGTGGTACAAGTGACAGCTCGAAATCATCCATATAAAAGGAAGACGTTCCTTCTGCCGTTTCCAAATACATGGAAACGGTGTCTGCATCATGCGCGAGCGTATACATACCAGACAAATGCATCCATCCCCCTGTCGTAGTAGCCGTGTCGCCTACAACAGTTTCATACGCACTATCCCCTTGGTGATCACGCTGTACGCTGAGCCTCACCTTGGCAGGCTGCTCACCCGGCGCCAGCTTCACCCAGGCACTGACCGTATATCGGCTGCCCTTTTGCATCGTAGCAGTCACATCCAGCTTGGGTCCGGCATATGCCTTTTGTCTGCCTGTTGTCAGCAGACTGTATGAGCCGCTTCGTGCATCGGCGTCCGAAACCTGCACGGTCTCATCTCCCATACGGGACACCCATCCTTGAGCCGTACCATCTTCAAACCCGGATACGATACCATTGGCCGGCTCCGGTGGCGTCTTCGATACCTGTGTTATTTCTATCTCATCCACATAGTAGGCCTGTGCGGGATTCGAGCTTTCCACATACAGCTTCAATGCATCCATCCCCCCGGTAAAAGTATATTTCCCCTGAAGTTTGATCCACGATGTATCCGCCGTCTCTGTCTGCGCTACCGTCTTCCATGTCGTAGTCCCGCCTGTCGGCTGCTGCTCCACTGTAAGTTTAACCATGCTCGGAATCGCAGAATGACCATCCAGCTTCACATAGCCACTAATTTCATACTCCACATCCGGCTGCAACAGCGACTTCACATCCAGCTCCGCCCCGTTCCAAGCCGCTGTACGAGCGGTTGCCTTCAGACTGTGCGTGCCGCCATATGCTGCTTCCGTGACGGATGCAATTTGGGTATAAGTTCCTCGGGGCTTCCAGCCATCGCTGTTTCCTTGCTCAAATCCATACGTTCCAATGGTCTTATGGATACTACCCGCCGATAGCACCATATCGGAAACGGGCGGGGAATGTTCTATAGACGGAGCTGCCTTCGCCACAGACGCTCCCCACCAACCGACAGGCGATAACAACAGCGCTCCCGCCAGTACCAGACAAAAAGGCTTAACCCAACATGACCGCAAAGCAATCCCTCCCGTACTCCAATTTTTTGGAATTGGTATTTGGCACCATTGGTTTTCATTTACTATCCTTTGACACCGCCCAAGGTCATACCCTTCACAAAGTATTTTTGCAAAAAGGGATACACTAAAATAATAGGCACTGAAGCGACAATCGTCATCGTGGCCCGAATCGAGGTAGGCGTGACCGACTTCGCCAGATTTTCCGAACCAGCGAATTGGCTCGCATAGTCCTGAGCGTTAACAGACGTGTTAGAATTTTGCAGTATTTTCATCAGCTCATATTGAAGAGTGCTCCATTGCTCATATGATGAATTGTACAAAAACACATCGAACCAGGAATTCCATTGTGCCACCGCTGTAAACAGCGACACCGTCGCCAGTACGGGAACACACAGCGGCAAAACGATGCGCATAAAAGTGGCAAACTCCCCAGCCCCGTCAATACGCGCCGACTCCAAAATCCCTTCCGGCAATCCCTCAATAAAGGAGCGAATGACAATCACATTAAACACCCCAATCAATCCCGGCACGACATACACCCAGAAAGTCCCCAGCATCCCAAGCTCACGAATCAGGAGAAAGTTCGGAATCAATCCACCGCTAAAATACATCGTTAAAATAAAAGCAATCGAAACAAATTTGCGCAGCACATATTCCGGCCGGCTGATCGTATACGCCACCATCGCGCAGCAAAACACCGAAGTCACTGTACCCACAACTGTACGTAATACAGAAATCAGCGTAGCATGGAAAATCGTTGCTTCCTTGAACACAAATTCATAATTACTCCACGTAAATTCACGCGGCCACAAATAGATCCCGCCCCGAATCGAATCATTCGCTTCATTTAACGAAACCGCCAGCGTATTTAAAAACGGATACAGCGTGAACACCATCAGGCAGAGCATAAACACGATATTGCACGCATCAAAAATTCGATCTGAGGGGGCCCGAAATCGCCCGTGTACGGCCTTCCCTTTGCCCATGACTTCCGCTCCTTTCTAAAAAATAGTTTAGGCATTTGGATCGCGCACCCTAATTCAACTAATTGTTATTGGAGCTTGTTGGTGCTGTTACTTGGAACTGTTATTTTGAGTGGTTATATTAGTGGCGATTGGAGTTAACCTTGGTGAAATATTATTGGTACTATAAGAAGTCATGTTTTAGTTCGTTTGATAAGGTTTTGATGAGGTCAGCGAAGCGGCCTGCTAAAAATCCACTGACTTGCACCTGTAGTATGCATGAGCATGCGCCTTCTGTTACCACCACCACTAGCACAATCCTAAAAACAAGCGATAGCGAAGCTGAGCCAGCTACCATGACGCATTTACCCAAGGAAGCGCGAGTCACGCGCCTTCCTTAAGCTCTCCCCTGCCCCTACCCTCAGTTCTTAAAAAAGTGACTTTACGGCGGGTAGCAGCGGAGCGGGCGGAATTGTTCTGAAGAAGCGGAGCGTTCGCCTTTATCCCCGGATTTTAACCTATGATCTTTATTCCAATAAGAAAATACGGGGATAACAGCGATCGGAAGAACAATCCGCACGCGAAGCGGCTGTCCCCCCACCATAACTCACTCTTCTTTCAGAACAATCTCTCCTCCCCTAACCGCTTCGCAATATGATTGGCGCTAAACAGTAAGATGAAGCTGACCACCGTTTTGAACATCCCAGCAGCAATGGAAAGTGAGAAATTACCCATCTGAATACCATATTTCAGCACGAAAATATCCAGATTCTCCGAGTAATCCACGTTCATGCCGTTGCCCAGTAAGTATTGCGGCTCAAAGCCGGATTCCAGTAAATTGCCAATGTTCATAATGAGCAGGATGATAAATACAGGCTTCAATCCCGGTAATGTCACATGCCAAATCCGCTGAAAACGCCCTGCTCCGTCCATCTCGGCTGCCTCATACTGCGAGGGATCAATCATCGTCATCGCAGCCAAATAAATGATGGTGTTCCAGCCGACATTTTTCCATACCTCCGATGCACCGAGAATGCCCCAAAAATAGCTTCCCTCGCCCAGCCACAGAATAGGCTCCTTAATCAACCCCAGCCACATCAGCACCTCATTGACGATGCCGCCATCCGCAGACAGCGCCGTACTAATGATGCTAGCCGCGACCACCCACGAAATAAAATGTGGCAGATAGCTGACCGTCTGCACGACCCGCTTGAACATGATCTGACGAAGCTCATTCAGCAAAATCGCTAATGTTATAGCAGTGACAAAGCCCAGCACCAGATTAATAAAGCTCATCGCCAGCGTATTGCGCATGACCCGCAGAAAGTGTTCATCCTGAAATAGAAAATGGAAATGTTTTAATCCGACCCATTGCTGATCGAGCAACTTGCGGGCAGGCTTAAAATCCTGAAAGGCAATCGTCCAACCCCAGATGGGCAAATACTTGAAGATGAACAGCCAGATTAAAAAAGGGACGGACATCCATACCAGTGCCCGTTGCTGATTCAGCTTGTGCATAAATCCCCTAAAGCCGGTTCGCCGCGAGGGCGGCAAATGATCCGAGGAGATCGTGACAGGTGGCGGTGACGAGTGGCCCATAGCTGCTTCCTCCTTTATTTTTTACCGGGATTTTCGATTTTTTTGGCAACCTCCTTCGTGATCAGCTCCTCATACGCCTTTACATCCAGCTTGTTGAATTCAGTGGTGTATTCATTCCAAATCGCATCAAACTGCTCCGGTGCAGACAGCACCAAACGCGGGAAATATTTGCGCTGTAGGTCTCCCTTCTTTTGCTGGAAGAGCTGCGCAGTTGAGCCTTGAGCAATCGGAATACTCCAGGCCGGATACCATGGGCGCTCGTCAGGTGCGGAAAACATTTGCGAGAAGGACTCTACACCATAGACTTTTAGTAGCTTTTTATCTCCCTCGGTGTAGGACATACGCGCAACCTCAGGCTGCCGTCCGGGGCCAACCGAGTTGCCGTCAGGCAGGGTAGAACCGCTACCGTATCGCGGCCAACTGTATTCAAAATATTTGAACCCAAATGATTCGCGGAACGCGTCCTGACCAGTCTGCTTAATTTGCTCCTCAGTCCGGTAAAAGCGTCCTTTTTTATCTACATCATAGGTTTCTCCCTTGATTCCCCAGTTGGATAATATCTGGTTTTCGTCCGTCAGCAGGTTGTCAAAAAATTTGATGATACGCACCGGGTCCTTGGCACTGACCGTAATTCCTATGCCTCGGTTATTAACGAATGATGAAGGATCAATGTACTGATCCTTTATATTCTGGTCGTATACAACAGGCAGCCCTATATACTCCATATCATCATTGCCCGATTGCTTGGAAGCCTCTTGCAGATTATTCAGGGCCTGCCCCGCCTGCCAGCGGTAGTCGAAAAAGCCCAGCACCTTACCCGAGGTCAGCTTTGCCAAATATTGATCGTAATTGTCCACAAAGGACGATTTATCAAATAGGCCCTCTACATTGAGCTGATTTAGCTCTTTCAGATACCGCTTTGTGATTTCCATATCTCCATAATCCGTGGCCCGGTGTGTTTTCATATCAATAATCGTGCCGCCATCATTCGGATAGCCTGCCAGATGCATCGGCGCGTTCGTAAGAGCATAAAACCTATCCTGCGTGGTTAACGCTAGGTACCCAGTCAAGCCCTCATCTGCATGCTTTTTCGCATAGTTACGAATCAGAGCTAAGTACTCGTCAAGTGTTTTGATTTTTGGATATCCCGCTTCTTTTAATACCCTGCGTTGCACCCAAAAGGCTCCTTGCTCTAAGTTAGGCGCAGGTAAATAATCGCCTACCACCGCACTTAGCGGCAGAAAGTAAATGTTCCCATCCTCCGCCCTCATCAAGTTGTAGTACGGTCCATATACACGCTTAATATTTGGTCCATATTTGTCGATCAAATCATTCAGGGGAATAAAAGCCCCGGCATCCAGCAGCTTATCGATCGTGCCATCCGGTACTATCACATCCGGATAATCGTTACTGGCAATAAATGTACCGATCTTCGTATTGGAATCACCCACCAAATGCTCCAGCTTCCAGTTTACCCCCGTCTGATCCTCCAGGATTTTGCCGATCCGCGTTTCATTGGTATTAGTGTCCCTCCCCGCAGTGGCATTAAAATACGTGAATGTGACCTTCTCCTTGCTATCTCCTGACGCCGGCTCCTTGCCCGAGCTCCCTGAGCAAGCAGCGATCATAGACGCCATCATAACCATTACCAGAGTGATGATTCCGAACCTTTTGCTTGTCATGCCAGACCCTCCCCTTTCGCCCTCTTTTGTCGATTGTGTGTGAATATCGTGCGCACGTACCTCAAGCACTGAGAATCCCGCACACCCTAAATTGTAAGCACTTTCATTTTATAAAATGCTGTTCATTTCGTTCACCTGTCAATCTAAAGGTGTTACTTAGAAAACTATAGGTAAAGGTCCTTCAAAGCAAAATAGGTACTGCTCTCCACCTCACTCCCGATCCGCAGGAATCCTAATTCGAATCTCCGTACCCTCGCCGGGTGCACTGCGAATGGCAAGCTCAAAGCGGCTCCCGTAGTAAAGTTTAAGACGATATATGACATTTTGTAGACCTATACGCTCACCCATTTCTTCCTGCCTTTGCATGTAACCATACAAGCGTTGTACCTGTTCCTCAGACATGCCCACCCCATCATCCCGAACCGTTAGAATCAGTTGTCCTTCCTCATGCTCAAAATGAATCTCAATGCGTCCTCCATGCTTTAGCGGCTCAATGCCGTGGATACTTGCATTTTCAACCAGTGTCAGCGCGACCATTTTGGGAAGCATATTGTCCAAGTCTTCAGAGCGCGCCTGCACTTCGTACTGTATTCGCTCACCAAAGCGATATTGCTGAATTTCCAGAAAACAACGGATCAGCTCCAGCTCCTCCCGCAAAGTAACCCGATCCTTGTTCCACACCAGCGAATTGCGGAAAATCCGTGCCATGTTATGAATAATGCGCGCTGTCTCATCCTCATGCTTCATCAAGCTCCGCATGCGAATCGTCTCCAGTGCATTGAACAGAAAATGTGGGTTGATCTGGCTGTGGAGTGCATTCAACTGGGCATGTCTGCGCTGAATTTCCAGATTTTTTCGCTGTATATCGGCCATATAGACATCGTTAATCAGTCGCTTTATTTTCAGCGTCATCCGATTAAACTCCCCTGTTAATTGCCCGATCTCATCTCTCGACTCTGTGCCGCGAATCAGCTCAAAATGCTGGTTTTTCACCTTCTTCATGTGCTTTAAAATACGATGAATCCTCACGTTCAACGAACGTGTAATCCAAATAATGATTAATGTAGGCAGCAGCATATTTACACAGGTTAACAAGAGCACAAAATTGCGGGATTCCTGCATTTCATACAGCACTGCATCTCTCGATACCGCAGCCACAATGCTCCAGCCATTCAGATTGCTCGTAAGCACATAATTCGTCTTGAACTCCATGGTGTCCTCGGGCAGCTTGAGAGTGTTATAGGCTACATGTTTGTGGTTTATATCCACTTTGGGGTCCGTTGTATATTCGATTTCCCCTCGTTCGTTCAGCAGAAAGAGACTTCCCTGCAAATTCAGGTTATTGAAAATCTCTCGAATGGACGACATTCGCAGTTCTATTTTCAGTATTTTTTCACGACCATTTTGGGAATAAAAGTAGTTCATCCGCCGAATCAGGCTAAAAGGGTACACCTGTTCACCTGTACTGTCATCGGTACGTACAAATATAGGCTTGGACTGGCGTCCAGGCGAGATTTTGGTATACCAGGGCAAACTTCTGACTCCCTCATCTATAAAGCTGATTCCCCCGGAATTCAGCAGCGTTGAATTATTGGTGTAGATCGTAATTCCACCTACGGAATGGTATGCAGGACTGTAAGTGTTGTTCAAGATATGACGTAAATAAGAGTCATAAGCGGCGATATAGTCAGCAGGGTGGGGATATGTTTTTTCCAATACCTCATTGAGCTGATGATCCGTATAAAAGATAGACGAGATTTCCATCGCATCTTCAAATTCACGGTAAAATTCAATTTTAATCTGTTCCAGTGCGCGCGAAATATCCTGCATACGCTGTTCCTTCACGTTTTGCGAGGTGACATGGTAAAAAATCAGATTGGTCAGCACTACAGGAGTGAAAACACAGAGAAAATAAAGCAGCAGCATTTTATCTCGCAGTCGTACATGATCAAGAGTCATTCTCAGCATCTTCATTCGCCGGCCCTCTCTGACTCGTTGCCAACAATCAGGCTGTTGCGGTATTCGCTTGGTGTGGCATGCGCCATCTTTTCAAACTGGGTAACAAAATAGTCTGAACTGCCGAAGCCCACGCGCTCAGCAATTTCATAAATTCGCAGATCCGTCTGCCGCAATAAGCGTTTCGCCTCCTGAACGCGCAATTTCAGCAGAAATTCGTTAAAGTACACACCATACGTTTTTCTGAACAATTGACCGAGGTATACCGGGTTCATGTAAAAGCGAGCCGCAATACTTTTCAGGCTTATATTCTCGGCGGCATGCTGCTCAATGTAAGCACGGATGTGCTGGATGCCTCCCTGCTGACAATCCTTGCGCAGAACCCCAATATACCTTCCACTTTCCTCTGCAAAAGCTGTAAACAATCGCTGTAGTTCACCCAGGGACAGGTTCATGTCCTGCCAGTTCATCATCGGTTCTAGTGACTGAAGTGAGCGCTCATCTCCCTGCATGTTTTGAATGACCCGAACGATACTAAGTACGCACTGATGCAGACTCATTTTCATAGCTTCAGGAGCATAACACTCCTCCCGAAAGCTGCTAAATAAATAATCCACGGCCACACGCAGCTCATCCAACCGCAGTTCCTCAACTTGTTCCGTCAAGCGATCCAGTACGTCCTGAGGGATGGTCTTATAGTGAAGTGGTGGCATTTCCTTCTGTAGATATACAACAATACCGCCATGGTCATAAATGTATTTATGGAGCACTGCCTCCTTCGCACAGGCATAGGACTGCTGGATATCCTGCAACCGATTCACAGGCTTTCCTGCATAAATGAAAACTCGACTTCCCAGCTGATCTTTTAGTGTCTTCATCCCCTCTATCTCGCGTTGTAGCGCTTTCATAAAAACTTCGACCTTGCCTTCAAAACACTCCAAAAGGAAGTCCGGTACGATAAGACCAATCCGGTTACGATGCTCATGAACATAGAGAGGGTACTTGCCATCCATTAAACGATGAAGCGCTTGCTCTATAAGCTCCCTGAATTGGAAAAGCGATAGCATGATATTATTGTCACCGGAGCGCCAGGGATGTTGGTCATTCAGCTCGACGAGTACATAGTACATATAAGTGGCTTCCCCAAGCCGTAGCTGCTGCTCCCACTGTGTCACCACTACATCATCCACTGGGTTCATCATCACAGTCTCTAACAGCCCACCTGCATGGTGATTCTGATATCGTTGCACATTCTGCTGTTCACGATGCAGTCTTTCACTCAGCTTGCGCAATGTAGCCGAAAAGTCACCCTCATCAATCGGCTTAAGCATAAAATCATGAACCCCATAGCGGATTGCCTGCTGCGCATAAGCAAAATCACTATAGCCGCTTAAGATAATAAACGCGGGATGTTCTGTACTCTGTTCGAGCACAGACCGAATCAGCTCTAATCCGTCCAGCACAGGCATACGAATATCGGTAATGACCAGGTCCGGGTGAATACGGCTGATTAGCTCCAGCGCATCCTCACCGTTATCAGCTTCTCCTACGACTTCAAAACCACAGGCTTGCCAATCCATGAGTTGAAGCAGCCCTTTACGAGTAAAGGTTTCATCATCCACCACAATGGCTCGATGCAGCTTCATAACACGCTTCCTCCTTTTGAAGTATGCCTATTTTATTATTTTGGTTAACTATTCCAATGATCTCAGTCACTATGGTAATGTAAAACATCAGGAATTGGAAATTTTCGTTACGCCTATTATATGACGAATAGAGGGGTGCAAAGCATGTGCACGCCAGCGGCCAAGCCAAAGCAGCAAATATACAAAAAGGAGACGAATCCCTGAATAGGGGTTCGTCTCCTCAGAGTGTCGAGAAAGTCCAGAGGACTTTTCGACACTTCTATTTTTATATGGGGAGACGCATCTTTTAAAACAAAAATCGATTTAAAACGATCTGAGGACCCTAGTTTTTAGACCACTAAGACAGTTTTAAACCCCCTGCAAAAAAACAGGGGGTTTCTCGACAGCCTGAGGAGACGAATCCCTGAATAGGGGTTCGTCTCCTTTTTTGCTATTGCGTAAAAAGCTTTATTCTCTTATTCGTGAATTCAGGCTATCGCTCAGCGATGATACTGACCGCTTGCAGATGGTCGGCGTACTTTACAAACTGTTTGCGCATACCCATAACCCTTGTCCGGGCAGCATGGTTACGCATAAGGTTAAAGACAATTTTCCCAAATCTCAACCAGCCCTCATCCTGAATGATACGTGGCAAATGCAATAAGTGCATGGGAACCGTATAGATTTTAACGACCTTAAAGCCTTCCTCTTTCAGCAGCTGTTCCCACTCTGACACCGTCAACGGTGTCGCATTAACTCTCATGGCTACAGCCAAATCCTTGTAAATTTGTTTTCTGAGCGCAGGCTCAATATGGTTAGAAGCAAGGCACATCTCATGAATAGCATACTTCCCACCTGCTTTCAAAAGCCGCCTGGCTTCCGAAATAATCTGCGCTTTCTTGGCCCTTGTATGCATCGTCAGCATGGCTTCTCCATATACCACCGTCGCAGAGGCATCCGGCAACGGAACCTGTTCAGCATCGGCAATAATGACTTCCCGATTTGCTCCGCTTGCATACGTTTTTACGATAGAAGCCGCCTTCTCATTCTGTTCAATTGCAATATAACGACGGGGATTAAGCCGCAGTGTGATTTGGGCAGTTATACCCAATCCGGGGGCAAACTCAATAACCTCATCCTGTCCGGTTACGTCAAGTCCCTCTATCATCCAACGTGTCGTTTTTAACCCTCCGGGCCTAAGCACGCGCTTACCGAGACTTGCTAATATCCAGTGCCCTGGCACCTGTTTGTAATCTACTGTCTGCATTGGCTATTAACACCTCTCCTTAAAATTTGATAATGATATTCATTATCAATACGAGTGTAAAAAAAATAACCTTTTTCTTTTTTTTGATATGAGCATGTTGCATTATGCAATATCTATATATTGCCAATTGGAGACCCACTCTTACGATTTATGCCAATGCTCCATTTATACAATGATGGTGCTGTGTCCTCTTTTATATGTTCTGCGCATAGCTTTCACTTGGCGTTTTGGTCAACACCACATGCAGGCTGGAATTCACCTCTGCACCACCACGATAGGAAAAGTGCTCATCTCCCGTAACATGAATGATATCCCCTTGGATAACTTCCGTTGCTTCGCCGTTCACAGTTACAGTCCCGCTGCCTTCAAGAACAAGCAAATATACATTCGCTCCTGGGTGATTATGTGTTGGTAGCTCGGCATTAGGAGTAAAGTTGAGAATAAAAATTACATTGTCGGCTTCCTTATGCACAATTCGTTTTGTAAACGCAGCTTCTTTATATTCCTGAAATTGAATGAGGTTTGATTTTTTCATATTAGTTCACGCTCCTGTTTGAAATTAAATTTGCTTAAGATGGATGAATACCTTTATTGTATTGGATTATTTCGCTCGCCTTGTGATTGCAATCACAAAACTAAATTTAAGTAAAAATACTTTTAAAATATTTAAAAATTTGATTTCAATCATCTTTTTCACCGACACATCCAACTAGAATCGGATTATGCAAGATGCTAAAACAATAACAAGCAGGAGGTTATTCCTATGAAGCCCGGATTCAAGCTGGCAAAGGATATTTATTGGGTAGGAAAAATTGATAATCGTGAGGTTCCCTTTCATCGTCTTCTACTATCAAAGGGTACAACTTATAATGCATATCTATTAAAAACCGGAAAGCCAACCATTGTGGATACCGTGGATATGGCGTTCGGTAGAGAATTTGCCGAAGCTGTAACCGAATTGATCGATCCATTGGACATTCAATATATCATCGTCAATCACACGGAACCAGATCACTCAGGCGGATTGGCGGCACTTGCTTCCAAGGCAACGAACGCTACGATTGTCTGCACGGAGATTGCCGTTCCGGAAATTCAACAAATGTACAAGCTTCAGCATCGCAACTTCCTCGTAATCAAGGATGGGGATCAACTGGACATTGGAGGCAAAACGCTGCTGTTCAAAGAAACTCCTTATCTGCATACAGAAGAAACCATGATTACGTATTGTATAGAAGATAAAATCTTGTTCCCTTGCGATATTTTCAGTACACACGTGGCTGTAGAGCATCTATTTGCCGATGAGGCTGGTTTTGATATCACCGAGGACTTTATCGGATACTATCAGGCTATTATTCATCCACATCGCAGATATGTGCGCACATTAATCGAAGCTGTTGCCGATCTGGATATTGAGATGATTGCGCCTTCCCACGGCTTCGCGATCCGGCATGATATTGCCAAGTTTATTGACTTGTACGCCTCTATGAGTACCGAAACCAAGGAAGATAAAAAAGTAGCGATTGTCTATGCCACCCTGAAAAATAATACTAAAAAAATGGCAAACATCCTGAAGGACTGCTTTTTGGAGAACCAAATCAAGGTGGAGCTATGGGACGTGGATAAAGCGGATGAAACGGAAATATTGAATAGTATTGCCTCAGCAGATGCTGTGTTCGTTGGTAGCTCTACTAAATATGCCGATATGACGGGCAAATTGGAAGACCTATTGCAACAAATGCAAAAGATGAATCTGGAAGGCAAGCTGGCTGCTGCCTTTGGTTCCTACGGTTGGAGCGGGGAAGCCATTGAAGTTGTACAGGATTACTTGAACGGTACTAATATGAAGGTGCAAAGCACTTCAGATGTAATCAAATCAACGGGTATGACCCATGTGGAATTCCCGGTACGTATTCGTTTCTCTCCTACAGAAGTTGAAAAAGTGAAAAAAATTAAAAATGCCGCTGAATTTGTCTCAGATCTACTGCTTAGTGTTATTTAAAACACAGTAGCGTATAGCGAATAGGAGAGATACTGAATGGGTAACCAACACTACGTTATTATCGGAGGCAGTGTCGCCGCCGTCAACGCGGCAAAAGCGATTAGAGATCATGATGAGCTGGCCGAAATTTCTATTTACGGGGAGGAAGCATCCTTTCCGTATAACAGAGTCAAACTTTCCAAGGGACTATTCACTGATTTGCACAGTGACAAAATCCTGATCAAAAAGGAAAAATGGTTTGCCAATCAACGAATTCATGTGTATTCCGGCATCAAGATAACCGAGATACATCCAGAGGATTGTATTATCAAAACAATAGATGGACAAACCGTTGCTTATGACAAGCTGCTGCTGTGTACAGGAGCTCACAACCGTAAGCTTGTGCTGGATGGGGCTTCCCTAAGGAACGTTCACAATATCCGTTTTCGACAAGATGCAGATAGCCTTAAAGCAGAATTGCGACAGGGAGACCGGATATGTATCATCGGGGGCGGTATTCAAGGCGTGGAAACCGCCTGGTCCTTCCAGCAAGCCGGGTATGCTGTAACCATACTGGAAGCTTCGCATCGGCTTATGCCCCGCCAGCTAGATGAAAAGGCCTCCGCTATTTTGACCGATCAAATGACCGAACGGGGTACTCAGATCCACCTTGGGCAAGGCGTAAAACGTATTAAAGGCACAGATCACGTAGAAGGTGTGGAACTACAGGACGGCTCTGTTATCCCTTGCGAGCATGTCGTGTACTCTATCGGAATTGTACCGAATACGGAGCTTGCTCGCCAAATCGGCCTTGATATTGGACAAGGCATTCTGGTGAATGCGCAGATGGAGACCAGCTCCGCCAATATCTATGCAGCAGGTGATGCAGCCGAATTTCAGAGTAGAGTAGATGGGTTATGGGAAAGCGCAATGGAGCAGGGAAAAATAGCAGGCGCTAATATGGCGGGCGCATCCGTCAGCTATCAGCGTCCCCTCCCTGTAACCCTTTCGAACTGCTATGAATCTCCTCTCTTTTCCATCGGTCTGGTAGATGAACAAGTCTGCGACACCAGCCTGATTATTAAAAATCGAGCTTCTTATACACGTATGTTCATACAAAACGGCTCTATCTGCGGCGTGATTGGCTTTGGAGATGCCCTTGCTTCACTACCATACAAAACAGCCATCATGCAGGGACTCAAACCGGACGCACCAGAGCTTACAAAAATTTTGAATGACAAGGAGAACTAGAGATGAAAAAATATGTTTGTCAGCCCTGTGGATACATTTATGATCCTGCTACCGGTGACCCCGATGAAGACGTTATGCCTGGTACAGCGTTTGAGGATCTTCCAGAAGACTGGGTTTGTCCAGTCTGCGGTGAGGATCAAAGTCATTTTGCCCCAATAGATGATACAGAATAACAACCATGCGCTATAACCTGTAGTTTCCGGTTTATGAATGGAGTGAATGAATGTGAATGCGATGTCCTGTCCCTGCCAGTGCGAAAAGGAGCCCTGTGCCCGCAAAGTGCCTATCTTTTCCTCTTTGTCCTGCGAAGATTTGTGTAAGGTCAGCTCTATGATCCGACACCGAAAATATCAGAAGGGTGAAGCCCTGATTATCGAGGAACAAGCATCCGATACGCTGTACATTATTAAAAGCGGGCATGTCAAGCTACTGAAGATGACGCCTCAGGGCAAGGAGCAAATTCTGCACATTCTGACAACTGGCGATTTTTTTGGCGAGTTGAACATATTTAACAGCGATGAGCTGAGTAACTTTAGTGCGTATGCCTTAAAAGATACTGATATTTGTATGCTCACCAAGGATGATATGGAGCAGTTGATCCGCAACAATCCCGATATCTCTTTGAAGCTGCTCAAAACCATTACTAAACGCTTGGCACATACCGAAAACCTGGCTCAAAGCCTAGCTACCAAAGACCCGGAAATCCGCATCGCCTATATGATTCTTGAGCTTGGACATAAATACGGCAAGCCGGATGGTTCCTACATTAAAATAAACCTCCCCCTTTCACGCGAGGAAATGGCTAATTATGTGGGTGTCACCCGCGAAACCATCAGTCGCAAATTCGGAAAATTTGAACAGCTGGGGATTATTCATAGCAGGGGTACAAGAGAGATTACCATCTGCGATGTACAGAAACTGAACGAATATATGGATTGAGACACATAGATACAATGTTACTCTAACATGAGGACAACAAAAAACCGCTTCTTTAACTTATGGATTGCAGTTGATCTATCAACCACTTCCATTTCGTTAAAAGGCGGTTTTTTAGCATATTTTATACTCCACTAACTATCAATTGTCGTGTTTACACCTTGGGAAGACGCTCCCCATGCAGGCCGCGCTGAAGGAAGTTCTGGCGAAACTCTGTCTGTGGAAGGAGCAGCCTCAATCGTGGTCGATTTGGAGCAATCCCACACTACTTTGATCAAATACCCAAACAACAACACATTCAACAATGATGTCACACACAAAATAATACCGTATTGATCCCGAGAGTTGGAGCTATAGAAAATATCAAAGGTGTTCAGGAAAATCGTAAGACTGAATCCACCCGCAAGCCACAAAAATCTGCGGTCTCGTAAATACAGATACGCCAGTACAGCTAACGCGGCCGCAGGGAACAAGTACCGTTCATGCATGCTGGAAGCGAAGGTAAATACACCTGCAATGAGCACCAGCGCAGCTGCTGCTGCAAATTGTGGTTTGCGACTGCGGATATACATCCACCATGTAAATAGAGTCACCAGCACAATGCAGATCATACCCCATGTATGGTAACTGAACAGGAACAATGTTGTAGTGTCCTGCGTATAATTGCCACCGATCAATGCAAAAAAGTTATACGCGTTCACCGAAGCATACGGATACTCGCCGACCGTTCCCTTGTATAGGTCAAGTAGCCATAACGGCTCTTGCCCCCACGAAAATGGCAATATGACCAGAATGGTCGTCACAACAGCACCGCCAATGGACAACAGCCAAGGCTGTATTTTACGTTGTCTCAGCAGCTCAAAGAACAGAACAGGCCCATAAATAATTCCCTGCGGCTTCATCAATACGGCTACCGTAAACAATACGGCGGACCAGCCGACCCGGTTTTCCACAAGCAGCACAATCATGCCCACAATCAGCATAGTAAAGAAAGAATCTACCTGCCCCCAGAAGGTCGAATTGATAAACACCGCCGGGTTAAACACGTAGAATATAGCCAATCCAAGGCTTATTCCATAGCCGACCCGTTTGCTCGCCAACCGGTACAGCATGTACGCTGTCACGATATCGGCTAATATATTGGGAAGCCGCAGCAGCACGGACATATAGGGACTGAAAGCATCCGTAGAGCCGATTTGACCGATCATATATAAAATATAAATATAGAACGGCGGATAATCACTTGATCCGTTCGTGTAAAAGCCCGATAAGCTATCCGCTGCTGTCGTAGCCCAGTTCCGGAATAGCATTAAATCCATGTGACCCGAAATCCATGGGGCGATCGCCATTCTTAAAAAGAAACCCACACCCAGCACAGTCCACAGCATCAGTCCTCGATTACATTCCCCGAGCTTCCATTCACGAGCCCGAAACCGGTACGCAATAAACACGAACGCACCGAAGAACAAAGCGGCGAAAATCGCCAGCGGAGTAGCATAAGCAGATGAGGAGTTCCCACTTCTTCCACCACCCATACCACCGCCAGGGCCGCCCATGCCAGATCCGTTACCAGACATGCCACCGGGGCCTCTGTGCTGTCCGTCTCTGGCAACACCACTGCCGCCCGATACAGACGTATCATTCCCGGTCGTTGTACCTTTGTCACCCGATGTCGATGTCCCCTCAGTGGAGGAGTTGGTAGTTTGGTCTGTCGTCCCCTGATTCTTGCTGTCAGCGCTATTCGCCGAATCCGTCCCCCTCATACCTCCGCCAGGTCCGCCTCCTCCCCCAAACCCGCCGGATGGTCCCTGCCTAACAGCCGTAGACTGGGACGCAGAACTACCTGAATAACTCCATAACGAAACGACACTAGCGACAGCACACAATATGAGACTACATAGAAGTATATATTTCAGACCGTTCGCTTTCCAAACGTTCAAATCCGATGCACCTCTCTCTGTTTCTATTTTCCCATATTGTATCTGCCTTAGCTTAGGACTTTGTGAGTTCTGGCTGAATGTTGGCTGAATACCGAATCATCACACTGAAGATTGTCGTTCCATCTCCATAATCGCCCTTTCCAGCTGAGATTGTGGATGCTTCAGCATGTTACCGTGACCGACAGCTAATAAAGATGGATCGAAACTCGCCAGCTTCTTGGCGCTTTTCAGCGAAATTCCCTTGTTCCAGGTAGCCAGTGCCGGAAAAGGAAACAGCGGCTTAAGCCTTCCCGATACCGCTATACCACCTCGGGTCTGAAAGGCGTCGCCTGCAATTAGCGCTCGGGTGCGAGTATCCAAAAATGCCATCGAGCCCGGCGTATGTCCTGGTGCACTGATCGCCAACAGCGAACCTACATGATCCCCATCCTCCAGTAAAACGTCAGGCTGGGTAAGGATATGCTTCGGTACATCGCCTCGAATAGGAATATCCGGTTCTCCTGTCTCCAACGATACATCGCCCTGTAGCAGCGGTGCGTCCCGCCTGGAAATGAACACTTGCGCGTCAGGATACCTTGCCTTGAGCTTATCCAACGCACCCACATGATCCCCATGGGCATGGGTAAGTACAATTCGAATAATCGGCTGCCCGATCTGCGCCGCAGCCTGCTCTATACCACGGGTACTGTATGGCAATCCGGCATCTACCAAGGTGAGCCCCTCTTTCTCCTCCACCAAATAACAGTTCACCGGGAACAGCCGGGGCATAAACGTCAATTGATACACATGCTGCACCTGAACAATACGCATTCATCTCATCTCCTTGACTTAATTATAAACTAATTATATTAGTATTATAAATAATATAATTAGTTTTAAGCAAATACTTTTGCTGCTATTCAGCTGGAGTTGGAGCTTGGAACTGCTACGGGGACGGTCGTACTGAGAAAACAGCAAAAAGCATCCCCGGGACTCTGCCCCCGGGGATGCCTCTCAAAACAAGAATTCATCTTTTCCTCCTGTTATTAATAACGAAGCCTTCTTGGCTATTTCCTCTTTATCAAACGGAGTAATTCCAGATGCCCATAAATAACCAGCCTCATGTATGATGTTGGCATGAATAGGTAGGACATCCAGATATCATTGCAGAAACTTGGTACAACTTATACGAGAAAAAACACAGCTTTGAAGAAACATTCCCAAAAGAAATGGATCCAACCAAGCTGTAAAATTATTAAAGCGAGAAGATGACCATTGTGGCCGTCTTCTCGCTTTTTTGTCATTTATAAGCGTCCTTTGGGCAACAACTTCATCCGTAATTACAGCCGGATTGCCTCAGCAATAGGCGTACTGCCAGAAACCAGATTAATTGCACGATGATACGTCCGCTGTTCCTCCAGCGCTGCTACCACCGCTGCCGCCACATCTTCACGAGAAATGGTGTGGCTGGTGAGCTCCTCACCGGTAGCAACTTTTCCGGTGCCCACATCATCCGTCAGGCCACCCGGACGAAGAATCGTGTAGTCCAGGTTGCTCGCTTCCAACAGGCGGTCAGCGTAATGCTTCGCCACATAATACGGTTTAATGGATGCAGGCCACTGCTCCCGATTCTCCGCATGTAGGGCGCTGACCATAACGAAGCGCTGGATACCCGCTTGTTCGGCGGCTTCCATCGCCTTGACCGCTCCATCCAGGTCGATAAGCAGCGTTTTATCCGCTCCTGTTTTTCCACCGGAGCCTGCTGTGAACACGACAGCATCGCTGCCTTTTATAGCTGTGGCAATATCACCAACCGTCCCTTCGAGGTCAGCTACCACCGTTTCTGCTCCCAAACGTTCAAGCGCTTCGGCCTGATCCGAATTGCGGATCAACGCCTTTACGCGATGCGATTTATTCTGCCCCAGTAGACGGACAAGATGTCTGCCTACTTTTCCATTTGCACCAATCACCAGTACGTTCACTCATACCCCTCCTGTATTCGCAGTCTCTCATCTACATTATACAGATGTATTTTACCCTTCGGGTCTGCGACGCAATCATGTTAGCTGCATCAGGTTGAAATCAGACTTCTTTGGTAAGCTCGGCATCTCGCTTTTGCCGCACACGCAGACCTGCCAAAAAGGTAGCCATCATCACCTCAATGCTCCGATCCACTTCCACAGGTAAACCAAAGCCGCCCTTTTGTTCAAGCGAGGCGAATCCATGAAGCAGACTACGGAATCCCCTCGCTGCATGAATGCAATCTTCTTCCTTAAAGCCATAACCACTGGATAGGACGGTAATGACCAGCTCGGCCACGCGATCCGCAGCCTGCCTCATTTCGGTATCATTTCGATCAGTTGCATACTGCATCGCTTCATACAAACCTGGTCGCTCGCGAGCATACCGCATATACGCGTTCCCCATAGCGGTCAGCGCATCTTCGCCCGCTCTACCAACCGCTGCGCTCATCAAAGCTTCCTCCAACTGTTCGAGGCTGTGCAATGCCAGTACTTGGCGCAGTCCATTCAATCCGTTCACGTGGTTATACAAGGACGGAGGGCGAATGTGCAGCTTTTGCGCCAGCGTGGTGAGCGTGACATCCCCCATCCCTTGTTCATTGGCAATGTCCTCGGCAGCCCGCAGGATATCTTGCAGTTTTACTCCGTTTCTAGGCGACACCATCCCGCCTCCTTCCATCGAATTTCTATGTAATCCGGTACCTTATACATATACTGAGTCGATCCAGATTCTATTTTAACTAATCCTGTTAGTTTATACAAAGAAAATGCCGTTTACAACAGCCGACCTGCATCGAACCTTTATAGAAGAGCATGGCGGTCATTACTGATATAATAAAAAAATAAGATCATAAACGGAACGGATCTGATCCCTTACAAAGGAGCTAGCTATATCTATGGAACCCAAGCCACTTCCAGCTATTGAATTCAATCACATTATCAAATATTTCACCGGGTCTGGACAGCAACGTGCTGTTCTGAACGGGATTACAGCAAAAGTCTCCCCCGGCAAAATCACCACGTTGGTCGGTCCATCGGGGTCTGGTAAAAGCACGTTGCTTTCACTGTGCAACCTCCTAATGACACCGGATGAAGGGGATATCCGTGTCCTCGGCAAACCTATATCGGAGTGGGAGATCCCTGAACTGAGACGGAAAGTAGCATTGGTTTTTCAGGATGCCCCCATGCTTCAGGGAACGGTCCTATACAATCTCCAAACCGTAGAACGGCTGCACGGTACGGTGCTGGAAGATCCTGCCGGCCTGTTGGAACGCGTAGGACTTACTCGCGACCTGTTGGAACAGAAGGCGCAGGAACTGTCCGGCGGACAAAGACAGCGCTTGGCCTTGGCGCGGACACTCGCGAACCGTCCGGATATTTTACTGCTGGATGAGATTACTTCTGCACTGGACCCTGCCTCGGTCAAAGAGGTTGAGGAATTGCTGCTGCAAATGAACAAAGAAGAAGGAACAACGATGATCTGGATTACGCATCATATGGAACAAGCCCGCAGGGTAGGCCACGAAACATGGCTGATGATCGACGGAAGACTGATAGAACAAGAGGATACGGAGACGTTTTTTAATGCTCCACAGCATAGTGAGACCCGCAGGTTTGTAGCAGGAGAATGGGTATGACGATTGTTGCCTTGATTCTCTCTCTCGGTTTTGTATTTATCGCCATCGTCATGTCCAAATCCTTCAAACTCGGTCTGGACCGAGACATGATCATCGCCACAATCAGAGCGTCGGTTCAACTGCTGGCGATTGGATATGTATTGCATTTGATTTTTGGGATGCAAAGCTACGGATTTATCGTATTATTCATTCTGCTCATGATTACCGTAGCCTCACAAAATGTTGCGCGCAAAGGACGATTTATCCCCGGTCTCATGTGGAAATCATTCCTGACGCTGCTGTGTGTGGAAATCGTTACACAGACATTCCTCATTGGCCTGCATATCATTCCTGCGACAGCCCGGTATATGATTCCGATTAGCGGCATGATCATTGGCAGTTCTATGATTTTGTCCAGCCTGCTGGTGTCCCGGCTCAAGTCGGAAGTCCTGCTGCGCAAGCCTGAAATCATGCTCATTCTGGCGTTAGGCGGCACGCCTAGACAAGCCATCTTCCCTATACTCAAGGATTGCATACGTTCCAGTATGATTCCAACCATTGAGGGGCAGAAAACGCTGGGGCTTGTCCAGCTGCCCGGCATGATGACCGGACAAATCATCGCAGGTGCCAATCCGATTGCCGCCGTGCGTTTGCAATTGCTCATCGTATTTACCACCATGACCTCTGCTATTTTGACCAGCGTGCTGCTCAGCCTGTTCATTTATCCGGCATTATTTAACCGCCAGCAACAACTGCACACAGAAGCATGGGAACGCTAATCAGGTGAATATCCCCAGTTATCTGTGATTTCACAAAATAAAAGAGACATGTTTAATTCCTGACACAAAGGTTAATAGATACACGTACCCGCTTTACTAAAATTCGATGAGGAGTGATTGAACATGGCTAACAACAACCAAAATGGCAAAATGAGTCGCGAAGAGGCAGGACGTTTAGGTGGAGAAGCTACTGCTAAAAATCACGACAAAGAATTTTATCAAGAGATTGGCGAAAAAGGTGGCGAAGCCACTTCCAAAAGTCATGGCAAGGACTTCTACCAGGAAATTGGTGAAAAAGGCGGCGAAGCCACTTCCAAAAACCATGACAAGGAATTCTATCAAGAAATCGGACGCAAGGGCGGCGAAGCCCGTGGCAACTCAGACCAAAGTGATAGCGACGGGAAAATGAGCAGGGAAGAAGCTGGCCGTAAAGGCGGCGAAGCCCGCGCACGTCAGCGTAGAGATAACTGACAATAGGGAGTATGTGGTCGGTGCAATTGCAATGTAGAGGCACAGACTGCATATAAACATGAAGTATAGTGGACGTTTATGTTATAAAAGCCTATCTGCCCGAACAACGGCAGATAGGCTTTTTGTGTGAAAGTTACTTTCGTCAACCGATCATACGCCTTACAATATACATAAACAGGTTAAATAACCAATCATACATATTTTATTACAAATGAAAGAATGGATTATAGGAGGTTTGCGCGAATGTTGATTACAAAGAATAAAACGGCTGCAACTATTCTAAGAATTATATTTTTTTTACTGATTTTCAGCTGGATTTATTATTATTCAGGTCATCACTCGGCAGAAACCGCTAAATTAGTTAAAACTACAGATGATTACTTGGTCATACAGAGAGATGCTTCTAGCGGAGGTGAATATAAAGAATTATATATTTCCCCAAAGTCTGTGATCCCTCCTCTGGTTATAGGCAAACAATATTATTTCGTGTCTGATCAAAGGTACTTTCAACACCCATATATCCGTTATGTAGAGGAGTAAACAGAACAAGACAACAAGGACTAACACAGCCCTTGGTTAAAGCTTCATGGATACAAAAGAGTGCATGCAACTCAAATCAAATATTCCTGCATTCCGACTGTTAAGATGGAGTCGAAAGGAGGGAACCCTCGTGTACGAATGGAACGAAATGGTGCAGCTCATGATCGATTGGATTGATAATAATCTTACTTCAGCACCTTCGTTGCTGAGAATGTCCAGTCAGTTAGGCTACTCCCCTTACTACTGTACAAAACAGTTTCATTCTCTTACAGGAATGACGTTAAGGGATTATGTGTGGATGCGCCGGATTAGCCGTGCTGCACTGGAACTCCGGGATAGCAATGTCCGCATCCTCGATGTTGCCATAAAGTATGGGTTTTCTTCACAAGAGGCTTTTACACGGGCATTTGTAAAAGCGTTTGAGGTAACTCCGGCTGTATACCAAAAGGAGCCCCGACCTATTCCGCTGACCATTCGCGTTGAGGTGTTCTCTCCTTATCATTACCATTTGAAGGAGCGGGATAAGATGGTTAAGGATCATTTGCAAGAAGCTGAAGTCAAAATCGAGCATATACCAGCACACAAATTTATTGGAATCTGGGATACTTCTTCTCGAAACTACGGTGATTTCTGGAGAAACGGTCACAATTGTGATGAAATTTGCGGAACATTGGAAAGCATGTCTCATCTCAAGCTTCCCGAACAATTGGGCCAAACTGCGGGCTGGTTCTATCAAGATGGTCAGAAAGGCTACCTCTATGGAATACCGGTCGCCGCTGACTACAATGGAGAGATTCCCGCAGGAATGAAGTGTCGGGACATCCCCGAATCAGATTACCTGGTGTTTTTTCACCCACCCTTCAATTATTTAAAAAACAACGGAGACGTTATGAGAATGGTGGAGGAGAAGGCTTGGAACTTTGACCCTAGCAGCCTAGGGTATGAATGGGATGAGGAAACAAAGCAAGATTATCAGCGGCATTTCCCAGAAAGATACGGATACGCAGTGTTACGTCCAGTGAAAAAAGTGTAGAGAAAAAGAATCCCAAGAAGCCGCTACGATCAGGATGCTGTTCATCGTCTTGCTAAAGTCTGTTGAAAAATAATAACAGTTTATTACTAACGGGTTCCATCTTGAGATGCAATACACATCGAATTGACATTGTGGTCATAATACGATGTAAATACAGAATAAACCGATCCCTGAATCATACAGTTGTCGGTTTATTCTTGATCAGTATTTTTATTTTGCAAGTAACTATCAATGATTTTAACCCAATCCGGTAACAAGGCCACATGATGTTTTATCGTTTCACTATCTGATTCCAATACAATCACGCCATCTGAGCTGCTGTTGTCAATGACAATTAAATGATCGATAAGTTTAAGATGTAAGAGCAGATTGTCTAGTGAGGTCTGATGCCGTCTTATAATATCAGCGGTTTCAATGTGGTGGCCCCCATTTCGAACTCGTGCAGCAACTCGCTCGATATTAAGACGATAATCACCAAGGCCCACATAAAACATGATAACTTCAAAGCCATTTTCTTTTGCCACTCGCATTTGTCGAATCACATTGCCACCAGCAAGTGTCGTCTCTACGGTAAAATCTCGTTTATTTCTTATACAATCCCGTGCTAGCTTAATCGCTTCCTTTCCTGCCGATACTTTGTATCGATCAGGGTTTTTACGATCAATCCCTCGCGCTAACGCATCTGGATCGATATTAACACTTACACCAAGTTTATCAACGATTAGATTACGAATTGTACTCTTACCACTTCCATTGTTTCCTGCGAATACAAACATAGTAGCAAACGGCTCACTCATGATAAAATATCCTGCTCTTTAATTCGTTCGACTTGACCATTACTGTACTCTTTAACAAATTGACCATCCGACGTTTTGTAGACAATATATGTGCCATTTGCTTTAGCGTCCAGTTTTGCTCTATCTCCAGTTAGTTTGATTAACTTGCCTAGGTCGTGTGTACGATTCATTTAGCCATCACCATCCCATCCAAATCATATATCGAGAGTATATCATAAATCGAAAAGTCTGAAAGAATCCAGCGTCACTCAAATCCATACGAATACCGCACGGCTAAAAATCGTGACAAGTAAATAGGATCGAAATATTGTCTTTTTAATATATTTTAATAAATAAATTTGGAATAAATGCTACCTTCAGTTTTTTTTATTCGTCTATAACAACAAATACAATTGCGGAGGTACAGGCAATGAAATCTTTTCGTTTTTGGCTAGTCCTAATCTCATGTCTAGTTATTACTGTTAATATTACGGGGTACGACGACTATAATATACTATTGGCTATCATTAGCCCGCTAGTTTGGATGTATGAATCATTTCGATTTGTGCGAGAGGCAAACATCCCCATAACCATTGTTTACTTTACTACACTAGTTTTCTGGTATCTCATTGGATACGCTTTGGACTGTTTGATTAGAAAATTAAAAAATTAAAATCACTTGAAATTACCTTCTAAATTGTCGTCTACTTTGTCAAGCTCGTACTCGACCGTTCTGTAGTCAGGTGATGAAGGAATCATATTGATCACAACATTTCTCATTTGTAGCTTGTACTTTCCTTCCTCAAAAGCAAGAATATGCTTAATGGAAGGTAACTCCATATCCTCATACTTCGTTATCGACGAAACAACAATCTTGGAAGGGTTAGAATCATCCACAGACACGATACGATAATCAATCGGTGTTCCCTGGGCTTTTAGAAAATCAAGCCGTGCCCGTTCTGTTTTAAAGCGATAATCATCAGACAGTGAAAGCATCTTATCGTAATCGCGACTCATAGAAGCGTTCATATATTCTGAAAATGTCGAGACAGCAGCCTCTTTGGGCTTATCGGGAAGTTTATAAGATTCCTTACCTCCTCCAAAACCTGTAGCAATTACGGTCAAAATCCCTCCTAAGACAACCAAGCAAGCCAACTTATTACGCGATACAATCCTCAATAAATAAAACCCCCTTTGTTGTAAATTTTACCACCTTTTTTCAACGTATCTCAACTTAAAAAGGCACTGTAAAACGCAGCATAACTTCTTGTAAAACCCCACTCATTTAAATCCAAGGCCATTCTTTCCATATAATTTTATTTTAACGTAAATACTCGCTGAATACCTTTGTTACCTTATGTAATGTCGTCTTCCCATCCTGTAAACTAAGTTCCATCAAGCGGTAACCGCTGGATCATAGAGAGGATGAGATATTTATGGGTTTGGATAATAGAGTTTTTGCGATACAAGCTGGTCTGGACGGACGTGTAAATGCAGTTATAGATCAAACCCTTGCCGAAAAGCGCCTGGTCGGCGCAGTCGTCATGATATATATGGACGGTTCACCCGTGTATGTCCGAGCGGCGGGGCTGGCTGATCGAGAAGAACAACGTCCTATGCATGAGGAGGCTTTATTTCGGCTTTCTTCTGTATCCAAACCGATTGTATCTACTGCGGCTTTGGTTTTGGCAGCCCAAGGATTGATTAAACTCGATGAATCTATTGAACGCTGGTTGCCCGACTTTCGCCCCCGATTAATCAGTGGTGAGCAGCCCTCCATTACAATACGCCAATTGCTGACACATACTGCCGGGTTGACCTATGGCTTTTTAGAGGAAGAAGGCGGCGGTCCCTATCATCGTGCAGGCGTATCAGATGGCATGGATTTCTCAAATCTTACACTGGAAGAGAACTTGCAACGTTTGGCTTCTGTGCCTCTGTTATATACACCGGGTAAAGCGTGGGGATATTCGATTGCTACTGATGTGCTCGGCGCTATCATTAGCCGTGTATGTGGCACAACCCTTGATGCTGCTGTTAAAAAGCTCGTTACAGAACCTCTCGGTATGCACGACACCAGTTTCGCGGTCGCGGATGCTGGACGGCTTGCGGCTCCTTATGTCAACGATATATCAGAACCCCGGCGGATGCGTGAGCTTGAGGTTGCGCAGGTTTTTGAAGGCACCGCAGGACTTCGTTTTCAGCCTGCACGAGCCTTTGATCCCACGGCTTTCCACTCTGGTGGCTCTGGTATGATTGGCAGCGCAAAAGATTTCATGCAGCTGCTGGAAACACTGCGAAACGGCGGCAATCCGTTACTTTCAGAAGAATGGGTTCGTGAAATGGGCACCATCCAGACCGGGAACCTCCCCTTGGCAGGCTGGCCGGGGCGGGGCTTTGGACTAGGATTCACCGTACTCCAAAATCCCGACGAAAGTGGAACAGCAGAATCACCCGGAACGTGGCGTCTCGGAGGAGCTTACGGTCATTCGTGGTTCGTTGATCCCGCACTAAGACTTAGTGTTGTCGCCTTTACCAATACAGCATTCGAAGGGATGTCAGGTCCGTTTACAACCGAGCTTTGCCAAGCCATTTACGGTAGCTCAAATAGGGTCTAATAAAGTGGGGGTTACATGTTTATGGTCTACAGGCGAGGACAGGACAATTAACGTGGTAGAGTGCCCGTGCTTTCCACACTCATCCCCGAACCGCTCCAGCTTGAGCATAGACTCAACCATGACTTTCAGTAAGTAATTTTGCTCGCCGCTGATTCTATGGCACTCAATGACTTCAGGTGCAGATTGGCAAAACTCAACAAATGAATTGCATTGATTCGTGTGCACGAGCACGTGAGCCATGATCGGCTTCCCGACTTTCTCATGTGAAACTATGGCGCGATACCCGGTGATAATACCTTTATCCTCCATGCGCCGCACTCTTTCCGTTACGGCAGGCTGGGAAAGCCCAACCTCCTTACCCAGCTCGGTCATGGAGATACGCGCCTGGTTTTGTAGACACAACAAAATTTTATGATCCACTTGATCCATCAAACCATCCTCCTTAAGTTCAAGGTAATATTACAAAAACACAATTATTATTATGTATTATTTCGAATATCGCCTTATTATTTTATGATTTAATGAAATATTAGCATGCAAAATCAAGGACGTAAAGCAGGAAGACGTGGAGAGGGAATGAAACCAATGAAATATAGTAAGCCCCTGCTTTTCATTGCGCTTGGCCTATTTGGTGTATACACGATTGAGTTCGGTGTGGTTGGCATTTTGCCGGTCATCATTGAACGTTTTCATATTACGGCAGCTCAGGCCGGGTTTCTTGTCAGTTCATTTGCATTGATCATCGCGCTGTTCGGTCCCTTCATGGTGCTATTGATGTCCAGGTTTAACCGCAAGCGAATCATGGCAATGTCGTTGTTTGTTTTTGCCATAACAAGCTTGCTGTCAGCCTATACATCCAACTTTTATCTACTAGTGATTTTACGTATCATTCCGGCTCTGTTTCACCCGGTGTATTTCTCGCTTGCCTTTGTCGCTGCCACTGCGTTGTATCCCCCGGAAAAAGCAACGCAAGCTTCCGCCAAGGCCTTTCTCGGCACGAGCATGGGAATGGTACTCGGTATTCCAATTACGGCCTATATCGCCAATCAATTTTCATACGAGGCCTCCTTCTGGTTTACTGCGGTAGCGAATGGGCTTGCAGGGATCGGTATTTTATTTATGCTGCCGGATACACCGCAAGCCGAAATGTTCTCCTATCGGAAGCAGCTTGGCATTTTGCGTAAAGTATCGCTGTGGCTCAATATCGGGGCGGCTACTTTTATTTTTGCAGCCATGTTCTCGGTGTATAGCTATTCTGCCGAATATTTGGGGCAAAATACAGGGATGAGCAGCAAGGTTATCAGTTTTCTGCTTATTATTTTCGGCATCGGCGGAATGCTCGGCAATCTGTTGGCTGGCAAGCTCATGGGCTTGCATAAGGTACGGACTGCTCTTTTTCATCCAGTAGTCTTGGGGGGCACCTATTTGCTGTTGTACGGGATCAGTCCTTCATTTATCCCTACGCTCTTCATCATTATCGTGTGGGGGGCCGTTCATACCAGTGGACTGATTGTCGCCCAGATTTGGGTGATTGATGAGGCCAAAGAAGCTCCCGCGTTTGCCAACAGTCTGTATATCTCGTTTATTAACCTAGGAGTGTCACTGGGCTCGCTGGCAGGGGGGTGGTTTATTGCCAGAGCGGGAATCCATGGGACGCTGTGGAGCGGTTTGCTGTTCGCCATGCTGGCGATGGTATGCATCGGGTCTAAGTTGATTTATCCACGTATTTTGCGAAAATATAAAGGGTTAGATGTGCAAAGCTAAAAAGTTGCAAGAGTGCCAAGCCTGTTATCATAAAAAATCGGTTCAACACTTTGTATGGTGTTGAACCGATTTTTCAGGCTGTCGAGAAACCCCCTGTTTTTTTGCAGGGGGTTTAAAACTGTCTTAGTGGTCTAAAAACTAGGGTCCTCAGATCGTTTTAAATCGATTTTTGTTTTAAAAGATGCGTCTCCCCATATAAAAATAGAAGTGTCGAAAAGTCCTCTGGACTTTCTCGACACTCTGAAAAATCGGTTCAACACTTTGTATGGTGTTGAACCGATTTTTGTTTAAAGATTGATTCCTGCCCGTCGGATTAGATCATGCCCGGCGATCACGGCTTGCCCCTTGCTTTGCTGCTTCTATGGCTGTTGCCAGCCCTATACCTGCACTGCCGCCAATCACGACGACACGTTGATTATGTAAATTCATATTATTCTCAACTCCTTTATAAGGGTTATATCATAACTATTTTTAAGACATACTCATTTTTATTCGTATGGGCTTTCCTGTACCGTGCTTTTGCGATAGGATGTCGGCGATTGGCCCGACCAGCGCTTGAACTGTCTGCTAAAATGCGCAATATCCCCATAGCCGAGCATATCGGCAATTTGTTGCACCGACCATTGCGGGTCAGCTAACAGCAACTTGGCCTCATGCAGCACAAGCCCGGATAGGTATACACGGGGAGACACACCGAAAACGCTACGGAATACACGATTACAATGGGACACGCTAATACCTAGCTCGGATGAAATCCCCTCGATCCCATCCTGTTTTTCCACCGATCCGGCCAACCCATAAGGCTGATTCACTCTGCCCTGAAGACGACTGGCAATCTGATGGGCAAGCTCTGCCTGTACATATCCACGCCCCGGCAGATGGGCCGCTTCGCTGGATACAGCCTCCCACAACGTTGCGAACAGTTCAAACACAGCAGATTGAATCCGCATACGCTTTGCCACCGAATCACTACCTACTCCTATGTCTTCTGGCGTTGAAAGATCGAGCAGCTTGCTCAACGCTGGTCCCATCTGACCTGCCACGGTGCCTTCAGCTGGAAACATCACCTGCTCCAGACGACTCAGGAGCGAGAGAAACAGCTTATCATCAATGTCGAAATGCATGCAAAAATACGTAAATCCTTCTCCGTTACTATGGCTCGAATGGACAATACCCGGGCGCAGCAGCACCAGATCACCCTGTCGCTGGGTATAGCTGCGACCATCCACAACCATGATCTGTTCTCCCGCAAGCACGATGTTAATTTCATATTGAGGATGCTCGTGTGGCGGATAGCTCCACTCTCTTCCGACACTTCGTGTATGAATGGCAAACAAATTGACCGTGGTCCGTACATCGGGAAAAAAGAATTCCTCTCCGGCAGCTGCAAGATCTGGATGATGGGGACGCTTCGGTAAACGTGGTGACGACATGTTTTCCCTCCTGGCTTACTTACATGGATATACTCCAGTATATCGCTTTCAGCGCGATTTGGATAAATAGTTGAGCGATTTGACAATGGTTCCCCGCCATTTGACATGCTAGGCTCTAAGTGAAGTTAGTCAAAGTTAAACCTTACTATGAAAGGGGTTTCATTATATGTCGAAAAATATATTTTATAACACGCAGCATGCACCTATCGGTTCTTTTTCCAGCTTTACGCTTGGGTTTAAGGGCAATCGCGGCGGACTCGGTTTGGAGCTGGGCAAGCCTGCCGATGAAAATGTATATATTGGGCTGCAATCCAGAGATGGCGGATCATACGAGGCGCTTCCCTTTTTTGCATCCACCCAGGATGAAAGTGCCCGCTACGACGTGGAGAAAAAGGGTAAACGAACGGAACCACAGCTTATGGCCTTTGCCGATTCAGACATTACCCGTGAGCTAAAAGCAGGAACGGATACATGGCAGGCTGGTGATTTGACGTTCCGACTGTACTCTCCTGTTCGCCCGGTGCCCGAGCCGGGAACCGCGGGTATGGATGAGCTGCGAGCAGCGTTGGTTCCGGCGGTATTCGCTGAGCTAACCGTCGATAACACGCAAGGAACTGCAGCACGAAAAGCTTTTTTCGGCTATCAGGGCAGTGATCCGTATAGCGGCATACGCATTATTGGAGAAGATCCGCGCAGGGACGCTACGGATTCTACCCCATTGGAGGGAAGACTCACAGGCATCGGCCAAGGGCGCAGCACAGCCATTGTGACCAACAGCAGTGAAGCAGTACCTGCCAGCGGATTTGCAATGGAGAAGCTGCTTGGGGAGACCATGGCCGAGAATTTATCCTTTGGCCTAGGCGTGACGGGTGCGCTTCTGATGGACGTTCCCGCAGGTGAGAAGCGCACGTATACCTTCGCCATATGCTTCTATCGCGGCGGCATCGTAACGACAGGCATCGAAGCATCGTATTACTATACCCGGCTGTTCAAGGATATTGAAGACGTGGGGAGCTATGCATTGAAGCATTTTACAGACCTCACCGCAGCCTGTGTTCAGGCTAATCGCTGGATGGAGTCGGCCAACCTGAGCCCGGATCAGGAATTCATGCTCGCTCAGGCGATCCACAGCTACTACGGCAGCACCCAACTGCTTAGTCACCAAGCGGACGGAGAACCGATCTGGGTTGTGAACGAAGGCGAGTATCGGATGATGAATACACTCGACTTGACGGCAGATCAGCTCTACTATGAATTGATTTTAAATCCATGGACGGTGCGCAACGAGCTGGAGTGGTTTGTCCAAAGGTACAGCTATCGGGATGAGGTACGCTTTCCGGGAGAGGAACAGACCTATCCGGGTGGTATCACGTTTACGCATGATATGGGCGTGGCCAACGTGTTCTCCCGGCAGGGATACTCCTGTTATGAGCTGGCAGGGATTGACGACTGCTTCTCTTACATGAGCCATGAGGAGCTGGTGAACTGGCTTTGCTGCGCTACGGTATATATCGAGCAGACACAGGATCAGTCATTTACAACACGCATGCTGCCTGTCTTGTGTGACTGCTTCGAAAGCATGCTGCGGCGGGATCACCCCGACCCGGCACAACGAAACGGCTTGATGGGCTTGGACAGCTCTAGAACCCGGGGAGGCGCAGAAATTACGACCTACGACAGTCTGGACGTATCTCTGGGTCAGTCCCGCAACAACATTTATCTAGGCAGCAAATGCTGGGCGGTATATGTTGCACTGGAAAAAATATTTGCCTCAAAAGGGCTTAACTCCCTCTCACAGGAGGCTGGCTTACAGGCGGACAAATGCGCAGCCGCAATCACAGCACATATGACAGACAAGGGCTATATTCCTGCAGTTATTAAGGAAGGCAATGACTCGCAGATTATTCCTGCCATTGAGGGACTGATCTTCCCTTACTTTACAGGATGTGAGGCTGCGCTTAAGCCTGATGGACGGTTCGGTGGATATATTCAAGCACTGCGGCGCCATTTGGAAACTGTACTGGTACCGGGAGTTTGTCTGTTTGAAGACGGAGGCTGGAAGCTGTCCTCGACCAGTAACAACTCCTGGCTGAGCAAAATCTATCTGTCACAGTTTATTGCCCGCGAGCTGCTGGAACTGCCTTGGGAAGAAGCTGGGCAGGCCGCAGACGCTGCCCACGTCTCATGGCTCCTTCACCCTGAAGAATCCTATTGGTGCTGGAGTGATCAGATACTCTCCGGTATTGCTCACGGCAGCAAATACTATCCACGCGGAGTTACTGCTATTTTGTGGCTGTATGAAGGCAACGGCAACCGTCTGACTCTCCCTGAGCATATGAGTCAGGATCAGGAACAGCATGTCTGAGGATCATCTTCACCTGCCCAAAAGGAGGCTCCAATATGAGCAAGCTTATGGATATGCCAAAAGAGAGCGGCTATGCGGCTTGGCTGCATTACAGCCGCAATAGTAAGGTAGAAAAGCTGCCCGCTTGGTGCAGGTTCATCGTGGTCCATGAGACAGATGAAGTGCTTGAATCGGCTGCGAGTGAGCTTCGGCACGGATTGACCTCCATGTTTGGACAGCAGCCGAAGATCAGCGCCGTTCCTGTGAATGCGCCATTCATTGCGCTGGGTACGTTCCCAGCGCATCCTTTGGTCGCAGAACGATTCAGCGCAGAGGAACAGGCAGAAGTGGGTGCAGAAGGCTACCGAATTCGCGGGATAGAGATGCCAGATCCGGCATATTCAGCTTCGCATGGTAACGATGAGTTCAAAGGACAATACGTTACAGTCGCAGGGCAGACCTCCAAAGGCGTATTGTACGGAGTCTTTCATCTGCTGCGCTACCTGCAGGGAGGACTAGATGGGAAGTTGAAGCCCACCACCGAATCATTGCACGCCCCCATTCTAGACCAATTATCCAACCCTGTTAATCCCATCCGCATGATCAACCACTGGGATAACATGGATGGTAGTGTTGAACGTGGATATGCGGGCGGATCTATTTTCTACGACAATAATGCCTTTACTACAAATATGGAGCGCCTGCGAGACTACGCCCGTCTGCTCGCTTCTGTAGGCATTCAAGCGCTATCCATCAACAATGTGAATGTCCATCAGGTAGAAACCGAGCTGATTACAGCTAAATTCCTACCGGATGTGGCTAAAGTAGCTGCGGTGTTTCGCGCCTATGGCATACAGATCTACTTGAGCATTAACTATGCCAGTCCTATTCAGCTCGGCGGGTTAACCACGGCCGATCCCTTAGAATCAGCTGTAGCTGAATGGTGGCAGACCAAAGCCCAGGAAGTTTACGCCGCCGTTCCCGATCTGGGTGGTTTTGTGGTCAAAGCCGATTCCGAAAATCGGCCCGGACCGTTCAGCTACGGGCGCCATCACGCCGATGGAGCCAATATGCTGGCAGATGCGTTGCAGTCCTATGGCGGACGTGTGATTTGGCGCTGCTTTGTCTACAACTGCAAGCAGGACTGGCGCGATCGCAAGACGGATCGGGCCCGCGCAGCCTTTGACCATTTTAAACCGCTGGATGGACTGTTTCGAGAAAATGTCATTTTACAGATCAAAAATGGTCCCATGGATTTTCAGGTGCGGGAGCCTGTCTCCCCCCTGTTCGGTGCGCTGGAATCCACTCAGGTACTGCTGGAATTTCAAATTGCGCAAGAGTACACCGGCCAACAGAAACATCTATGTTATCTTGTTCCCCAATGGAAGGAAGTATTGGATTTTGACACCTACGCCCAAGGAAAAGGCTCCACCATCAAGCGTATCGTGAGTGGCGCTCTGCATTCTCCCAAGCATACCAACTATGGAATAGCCGGTGTATCCAATATTGGTGCAGACACCAATTGGACCGGACATTTGCTCGCCCAGTCCAATCTTTATGGCTATGGCCGGTTGGCATGGGACCCGGACCTGTCCGCAGACGAAATCGCTGACGAGTGGGTTCGGCTGACGTTTGGCAGACAAGGGAATAGCGACGGCGACACAGATTTAATTTCTACCCTTAAGCAAATGCTGCTCGATTCATGGAATATCTACGAATCCTACACTGCCCCTCTCGGGGTCGGCTGGATGGTCAGTCCCGATCACCACTATGGGCCGGATGTAGACGGGTACGAATATTCTATGTGGGGCACCTACCATTTTGCTGATTGCCGGGGGATCGGGGTAGATCGCACGTCCGCAACCGGAACGGGCTATGCAGGACAATATTTTTCTCCCAATACTAATATCTACGAATCTACGGACACCTGCCCGGATGAGCTGCTTTTATTCTTTCACCATGTTCCTTATACACACTTGCTCCACTCCGGCCAAACTGTCATACAGCACATTTATGATACCCATTTTGAAGGTGCAGAACGTGCGGCCCATCTCCGAGACACATGGGTTAGTCTACGAGGGCAACTGAATGATGCCATGTATGAACAGGTGCTGAAGCGGCTGGAGCATCAGACTGAGCATGCCAAAGAATGGCGGGATCGGATCAATACGTATTTCTACCGTAAAAGTGGCATTCCGGACCAGAAGAATCGCCCTATTTATTAAGCAAGCTGTCTCGGCAATACTTTCATACAGACTGGAACAAGGCTTCTCTACGCCTAGGTTCGCTTTCTCCTATACTGGCATTGTCTATCCGCACATCATTAAAAGGCATGCGTCTTACTCAGACCTATGCCTTATTTTTTTGCCTGGAAGCTTTTAAGCACACGGTTGCTTACGTAAAATGTCATATTTGTCCACTCTGAGTGTGCAATAAATTCTTCTTTTTATGCAACCGCTTGCTTTATACTATTTTTGTAGACGTTTACAAAATGTTGTCGAATTAGACTATGCTTTGGGGAGGATGATCGGTTTGACCTTGTATCGAAGTCTATGGAAAAAAGGGTGTATGCTTCTACTAAGCCTTGTGCTGTCTCTGACCGCCTTCATTGGCTCACCCTCTAATACGGCGAGCGCTGCGGTTGCAGATGATTTTCAGGCTTCCGTTATGGGACCGCTGGCGAAAATTAATGACTGGGGTTCCTTTAAAAAGCAACTGCAAACGTTGAAAAACAATGGCGTGTATGCCCTCACTACCGACGTCTGGTGGGGCTATGTGGAGAGCGCAGGAGATAACCAGTTCGATTGGAGCTACTACAAGACCTATGCAGATGCCGTGAAAGAAGCGGGACTGAAGTGGGTTCCTATCATCTCAACGCATAAGTGTGGAGGAAATGTGGGAGATGACTGCAACATCCCACTGCCAAGCTGGCTGTCGAGCAAGGGCAGTGCAGATGAAATGCAGTTCAAGGACGAAAGCGGTTTTGCCAATAACGAAGCCCTCTCTCCATTATGGAGCGGGACTGGTAAACAATATGACGAGCTATATGCCTCATTTGCTCAAACCTTTGCTAGCTACAAAAGCATCATTCCCAAAATTTATTTAAGCGGTGGGCCCTCTGGAGAATTGCGATATCCTTCATACTATCCGGCAGCGGGATGGAGTTATCCTGCACGGGGCAAATTCCAAGCCTACACTGAAACAGCCAAAAGTGCGTTCCGCACGGCCATGAATGAAAAGTATGGATCAATGGACAAGATTAATGCAGCATGGGGTACCAAGCTGAGCAGCCTTAGCCAAATCAATCCGCCGACCGACGGGGACGGATTTTATACGAATGGCGGGTATAATTCCACGTATGGGAAGGATTTTCTGTCGTGGTACCAAAGCGTGCTTGAGAAGCATCTGGGCGTCATCGGAGCAGCTGCCCACAAAAACTTCGATTCTGTGTTCGGTGTCCGGATCGGGGCCAAAATTTCCGGTCTGCACTGGCAAATGAACAATCCTGCCATGCCGCACAGCACAGAGCAAGCAGGTGGGTATTATGATTACAACCGTCTCATTCAGAAATTCAAGGATGCCGATCTAGACTTGACATTTACTTGCCTGGAGATGAGTGACAGTGGCACAGCACCGAATTATTCGTTGCCGTCCACCCTGGTTGATACTGTCTCCTCCATCGCGAATGCCAAGGGTGTTCGCCTGAATGGTGAGAATGCACTCCCGACTGGCGGCAGTGGATTCCAGAAAATCGAGGAGAAAATCACGAAGTTCGGTTATCACGGGTTTACGTTATTGCGCATCAACAATCTCGTCAACAATGATGGCTCACCAACCGGTGAGTTGAGTGGATTCAAACAATATATCATCAGCAAAGCCAAGCCTGACAATAATGGCGGTACAGGCAACAAAGTAACGATATACTATAAAAAAGGCTTCAACTCGCCTTACATTCACTACCGTCCGGCTGGTGGTAGCTGGACTGCTGCACCGGGTGTGAAAATGCAGGATGCCGAAATTAGCGGCTATGCTAAAATTACCGTCGATATCGGGTCTGCCTCCCAATTGGAAGCCGCTTTTAACGACGGCAATAACAGCTGGGACAGCAACAACACCAAAAACTACTCCTTCAGCACGGGCACTTCTACTTACACGCCCGGTAACAGCGGCAATGCGGGAACGATCACTTCAGGCGCTCCAGCGGGCGTGAATCCCGGGGATGGCGGCGGTACAACTAACAAGGTAACGGTATACTACAAAAAAGGCTTTAACTCGCCTTACATTCACTACCGTCCGGCTGGTGGTAGCTGGACTGCTGCACCTGGTGTGAAAATGCAGGATGCCGAAATTAGCGGCTATGCCAAAATTACCGTCGATATCGGGTCTGCCGCCCAATTGGAAGCCGCTTTTAACGACGGCAATAACAGCTGGGACAGCAACAACACGAAAAATTACCTTTTCAGCACTGGAACTTCTACCTACACACCCGGCTTGAACGGAGCTGCAGGATCTATCCGAACGGGGGCACCTTCAGGAAGTGCCGTCAGCGTAGTGACTTCCACCTACACAACCGACCTCAACGAAGTGGCAGGGCCTATCCAAACAGAAACACTTTCGGGTGTATCCTTAAATGTAAGCACTTCTACCTACACACCCAATGTTAACGGAGTTGAAGTAACTGCTCAAACGGAGGCGCTTTCGAGCGCCTTCACCTCTATAGATCCGGGTACCCTCTCCAAGCCCACTCCCCTTGGCACAGACTGGAGCAAACAGAGCATTTATTTTATCATGACAGACCGTTTCAGCAACGGAGATACATCCAACGATAACTACGGTGGCTTCAATTCCAACAACAGCGATCAGCGCAAGTGGCACGGTGGCGATTTTCAAGGTATTATTAACCAACTCGACTACATTAAAAATATGGGGTTTACCGCCATCTGGATTACTCCGGTAACGATGCAAAAGAGCGAATACGCTTACCACGGCTATCATACGTATGATTTTTATGCGGTAGACGGACATCTCGGTACCATGGACAAGTTCAAAGAGCTGGTTGGTAAGGCACACGACAAAAATATCGCTGTTATGCTGGACGTAGTTCCCAATCACACCGGCGATTTTCAACCTGGGAACGGCATCGCCAAGGCTCCCTTTGACAAAGCAGATTGGTATCATCACAATGGCGACATCACAGGAGCAGACTACAGCTCCAACAACCAATCGAAAATCGAAAACGGTGATGTGGCTGGATTAGATGACCTGAATCAGGACAACCCTGCAACAGCAAATGAGCTCAAAAACTGGATCAAATGGCTGTTGAACGAGTCGGGGGTCGACGGACTGCGGGTGGACACTGTGAAGCATGTACCCAAAGGGTTCCTGAAGGATTTTGACCAAGCCGCCAATACCTTCACCATGGGTGAAATTTTCCATGGCGACCCTGCTTATGTGGGGAATTACACCCGATATCTCGATGCCGCATTAGATTTTCCGATGTATTATACAATCAAGGACGTGTTCGGACACGATCAATCCATGAGAAAAATCAAGGAGCGCTACTCCGATGATCGTTACTATCGCGATGCCCAGACCAACGGTGTATTTATCGACAATCATGATGTAAAACGTTTCCTGAATGACGCCTCCGGCAAGCCGGGTGCTAACTATGACAAATGGCCACAGCTCAAAACTGCCTTAGGCTTTACTTTGACCTCACGCGGGATTCCTATCATCTATCAAGGCACCGAGCAAGGCTTTAGTGGCGGAGATGATCCTGCTAACCGGGAAAACGTTGTGTTTAACGCCAATCATGATCTGTATCAGTACATCGCTAAGCTGAACCGTGTGCGCAACAGCCACCCTGCCCTGCAAAACGGGAGCCAAAAGGAAAAATGGGTAGACGACTCCTTTTACAGCTTCCAGCGCTCTAAAAACGGCGACGAGGCCATCGTACTTATCAACAACTCATGGAGCAGTCAAACTCGCACGATTGGCAACTTCGACAATCTGTCCAACGGTACCCGTCTGACCAACCAGCTGAGCAACGACTCCATTCAGATTAACAACGGTTCGATCACCGTGACTCTTGCTCCAAAGGAAGTTAAAATTTTCACCAAGTAAACAGCGGCATTCAGTTATATTGGTTATTCAGATGTGCTAAAATAAATGATAGAAGGATATACTAAAAAAGAGCAAGGATGCTGGTAACATCCCTACTCTTGGCAGCAGCCGCTTTGAAGAGCGGTCGGCTGATAAGGGCTAGCTATTAGAGATAGACCGTGTTTCCCTCTCCAGGGCGGTCTATTTCTTTTTGTTATACTCTACTTATTTCTCTATACGAACATAACTTCGCAATGCTAAAAAAAGACCCAGCACAAAAATAAAGCAAATACTGAGGATCCCTCCAGGAACATACGTAAATGTTCTGCCCATGTCGCCATGGGGAGAAAACAATAACGGCACTGTCCATGGATAAAAGGTATTCCCCGGTGTATTTACCAAAACAAAATTTAAACACATGACCGTACACATTCCCATAATAGCATGCACAAATTTTTTCCAACGGATGGCGAAGAACGTGATGATCGGGATAAGCATAGCGTGCATAAGAATCATTTTAGCGAATATCCCAAGCTGATACATAACGATTTCAAAAGTTAGCGGTCTGGTCGTAATAAACGTACCCAATATCGCAGATAGCACAAATGCTAACAGCAGGCTAACAGCGATGTACATATAGATAACGAGCAGCTTGCTGAAGTAAATCCGAGTTCGGCGAACTGGGTTTGTAAACAGTGCAATATGAGTGTTCTCCTGGTATTCTCTCGCATAGATATAGCAGGTCAAAATGTAATAGCTCATATATCCAGTTATTAAATTAATTGAGGATACCAAATCCATAAAGTATTCATTCCATCCATCACGATCCAAGGAAAGTTTAGGATTTATGGCGTAAGTACTAAAAGTCAAAAATACGGTTGCTATTAAAATAAACACACTTAGAAAAAGAATTTTAGTTTCTTTCAGCTTCAAGCACTCTGCTCTAAACAGGTCAAACATAGTAGCCCTCCTTTCAAAAAATCTTCATTTAGGCTCTTCTCTGATATGTCCATATGGATAAAAACAATCCAAGAAGGAAGATCACGGATAAGCTGAGCCATGCTATTGAAACATTGGTAGGTATAGTCGCATTTCTTTCATTAGGAGATAAGAGATAGGGCACAATCCAAGGGTACCATTCACTTTTGTATATAAAATTCAAAAATATTGCAGTACAAACTACGAGTACAACCACCATGATGCTCTTCCAGCGTATAGCAAAAAAAGAGGCAATTGGGATTAACATCGCATGCATCACACACATTTTAGCAAACACTTGGATTTGGTATACCCAGATAGCCATCGTTAAGGGACGATCTGTAATGAGCATGCCTAATAATGCAGACAAAAACAGCACGAAAAATAAGGACACCATTATAAATCCATAAATAAGGATCAATTTACTAAAATAAAATTTAACCCTGGTGACAGGCGTGGTAAACATAAACAGATGCGTGTTTTCCTGATACTCTCTTGCAAAAATATGACCCGTTAAAATGTAATAGCTGATAAATCCGGCTGCAATATTGACCAAGGAAACAATATTTGTAAAATAGTAGTCCCAACCTAGATTATCAATTGAATATCTGTAAAAAATAGCGTTCAATCCAAACATCAACAGTACAACAGCCAGTAATATAATATAGCTCAACAAGAAGGCTTTAGAGCCTTTAAGTTTAATGAGTTCTGCTCTAATCACGTCGCACATCCTCTCCCGAAATGAGAGTCAGAAAGTACTCCTCTAGCGTCTGTTTTGAGGTGTGTATCTCATAGACTGAAAACTGATGATCTATTAGCTGTTTATTTAACGTGGCTGTATTCTCAATCGGACTATGAATTCTTAATTGTTGTGGGGATATCACATCAGATTGAAGCTGCTTCATGTGCTCTTGCAGAAATGCTTGCACTGCTTCTGCATCGTCTACCTTTACATCTGTGTATTGCTCAAAACCTTCCTCCAACCGACTCAAACGGTCTTCCGCTAACAGCTTTCCATTATGTATAATCCCGATGTGTGTAGCTAACTGCTGAATTTCGCTCAAGATATGACTGGAAATAAGAATCGTTTTTCCTTCTTCCTCGCACAACCGCTTCAATAGCTGACGAATTTCCTTAATTCCAGATGGGTCCAGTCCGTTCGTCGGCTCATCTAATATAAGCAACTCAGGGTCATGAACAAGCGCCCTCGCAATCCCTAATCTTTGCTTCATCCCTAGGGAAAAATCCTTAAACTTTTTTTTGCCGGTATGCTCTAATCCCACCGTGGTTAGGGTACGTTCTATCCTTCCATCGTCCTGCACCCCCATATACATACAGCAAATTCTTAGATTGTCGCGTGCGCTCAAATTTTCATATAAACCAGGCGTTTCGATAATTGTACCTATTTTCGAGAAAATAGAAGGATGGTTTTTCTCCAGCCGCTCGCCAAATAAAAAAACCTCCCCACTTGTAGGCTCAATTAGCCTCATTAGCATGCGGATAGTGGTTGTCTTACCAGCTCCATTTTCACCGAGGAAACCGTAGATACTGCCACGCTCCATATGTAAGGATATGTCGTCTACAGCTACAGCCCCCCCAAACTGTTTGCGGAGCTTTTTCGTTTCGATAATATAATCCACTTTCAAACCTCCTAATCACTAAATAATACAAGTATACAAAATATAACCACTACTACCTGTAAGATTGCTTACACTGTACCATCTGTCCATAAAACAAAACAGGCACCTGACGAAGCGTACACTTCGTTGCAGGTGCCTTGTTTATATATAAACAACGTGGGATTACTTAGGCCTCAGTAGCCACGTTGATATTGTTCAGGTATGGAAGGCTCCTCGCCGCGCAGCATCACTGCTGCATGAATCGCCCAATATGGATCGCGCAGCAATCCGCGTCCCACAGCGACCAGATCGGCATCCTCGTTGCCGATAACGGACTGCGCCAAGGCTGGGTCATCCAACGAGCCTACAGCAATCACCGGGATGTTCAGTGCCTCGCGAATTTGGCGTGCGAACGGCACTTGATAGCCCGGATAGTTGCCCGGCTTTCTGGCGCCTGCAGGGCCTTCCCCGCCCGAGCTAACATGGATCACGTCTACGCCTGCCGCCTGATATGCACGGCTCAGCTCAATGGCATGATCCACATCGTACCCACCATCTACGTATTCCACCGCGCTGATGCGTAAGATTAACGGCATACCCGCAGGCATTTGCTTGCGTACAGCCTGAATGACTTCAACGCCGAAACGCGATAAATCCTTACCGTACTCGTCGTCCCGCTTGTTTGTAACTGGCGAATGGAATTGGTGAATCAAGTAACCATGTGCCCCGTGCAGTTCAATCGTATCCACGCCCGCTTGAACTGCACGCCGGGTAGCGTCTGCAAATTTCTGCACCATGCCACGGACTTCCTCCGTCGTAAGCGCGCGTGGCTGTTTATAATTCGCATCCGGGTATGCAATCGCGGAAGGAGCAACTGGCTCAGCTGCATCCTCAGCTTTACGGCCCGCGTGAGCAATCTGGATACCTACCTTGGACCCGTGCGCATGAATGCCGTCAACCAGCTTCTTATAAGCTGGGACATGCTCGTCTGACCAAAGACCCAGATCATAATCTGTAATCCGTCCATCCGGTTCCACGTCCGTCATTTCTATAATAATCAGGCCCGTGCCTCCAATAGCCCGGCTCAGGTAATGGACATGATGCCAATCATTCGGAATCCCGTCCTTGGCTGTCACCGAGTATTGGCACATCGGGGGCATCACCACACGATTCTTTAATTCCAAATCTTTCAGTGTATACGGTGTAAACAACGAATTCGTCAAAACGTTCATCTCCTTTTTATCTTCGTCACATAAACGAAAAATACGCTTCAAATTACACGGTCTATTAAAAACATAATCGGCATAGTCCAAACGGAATAAAAGAGATTCCTCCAACGGGGGATCTCTCACATTTGCAACTTGCAGTCATTATGTATGTCGTATGGTGTAGATATATTGCACACAACCTATTATCCACAACTCAATAACTTTTTGCAAGTAAATATTTAAATATTATTAAATATTTTTTTGTCCACCCCCTCTCCGCCTCCTAGCTATAATACAAAAAGACGCCCTTACGGACGCCTCTGCGGAACCAATCTTATTGTGCTGAACCTAATTGCACCCATGCCTTCTCAATCTCTGCAACCGCCTGATCCTTATTCATGTTACCGCTGATATATGCCTGCATCAGCTCGCCAAATTTTTGGTGGAACGTATCCAGCGAGTAGTTAACAGACAGATCACCGGACTTCGACGTTTTCAAAATGCTTTCCATTTCCTTAGGCATTTCCAGATCAGGAAGCGGTGCATCCTTAATTGGAGGAATCACCTTCGCTACCTGGGAGAACCAGTTCTTACCGTATTCCGAAGTGTACAGCCAGTTGAAAAATTCAATTGTTTCCTTCGATACCTCGGAATCCTTGTTGATACGCAACGCCTGATCCGCACCGGTAATGATAACCGATTGATCAGCTTTGTCACTCACCGGATATCCCATGATGCCAATCTTGAGATCAGGATTAATTTTCTTGATTGCTTCCTCATCCCATGCACCTTTACCCGTCATAAACGCAGCTTTTCCGGATGCAAAATCACTTACTTCCGCATTGCTGTCCCGTTCCAGTGGCTTATCTGTGCCATGTTTCACCGTCAAATCAATGAAGTTAAAGAAGTTGTTGTACAGCACTGGGTAGTCCTTGATTTTTGCTTTGCCTGCGATAAAATCACTAACGAGTTGCTTCGGTTCCACGCCTGCATCCTGCGCGGCAGCATCTACATAGTGTTGGAAGATATGCTTCCATACCCACCACTCTTTATATGCATTGGCAAATGGAGTAATGCCCTTCGCCTCTAGCTTGGTGACCGCATCCTGCATTTCTGCAATCGTCTTCGGCGGGGAGGTTACCCCAGCCTTGGTAAGCAAATCCTTATTGTAAATCAGCGTAAACAGGTTCCCTTTTACCGGGAGTCCCAGCACTTTGCCGTCACTGGAGCTCATATTCGCTCGAACAGCATCCGTCATGGCTGCTGCCAGCGGCTCATTGGTCAGATCAGCGCTATAATCCGCATACGTGTCGATGTCGCCTCCTGCCGTCGTTTGGAATACATCCGGTGTACTACCTGAGGCTATTTTCGACTTCAGAATCGTGTTGTAGTCTGCCTGCATGATCTCCAGATTGATCTTCACGTTAGGTTTGACCTTCTTATACTCCTCGATATACGCGTTAAAAGCATCGGTATACTCTGGTGAAGCTGTGAACATGTTTATTGTAACCGTTTTCAAATCTTCTTTGCCGCCAGCACTTTCTTTCGACGCATCCGTGCCGCCGCCGCTTCCACATCCGCTCAACAAACCGACCGTCAAAAGCAAACTGCCGGATAACGCCATCATCTTCTTTAACATGGATACTCCCCCATTTGTTTGTGATCAACGTCCATGCGCTCATTCTAAAAAATATACTCCAATTTAAAAAGGCAGATTAGTGAAGCGTTAAGGGTAAAAAAGTGGTTTATTGCAGGCTCACGCGATACTCAGACGGTGACACCTGATAATAATTACGAAAAGCCTTACTGAAATAATTTTTATCTTTGTAGCCGAGCATATCCGAGATTTCCTGTATTTTCAGGCTAGAATCACCCAGCAGCTCCTTCGCCTTGTCCATTCTAACCTTCTGTACATATTCGTGAATACCGTAACCAAACTGCTGCTTAAACAGCTTCATCAGGTATTCCCGACTCAAAAAATAGGTTTCGGCAAAAAACGAAATTTTAATATCCTCAAAATAATAACGGTCGATGTGCCTTTTGATATCCGTTATGTCAAAGGGCTGGTTCCCCGCTTGAGCATGTTGGACCCCAGCAATGTAAAGCTCCAGCATCCGATTCAATCTCTGACCGTAGTGGACAAAGCTCGTAAAATCAGCAGACAAATCGCTTTCCCCCACTTGCTCCGGTTCTTCCAAAGCTCCATCTTGATTCAACGCTGACGTAGACGCACCCAACTCAATCGCAGCTTCTCTCAGTAAAAAATGGAACTCCTTCATCATTCGATCCGCATCCTGTAAACGGAAAATAGGGCCTGATGCCAATTGTTTCAGCAGATCGCCCAGCAGTACCTTTGCCCGGTTCGCCTGACCTGTCTGAGCATCCTTTTGGATCGACAACAGTCGCTCCGTCCATGACATTTCCTCTAACGTACCCGTTTGCCGTGGCACTGTATGAAGAATGGATTCCCCTTCCAGCTTCAACACATCCGTGCTGTGAATGAGCGTCTTGGCATCCATATAAGCAGACGCTAGCTCCAATACATCTGTGCAGAGCTTACCCAATCCGGCAACTACTACCATGCTGAACAGCCCATGCAGGTTCGCCACCGCCTTCTGTGTCACTTGTGCCAATAGTAAGGCCATATGTTCTTCTTGTCCTGGGGCCAAGGTACAGATCGAAACGACCTCACGCTCCCGTCGCGGATGGGAGAAGCTAAAACAACTCAACCGTTCATCTGACGTCTGAGCTAACACATTGGTCACGGCAAAATCCATCAGATCGGCATCGCCATGAAAACGCGTCCTGCGAATCTCATCCCTGTTCAGCAGCCGCAGCACGATCACCCCAAAGCGATTCCCCGGCTGATCCGCTCCGATCAATGGGAGCAACGCCGTATTGGCCTGCCTTTTAAAGCTACCGTCCAAAATGGACAAATATAGCTTCTCTTTCAGCTTCGGCAGTGACATATTCAGCGTAATGTTCTGGCTAATGAACTTGTTTTTGCTTTGCTCTCGACTTTCCAGAATGTCCACTGCTTTGCGCAGTGCCTGGTTCAGATCCTGACGATTGATAGGTTTGAGCAGATAGTCCACCACCCGGGATTGAATCGCCTGCCGTGTAAATTCAAAGTCATTGTAGCCACTAATGACAATCGTCAGCAGGTGGGGATATGCCTTTTCGATGGCACGAAGAAATTCGATACCGTTCAGCTCAGGCATTTTCATATCGACCATCACCACATCTATATGGTGCTGACCCAACAGCTCCAGTCCCAACCTTCCATTCGTCGCCTCATAAATATGTTCGATGCCCAGACCGTCCCAATCCCCGATAATACGAATGGCTTCGCGCAATGGCTCCTCATCGTCAATAATCAATACGTTATACATGACTACTTCCTCCCCGGGGAATTTGCATTCTCATTTCCGTTCCCGTTTCATCCGTAAGTATGAATAATCCTGCCTGATCTCCATACAAAAGCTTCAACCGTGTGTTCAGATTTTTCAAACCAATATGCTCGCTCTCCCGTTCTTCCCATTTTTCATGGAATGAATCCAGCACCATTTTCAGCTTGTCCTCTGAAATTCCAGGTCCGTTGTCCCTGACTGTAATTGTGGCATTTGTAGAATTCGATTCGGCTGAAATGACGATCAGAATATCGCTTGATACTTTTTCCAACGCATGCTTGATAGCGTTTTCCACCAACGTCTGCACAGATAATCTCGGAATCGGCAGCTCCATCAGCGTTTCTTCCCATACCACTTCGACCCGCAGTCTCGCTCCGAACCTTGCTTTTTGCAGACCTATATACCGTTCAATGTGCTTGAGCTCTTCGCGGGCAACTACGATATCCTTGCCGTTGATGGAATACCGCAACGTTTGGGCCAACGCATCCACCATATCCGCCATGTCGAACATCTCCCGCTTTAATGCCTGTGTGGATATGGCTTGCAGGGCATTGTACAGAAAATGAGGATTAATTTCAGCCTCCAACGCCTTGAGTATGGCGTTCTTTTCGACCAGCTTCATGCGATAGCGCTCATTAATAAGTTCTTCGGTTCTTTGTACCATTTCGTTAAAATGCAGCGACAAATATGCAATCTCGTCATGTCCCTTCACAGGAGCTGTTGCTCCAAAATCTCCGGTGCTAAACCGCTTCATCTGGGTGGACAGCTTATGTAAAGGTCGGGTAATGGCGTTCGAGGTCAGTGTCACTAATATAATAGACACACCTAAAAATAAAGCTCCGATGGCATAGCTCCAATTCCGTGTTGTCGTAGCTGCTTCATAAATCTGGCGGTATGGGATGGGCTTAATGAGCTGCCACCCCTCTTTTTCACCAACATCATAGACGACCAAATACTCCTGATCCCCACTGCTATCTGACCACGTTACTCGCCCGCTTCTTCCCTTGCCGATCTGTGTCAACACTCCAGAATCACGCATCCGCTCATATAGCGGAAAGCTGTTCACATAAAAGGGAACCCCTTTAGGGCTCATTAGCATCAATTGGTCCCCTTTGCCCAGTGGAATGTTCTGCATGATTTCGTCCACGGCGCTCGTATTGTAATAAAAGGACAGCACCGCCTGCGGATGGCGGGATGCAATCGACCTCAGCACTCGATGGTATGCCATAAAGCTGGCTTGTGGTGCCACATAGCCCATATCAGAGCGGGATCCCACAAAGGATTGAAATGATTCGTTCGTGGTACTAGCCATCGCCTCTTTATACCAGGGAAGCTTGGGAATATCCGTGTTTATTCCTTTGCGCACCGTAATGTTGTATGTCTCCCTGGTGACCACATAGTATTGATGTCGGTCCGCCACGTACAGATAGATCGCTTCCAGATCATTACGTGAATAAAACATGCTGCGCAAGTAATTTTCAATGACCATTCTCGAAGCATAGTCTCGATTCTCATTGGCAATGGCGTTCATGATATCGTTATAACGAAGCTGCGGAAGAGCCAACTGCTGCATTCCCTCCAAGTAATCCTCCAAATTCTGATTGACCAGCAACAGATTATTGGTCGTGCTGGCGATGCTATGGTTAACCGACTCCTTTTCAATCATCTGATAGGAAATAATTGTGAGTGAGCCCACCACCAGAATAATCACCGAGGTAAAAAGTAGAATGAGCTTGTTCACTAATTTTTGCGTGATCCTCCTCCACATAGAGCGAAGAAACGTTCCTACACGCTCTGACATCATGATAATCGCCCCTTTTGAAAGCGTACACATTTTTACCCTCAACTGTTTTCTTAAATCCATTGGTCCGGCCCTAGGGGCTATCCTATACTTTCATTATATCTTAAACAGCTTGGAGCGAAAGAGCGGAAAATGTTGAGAAAAAGAGGTGCGTTATGCTGAAAAAAAGGGGAACTTGGGGCGACAAGGGCAGTAAACTGGAATTCGGTTTATTCACACTGCCCGTAATCCTATGCATTACGATTGCATTTTATATTCCGTTTTTGATGACGATACGCTATTCCCTGACCAAGTGGAACGGCATATCCAAACATCCGAAATTTGTAGGTCTGGATAACTTCAAGCAAATCCTGCTTGGGGACGCCAATTTTGCACATGCAGCCTGGTTTACCGTCAAGTATGCCATTCTGTACATTGTATTGGTTAATGTGCTGGCCATTTTGCTGGCGCTCGTTCTCGATATGAAGCTGAAAAGCTCGGCTTGGCTGCGGGCGGCTTTCTTTATCCCGTATATCCTCAGTCTCGTGATTGTCGGCTTTATATGGAAATTCATCTTCATGCAAGGCTTTGAGTCACTGGGACACAGTACAGGCTGGGGTATCTTCCAGCTAAGCTGGCTGGGTGAGGAAGGGCTCGCGTTTATTTCCATTTTGGCGGTATCGATCTGGCAATCCATTGGCTTTTACATGGTCATTTATATTGCAGGCTTGCAATCTGTGCCAGAGGATCTAAAAGAAGCTGCCATTGTCGATGGCGCGGGGCCGATTCGGAGATTTTTCAGTATTATTCTACCGATGCTCGCACCTTCTATTACGATCTCGGTCTTCATGGCACTGACCAACTCGATCAAAGTGTTCGACGTCATTTTATCTCTGACCGGCGGCGGGCCAGGTGGTACAACATACAGCATTGCGTATGATATTTACCGGGACACGTTCCAGAACAATCTGTATGGCTACGGAACAGCCAAAGCATTGATTTTATTCGTTGCAGTCCTGATCATTACGATTATTCAATTGTCTATTTTCAAACGCAGGGAGGTTGAAGCCTGATGCAACGCAGCCGTACGGGACGTATTTTGCTAGAAGCGGGCATGATTGTATTATCATTGTTATTTTTGTACCCGCTGTTTCTCGCCATTAACAATTCGTTCAAAAGTTTCGCTGAGGTCATGACCGACGTTATTGCGCTGCCCAAGCAGCTTTCGCTGGATAACTACGTATATGTATGGAAATTCATTGACTATCCGCGCCTATTTCTGAATAACACCATTATCACCGTCGTCGGACTGGCAGGTATCGTACTGATATCTTCCATCGCGGCCTACAAGCTGGCAAGAACCAAAAGCAAATGGAGCTCCGTGATTTACATGCTGTGCATTATGCCGATGCTGATCCCATTTCAGTCCATCATGCTCACTGTCTTGCGACTGGCGAAAGACTTAAATCTGGCAGATAGCACTTGGGGACTTGGCTTGCTGTATTGGGGCTTCGGCGCACCGCTGGCAGTGTTTATCTATCACGGCTTCGTGAAAGGTATTCCGGCTGAGATTGATGAAAGCGCCAAAATCGATGGGGCCTCGGGCTTCCGGCTTTTCTTTTCCGTGATTTTTCCCTTGCTGAAATCAGTCACCGCCACCATTGTCATTATCGACGTGATGTGGATTTGGAACGATTTTCTGCTTCCGTTACTCATGGTCAACGGCTCACCCAGCACCAAAACGCTGACGCTGGCCGCCTATACCTTTGTCGGACAGTATACGTCAGACTGGCAATACGCCATGACCGCGATGGTAATGGCTGTTCTGCCTTCGATCATCGTATTTATTTTTCTGCAAAAATACATTGTCAAAGGCGTCGTCGCTGGAGCCGTCAAAGGCTGAGTCAAGGATGCGAAGCCAGATGCAAAAAAGAGGACTTGCGTGTTGTTCGCGCAAGTCCTCTTGGTTTCAACCTGTTCAGGCCTAAACAGGCTTGTCCATGGTACACATGCTAAGCCTTAAATTGGTCTAGCGCCTTTAGCATTTCGTCCATAGCAAGCTTCCTGACCCGTTTACGAAAAAAATATAATGAGATTATAAAATAAAAAGCGCCTTAAGTGAGGAATCCCCCCCCTCTTAGGCGCTCTTATATTATTTATGCTTAACCCATTGTGCGCTATCCACCGGCCAAAAAATCACATCCGCACGGCCAACAATATCTTTAATAGAGACAAAGCCAATAGCACGACTATCCCTACTATTATTGCGGTGGTCGCCCATCACAAAAACATAACCCTCAGGTACTTTGGAATCGGTTATGGTCCCATTTGGAAAATCAACATTGTTATATAGTTCTCCCTTGGCGTGCGCATCCTGAATAGCTCCCTGAATGTATGACTCCTCTACTTTCTTACCGTTCACATAAAGATTGTCGCCTTGATACTGAATCGTATCTCCAGCCACTCCAATAACACGCTTAATAAAGTCTCTTTGTTCCTTTCTCACATGGAATACAACAACCTCACTCGGCTTGGGATCACGAAAATCGTAAATCACCTTGTTCACGACCACTCGTTCATCTGTCTTGAAATTCGGTTCCATGGACGCTCCCTCAACAATAAATGGCGCAAATAATAGCCAACGTATAATGAACACGAGCACAATGGCTACAAAAATGGTCTTAAGCCAATCGATCATCTCATTTTTCACTCGTGGCCGCTTTTCCTGCAATTGTTCGACAGTTGAATCCGTCAAATGATTTCCACTCTCCATGCGCTAAACCCACCCTTTCCCACAGTTTTCATTCCTATTATATGTATAATGTTTAAGTATAATCAAATTTTCCCAGTCTGGCAAAACTACATTTTTAGTTGAAACAAAAGTGTGAACTTTTTTTCACAATATCAAAAAAACAGTAAAAAACTGTTGATGCAAACGTTAACATATATTACACTGTGCATATACTTCTTAGAGCGTTTTGGACTAATGGTAGATCAATCTGTTCCCCCAGGAGGTGTCCTGTTTTTAGTGGAAAGACAGCATGAGTCACTTTTATAGATGCTATCTTCTTTTAAAATATGAGCTCAAATAAGGAGGAAATTACATGTTTAAACGAAATGATCGTCCAAAAACCGGATTTAACGCTCTAAGACTCGGTGTTTCTTTTGTTTTTGCTTCTTCTTGCCTTATTGGAACCGCTTACGCAGATACTTTATCCAACGACATCCCTTCTTCCGCACTTACAGAAGAGGCAGTTAGTACAACCGACTCAACCACCGTCTCCACAACATTAGCGGCAGGAGATTTGTATGTGGCGCCAAATGGTAACGTGTCCAATCCGGGTACAATATCCAGTCCTACCACGCTCGAAGCAGCACTTACACAAATTGCTCCTGGTAAAACCATTTACCTGCGCGGTGGTAACTACACCTACTCCTCAACGGTTACAATTCAGCGTGAAAATAGCGGCAATAACGGCTCACTCAAAGGGTTGGTCGCTTACGGTAGTGAAAAGCCAGTACTTGATTTCTCTGCTCAAGCCTTTGGTTCAGCCAATCGTGGACTTCAGCTTAACGGAGACTTTTGGCTGGTAAAGGGCCTTGAAGTAAAGGGGGCCGGAGATAATGGTATCTATATCGGCGGCAGCAATAACCGAATCGAAAACGTGGAAACCCACCACAACCGGGATACTGGACTTCAGCTTGGACGTTACTCCCCTAACGCTTCCACTAGTGAGTGGCCATCGAACAATTTGATTTTGAATTCTTACTCTCACGATAACGCTGATCCCGATAATGGTGAGGATGCCGATGGCTTCGCTGCCAAATTGACTGTGGGATCAGGCAATGTGTTTGATAACTGCTTGGCTGCGTACAACGTAGACGATGGCTGGGATTTGTATAGCAAAACCGAAACGGGTCCTATCGGCGAAGTAACCATTTTGAACAGTGTGGCCCACCACAACGGGCAGACCGCAGATGGAACGTCTACCGCGAACAGCGACGGCAACGGCTTTAAGCTGGGTGGAGACAAAATCAAAGTCAACCATATTGTGAAAAACAGTATTGCTTTCCAGAACAAAAAACACGGCTTCACCTACAATAGCAACCCCGGCAGCATTACGTTGACCAATAATACTTCGTGGGACAATGGACAAAGTAATTTTGCTTTTGACAAGGGTGACCACGTGTTCATTAACAATCTTTCTTTTGAAGGAACAGCAAGTGATAAAACAAGCGGTACAGATCAGGACGACTCTAGCGTTTGGTGGAAAAACAAGAAATCGACGAATGCCAAAGGTCTGGTAGTCAGTGCAGACGACTTTGTTAGCCTCACGCCTTCTATCACTCGAAGTGCAGACGGTTCCATCCAGCTAGGTGATTTCCTTAAGCTGGCCAAAGGAAGCGATCTGATCGGCTCGGGTACTCCGAGCGGAAAAAATATAGGGGCACGTTAAAAGCCTCGCCTAATCAGGACGCCCTGGCCCATCTACCAACTCAGACAATTTTGCATAATATAGCGACCGGTGATTGTCCTCATAACCAGACAAAATATGAGGTGAACAGATCATGGAACGAAGAATCACACTGAAACATACACTCGCCTATGGAAGCGGTAACATGCTAGGAAGTGGCGCACTTGCTATTAGCGGTGCATGGTTAATGTACTTTTATACAACCTTTTGCGGACTGTCTCCCGTTCAGGCCGCGGCCATTTTCTCTGTTGCCAGCATCATAGATGCAGTCAGCAATCCGGTCATGGGCTTTATCAGCGATAACTTTCACCGGACCCGCTTGGGCCGTAAATTCGGCAGACGACGCTTTTTCATCATGATGGGTATCCCGCTGATGCTCGTGTATCCGATGCTTTGGGTAGATGGGTTGGGCTTCTGGTATTACCTGAGTACGTACGTGCTGTTTGAACTGGTGTATACCTCTGTCATGGTGCCGTATGAAGCACTAGCGTCAGAGATGACACGGGACTTCGGCGCACGCTCCAGATTGACTGGATGGAAGGCCATGTTTGGCAAAATTGCAAATTTCGCTGCCGCTTTTATCCCTGGTCGCTTTATTGCCGAGTATGGCAAAGACTCTCCATTGCCTTTCTTTTATACCGGTCTCGTTTTTGCAGCTATTCTGCTGATTGCGATGGCATTCTTGTACAAAAACTCCTGGGAACGTCCAAGTGAGGAACTGCAAAAGGAACTGGAAGGTGAAGCTCCGCTTTCCTTTATAGATTCGATGAAAAAGTTGTTTGTCGACATTTCCTCTACCTTCCGAGTCAAGACGTTCCGTCATCATCTCGGGATGTACCTGGGCGGCTTTTCAGCTGAGTGGCTGTTTACTTCTGCTTTTACGTACTTTATTGTCTTCTCCTTGTTCCAAAGCTCGGAGATGGTATCCAATTTGAACAGCTTTAACTCTGTCATTCAATTGATTTCTACCTATTTCTTCATCCAATTCTGCGTGCGTAAAGGGTTCCGTATGCCTTTCATCGCCGCACTCGTTGTCGTTTGCTTTAGCGTAGCAGGTTATGGCCTGCTCTATATAACGGGAGCCTCGAATACGATGGTATGGCTATATGTCATCACCCTGTTCATGGGGCTTGGTACTGGGGGCGTCTACTACATCCCTTGGAATCAATACACGTTCCTTGCCGATGTGGATGAAGCGTTGACCGGCCGTCGCCGGGAAGGTATTTATGCAGGTATGATGACTTTTGCCGGAAAAATGGTGCGGGCCGTTGTCGTCTTCATTCTCGGCTGGGTGTTACAGCATTTTGGCTTTGTATCCGGGGCTGATAGTCAGCCCGTCGCTGCTCAGCACGCCATCTTTTATGTACTTGTGGTTGGTACTATCATTCTCGCGATCATCGGTATGATTGCTTCTGTCGTGATGAAGCTGGATATTGACAGCCACAAGAAGCTAATCGCCGAAATTGACCGCCTCAAAAACGGTGGCTCCATGAAATCAGCCAAACCGGAAGCCCGGAAGGTATTCGAGGAACTGACAGGCTTCAGTTACGATCGGTGCTGGGGTAACAATAACGTGGGCTTCAAGAACAAACCCGTTGACCCTAAGACACACACTCCATCTATGTAACAACAATAACAATTACAGATTAAACATTTACTAAAGAGGTGACTGTATCATGGCAAATCCAACATCACAACCAACCACCAGTCCTACAAAAACAGATTCTTGGGCTGTACGTATGAGCGATTCCGTTCTGCAACGGAGCCCGGAATTTTATGAAAAATGGGAATATGACCACGGTGTCATTTACAGAGGTCTGGAATGGGTTGGCGAACTGACAGGCGATCCCAAGTACATGGAATTTATAAAAAAACATATGGACCATTTTGTTGACGAAAATGGCGTAATTCAGCGCTATAAAGTAGATGAGTACAATATTGACCACGTGAATAACGGCAAGCTGCTCTTCTCGCTGTATCGTGCCACAGGAGATGAACGATACAAAAAGGCAGCCTACCAATTACGCAGTCAACTGGAAAAACACCCACGCACAAGCGAGGGCGCATTCTGGCATAAGCAAATTTATCCGTATCAAATTTGGCTCGACGGCTTGTACATGGGTGCCCCGTTCTATGCTGAATTCATCCGCGAATTCGGAGATCCGTCAGAGTTTGACGATGTGACCCTGCAATTCAAGCTTTGCTACGAACATACGCGTGATCCTGAAACAGGCCTGCTCTACCATGCTTGGGATGAGAAGGGTGAGCAGCATTGGTGCAACCCGGAAACAGGCTGCTCTAAAAATTTCTGGGGACGCTCGATGGGTTGGTTCGTTATGGCACTCGTTGACGTGCTGGACTATATTCCAGAGGATCATGCAGACCGTCCCGTCCTGATTGATATGCTGACGGAAACACTAGAAGCCCTGCTGAATGTGCGTGATAAAGAAAGTGGAGTCTTTTATCAAGTGCTTAACCTGGGCCATGTGAAAGGCAACTATCTGGAAGCCTCTGCTTCCTGCATGATTCTCTATGCTATTGCCAAGGGCGTTCGCAAAGGCTATCTGCCAGAGCATTATCGTCAAGAGGCCGAAATCATCCGTAAGGGAATTATTGATGAATTTATCACGATCACTGAAGAAGGACTCGTGAATCTGAACAAAACGGTGCAAGTAAGCGGTTTGGGTGGTAAAGATCGTCGGGACGGTACCTTCGCTTACTATATCAGTGAGCCGATTATAACCAACGACCCCAAAGGTATCGGTGCTTTCATTCAGGCGATGGGTGAAGCAGAGCGCATCTAAAACACGCGAACGATATACCTTAATAACAAAAAGGACGGTGGCCATCAGCCCCGTCCTTTTCTTATATATAAACATATCTTACTTCATTACCTTAAACTCATATCCCTGTTTTTTTAGATATTCTATAATTTGCGGCAAAGCTTTTGCAGTTTCTTCTTTACCATAGGTGTCATGCATGAGTATGATGGCTTTTTCTCGACCTTTCACTGATCTCATAAATTGGTTGATTAGTCCAGGGGCTTTCTTGGATGCTCCCTCTGCATCCTTCGTTAGTACATTCCAATCTACCTGATGATAGTCCTTCTGAAGTAAGACTTTATCCAAAGCAGCCATCCCCTGTGGATCTCTTCTATTCCATGTCATGTGGCCCCCCGGAAACCGGATCATTCTTGTGGTGAATTCTGGCCCTAGAATACTTTTTAATACCTTATTGTTCCTCTCAATATCCTGCATAACATGGTCCGTGCTTACCCGCCTGTTAGGATATAAATACTTATAATTATGAGAGTACGTGTGGTTTCCTATCGCATGACCCTCTTTAACAATTCTTTTGATAATGTTCCTGGTATGTTCATTTTCATCGGCTTCTTTTCCTACGATAAAAAAGGTTGCCTTGACCTTCTGTTTTTTCAGAATGTCCAATATTTTAGGTGTTACCGTCACGGATGGACCATCATCAAAGGATAAGTAGGCCACTTTTTTACCATCGGCTCCATCGGGCATCTGCCCTAGCATTTGCTGCTTTAAATATTTTTCGACAAAGGCACCATCTTCTACTTCGGGGTCGCTTTTTGGAGAGACCGCTTTACCTTTTGATGAGTCCTTGGATACGGAATCTGTCTTTTTAGCAAGCTCCTGTGTTGGCGCATGTGTTTTGTTATCTGAGACCTTTATTGCAATGAAAGTAATACAACCTGCCACAAATAATAAAATAGCAATCCAAATGAGTCTTTTTCTGTTCCTCTTCAAGCGGTGCTCCATTGTCCTACTATGTGAATAGCCCTTTTCCATTAGCTTATGTACCTCCATACTAAAATAAGAAAAACCACCGGATCAGGGTTGATGTACACACCTTAGAATAGACATTGGAAAAACCCTTAGGTTTAGCCGATGAAAATTTAGGGATGTGCTTCAACCAGAGGACAACCTACTCCCGGTGGCTTTCTTGTCTTGCATTTACATAATTTATGAGTATCATTGCAGTTTATTACGATTGCTTCGTTAGGGCCTGAGCCAACAAGGACGCATAAGCTTTAGCACCTTTAGGTTTTAAATGTACTCCGTCATGCTCGAAATAGGAGTTTTTGCCGGAGCTGGCTCCGTACCAGTCAATCATTGTAATTCGCGGGTCCTGGGACGCTGCTTCGGCAAGATGCTTGTTCACAATACTCTCCCACGGCCGAGGTACACGGGTATTCACAAGTATAATACGCTTCGCATCCTTCAGGCTAGCCAACAGATCGGATAACTGGTCCTTGGTAAAAGCGCCGTTCGTGCCTAGCTCAATAATAACCGTCTTACCGAGCTGTCCGTTCTGTCTTAGCTGCTCCAGTACGGCAGGCGCCTCCGCCATCTGACGGCCGATTCGCCCATCTACAACAGCTCCCGGGAAGGATTCCTGAATGTACGACTGTACATCCAACATGACAGAGTCTCCAATGGCGGTAACACTCGAGCCATCACCTGTCATAGGCGTAGCTTCTCTGGGTTTGTCCGAAGGTTCCGACGGTTTCGTAACATCGTCCGTAGTACCAACCTGGACCGCCGTATTCTTAGGCGTCTGGGTTTGAGACGGGACTGGGGTCTGCGCCTTGCTGCCCTCGGACCCTTGCAGCTTGATGGCTTGGGGCTCCTTGGAAGCCACGGATACCGTTCCGTGAAGCGGCGGCATCGCCTTTGCCTTTGCGACTGGATTCTCATCGCTTGATGCCGCCTGAATCGTTGCATCAGGAGAAGCCACGTACAGGTGGACGGTACCCACGAGAATACCTACAAACAGCACAGCCGCTGTAGTTGTAGGCATCCATCTCCACCGCGCCTGTCTACGAACCGCAGAACGGATTCCTGTGATCCAGTGGCGGAATCCTCCATGGCGGATCGGCTCCTCGATATATTTAAACGAGAGAGACGCCAGCAATATGGTAGCTAGCAATTGTAAAATGATGCGCAGCACATGCACGCCATCGGTATCTACCTGAGGCGTCGTTAGCGTGATAACCGGAACATGCCACAGATACAGTCCGTAGGAACGGGCTCCAATCCAACGTAGCGGCTTGATTCCAAGCAGACGACCAAGGTGGCTTACCGGATGTGCCAACGCTGCGACCACAATAGCAGTGACTAAAGCTATGCCCAGCAGGCCGCCCCGGTACAGAGATGGGTCATATTCATTCGAGGCCCACGCCCAGTGACAAAGCAAGAGCAAGCTTATTGCACCGATGCTGTCCAGAAGCATACGCGCCTTAGCAGAAGCTTGCTCTTTCAGCTTGCCGCTTGGCCACACCAAGGCCAGTGCCGCACCAATTAGTAAAGCAAATCCACGCGTATCCGTGCCGTAATACACCCGACTCGGGTCGCTTCCCGGTACGTAAATCACGGCCATCAAGAGCGCAGATATTAATGCCAGACAAGTTACCCAGCCTGCGAGCACAATACGCTTGGGCATGAATTTTAGCCCGAGCGCCAGCAGTAAGGGCCACAGGATATAAAACTGCTCCTCCACCGCCAGCGACCACAGATGCCCAAGCGGAGAAGGTGGGCCGAAACTTTCAAAATACGAAACCTGATGGAAAATAAACCACCAATTGCTCATATACACCAATGCGGCAGGTACATCTCCGCGCAAGGCCGTTAGCCGTGACGGATCGAAAAGCAACGAGCACAGGACAATGACAGCCACAACCGTCAACATGGCAGGCAGCAACCTTCTGGCACGACGCAACCAGAAATCTTTCATTTTAAAACTATGATATGTATCCCACTGACTCACCAAAATATCTGTAATCAGATACCCCGACAAAGTAAAAAACACGCCTACACCCAACAAACCCCCCGGCAACCAATCCGGATTCAGATGATACACAATGACTGCGATGACCGCCAGCGCTCTTAAACCATCCAAACCTGGCATATAACGACGTTGTGACGACAACCGATTAGACTTCATTTCAGCCGCCGTCCTTCTTGCAAATTCAAGCTCCCTGTCTGTTTCAATGCTCTTCTGCCCTTTCCCTCTCCTGCACATCGTCTGCGATGCCCTGTAGCCTTTTCATTCATTATATAAAACTTCATAATCGTAATGATTTCAATGAAGTTAAAATTAATGACAATGTTTTTATTATATCATTCCTTTCCACAGTTAGGTAACCACTGATAGATATACAAAAAAAGGCATCTCTTCCCTTAGGAAGAAAATGCCTTTTTATTAGTATTCTATTCTCTTAAAATTTGATGATACCTGAGGTATGAAGGAAGACCAACAACATCAGGATCGGTGCAACATACCGAAGACCGAATAACCATACGTTGAACCAGAAGGGTTTGATGTTCGCATGCTCAGCCGCAGTCTTCCAGTAATAACCTGTGAATATAACAATCAACAAACCGCCTAACGGTAAGAAGATGTTGGATGCGGTAAAGTCTACGAAATCAAAGAATGATTTATCCCCTACTTTTAGTTCAGGCACCAGCCCCATGGACAATGCAGAAGGGACGCCCAGCATCAAGCACAGGACCGATACGACGAGAACGGAGCGAACCCGGCTCCAACGCATACGCTCCATGACATAGGCTACTGGAACTTCCAGCAAGGATACCATAGAACCTAATGCAGCAACCGCCAGCAGTACGAAGAACAAACCGCCGAAGAATGCACCAAAAGGCATTGCCGAGAAAGCAGCCGGTAAAGCAATGAAAACCAGCGATGGTCCTTGGGCCGGATTAATTCCGAAGGAGAAGGTTGTAGGGAAAATAATCATACCTGCGATAAACGCATAGATTAAATCTCCGCCACCAACGGCCAGCATGGCTCCACCCAGCGATTGACGGCGATCTACGTATGCACCGTACGTGATCATAATTCCCATCCCCAGTGAGAGTGAGAAGAAGGCATGTCCCAAAGCAACCAATGCAGACTCTATACTTAGCTTAGAGAAGTCGGGATTCAGAAAGAAGGATACGCCCGCACCAGAGCCTGGCAGCATAAGAGCGTTAATCATCAACACGAGCAACAGGATGACCTTGGCAGGAATCAAAATTTTATTGAACTTTTCAATCCCGTTCGATACCCCAAGAGTTACCACGACTGCTGTAAATGCAAAAACAACTAACAGCCAAACCAACGGCGCATAGCCGGAGGAAAAAGAAGCGAACTGTCCAGCAAAATCATTATTTGAAAACAGATTTCCGCTAAATGCCTCTACGGCATAATGCAGTGTCCAGCCTCCTACAATGGCATAGAACGACAAGATAACAAACGGCACGATAACAAACATGATGCTCATCTTGCCCCAAATCGGATGACCGCCTACTTTTACCATTGCAGAAGCAGCACTTCCTCGACCTGCACGACCAAGCGCAAGCTCCGCTAAAAGTACAGGCAAACCAACAAGCAACAGGCAGACAATAAACAATAAGAAAAATGCAGCTCCACCATATTGTCCTGTAATATACGGAAATTTCCAAATATTACCTAATCCTGCCGCACTGCCGATCGCCGCCAATATAAATCCAGCAGACGAGAAGCGTTCATTTTTATCAGACAGGCTATTCTGCCCCTTGCTCAAATTCATTATATCCCCCTCATTCTCTCTACTTACGCATAAACATGAGCATGCGTACATAAATAATTTTTACTCATTATAGCGTAAGTAGGATGTAAGGTCATGCATAATTTTTCACTATTACCGGATTTATTTTCATAATGTTCGGTATCTACAAAATACAACAGAAAACTACATATTTTCTTCAACATCCTTCTTTATTATGGTCTCTCCCATGCGATTAGATACTTTTTGATAAATATACGAAATCGCCAACAGTACAACACCAAAAGAGAAGTAGGCTACAATCGTGCTTCCTGTCGTTAACAGATGTAGATCATACAACAGCAGCTTACCTGTCGACAGCAAGGTCAAGCCCAATCCAAATCTGCGAATGTAGACCACTCGCTTGAGGAAGCCGTATACAATATACAAAATGGCCAGCAGCAAATACACCAGACTGAACACAAGACCTGCATCCCTCAGGCGGAACTGAACTCCGAGAAAGGCGGTTATGATGCCCAGCAAATATACACCCATAATGACCGGATACAACTCATTACTTCTATAATGTCGGGTCATCAGTGCGTTTAGGAAATCCCTGCTGCTGAAGAATACCAGCACATTAAAGGCTGCGAGTACCACCAATGCCACATAATCAGCAGCCGTATTTTGCGCATAATTTTCATGCAAGGTCGGAATCGTTACGGTGACCACCAGTGCCAGCGCGTAGCCTATGACGTACAACGCCAAGCTGTAGTATTTAATCACCCGATCATACAGCAACCTCACCTTAGGCAGGAAATAAGCCAACACCAGCGATACGCAGGCATACAACAATACTTTGTACAAGGTGTAATGAGCAAACTCGTCGGATAAGACGATGTTATACCAATGCCCGGCTTCATACAAAAGGTAGAAATACACGTTCACCAAAGCTACATATTTAAATCCTTGCATGAGATGCATTTCGTACAACCGATTGTTTTTGAAAGCATTCGGACGGCTAAATTCAATCGCATAGAAGACGGTAACGATCAACATTCCCAGTGTAATGAGCGTATATTTGAGTCCAAAATAGTCTGTCTCAAATCCTGACAACAGATATATAGGGAAATCGACGAAAAAGAATGCGCCCAGACACAGTAATAAAATGCCCCAGCCAGCTCGTTCCAATTCCTTCAACCGGTAACGGTGTCCATATAATGTAAGAAGAACTGCTTCGATCAACCACCCCATAGATAACCATCTAACTCCAAACTGGAACGGAATCATGAGGATGGCAAAGGTCAAAGAAGTCGCATAAAATAATATTTTGGTTTGTTTCTCCTCTGGAATATATCGACGGACCCATTGTCCCAGACCTCCGTACACCAAGCAAAAGACCAGAGCCAGCAAGCCTTTATAATCATCCAGGCCTGCATCGCCGAATAGAGAATACAGAACGGAACAGCTCACGACTGTATTCAGAGCCAATAGGGAGAAATCCAGCCATGACAGTTTTGTTTTTAAACGGAACGGCACCCACAGTGTCATCCCGAGGTACATCGCAAATGTAATGACTGCATACAGCATGCTCGCTACGGTGCTTTCCGATAACCACGCCAGCACAATCATCAAGGGCGTATTAAGCAGAAAGCTGATATATTGCACGACGACCCACCGTTTGCGGAAGGATACAAGCAGAATCAGCAGATTTAACAGGAACAAATAGCCCATGGCGATATACACGGCGTTCCCTTCCAGCCCGTTCGCTGCCATATAAGAAAAGAGCGGAAGATACCCCCCTACTAAACCGAAAGAGCATATCGTTCGGGATTCATACCTTAATGACAGTAGCACAGCGGTCACCGTAACTAGTACGGACAAGCCTATGCCTGTATACATTCCTATGATTTCTAACAAAAAGTAGCTGTAAAAAATCGATCCGTACAGTACAGAAATACCGCCGCCCAAAATACCGAGCGCAAAGGTCTGCTTCTGCTTGCGATACAGCCATTCGCCGCCTCCTAGCATCAGCGCTCCTAGCAGAAAGAAGGCCACGCCCTTCATATTTCCTGTGAACCAGTTGGAGTATGAGTATTTAAAAGCGGCTCCCACACCCAATATAATGAGCAAAATCCCCAGCTTGTTGATCCAGTTCAAGCCTAGCTTCATTTCAAACTGATTTTGCTTCATGCGCTTCTGCATCGTTTCCTCGCTGATCTCTTCTTCTCCGAGTTGCTGAAACTCGCTTGCCGTCTGATGAAGCAATTGGCGCTCGGCCTCCTGAAACCGCACGCGTTGCTCCATGATCCGGTCACGAATCTCCTCTGAAAACAGTCGCAGTCTGGCGACGATCTCGTCCTGATCTTCTTTAAGCTCATGCGTAGTTTGCTGAATAAGCTGGTCCACCCGGTTTTTAGCCCCATATTCAAAGGATGTCAGCCGATTTTTCCCTTCTGCGGTTCTGGAAGCAAAATAGGTCTCCAGCTTTTCACGCGAAATGCGAATCATATTTGCCTTTTCACTCAGCATTTGCTCCGTCAGCGCAGTGCGCAGCTTTCCATTTTCCTGCTCAATATGTCGTACTCGCTCTTCCAAGTGAATGCAGCGAGCCTGATAATCCCCGAACTTTTTTCGCAGAACCTCATTCTCCAAAATGATATCTGAGGCTTCATAGTCCGCGATTAATGTTTGATACTCCTTGAGCAGCTTGTTCTGTTCTTGGCGGATCGTATGTAAACGATCTTTAAAATCCTCCATGTTCTCCTCCATTGCTGTCCATTTTGGTAATCATTACATTTTACATGAAATTAAAAAGTCATTATAGAGACTATAGCCCATTTTAGACGGTAAATTGGGGCTTTTACTTAAATATTCTTCCAGTTTCATGATCGCAGATGAAGTAGAATGGATATACATATGAAATAAAGCCTACCTTTTCCCTTCGCAAACATGAAATCCGCATGGATGTGTTGCAGAGTCTACGCTGTGTATTTATTTTTATTGGAAAGATCACAATGAAAAAAGGAATTAATCCAATGTGCAGACTCATGCCCTTGATTACCCTGCCGAAAATCCGTATACTAACAAAAAAGCAAACGATATTATGCCTGTGAAGAGCATCCAACTCGGAGGCGTTTACGCCAAGGACCATACGTTAGCGTAGGATATGGCGATATGTACCTAAGTAAACCGGACCGCCCGTTACAGCGGAGCAAAGTGGATTGGAGAGTCATGACATCAGTCATGCTGTCCGGTCAATTTGGGTGGCACCGCGAGATCAAAGCGCTCCTCGTCCCATGTGGATGAGGGCGCTTTTTGTATTTTTATCCGAAAAGGAGTGCGGTGTCATGTTGGATATCAAATGGATCAGAGAGCATCAAGAGCAAGTTCAGACAGCAGCAGACGGCAAAGGAATACAGGTATCGGTCGGGGAGCTGTTGACCCTGGATGATCAGAGAAAACAGCTACTTCAGGAAGTGGAACAGCTTCGACAGAAGCGTAATCAGTGTAGTCAGGATATTGGCGCGCTAATCCATGCCGGCCAGAGTGAACAGGCAGAAGGGGCGAAGCGGCAGGTTAAAGAAATTAACGGACGGCTAGATCTTCTGGAAACCCCGCAACAGGAAGTAGAGGAACAGTTTCAACAGCTCTTGCTTCTGATGCCTAATATCGTATCGCCAGATACACCACGGGGGAGATCGGATGAGGATAATGTGGAACTGGAGCGGGTCGGGTCGGTTCCGAACTTCGAATTTGAACCAAAGGATCATATGGCGCTCGGTGAGCTTCACAAGCTTATCGACGTCCCTCGGGGTGTCAAAACAGCTGGTACCCGTAACTACTATCTGACGGGAGCAGGGGTTGCATTGCATCGGGCTGTGCAGCAGCTTGCGGTCGATCTGCTGACTGAACGTGGATTCCAGTTGCTGGATGTTCCGCTGATGGTACGTGCAGAGGCGATGCGCAGCACTGGTTTTTTCCCGCTCGGACTGGATCAGACGTACCGCATCTCAGGAGAGGATCAGTGGCTTGTAGGCACTTCGGAAGTGCCGCTGGTCTCGTATTACAGCGGTGAGATCGTGGATGTTGCGGACCCGATTCGGCTGGCAGCCGTGTCCGTATGCTTTCGCAATGAAGTCGGCTCAGCCGGAAGGGATGTACACGGACTGTATCGTGTCCACCAGTTTGCCAAGGTTGAGCAGGTCGTCATCTGCGAAGCTAGCCTGGACGCTTCGGAACAGATGTTTCAAGAAATTACGCGCAATGCGGAAGACTTGCTTCAACAGCTGGAGCTGCCTTATCGCAAGATGGCTGTCTGTACAGGCGACATGGCGCAAAAAACCTACAAGCAGGTGGACATCGAGACATGGATGCCCAGCCGCCAAGCTTACGGCGAGACACATTCGTCGTCCCAGCTGCTTGATTTCCAGGCACGTCGTTCCAACATCCGGTACCGCAATGCGGACGGCAAATTGAAATATTGTTACACGCTCAACAACACAGCGGTCGCTTCACCCCGGATTCTGATTCCGTTGCTGGAGCATCACCAGCAAGAGGACGGTTCGATCCGTATTCCGGAGGCTTTACGCCCATATATGCCGGGAGGTATGGAATTTTTGCGTACTCCCTTGTTATGAAAACAGGAGCGCACTTTGAAAAGTAGTACCCAATGAGCAGGATTTTCGATCGTAATCATCGCAAAAAAGACGAAGGATAAATACCCTTCGTCTTTTTTGGTGTTTCATTGTGTCATTGTGCTTCTGCTTCCCATGCGCTGGCAGGACCAAAGAATTCATAGTGGATATCCGAAGTAGGGATATTCCACTCCTTCAACAGGCCGTATACCGATTGCATGAATCCCTCAGGGCCGCAAAAATAATATTGGGCGTTCCGATCCGGTATCACGGATTGCAACCAGGCCAGATCCAAACGACCTTCCTTGTGAAAAGCCTGTGCCAGCCGATCCTGCTCCGTTGGTCTGCTGTAACACCAGCGAACTGCAGCCTGTGCATGTGTGGCGACCAGCTTTTCTACCTCATTACGCAAAGCATGGTTATCCCCATTGACTGCTGCGTGGACAAAAGTGATAGGCCGATGCGGAGCAGATTTCACCAAAGAAGCCAGCATACTAACCATCGGGGTTAGCCCGACCCCACCGCTGATCAGCACGACAGGTCTGCGATCTGTCCGATCCAGCGTAAAATCACCCGCCGGTGCAGATACTTGAAGCACATCGCCCTCTTGCACCTGCTCATGCAGATACACGGATACTTTACCTGCCGGGCGGGACTCTACAGCATCCTCACGCTTTACAGATATCCGGTAGTGAGATTGGCCCGGTGCATCCGAAAGGCTGTATTGACGAATGTGGGTATTGTGTTCGCCCGGAATTTCCATCTTTAAGCTGATATATTGCCCAGGCTCGAATTCAGGCAACACCTGCCCATCCTGCGGCACCAAATAAAAGGACGTAATTTGGTCGCTTTCCTTGACCTTTTTCTGCACAACAAAGCTCTTAAAGCCTGACCAGCCTCCCTGCTGCTGTCCAGCCTCCTTGTACATTTCAGCTTCCATGTCTATAAATACGTTAGCGATCACACCGTAGGCTTCGGCCCATGCGGCAATGATCTCGTCTGTAGCAGCATCTCCCAGTACGTCCTTGATCGCAGCGAGCAAATATTTTCCGACGATAGGATAATGCTCGGGCTTAATTCCCAAACTGCGATGCTTATGTGCAATCTGGCGTACCACCGGAAGAATTTCCTCCAGGCGGTCAATGTGCTGTGCAGCCGCATATACAGCATTGGCCAGCGCTCCCTGTTGACGTCCTTGCTTCTGATTCGCGTGATTGAATATATTGAGAAGCTCGGGATGGGCCTCAAACATCATCTGGTAAAAACGCTTGGTGATTGTAGTTCCGTGTACCTCCAAAACAGGTACAGTCGATTTGATCGTTGCAATGGTTTGCTCACTTAGCATCTTTGTATCCCTCTTCTCTTCAAAATAAGATAACAAAGGGTATTTCAACATATGTCCCATTTGTTAATCCTCAATTTAAAACCCAGTATACCCACATAAAGTAACCGTTTATGTGATTCCAGTCACTTCAAATTTGAAATAACGTGAACGTGTCAATGACAAAACGCACAATTAATAAACACTTCCCACATAACTGACGAGCTTTCCCCAAAGTTTCAAATATCTATATACCCTTTTTGTATGTAGTGATCAGATTTTTCCTTTCTCGTAACAACAGTTTCACCATGCTAAAGACTTCAATTTATTCCACTTGTAAACGCTTCCAATTAGGATAAAATCGAAGATGAGGTGCCGGACAAGCCATTCCGACCCATCCTATCCGTGTTAAAGGAGGCAGATGATATCGTGAAGTGGATCAACAGCAGCAAATGGTTAGCCGCATGGATTTGTATCCTATTCGCAGTGGCCAGTGCGGGTCTTCAACCCGATACAGCACATGCTCATACAACAGGCGTTACGCAAGCAACCTACGGGACCGAGGTGAACCAAGCGCTGAATGGTTTGGACGTCGCCAATGCTGAACTATCCCTGAGCGCAACAGCAAGCACCGCCATTACGAACGGAATGGATTGGAAAGACACCGCAGGTAACCCGATTCAGGCGAACAGCGGTAATGTTCTAAAAGTAGGTTCTACTTATTATTGGTACGGCGAGCACGCCGAAAACTGGAAATTTGAAAAAGTGAACGTATATACCTCAACCGATTTGAAAAATTGGTCCTTCCGCAGCAGTATTCTCACCAAAGATTCCGCCCCTGAGCTGAATTCGAGCAAAATCGAGCGTCCCAAAGTCATCTACAACAAAACCACCGGAAAATATGTACTATGGGCGCACTATGAAAATGGCACGGACTACTCACTCGGTCGTGTAGCCGTCGCTACCAGCGATACACCCGACGGAAATTTTGCCTACCAAGGCAGCTTCCGCCCGCTGAATTATGAGTCTCGGGATATGACGGTGTTCACGGATACTGACGGTAGCGGCTACCTTATTACAGCTTCCCGTAAAAATGGCGGCGCCAACGATACGATGGCGATCTTCAAGCTGACAGCCGATTATACAGGCGTACAGTCGTTCGTTGGCTGGATTTTTGAAAATGGCTATCGCGAAGCTCCTGCTGTTGTGAAAAAGAACAATACCTACTATCTGTTCACCTCGCAGGCATCCGGCTGGTATCCGAATCAGGGCGCTTACGCAACCGCCAGTTCCATGACTGGGAGCTGGTCTGCTCTGTCCCCCTTCGGTGACCCGGCGGCTTACGGCTCGCAAATCCATTCCATCGCCACAATTACGGGTAGCTCAGGAACCAGCTACATCTATATGGGCGACCGCTGGAATCCGCTCAATCTGAGCGACCACAAATTCATCTGGTTGCCACTAACTCTGAATGACTCCAACAAAACAGCAACCCTGAACTGGTACAGTAGCTGGGATCTGGATGCTGCGACAGGCACAGTAATCCTACCGTCCTTTGTGAATCACGCACAGGGCAAAACAGCGACTGCGAGCTCAGCCGCATCCAGTTCTCCAGCTTCACTGGCGAACGATGGCAACGCCCAAACCTCGTGGAAAGCTGCTTCCGCATCCTGGCCCGCTTGGTGGCAGGTCGATTTGGGCAGTACCAAGACCATCAGCGAAGTGGATATTTCATGGTTTATGTACAAAGGATCTGAAGCGTATTACAAATATAAAATTGAATACAGCACGGATGGAGTTAACTACTCCACGATTGACCGCACAGGTAATACCACGTATGGTTTTACCAGTGACAAAGTCAATTTTCAAGCTCGCTACGTGCGAATCAACCTTGTAAATGCAGTGCTATTCAATAATCCGAACAACTGGTATACCCCGACAGTGCATGAAGTAAGATTGCTTGGCAATTAACTTGCTTCATTAAAAAAGAACATGGCAGGAGAATCCCATATTAGATAGGCTTCTTCTGCCATGTTTGCTTTACCACCTGTTTCGTACTCATTCGCTCAACGTACCCGATTTACTGTGGTAAACACAAATTTATCATACCGATGCCGTGAGAATGAGTATTCAAACGGTATACCCGTATCCAGATAACCTACCTGCTCAATTTCTAAAACTGGATCATCCGCACCACAATCCAAATACTCCCAATCTAGCTCGGTCGACTTGGACGCGCGGATGGTACGATGTGAACTGACAATATTAAGGCCCAGCTCCTCCTTAATATGTTTGTACACTGAGCCGTGCAACACCTGCTCGGTAATACCGCTGATCAGCTTCGTAGGCATGTATGTGCGCTCTATCACATACGGCTCGCCCTCTACAATACGCAGACGGACTACACGATACACAGGAGAATTGGCATCAATAAATAGATGCGCCGCTACCTCTTCAGATGGAAATTGAACGTCAAAGGCTATGATTTTACTTTTGATTTCTTTCCCGCGCAGTACGTTTGTCAGCCCCAGCATTTCATTCACAACGACATTAACCGGGCCATTGTAGACCGATTTGACAATAAAGGTTCCGTGTCCTCTTTTACGATTCAACAGCCCTTCCGACACCAACGTATCTAATGCCCTCTTAATCGTCATCCGACTTACCCGGAACTCACTGGCCAGTGAAATTTCATCGGGAATCGGATCATCACTGCTATAGGTCTTGTCTATAATACGCTTCTTGACCTCTTGTGCAATCCGTTCGTATTTGTTCATTGGTCTACCACCTGTACTAAAATTTGTTTTATGTCAGCATTTTACCAAAAACATCGGTAGCGCTGGTTCTTTTTGTTCTGCAGGCGGGACGTTAAGGTATCACGGTATAAGTAAGTATACCGAACATTATACTTTCTCACCAGCGGCGTACAGCACAGTTCTTTGATGATGATGAAGAAAAAAAGGCGGTCCAGAGGACCACCTTAGAATCCGTTATTCTCGATCACCTGTTTGAACCAGTGCCCACTCTGTTTAACGGATCTCTTGCCACCGTTCTGAAGATCGACAGACACAAAACCATAGCGATTTTTATAAGCATTCGTCCAGGACCAGTTGTCCATAAACGTCCATAAGTGATAGCCCTTCACATTGGAGCCCTCTGAAATGGCCCGTTGAACCCACTTGAGATGCTCACGGATAAAATCAATGCGATAGTCATCGCGGATCATGCCCTGTTCATCTCTGAACTTTTCTTCACCTTGAACGCCCATTCCGTTTTCTGAAATGAAGCATTCAATGTTTCCATAATTTTCTCTGACATTGGTCAGAATGTCGTAAACGCCTTTCTCATAAATCTCCCAGCCCCGCATCTCATTCATCTTGCGACCAGGCATGACGTAATAATCGAAGAAACGTTCCGGCACAAAAGGTGCATCCGGGTTTGGCAGACTTTCACGAGCCTTGACTCTGCGCGGCTGATAATAGTTAATACCCAGCAAGTCTACAGTGCCCTGGCGTATAATCTCCCGATCTCCGTCTTCCATGCTTGGTACATATCCCTCTTGGCGTAACAGCTCCACGAGCAAAGGATTGAATTCTCCCGTCACAGATGGGTCTAAGAAGGAACGGTTAAAGAACGCATCGCATATTTCAGCAGCCTGCACGTCTGCCGGATGCTGACTACGCGGATAAGTCGGCGTCAGGTTCAAAATAATTCCGATTTTGCCCTTATAACCGCCTTCTCTGTAAGCCTTAATGACACTCGCGCTCGATAACAAGGTATGATATCCCACCTGTACGGCTTTACCGAAATCCACTTCATTCGGATAGTGGAAATCGTATAGATAGCCGCCTTCCACCGGGACAATCGGCTCGTTATGCGTAAACCATTTGGCTACACGATCCCCGAATAGCTCAAAGCAAGTGTTAGCGTAATCCACGTAAGCTTCAACCGTCTCCCGGTTCACCCAGCCTCCATTTTCCTGTAAAGCCATCGGCAAATCAAAATGGTACAAGTTCACAAACGGCTCAATACCCGCCTGATGCAACTCTTCAATGACGGCATTATAGAATTGAACTGCCTGCTGGTTCAATTTACCTCTCCCTGCCGGAAACAGACGCGACCAGGAAATAGAGAACCGGAAGGAGTTGTGACCAAGCTCTTTCATGAGTGCAATATCTTCTTTATAACGGGTATAGAAACGGGACGTTTCGCCAGGTCCAACGCCGTCATAAAAACGGTTCGGCTCCTGCTCAAACCAATAATCCCAAATGTTCGGTCCTTTGCCGTCTCCCTCTACGGTTCCTTCTGTCTGGGTAGCCGAGGCCGATGAGCCCCACCAGAAGTCGGATGGAAAACGGTATTGAATGGTTTGCTGCTCTATATCTTTCATTTCGGTATGATTCACAGCTCTACTCCTCTCTCTTTTGCATGAATAAGCTGCTAATCTAGCAGCTTATTCACATTACATTCCAACAGTTTGATCCTTACCTGCAATGGCTGTTTGGTTAAGCTCCTCTTCCTGCTCTTTACGAACGTTCATCCGATCAATAATTTTTAGGAACGGGAACCAGATGACAAAGACGACAGCCATATTAAACAACTGCAGTACGCCTCCCATCAGAGATCCCGTAGCCATCATTCCACTAAAGAACAACGGCATCGTCCAAGGAACCTGTATTCCGTTTGGCGGCGGTACAATCCCAGTAGACATGGCGAAGTAAGTAATCAGCGTAACGATCATTGGAGCAATGACCCATGGGACAAAAATAAGCGGATTCATCACAATCGGCAAACCGAATATGACGGGCTCGTTGACATTAAACAGACCCGGTCCAAGGGCCAGCTTACTGACCTGCTTCAATTGCTTACTCTTCAGGAAGATCAGAATCGTGAGCACTACGGCCAGTGTCATACCTGTACCACCGATACCTACGGTATAAATATCCACAAACTGCTTGGTGATAATATGCGGCAGTTCCGCTCCTTTGGAGTACGCTTCGTAGTTTTCAAGTGCCAGCGTATTCCAGATCGGTTCCATGACTGAGTTGATAATAATCTGACCATGAAGCCCAAAGAACCATAAAAGCTGAACAAAGAAAATAGCAATTAATGTAGGTATAATACCACTGCCCAAGTGCACCAGAGGTGCCTGTACAGCATGATAAATCAGATCATGCAGGTTATTATGAAGAGTCAGTGTAACTACAACATTAATGATCAAAAATATGCCCAATGTGATACACGCCGGAAGCAAAGCGGCAAACGATTTGGCAACGGCTGGCGGAACGCCTGGAGGCATTTTGATAACAATGTTCCGCTGTGTCACTCTTCGGTAAATTTCAGCAGCTATAAAAGCAACGATCATGCCAAGGAACATGCCTTTGGCCCCAATCCGATCCAACGGAATGACACCAGCAATCGTGGCACCGCTTTCTTGTGTCAGCACAAACGGGGTGAGCATCAAGAAGCTGACCAACGCGATCATGCCACCGAATATGGGCTCGACCTTATAACTTCGGGATAAATAATAGCCGATCCCGACAACCACAAATAAGGTCATGATGTTCAGGGTGGCACTCGGCGCAATGTTCAGCAGACTGTTAAAAGTTGCATAATTACCGTCGCCCATCCAATCTTTTAGAAACGGCAGATTGATAATAACGACAATGATGGAGCCAAAAACTGTTAATGGAAATGACAACATAAATGCATCACGCAGTACAGTAAGATAGCGGTTGTTGTTCAGTTTACCGGCAATAGGTATCAGTATCCGGCTTAATTTCTCAAACAAAGCCTATTCCTCCCCGCGAAGTGACTTGCATCAATAGGGTTGCAAGCTTTTTCATGTCCCAAATTTCACAAAATTACATGTTCCGTTATAAATTTCTGGATTTGAACAGCTCCAGCAATTCTAGAACCAGATCCTTCATGGTAACCGTGGACATCAGATGATCCTCGGCATGCATTAGAAGGAGCGAGAAGGGAGTTTGGGTCCCTCCCGCTTCCTTCTTAACCATTTGAAAATGGATATCATGTGCAGCACGTAAATCCTGCTTGGATTGTTTGAGCAGTTCGTCCGCACCCTCTACATTCTCATTTCGGTATTCGGTCAGCGCCTGAATCACTTTACTGCGAGCGCTTCCACTATGAAGAATAAGTTGGAAACTAATTTGCTCTTCCGTCAGTTCGGCTATATTGACTTTATCCATTTTTGCGTTCCACCAGCTTCACTGCTTGCTCATAGGCTTTCTTACCGTCAACCATCCCGTAGGCCATCATGTCAATCACTTCTACATGAATACCATATTGGGCTGCTTCCTTTTCCAGCTGTCCTTTAAGAAAACTCATTTGCGGGCCAATCAATACTGCGTCAGCCTTAGCCATGTCTTCTGCCGCCTGATCTTGACCTACTGCCCAAATTTCAGCCTCGTCTCCAATGGACTTAGCATAATCCTGCATCTTAGTAACCAGCAAACTTGTAGACATACCTGAGCTGCACGCCAGCAAAATTTTCTTCATGATTGTTCCTTCCCTTCAAGGTCTGATTGGATGTTAACTACTAGAAAACGTTTACAGCGTAATTATAAATCCAGTTTTTTGATTTGTCTATACATTTAATATATATGTATAGACTTTTTTTAAAATGACACTGTTTCTTCACTTTTTTTCTTGAAAATGAACGTGATCTCTTATCTTTAATCTCTCAATAGAATCGATTTTAACTATAAGAGGTTCTGCCAAATGATATGTTATTCGATTCTGTAAAATGTTAACATGAGCTTACGGAGTAAACTTGGTTGCTCCTCCGTAGCCAAAGAATAGCTGAGGTGAGAAGAGATGAGTAGAGATGAGAAGAGTCAAAGTAAAATCAAGCAAGAGTTAGACCGGGTCGTGTTCATCGGTCGTACGTTTGAGGAGTACGTCCAAATGTTCAATTTGCACATTCCTGAACTTGTAGGCAAAAAGATTTTGGACTGTCCTGCGGGAGCATGTTCCTTCACCGCTCTGGGCACCAAAGCCTCGCTGGATATCACCGCAAGTGATATCGCCTACGACCACAAGATTGATGATCTGAAACGCAAAGGCCTATTGGATATTGAGCATGCAATGGAAACGCTAGAACGTGCAAAAGATAATTATGTTTGGAGCTGTTATGGAGATGTGCAAGGGCTTAGCGAGCAGCGCCATCAAGCACTGCAGGATTGCACGCAGGATATGAGGAAGCACCCAGAACGCTACGTTGCTGCGGTACTGCCGGAGCTTCCCTTTGAAGATGAACAGTTTAATATCGTGCTGTCTGCCCATTTTCTGTTTATGTATAGTGATCGACTCGACTATGAGTTTCATAAGAATACGGTACACGAACTGCTGCGAGTGGCTTCAGAGGAAGTTCGTATTTTTCCTCTGACCGATTTAACGGGAACTCGTTACGATCTGCTAGATCGTTTGATTCTTGAGCTGGAGGCAGAAGGCTTACGGGTGACAGAGGCCAAGGTTCCGTATGAGTTTATGCGTAACGGCAACTCTCTGTTAAGCATACGAAAGATATAGGGCAGGTTTAGGTGTAGAGGGAGCAAGCTAATCGCTTGCTCCCTTTCTGGTTATCGAGATGAAAATTAGAAAAATTTAGAATATTAAGAAACATTCCTACATTTTTATCGTCTATATTGGAATACCTTACGTATGAAGGTAAGATTTTTCGAAGCCCAAAGTTAAAAAATCAACTCACAAAGGAGCTTATGCATGTTAAAAAAGTTAGGATTAGCTGCATTAATTCTGGTTACTAGCCTCTCCGTTACTGGAACAGGCTGGGCCGCATCCGGCACAACAACCATTGAAGTTTCTAAAACTGCTCTGGATTACAACGTTGCTCGCCCGCTGAGCGATGGTGCTTTTCATGATGGCTTATTGGCTGCTGAAACATCTGCCGGAAACCTCGTGTATTACAATACCAAAGGAGAGAAAGCTTTCTCACTTCCCGCCGAGCTTAAACCCATTGGTGATTTTCATGAGCAACGAGCCGTAGTCAAAAATACAAAAACCAATCTCTATGGATACATTAACACCAAAGGGACACTGGTCATCCCTTGCCAATATACCGAAGCCAATTTCTTTTCCGAAGGAAAAGCCAAAGTTACCATAGCAGACACCAAAGAAAATGCAATTATAGATCGAACGGGAAAAATCCTTTCTCATTTTAAAGAAAATGTGGAGTCAGAATATGTATTTACAGACGGTCTGGCCCTCGCCTACGCCCCTAACACTGGCAAGATCGGTTTTGTGAATGCCTCTGGTCAACTAGCAATTCCCTATAAATATAAATACAGTCGTGGTTTCTCGGATGGCTTGGCTATTGTTCAGAATAGCAAAGGGCTATACGGATATATCAATACAGCAGGGAAAGAAGTTATTCCTCCTCAATATAAATCCGGTGGAGACTTCTCGGAAGGATTGGCCCCTGTGCAAAATACTAAGGGAAAATGGGGATTCATCAATAAACAGGGAAAAGTCGCGATTCCCTTTAAATTTACGGATGCCCAGGATTTTAGTGAAGGCTTGGCGAGTGTGAAAAATGCAAAAAAACAAGTCGGATTTATTGATAAAAACGGAACGCTGGTCATTAAATATCAACAAAAATATGATGTTACTTCTCCGTTCAAAGAAGGCTTAGCTTTAGTCGGTAAACAAACACAATCATCCGTCTCAGACGGCAAATTTGGCTACATCAATCGTCAAGGGCAACTGCTAACTAAACTTGAGTACAGAGTGGAATCCTCCTCCTTCTCCAATGGCTATGCTGTTGCTTTTATCAAGCCAGGCAAAGCGTTCATTGTATCTAAACATTCCGTTTCAAAATAAAAAAGACGACCCCGGAGGCAGATCGAGTGGATCTGCTTCCGGGGTCATTAGATTTCCAATATCTCGTATACAATTAGTCGTGTGTGTAGAATTTTACCCCAGGCAGATCTGCTGCCACCCACGAATAATTAATGGTATTACTGTTGTAATTTTTGGTCCCCGCCTGTGCAACCTGTACCTCCTTCAAAATCGTGATCGATGAACCCTTCGGTCTGACAACGACCACATGACCATGCCCATCTGCTTTTTTGATTCCGATGGTAGGATACCCGAGATTTGCTCTTTTTTGAGCATCCTGAAAGGTTACAGTGTACCATCCCGGCGCATTGTTGCCCAGTAAAGCATCAGCCATTTGATTGGCTAAGCCACTTGGCAGGGAAGCCGACATCGCAGACATCACATCTTGTGCAAAAATATTACACTTCGTTCCACCTACTGGCGAATACTTTTTGTTCGTTTCTACCTTAAAACCGTCAATTACAGATGCGTAAGTACTTGCACTTCTAGCCATTGAAATTCCCCCTGAATATAAGTTGTAGAGGAAACGACGGAGTCGCTTGAACATCTGGATGGCTCCACATTCATTGATGTTGGCCTCAATTCCCTCTCAACTATTAGGGTGATTTCCGGCTTACTTTAACAACGTAATACTACAAAAAATTAACTTCATTCTCATAACTGAAGGCTTTCTTCACTGATTACGGTTGGAACGATAAGCTCAGGAGTAGTCGTAGGATTAGCTTGTGTTAAATAGTCTGCTGCCCCCATCATCAGAGCGATGCCGATAAATAGCACAACCCAATTACGATTCTTTTTCATCATCTGTACCTCTCATTCTTCACTGCGCCCGTTCAGCCACTTGAACCAATGGAGCAGATGACTGAATCGGTATTCATGCTGCGAAGCGTACGTCCATACTTCTGGCTCTTCACCGGGCTCCTTCCAGACGAGCATGGAAAAGTGACCCTCTTCCTCGCTCGCAACCGACAGCAGCGAAAGACGATCATCCCCGAATCGGTATGGAGCCGATTCCACCCAGTAATTCCGCATATCGCTGATCCAGCTGCGGAACTGCTCTGTACCTGCGATCCGCAGGACTTCATCAGGTAGGAGCAGATGCTCGTCGATATCCTTCCAATCCCCCGCATATCGGTACCGCGCTGCCAGCATTGGACTGAGTGGTCGGATTTTACCGGGAGCCAACGTAGGCATATAGGCGACGGGAACGACCGGACCGATACTCTGGATAGCATAAGACTGAGCTTCCTCCTCACTCATTCCGTAAGACATAGCCTCCACGAGAAAATCGTTCCGTCTTACACCAAACTGATGCTGATACTGTGACATTTCATCCTGTAGCTCCAGTACCATACCCTGTGCCGTTTCTGTTCCGATCATTCCCAAACACCTCTCATTCCAAAATATAGTCGTGCAATTCCCGTTGCGCTCGATACTTTGCCCAATTGAATTCAGGCCAAGCCGATTCTTCTCTCGTCATGCTCGTCAAACGGGCTTGTAAAAACTCATCTAGTGATCCATGTTCCTTACGGCTAAAGTCAATCAGCAGCGGAATCGCGTCCGCCGATAGCTCACTCAAATATTCCTTATCTATCACCGATGTCGTGCGATACCGTTCGAGATTATTTTCAGCAATCCGTATATCAATGCCCACATAGTTCACGACGACATAGGCGACCAGAGCGAGTACAATATAATATTTCGCCAACGGCAGTTGACGGAAATGAATGCGCATTGCTGCAATAAGCAGTAGCAAGCCCAGAAAAATCATAAACGCGTGTACCAAATAGCGGGTATACGTATAGCCGTATGCTTCTTCGTACATAACCAGCCGGGTATATCCCGAATACAGCATCACACCCGAACAACCCACGAGTATGTACAGCAGGCCGCTGTTCATTTTTTGCACTATACCTGAGCAAAATTCAGTCCACTTCAATACACTGATCATCAGCACAAAGTTGATACCTGTTACCATAACCAGCTCCCCGAATCCTCTTCTCGCATATTCGGCATACGAGGTTCCTTCGGGCAGAGCACCTTCCCATGCACCAAACAAATATCCGAACTGCAACACAACGAACACAACATACACCAGATTCATGACAATCAGCACCGTAGCGGTAATGACAGGGTCAAATTTAATCGCGACCGGCTCGTGGTAAGGCACCGTTGGTCGGTCAATCATCACTGAAGAGTGACCATCATGCTCGGTGGTTTGGCCATTCGTGCGCTCATTTAACCCGTGCCATGATTGGGTCTCTCTCTGCGTATTACGCGGAGCAGGCTGTACAAATCCCCACAAATAACAGAAGAAACAGAAGGTGAAAAAGCAGGTCCAGATCAGCCGCAGCATGCCATTCCCAAAGGACAGCGTTCCGATCCATTCGGGTACTCCAGCTAACAACTTTTCGAACATCCCATCCGCCGAAGCCAGCAAAGATATAATAATGAACAGTAGCGGCAAGGCAATAAGTAAACCGATCAGCACTTTTCCCAATACACGCTTACGCTCATCCTTTACATTTCGAAGGGCTACTGTCTTGACCATCCGAAAGGGGGTCACGATATGACGAAAGTTTTGATAAAACCAATGGCTTAACGCCTGACCGATAATACCGGGTTCTGACCAGCCATGCCTTTTCTCCCCGAACAGCAGCACCATATGTACGCTAATCAGAGCAGGTATCGCCAGCGCATTTAACACGTATAGGACCGGATTATTGAACAGCGCGTATGTCAATGCCAGCATGAAAATGATCACAAACAGCAAACGCCCTATCCATGATCTGGACTGGAAACGATCTCGGTTAAAGGCATACATATAGGCGTAAAAACCAATAACAAAAATTGGCATAGACACGCCCAGCCCATGTCCGTAAAACAGATATTGATGAACCAGCGCCAACACAATTGCGCCAGCAAAGGCGGACAGAAACGACGTTTTCGGCAAAGACGTTCCATTCATCTTGTCATGCATGGTAAATACCTCCACAAATATGCTTTATAACCCTTATTGTAGATGATAAAATAAGAAGATAAAGAGAAATTAATTCAAACAAAATTTCCTATTTTATAAAAGTGACTACGCTTTTAATCAAATATAGAGGAAACGGAGCAACCTTGAATGAAACTCCATGCCCAATTTTTACGGCTTCACTCACACGCAGCTGACAACAAGGACGAAAACCATACCATAGAGACGACGCTGGATGAGCTTGCGGCTATTTTTGACTGTACTCACCGCAACGCCTTGATGATCATTCAGAAAATGGAGCAGCATGACTGGATACAATGGACTCCCCGCCGAGGCAGAGGTCGTCGCTCCAGTCTGCGCTTCCTCATTCAACCGGAAGACATTGCCGTGCAATCCATGATGCAAGCCATAGACCGCCATGATATCAAACGCGCGCTGGATGAAATTCGAGTTCATTCACGCTCCTCCACCATGCAGGAGCATTTGCAAGGCTGGTTGCTGAATTATTTTGGGCATCACGCAGAGGTGCGCAGTGATCAGCAGCAGATCGACACGCTGCGTCTGCCTATTCGCCAGCAGCTCTATACGCTGGACCCGTTGTATTTGAACTGGCTCGCCGAGTCCTTCGTATCCAGCCACGTCTTTGATGGTCTGGCCCGCCGGGCGAACGAAAGCGGCGAGATTTTGCCGGGATTGGCGCACGCTTGGGAGGTGGATACCACTCGTACACAGTGGACCTTTTTCCTGCGTAAAGAAGTGTTGTTTCATAACGGAAAAATACTGACCGCTGAAGACGTCGTCTATACCTTTGAGCGACTGAGTCGGGCGCCGGGAAGGAGACTTTACCATTTTATCGTCCGGCAAATTCAGCACGTCCAGGCGCTAAGTCCAACGATAGTACGCTTCGTACTAAAGGAGCCGAACGAGCTGTTTCTATCCTTCCTGTGTACCAGCCGGGCTGCGATTGTGCCGCGTGAACTTAATCAGGTGGGTGAAGCCGCCTTTGGCATCCGCCCTGTCGGTACAGGGGCATTCAAAGTCACGGAAATGAACGAAAGCCTGTGTACACTGGAGGCTTTCGCACCTTATTTTCAAGGCCGGGCTCATCTGGACCGAGTGGAAATTGTCCAACTCCCATGGGCGACTAAGCTGGAATCGTCGGATACGGAAGACACCGCTTCTTCTTTTCACATTATCCATAATCCCGTATCGGCGGGAGATACGGATACCGCATGGAGCCAGATTCACTCGGCGGCTTCGGTACGCAAATTTATCACATGTAATACACACAAGGATGGACCACTACGCAATCCAGAAATACGTGCCCGCATTGTAGCATGTCTGGATCATCGCTCCCTTCCTCCAGCAGTGGATTCATCTAACGATTCTTATGAACCACTGGCGGCGCTGCAAATTGCTACCATTCCCGAGTATAAAGCAGACGCAGACCGGGTTGCGGCTCAGCTCGAATCCTGTGGGTATACCTGTAACATCGTGGCTGCATCTATGAACGAATTCAAAAGCTCATCTATCCGTATGGAGTCAGACTTAATCATCTTTTCTCTCTTTCGTGACCGTGATGAGCAATTACGCCTGTTTGACTTGTATCTCAATGTATCTGGGCATGTGGAGCCTCATAGCCGTGTGGATATCGAAAGACTGCTGCGTGAAATTGCACGGGAGGCCGATCATACTGTTAGGGCGCAGCAATTCGAACATATCGAAACTCGGCTCATGGATGAGCACCAGCTGCATATTTTATATGAAAAGCCCGTTCAGACGGCCTATCTCCCTTCTGTGCGTGGCGTATCTTTTAACAGTCAGGGCTGGGTGGATCTGCGTCATGTCTGGTTTCCACCTGCTCAACTTCCAGCTCCCCACTCTTGACGGCAAAAGTGCTCCTTCAAATGCACTTCACATCAAAAAAAGGTATCCTCTTCTTCATAAGAGAATACCTTTTTGAATGCCGCTTTCTAGATCCTCTAAGCGGATGGTTCAAGGGATGAAAAAGCCCATCCCCCCAACCCATGACTGTGGACGTCGCTAGGATCTTCCATAGGGGGGGTAACGGGTGAAAAATTCAATAGGACAAAAACATTAAATGCGAGCAGAGAAAAAACGATCTTTTTTATCATGGATGTACTCTACCTCTCCAAGTAAGTTTTTATATTCCTCTTTGTCCTCAGAAGTGGCAGTATGCCGATACTTTTCAAATAGTCCTACACATTTAATGGTGACAGGATTACCATTCAGCACTACAGAATAGGAAAGACTCTCAAGCAAGAATTTCATGCCTTTGGTATAACGGTGTTTGTTGAGATCATAACAAGCCATCTCTGCCAAAAATCGTGCATAAAGATCTGCTGACATTTGCTCCGTATAGGTGCCTACCTTGACATGCTGATCTGCAAATGCCTCAATTTGTTTTTCAAAGTGCAACAGTACATGATCTACATTAAAATCATAACGGTTGGCCGCTACCATAATTTTATGCAACCCCACCAGAATTTCGCCTTCGTTTTTTTCCAAATAATCCATATATTGTGGAATCACATCCAGGCTGCCTGACATCAACTGATATAAATACCCGTTGGCCTCAGCCCAGTTGCTACAAAGGGCCTTTAAACGCCGAGCTTCTTCCGTATCCTCTTGCACCCAGCTCAAATCAGAGTATAGGGATACAAATTCCAGTGCCTTCTGATAATCCCCGCGCTCATCCCACACCCCGGCACGCAGCACGTAAGAATATACAATATACATAAACAAAGGACCCTTAGGTTCCTTGCCACGCTCCGGTCTTCTGGTATTTCCGTATTTTTGCTCGTATTGTACCTTGGCTTTTTGAGCCATTTTTTCAGCAAACCATTCTACTTTATCCCAACGCCGCAAGGAGGCATAGGTATTAGCCAGGTCTCTTAAGGCATCCAGTTGGTCTGCTTCACCCAGTCGGTCCACAAAGCTTTCGAAGTGTGTGGCTGCCCATAAATTTCCGTCCTGGTCATCGCCAACGGCAATCGTAAATAAACGATATTGGCAGAGCGCCAGACGCTCTGAATGTTGGTACTTCTCACTTTCGGAAACATTTTTATAAATAATTGCCGCAGCCTCAAGCTTACCTTCACTGAATAATTCTTCTGCTGTCTCAAACAAAGCTGGGGCGTATATGAGATAGTCCATCATAAACTCCACGACTTGCTTAATACAATCCAGTTTGTTCAGCTCTGCACAGCGATGCAAAAAGGGACGAACCCGTCGCCAATTCGGTGCCGTATTCCGTATAAATTCATCAATGTATAACTCATAGAGGCTCCCTTCTTCAAGCCCCATGCCTGCACCAATCCGATCCAACAGCAGCATCGCAATCGGACGATTACCGTTAATAATGGCACTGATCGTTCCTGCATTAATACCTGTGTTCTCCCCAAACTTACTAATCGTAATTCCTTCTCGTCTGATGTACTGCTCCAGCTCTGCGCGAATTGTGGTTGTTTCCTTCAAATCAGGCACCCCCAGGGATTACTTGCATGATTACAATACAAAAAAAGAAAATTCCCGTGAATATTCCCTTAATTATACAAAAGAAAGCCCACTTAGCCAACTGCTCAAGTAAATTTATATCAAAAAATTCAATAATTCTCCGAATTGCCGTATACTACGGGGAGGTGAGCCGAACAGCTACACCCAATCGGTACGCAGGAAAGGATACGACAAATGGACAACACCCCTACAACAGAACAAGAGATTGCACAATGGATGGTCGCGCAGATCCGTGAAGTGGGCACCCTGAAACAAGAAGATGCAATTGCATATGTACGCTCTGAGTATGGAGAGCAGTATGTATTTATAAGCGAGCATGGTCATGTATCTCTGGAAAAAGAAATCAAAAAAGCATTCCGCAAGCTTCATGGTGGCAGAATTGCCTGGGATCGTGACGGATTTCTCTGGGCCTGGACTTAACAAGCAAAGCATCTGCCCTAGGCAGGTGTTTTTTTAATCATTTATCCATATATCCTCTGGAGTCGGTTAATTTCTTCCTTCACAAACTGTCGGAGTGTTACAGGCTCCACAACTTCAACCCTACCGATCCAATCCATAGCATCGCGACAAGCCGCTTCATAACTATACATGTTGACCGTTAGAATGAAATGATTGCCTTCCTGTACAGACTGGATGATTTCCATTCTTTTCGCTATAATTCCCACTTGCTTCTTATTCGTTCGGATCAAAACGGGATAGTATTCTTTCTCTGTACAAAGCTGCTTAAACGCGGTTTCTTGCCTCATCCAATGATATTCCAGCGAAAAATCCACCGGAACCTCAAAGACTTCCGCAGACGGCTGAACCTCCTTGATTCGCTCACATTTAAAGGTCCGAATCTCCTGCCCAACTTCACAGAAGGCAATGAGATACCAATCTCCTTTTTTCACCACAAGTCCATAGGGATGCACATGACGGGAAGAACAGATTCCGTCAGCTTTCTCATATTGAATGGTTATTTTATGTGACCCCCACACTGCAGTTCTCACGGCCTCAAGACAAGGAATGGCTATACGTTCCGTCCACCACGGCGTATCATCAAAATAAAACCGCGCTTTGGCTTTCTTAATATCGGACTGATACGGGTCTGGCATCGTCTGTTCCAGTTTGAGCAGAGCATTCTTTAACTTCAAACCCGATTCCGTGGGCCCGCCTGTATAAATGCCCATCCCTGTTAAATACAACTGAATAACATCCCCGCCATTCAACTGTTTCAAGTTCGCCGTATAACCCTCCATTAAATAAATTCCGCCCTTCGGGCCGGATGCGGTAACAATCGGAACGCCGGCTTCAGCCAGGAGATCGATGTCCCTGTAAATAGAGCGTACAGAGGTTTCCAGTGCCAACGCCAATTCTTTGGCCTTCATTCTCCCTCTAGATTGATACATAATAAAATCGCGATTAAACGATGCAGTCTCACAATCATACCTCCACAATAGATGGTTAACCCGAATTGAAAAGATGATGCAACGATTGTTGACACCCTGTTGGCAGTAATAGGTGTGTATCATAGAAGTAAAGGGGTGTAATGGATGATGAATATTGGAATATTGGGGACGGGATTCGGCGCGTATCATGCCTCACTGTTAAACAACCATCCCAAAGTAAACAGAATCATGGTATTTGGAAGGAACGAAACCAAGCTGCAAAAGCTGAAAGAGGAGCTAAACGTAGAAGTCACACAAAATATAGAGGATATTCTGCTGGACCCAGACGTGGATATCGTCGATCTATGCCTGCCCTCCCAGCTGCATAGGTCCTATGCCGTGGATGCGCTGAAGCACGGTAAGCATGTATTTTGTGAAACACCGGTTTGCTTTGATCTCGAAGACGCTCTTCTTATGCAACAAGCTGAGAAGCAATATAGCAAAAAGATTCTGGTCAACCAGTTCATTAAGTTTGATCCCGCCTGGGATCATGCACTTGAATGCTTTGGCGGACATTCGGAAAGCCTGATTCCACTGGAATCGGCTGTACAAGCGCTGAAAGTGGCTGTTGAGATTAAAAGCAGACTGGGGCAAGCCCAGCGTTAATCCCGTATTTTTTCTTATGCCTGTTCTTATCTACGGAAATCAGCTTCCTATAAGGAAGCTGTGTCCGCAGGCAAGGAAACTTCGTCCGCGTAGTTCGTTGCCATAATCTTGGCTACCCCTGCCGGGTCGGTCGTCTGCCCCAACGCCCACATCATTTTCGTCACCAGCGCTTCCGTTGTCATGTCATACCCCGGAATAACGCCCTTCTCCAGTACCTTTTGCCCCACTTCGTAAATCGTCAAATCCCCGCCCTCATAAGGACATTGAGTAGTCACGACAATACTCATACCGTCCTTCATCAGCTCCTCGATTTTGCTGATCAGGCTTCTTTCTTTAAAAGGAACGCCACCCATACCAAAGCCCTCAATGACGATACCTTTATAGCCCAAGCCCTGAATGGCATCGAAAATCGCCGGATTCGTACCCGGAATCAGCCTGAGCAGGAATACCTCCGAAGCATACCCGTCGTTGTATGGGTGACGAGCGGTACCGCGATTTGCAAATATGCCCTCCGTATAGACCACCTTACCGTTCTCCACGAGTCCGATATACGGATAGTTAATACTCTCAAAAGCATTATAGCTGCGTGTTCTGATCTTCGAGCTGCGGCTGCCGTTAATAATTTTGCCGTTAAACACGACAAAAACCCCGGCCACCTCGCCACATGCGGTCAGGAATGAGTCGATTACATTTTTTTTGGAATCGCTGTGCTCCGCCAAAATGGAAACCTGCGAACCTGTCACGACGACGGGTTTGTCTACGGTTCCCAGCATGAAGCTCAAGGCTGAAGCCGTATAAGCCATCGTATCCGTGCCGTGTGCAATGACAATACCGTCGTATTGATCGAGCGAACGATGTACCATCCGGGCGATAGAAGCCCAATCCTCAGGTTGTGTATTTGTGCTATCAATGCTCATCAGATTATGGGCATCAATCTCGCAAATCTCCTTCAGCTCCGGAATTTCCGCCAAAATATTTTCAGCCGATTGGGTCGGTGTCAGGCCGTTTTCCTGATAGGAGGAAGAAATGGTCCCTCCGGTATTAATGAACAAAACCTTTTTCATATGCCAATGTTCCTTCCCGATTACATCTTCACTGTATTGTTCTTAGAATTTATCATGAATAAGTGTGATAAGCTACTTTGCAATGGAAAAGAATTTGGGATATGAGGGGCCAAAAAAAGCACGACAAACAAGCGCGGGCTTTCCTTCCTCCTGCGACTTGTCTAACGTGCTTTTACTATAGGTGCAATACTCTACAGCGCTGCACATACCTATAACCCATCCACGTACTTCTTATGGGGATACAGGCTGCTCCTGTGGCGCTCTCTGCTGTACCAACGCTTTGCCCAGAAACTGCCGTGTCCGTTCTTCCTTCGGATTGGTGAAAAACTGCTCGACGGGTCCCTGCTCCACGATCACGCCATGCTCCATTAGTACAACCCGATCCGCTACATCTCTCGCAAAACCAAGCTCATGTGTGACAATAATCATCGTATTGCCTTCACTCGCCACCTTTTGAATCACGGACAACACTTCATCCACCAATTCAGGATCAAGTGAGGATGTCGGTTCATCGAACAACAACACCTGTGGATTTAGTGCTAAAGCACGGGCAATCGCAACTCGCTGCTGCTGTCCACCCGAAAGCTGGGCAGGATAATAAGTCATACGATCCTTTAACCCGACCTTTTCCAGAATGCCTTCACTGATCTCTCTCGCCTGCTTACGATCCAGCTTTTTCACACTGGTCAGACCAATCATCACATTGTGGAGTGCATTCAAATTTTTAAACAACTGATATTGCTGAAATACCATTGCCGTTGCCATCCGTAGTCCGAGAATGTCCTTTTTTCCCGCCTTGGCGGCATCGACCTTTACACCGTCAATTTCAATAACACCACTGGTCGGCTGTTCCAAAAAATTAATGCTGCGCAGCAGCGTGGACTTCCCCGATCCGCTTGGGCCCAGGATCACTACGACTTCTCCCTTGCCTACCGTCAGGTCTATGCCCTTCAACACGTGATGCTGTCCAAAATGCTTATGAATTTGATGAAGTTGAATCATACCCTTACTCACTTCTTTCGTAAATTCGAATACGCTTCTCCAGCACGACAAGCCCGCGCTCAATAATAATGCACACCAACCAGTAAATCAGAGACACCGCAACATATACCTCAAAAAAAGCCAACGCTCGCGCGCCCATAATTTTAGCCTGTCCCATCATATCGACGACACCGATCATAAAAATAAAAGACGTATCCTTCACCGTACTGATCAGCGTGTTTCCCAAATTGGGCAAAGCGACCGTCAACGCCTGCGGCAATACAATTTTGAGCATAATTTGTGTTTGGCTCATACCGATGGAATTAGCAGCCTCAAATTGTCCCCGGTCGACTGAATAAATCGCCGCCCGGAACGTCTCCGACAAATATCCCCCGAGGTTCAATGAAAATGAGAGCAACGCAAACAGCTCGGGCGGGATGACATAGACATTGAATTGCTGTAAGAATCCATATTCGCTCTGGAAATAATACAGAAACTTGGGTATTCCGTAATATACGAGAAACAGCTGCACAATGAGCGGTGTTCCCCGAATGTACGAGACATACAACGTAGACAATGGCGCCAAGACAGGCACCTTGTATATCCGGATTAAGGCCGTAGCTAACCCGATGATCCCACCCAGCAGCATGGACACAAACGCAATCCATAAGGTCACGGGAAGATACTCGACGATCTGGGGAAGGCTTTTCAGCATATAATCAAGATCAAACAGCTTTTCCATAGGAACCCCACTTTACCCTTTACATTGTTATTACTGAGGAATAAATTCTCCACCTGTCCACTGCTCAGACAATTTTTTCAGTGTTCCGTCCGCTTTCAGCTCTTTAATAATCGGGTCGATTTTAGCTTTCAGCTCTTCGCCCTGCTTATCCTTTTTGAACACCAGGTTGATGTTATCGCTTTGCACCGGCTCACCCACAGCTTCCACCTGCAAGCCTTCCTTCTTGATTGTTGCCGCCGCCATAACCGGATCATTCACATAAGCGTCCACTCGGCCATTTTGCACGTCTTGAAGGTTATCGGACGAAGTACCTGTATCATTGTATTTCAAAATAATTTTATTTCCGTTCTCCGCATTATACTGTTCCAGCAACTGTGTGTAGGAGTCGCCTACCGAGGCCGCTACCTTCTTGCCCTCCAAATCCTTGAGGGAATGAATATCCGTTCTACCCTTTTTCACAATAATAACCGACTGAGCCGAGAAATAGGACTCATCCGAGAACAAATACTTCTTCTCACGTTCAGGATTTTTGGCAACTTCATCGGCGATCATCTGAACTTTATTTGAATCTAGTGCAAGGAATATCGCATCCCAGCCCGAAGGTACAAATTCAATCCTATAGCCGTCCAGCTTCTTGTCGATCTCCTTGACTACTTCCACATCGTATCCAGTCAGCTCGTTTTTATCATTCGTAAAAGCAAACGGTGGGTAGTCATTTTGTGTGCCGACATAGATTACCTTATCCCCCGATGCCGCATCCTTCGAGGAACATCCACTCAAGGCACCCGTTAATAACACAAGAGATAGGCCAATCGCTGCTACCAAAGCAGATTTCTTCATATTATGACATCCCCTTTTTAATATCCAAGTAATTTACTATGATTTTATATTATAACGGGTTATTCAAATAATACAACAAGTAAATTTCATATTGATTATTTAGCTATATGTTGCACAAAAAAAGGACCCTTGCGGGTCCAATGTCATCCATGAAGCGGAAAACGCTCTGCTGGATGTTCCGGCAAAATGGACGAGATCAACCGTCGTACAGCCGGATGAGCAGATTCAAAAATCTGATCCTTCTCATCACAGCGCTCGATCAGTCTCCCCTGCTCCATCACAGCAATGCCATCGCAGACAGCATAAGCTGCCCGAATATCATGCGTGATGAACAGATATGACAATCCAAACGAAGATTTCAGTTCTCCCAGCAGGGATAAAATATGCATCTGGTGAACCATATCGAGGCTGCTGACGGACTCATCCAGCACGATCAGCTTTGGTTTGAGCGCAATCGCCCGTGCAATATTGATCCGCTGCAATTGTCCGCCACTGAACTGATGCGGATATTTAATCCGATCCTCTGGCTTGAGGCCGACCCGTTCCAGTAGGCTTTCGACCGTTCTTTTTTGTTCCTGCACCGATAACCGTTCGTAATTGTCCAATGGCTCCCCAATAATCTGCCCGGCGGTCATTCGGGGGTTTACAGCAGAGTAGCAGTCCTGAAATACGACCTGCATATCCCGTCGCATTCCCCTGCGGACTTGAGGGCTCGCATTATAAATGTCCTGTCCCTGGAACAGCACCTGACCCTCCTGCGGCTTCTCCAGCCCCAGAATAACCTTGCCCAGCGTGCTTTTACCGGCTCCACTGGTTCCAAGTAAGCCTAGGCAAAACCCACTCTCTATAGTAAGTGAAACGTTAGCCAACACAGGGGGGCGTGGTTCAGAACGGCCCAGCCATTTGCGCCTTCCATAGCTATGAGTTACTTTCTTCACTTGTAGCATACGCATTCGCTCCCCTTTTGAAAGTGTAACTGTCGAACAGGCGACTAACCACCTACCTGATTCATGCCCCGAATGGACAACTTGGGTCTGACTTGTAGCAGCATTTTGGTATATTCATCCTGCGGGTGATCGAACAACTGATGGACCTCAGCCTGCTCAACAATACGACCCTGCTGCATGACAGCCACTTCATCCGCCAATTGGGAAATGACGCCCAGATCATGCGAGATCAGCAAAATGGACGTATTGTATTCCGTACGCAAGCGATCCAGCTCTCGTAGCACCTGTAGCTGATTGACCACATCAAGCGCCGTCGTTGGTTCATCCGCAATAACCACTGCTGGCCGCAGGCACATGGAAATGGCAATCATGACCCGTTGCAGCATCCCGCCGCTCAACTGAAACGAATAACGCTTCATCAGCTTGGCTGGATCGGGCAAATTCATATTTTCCAGAGCCGTTATGGCAAGATCACGGGCCTGTCGTTTGGTTAATCCAGTGTGCGTGCGGACCGTTTCCATAAACTGAGCTCCGATCGTATACACTGGCGTAAAGGCGCTCATCGGATTTTGCATAATAAACGCGATTTCCTTGCCCCGAATACGCCGCATTTCCTCGGCCGCCATTCCGTTCAGTTCACGCCCGTTCAGACGGACACTACCTTCCACGTCCATCGTCTGGCGATCCAGCAGTTGGAGCAATGCTTTACAAGTCACCGTTTTGCCGCTTCCACTCTCACCGACAAGACCCAGAACTTGTCCCCTTTTCAGCTCAAAATGAGTTGGCTCCAGCAGAGATACCGCCCCGGCATCGGTTTTGAGCTTCACCTGTAAGCCGCTGACCTCCAGCACCTTCGCCCTGTCGTCCATCGTTGTAACTCACTCCTGTTTTACTGACGTTTGGCAATTCCGTATCGGTCGGACAGCGCCTCCCCCAATATATTGAAGGCCATCACCACCACCAGAATCATAACTCCCGGATAGATCATTAATTCCGGATGACTGCGAATGTATCCCGTTCCCTCATGAATCATGGCTCCCCATTCAGGGGTCGGCGGCTGAATGCCTAGACCAAGGAACGACAACGCGGAAATATCCATGATCGCCCAGCCCATTTCCAGCGTACCAATGACCACAATCGGCCGTAGCACATTCGGAATAATATGCCGCCGGATAATGGCCCCTGAGGAGGACCCACTAATCCTTGCAGCAGCTATAAAATTCCGTTCTTTCAGACTGACGACCATATTGCGGCACATTCTGGCATAATACACCCACTGCACCATCATTAAAGCAAGCAGCACCTGCATGAGGCCCGGCCCAAAAATACCGACAATGCCCAGCACAAGCACCAAATTCGGAAACGCCATAATACCTTCGCAAAACCGCATCAACACACTATCGACCCAGCCACCCACATAACCTGCAAGCGACCCGATCACAACGCCGATACTAAGCGAGGACAGGAAAATTAATGTCGCAAAGCCGAGGGAAATCCGCGCTCCATACAGCAACCGGGATAAATTGCATCGACCCAAATGATCGGTCCCCAGCCAGTATTCTTTCGAAGGTCCCTCCAGCTTGTGCAGTAAATTGACTTTAACCGGATCATGGGGAGCCAGCCAAGGAGCTAGCGCCATAATGATAAAAAGAGCAACCAGTACGACAGAGCAGACCACGATTACCTTTTGACTTTTGAACATTGTACGCAACCTTATCATCACTGCTCTGCTCGTCCCTTCGATGAAATTCGGGGGTCCATATACAAATGCACCAGATCAACGAGCAAATTGCATACGATGAACAGGCATGCCGCCAAAAATACATAGCATTGTATGACGGGAATATCCCGGTTAAAAATCGCTTCCACAAAATAACGGCCAAACCCGGGCCATGAAAACACCTGCTCCACAATAATTGTTCCGGTCAGAAGCTTGCCCAGATTCATACCCATACTTGTAATCAGTGGAGCAATGGCAATTTTCAGTACATGCTTGAGCATGATCACCCGCTCACGGATTCCTCGAGTTCTGGCATACTGCACATACGTTTCCTGAAGCTGCTCCAACACACTGGAACGCAGCAGGCGCGTATATAAAGCAATCAGAACCAGCGACAGGGTTAACGTGGGCAACACCAGATGCTGCCACGTTCCTCGCCCCTCTACAGGGAGCCAATCCAATCGGACAGAGAAAAAGAAGATTAACAAATATCCCAGCCAGAACTGGGGTATAGACGCGCCAAAATATGAAATTCCTCGACTAAGCATGTCGATCCAGCCATTTTTACGCATCGCCGCCAGCACGCCCAGCGGAATACTTACCACAATAGATAGCAACATACTGCTCACAGCCAATTCAAAAGTGGCGGGCAGCCGAACCTTGACCTCATCCCACACCGGCTTGTTGGTTAGATACGAAGTACCAAAGTCCAATTGACTGATTCTTTGAAGTGTATGCATATACTGCGTCAGCAAAGGCTGATCCAGCCCGAACTCATGTCTTTTCTGCTCCAGAATCTCTGGAGTAGGGTAAATATGAGCAGCCGTCAAATAGGCCTCGGCCGGATCAACTGGTGAAATATGAATGAGTGCAAAGGTAACGAGGGTGGCAAAGAGAACAATAGGAATGACCGCTACCATTCGCTTCCCGATATAGCTGATCATGAGTTGTCCTCCTATCCTGTAAACTACCGTTACCCATCGGCTTCAGCTACTTTCCGATTTCAATTCCCTCAAACGGATTTTCATCCCGATTAGCCGGGAATACAAAGTTTGTAATCTTTTTCTGGTACACTGCCGTTTTCTTAATATACGAAATAGGTACAATGGCAGATTGCTCCTGGAGCGTCTTCAGAATCGAAGCATACAGCTCTTGGCGCTTGATTTCATCTGTCGATGAGAGCGCTTCGTGTACTTGCTGATCCAGGTCTTTCTTCATCGGAAGGGCGCTCAGCACCTCGGAAATTCCGAAGCTCTTCTTAGCAATAACATTAATAAAGGAATGCGGATCATAAGGCGCACCATAGTTATACCAGAAGTACAGATCAAACTGGTTGGATCTAAGGCGCTTAATTTGAACCGTCAGCTCCAGTCCGGTCAGGTTCACTTTGACACCCAGTTCTCCCCATTCAGCCTGAATGGTTTCAGCCATCGCCTTTTGGATCGGATCAGTCTTATCAAAAATCAGCTCAAAATCCAGCTGTTGTCCGTCTTTTTCCCGTACTGTACCGCCTGCGGGCAGCTTCCAGCCAGCCTCATCCAGCAACGATTTGGATTTTTCCACATCATAGCCAACAGGCTGTAAGTTTACATTCGTATACGGATAGTTTTTGGATAAAACCGTATCGGCTGTTTCCTCCAGCCCCGAGGTTACACCTTCCACCATTGCCTGCTTGTTAAAGCCATGCTGGAGTGCCAGACGTACCCGAAGGTCTGCCAGCTTGGGATTGGATGAGTTGAGTAACAGGCTTCTTGTACCGACAGGCTCGGACAGCGTGGTAACATACTGATTCGTGTCGCGAAGCTGTTTGAAAGCATCCAGACTAATGACACCCTCTCCATAAATCAGATCCAGATCGCCTTTTTCAAAGGCCATTACACGGGTTTCGCCATCGGGAATGATTTTTACCGTGATTTTATCCACCTTTGGTGCAGTGCCCCAATAATTTGGATTACGCTTAAAGGTTGCATATTCATCTTGCTTGTATTCATCCAGCATCCAAGGTCCTGTACCTACAGGTTTCTTGATTCCTTTGGACGTATCTCCATCATCCGGGAACCCCGCTTCACCCAGAAAACGGAACGGGCGAACGACAGACAAATCCTGAAGCACTGGGTAGTATGGTTCTTTGAGTGTCATTCGGAAGGTGCTGTCATCTACAGCTTCAGTTTTGTCGAGAACGCCTACTATACCAAGCCAGCTGTGCGTCTTCTCATTTTTCATAATAGCGTCAAAGTTCTTTTTGACAATGGCTGCATTAAATAGCGTTCCATCCGAAAATTTCACACCTTTGCGCAGCTTAAATGTATATATTTTGCCGTCCTTGGAAATGGTCCAGGATTCAGCCAAAGCAGGCTCCAGCTTGCCTCCTTGCTTGTAGCTGACTAACGGCTCATAAACCATAGATTGTGCAAAAAGTTGGGAAGGATTATATACGTGAGGATTCATCGTACCAATGTCACGCGGCCACGATAGCGTGATCGACTTTTCATTGGCAGCTCCGTCAGTAGAGGTGGATGCAGGTGTGTTCTCCTGCTTCGCGCAGCCCAAAACAACGGATAATAAGAGGAGCGCCACCAACATAAGGGTGGCAGTCTTGCGGTGTCGAACGGACATCAATGTATTTCCCCTTTTCTATATATGTGATAATGATTATCATAATCATATTTAGAATAGGTACCACGTTCTATTTTGTCAACAACATTCGACAAGCCATCCTCTTATTTATTTTAAATTTGTAGAATATTAAATTTATGGCTTAATTCGCCAACGTTTGAAACAGAGTACGTGTGTACTCATGCTGTAACAAGTCTTTATCCCATTCCTTAAATATTTCCACGATCTCCCCCTGAACCATGACGGCAACGCGGTCACAAAAATGACGAGTAGATTGGAGATCGTGAGTGATGAATAGGTAGGACAACTCACGTTCCTGCTGCATTCTCTTAAGCATGCCCAGTACGGAAAACTGCGTTGTCGTATCCAGATTGGCGATCGATTCATCGAACAAGATAATATCCGGCTCCACCGCCAACGCTCGGGCAATACATACCCGCTGTTTTTGCCCGCCACTTAGTTGTGTTGGGTATTTTTCCAGACATTCCGTGTCCAGCCCCACAGATTCCAGTAAAGACTGGCAAATATCCAGTGCTTGCGCTTTTCGTCCAGGAAAATAATTGTGGATTGGCTCCTCCAAAATATCTCGTATGGTCATGCGAGGATGGAGCGAGGAAGACGAATCCTGTGCGACCAGTTGGATTCGTTTGTACAGATGGATATCCTTCATCCTTCCGGTGTGAATGGGCTGGTCATCCAGCCAAATCTCTCCTGAAGTCAACGACTCCAGCCCTAGAATACATTGTGCCAGCGTGCTTTTGCCACTTCCACTTTCTCCAACCAGTCCGAGACATTCCCCCTGTCGTAGCTCCAGACTCACCTTCTTCACGGCCTGCTCGCTATCTTGCGTGCTGAACCAGCCTTTTCTCCGTTTGCGGACAGGGTATGCTTTGGTCACATTCTTCAATTCCAGCATCACTGGTGCATCCTTCCTTCCGGGCTCATCTCCAACACTCGATCTGCTATGCGGCTCATACCCTGGCGATCATGTGAAATCAACAATATGGTGAGATCAAAGTCTTCTCTCAATTGTTGCAGCAATGCCAAGACCTTGTCGCGGTTGATAACATCCAACGCCGTAGTAGGCTCATCGGCAATAAAGAGGCTCGGACCGGAGCTTAACATTGCAGCCAGCAGCACCCTTTGACACATGCCTCCGCTTAGTTCAAAAGGATATGACGACAAAATATGCTCAGGATTTGCAAATCCAACCTTGCGGAGCAGAGAGCGCAAATAGGCCTCCCGTACTGGAGTAGCGCCTCCTCTGGCTATCTCCGAGGCACGGCTCAGCATCTGCCGTATCCGTGGCAGCACGCCCAGTGGGTGGACTTGCTGCGGTGCATTGTGGGATGGGGCAGCACCAGCGTGCCCCGGCTTCATCTGGTCGTGCGGCATCCAATGCCGCCCGTGCAGTCTAAGCGTGTCCATCAGCTGGGCGCGGACAGTCCGGATCGGGTTCAACCCGCTCAGCGACTGTTGAATGAGCAGGGCAATATCCTCTCGGCGCAGCCTTTGCCAGCGCCGTTCCTGGAGCGGGAGAATGTCTTCCCCGTTATAGTAGATACGCCCTTGCGTAACATTAATACCTGGCTCCAGCATGCCTGCGATTGCGTGTGCGGTCAGGCTCTTGCCGCATCCACTCGGTCCGGTCAGGGCCACAATCTCCCCTGAATATATGGAAAAGCTCACATCACGCAGCAGTAGTTTGCTCCCGCTTCCGCTTGCTCCTACGCCTGTGCGGCAGATTTCCAAATGTTCCACGTGTAACAACGGTTTTCGCTCTGCCACTTGCTCTACCGTATCCTTGCACCCAAGGGCTGTTTGATCCTCCACTATTTGGCCGCCCCCTTTTCCGAAAAGCGGTCGCCCAAAAGCTGGCAGGCAAGTACGAACAGCATAATCGCCAAGCCCGGGAAAATCATGACATGCGGAGCCACCTGAAAATACGAGGTTGCATCATGCAGCATCACGCCCCACTCTGGCTTGGGCGGCTGTACACCCAGTCCAAGAAAGGACAGCCCAGCGATCATCAGCACCACGCGTCCGATATCCCATACTGCATAAACCAACAACTGTGGCAACGCTTGTGGCAATACATAACGGCTCAGTATACGTACGTGTGAATTGCCGGATAAACGGGCATATCGAACGTAGTCCTCCTGACAGGCTTTTTGAACCAGACTACGGATATACCGGACATAGCCCGCCCACCGTACCGCAATAATCGCAAGGGTCATGTTAACAAAACCTGGACCCAAAATGCCCACAATTGCCACCGTTAAAATAATATCAGGAAAAGCCAGTACGCCGTCGATTCCACGCATAACCAGCTGATCCACGCGTCCGCGCACATAACCAATGAGTAACCCTATAGGCAGACTGAAACACAGCGTAGCTACAGTAATTGCACATGCGATTAGCACGCTCATCCGAATCCCGTAAATTAGCCTTGACAGCACATCCCGACCCAGATGATCCGTACCGAAAGGATATTTCCGACTGGGTGGTGCCAGACGGTTCAAAAGATCCACTTGAAGCGGATCATGAGGAGCGACCCATGGAGCTAATAACCCAAGCAGCACGATCAGACCAAACAGTACGCCTCCTGCCAGCAAGCTCCCTTGAAAGGAAAGCCGTATCTTTTTCATTTTCAGCTTCCCCCTTAACGCAAACGCAGCCTCGGATCTATCGCCGTCTGGACCACATCCACCAAACACTGAACTCCTACAATTAAAAATACGGCGAAAATAACATACCCCTGAATCACCGGATAATCTCGCTGTGTAATTGCATCTATAAAATACTTGCCCAACCCCGGCCATGAAAAAATGGTCTCTACGATGACATTACCTGCCAGCATAAATGATAGATTGGTACCTAGCAGTGTAATTATAGGCAGAACCGCATGCTTAAATATCTCAAAAAAGAGGATATGCATACGGGAAAAGCCTCGAGCCTTCGCTGCTTTCACAAAATTCCGGTCACCCAGCTCCAGCATTTGAGCGCGCAGTACACGTGCTTGCACAGCTCCCAAACCTGCGCCAAGAGTCAGCGCTGGGAGCACTAAATGTGTCCAATCCTCCCTTCCCATGGATGGGAGCCAGCCCAAGCGAACGGAGAATAGATAGATCAACAGAAACCCAAGCCAAAAAGAGGGGATCGACGATCCCAGCAGGGCGAACAGCCTGCCCAGACGATCCAATGGGCCGCTAATTTTTAGCGAGGCAGCCAGCCCCAACCCCAGCGTAAGCACCGTCATGACGGCAAAGCCCGCAGCAGCTAGCTCCACAGTAGCAGGCAGTCTGTTCCACAGTTCGGCTAGCACGGATTCCTTGGATACATACGAGGTGCCCCAATGCCCTGTGAACACATCCCGCAGCCAGTTCACATATTGAATATGAAACGGTTCGTTTAAGCCTAGTTCCTGCCGTAGCGTCGTCAACGCCTCCTCAGAGGCAGGGACATTATGCGCGGTGAGCAAAATGGTAGCAGGGTCTCCAGGAGCCAGCCGCATCAGTACAAAAGTCAGCGTGGATACAACGAATACAATGATGAGCAGCTGCGCCACACGTTCCAGTATAAAACGAATCATAGGATACGCCGCTCGTTATTCCGCAATATCGGATTGCGCTGTAATGTAGTAATACTCGATCGGATGGGGTGTAAAACCCTCCACCCCTTTTTTCACACCAAACACATTGTCAGGATGCACAATGAACGACTGTGGCAAATCCGTATTGATGATATCCAGCGCTTGTAGTGTCACAGCATTACGCTGCGCTGTATCCTTCGCCAGCTTCAAGCTGTTAAGAATACTCTGCAGCGGTTTGGAACTATAACGGCTTACATTGGCTTCGCTTTTCGAAGAATAAAACATATCCATAAAATATTGTGGCTCTCCTGTATGAGCAGTAAGCATACTGTACATAGCAAAATCCCAATCGTTTTTGGTCAACGCCTCGTCGATATTTTCCACCTTGTGAATCTTGACCTGGATTCCCTCTTTCAGCAATTGGCTTTGGATGACCTCAGCCATAACAGAGAGCTCCGGACGCTGAGGAAAAGTCAGCAGCGTAACCTCGAACGGCTTGCCTTGCTTAGTCCATGTCCCTTGGGCGTCCTTCTGCCAGCCATCCTTCGTTAACAGCTGATCCGCCGTTCCGTCCAGCGCTTTACGCTCAACTTTACCGAAGGGAAGAATGCTCGGGAACGGACTGCTTGCTTCCGTACCGAAGCCCCTCATGACGGCGCTCACAATCGATGTGCGTGGAATCAGGCTGTCCACCACCTTACGGTTCGCCGCATCCTTGAATACTGGGGATTCCATATTATACACGAGCATATGGGTGCGCAAGGAGGGAGCCGACAGCACCTGTAGCTTGTCGTTCTTTTTCAGTACCTCTGCGTTATCAACCGGAATATCCGTCGCTACATCCACCTCGCCGGATTGCAGCGCCATCAGGCGCGAATTCCCGTCCGTAATGAACTTCATCGTCGCTTCAGCCAATCGTGCCTTCTCGCCCCAATATCCGTCATAACGCTCTACGATCAAGGATTGGTCCTTGTTGAACGCTTTGATTTTAAAGGCGCCTGTCATCGCTGGGTAACTCTGCTCATCTTTCATCGATGCCACATCCAGTACAATCGTCGATGGATCAGCTAGATTGGACACCAACGCCGCATTCGGCTGGTTTGTCGTGATCTTTAAGGCCAGCGGGCCGCTTACATCAATGGACTTCACATTCAGTAAATCCTTCGCCAGATGGCTTTTCTCGATAGAGCGTAGCAAAGATGCTTTTACACTTGCTGCATCCATACTCTTTCCATTATGAAAAGTGACTTTATCCTGCAAGCTGAACGTCCAAACTGTAGGACTATCCTGCTTCCACTCCTTTGCCAGCCAAGCCACAGGCTCCAGCTTTTCATTCAAACGTACCAGTGTCTCACCTGCACCGGATCGCATCACATCCCAGCTATTATCTCCGTGCGGGTCAACACCTGACGGTTTCCATGTATACGCCATTACCAGCTTTTTACCTGTCGCTGTTTGTTGTGCTGACGCGTTCTCATCTTTGCCGGAGCTATTCGACGTCTTATTGCTAGTACATCCCGAAAGAGCCATAACTGCCAGTAACAGCATCACCCCTGTACATATCAACCATGAGCGCCTGCTACGATTGCTAATCATTCGATGAATCCCCCTCTATCTTGTAAAATCATATAAACCTAACGCAAAACGCGAAAAAAGCATTCCGGACCACTTGATCAGCAGTCAGAAATGCTTTCATTATAAAATGTCAAAACACACCTCGAAGCCAACTCCAAAAACATAGAAGGGATCAGATCGGTTTCAGACATTCCGTATGCAGCACGCCTAACCACCTCCCCAGCATCCCGTGGGTCTGACAGTGATGTCAAAACAGGCAGGTCTCCTGACTCCAAGCGTATCTTTCAGGCCTTCCCGGTTCTTCACAGTTCCAGTGGCTGTTCTGAAAGCTCCAGCAGTATCCTGCTGATGCCTGTATACAGTGGCGGGCCCGTGTCGGAATCAACCGAACTTCCCTTTTAAGTGAACACGCTCAACAACTATCCACATGGTCTCAACAAAACCCCGTACATAGAGTCGTCCGGCTCACACCTGTTTTCTTCCTTTATTTCTTTCCATTACGATCTTATTTTGTTGTCACAGGCTTGTCAATAAATGCTGTATAATAATTCAAATTTGAATGATATGGCGAGAATGAAGGTAATGGCTATTCATTGCGTGCACGAAATGACGGGCATTCCGTCTCCCTCATGATGTCCCGAAAACTGTACCAGACTACTTAATGAATCTAAAAGAGAAGCATAAACGAAAATTTAGCAGCGAGATTGCATCAATTTGTACAAGCTATTAAAAAAGATACATTATATCAAATGCCTGAAAAAGCAGTTGGTTATTCCTTCTCCAAAAAATTGAGGAAGAAAAAAATTTGAAAAGCGACAAAACCAAAGAGTTGATCGGAAATTTAGTGAGCAAACCTTGTGGAATTTCTATTATAAGGATAACAGCATTGGGGGCAGCTACCAAACAAAAGAACTATATTGTTGATTCTTCTCAGACAGCCTTTGAGACAAATTTAACTATTAGAGAATTTACCCGTAAAACATTCCTTAGTGATTTAGAGAATGAGTTTGAAAAGCCTCCGGTGATTAGCCGGGGGCCTAATTTGTTAACTGACCATTTCCTGACAAGCCATGTCAGCGTGCCGTTTAGGTGCCTAGCAGTCAAGTTATTTTTTAGCTAGTAAGTGAGCTAAGCGAGGGATCTTGCAGGTCGTTCACAGCGTCGTACTGTAAACCAGGACGAAGCGACGGCTTGCTTTTACGCTCGAAAAGTTGTGGAGCTAAAGAGTTTTGTACGAACAACCAAACGGGGAGGCACTTGCTATTAAACCGTCAGTTAATAAAAGGACCGTTGCGATCAATACGGCTCTCTTCTATCTTATTTTAAATTTTATCCATTAAATAAAATTATTTACAAACATAAAATTTACAGGTAATATTTACTTATTCCTTCTTATGGATAAAAAAACAATTGTATACACGACTCCAGAGAGGAGACTTAGTAGAAATGAGGTTGATAATGTTCTGAAAATAAAAGTAGATGCGGACACTGTGTAAAGTTGCAATGAGCCGTTAAGCGAAGAAGTTGTCGTCGTTGGTCCTTGAATAAAGGAATAATATATTCCTACCAAAAAACCGTAAGACAAATACTTAAACAGATTTTTTTCAAATTTACTCATTTCTTAGCCCCCAATAATATTTTTCGAAGAGGAGAATTTTAATACTATGAAACCATTCAAAGTCATGACTAAAACAGCAATAATTGCAGCATTGACAGCAATATTATTACCATATGGAGCCATTGCTTCTGCAAATGATGCGCCGAATCCATTGTCATCGACAATACAATCAGAAGCCGGAAAATGGGAACCGACAGATGAAATAAAGGCCAAGGAAGGACAAGTCTACAAATATATCGATCCTAGTAGTGTTAACGATGATGTTTATTACTATTATGTCAATTACGACAATTTAAATCAAGAAAAAGGTAATAATGATAGAATTAGTACCCAATCCATTGGGGTGACTCCTATTGTTAAAACCCATGAAAATCTAGGTTATTGGGTTGATACAAACAATGCAATTCGTGTAAGTACATATACTGGGCCTGCTGCTGCAAAAATTACAGTGAAAACTAATATTAAAGTGAAAGCGGAAGGAGCAATAACAGGTGGTGTTAAAGCTATAGAAGGCACATTGGGTTTTGGTATAGAAGCTGATATTGGCCTAGATGATGAATATTCAATCAATGTTCCTAAAGGAGAAAGATGGGTCATTAGTGCTTTTCCACGATATGAAAAACATAGATTAGGAATGTATTGGCCAGCTCCATTCATAGGTGATCCTTTCATAGGTTATGTGAGAGTAGACAAGCCTGTGGGAATTGCTTTCAGAGTAGAAAAGCACTAATCATATCAAATAAATTGAAATAAAAAGAGAGGCCGTTGCAACCAACACGGCTTCTTTTTTATAGCGGAAAGTAGCGGGACTCTCGCGAGTCTACTCAGTTACTTTGGACTGGATCTGTGGCGTCCGAATGATCTATTGCGTTCAAAGGACTTTATATCATACCTAGACAGGGTTACACGAAAGAATGTCGAATAGAGCGGGTAAGTAAAAGAATGATGAAACAGGATTGTAATTCGTCGTGACGGACAATTAAATACTTGGTACTACGGGTTTTTTATTGACAAGCACGGAGGGTGATGAAATTAACAAGACAGCGAAATTTGAGGATTGGAAGACCGGACATATGCACTCACAAAACTCTGGGTTTTGGAATTTAATTTCGTATGGAATCTTACTGTATCAGCATAGGGAGGCATTCACTTTATCTATCTGCTAACGCATACGGTTCGAATAATCTTCCGTGATTTTTGCTAGGATAAAAAAACAACACGTTCCCAAAGAATATTTTCTATCGTCCACGACTTTCACGTCCAATAGTCATAATTCTGGCCCCCTGCTTTAGCTTGCCCAAATCCAGGAAATAAAGCAGTCCCCTTGTTGACGATCCGCGACTGTTGCGCATCTGCTTACGCTGGCTGCGAACCAATGTAAGCAGCTTCGTTAGGTTATAGCTGTCCAACTCCAAACTCAATCAATTTGGGTGTGCTGCGTCTGGCTCCGGCCAGCCTGACGCCTGCCGTAATAGATACCAGTTTGCACAGCCTATCTTCTCTGCTCATCTTCCCCGGATAACTCCATGCCAAAAAGCCGGAAAAGAGGCATACGTCCTCTCTCCGGCTATCTTTATTTATTCCTAATCATCAAACCTTCTGTGGAACCTCCGAAACCGTCACGCTTTTGACCGATTCCCCTTGTTTTCTCGTCAAAACAATGTTCAAGACAATCGCAGTAATCGAACCCGAAACGATACCATTTTGCAACAGCATTTTGGCAAAGCTCGGCAGCTGGTCGAACATTTGTGGCAGAACGGCAGAGCCTAGGCCCACGGCAATACTGCATGCTGCGATCAGCAGATTGCTTTCCTTCCGCAGATCCACTTCTGACAAAATAGACATGCCTGATGCAGCAACCGAGCCGAACATGACGATCATCGCCCCGCCTAGCACAGCGTTAGGAATCACTGTCGTTAAGGCAGCCAGCTTAGGCAGCAAACCGAGAACAACCATGATCCCGCCCGCAGCAAAAATAACGTTCCGCGATTTGACGCGTGTGAGTGAGATCAGGCCAACATTTTGCGAGAAAGCTGTATAAGGAAACGCGTTAAAAATACCCCCAAGCATAATCGCGAGTCCTTCGGAACGCAGACCATTGACGATCTGCTTCTGTTCCACCTTCTGATCAATCGCTTTGCCTACTGCTAGATAAACGCCTGTAGACTCAACCATACTGACAATATTGACGATAATCATCGTACATACTGCCATCATGCTAAACTCTGGCTTACCAAAATAAAACGGCTGCGCGACACTCACCCATGAGGCTTCCGCCACGGGAGCAAAATGCACCATTCCCATTCCATAAGCAACCACCGTACCCGCGAACAGACCAATAAGCACGGAAATCGAGCGCAAAAAGCCTTTTGCCAACCGATTCACAAGCAGGATAACCAGTAGTGTAACTAACGCCAACAGCAAATTACGTGGCTGTCCAAAATCCGCGCTGCCCTGGCCCCCTGCTACATTGTTCATCGCCACCGGAATAAGAGATAGACCGATAATCGTAACGACCGAACCCGTAACGACCGTCGGGAAAAAGCGTAGCAGCTTGCCATACAAAGGTGCTGCTAACACCACGAATATACCGGACAAAATAATAGCACCGTACGCTGTCGCTAAATTTGAGGTCGAAGCAATCGCGATAATGGGCCCTACTGCCGTAAATGTACAGCCTAAAATGACAGGCAGTCTACTACCGAAAAAGCGTGTCCCCATAATCTGTAATAACGTAGCAATCCCGCAAGTGAACAGATCGGCAGCCACCAAATAAGCCATCTGGGCTGGTGTCAGGTGCAATGCTCCTCCTACAATTAGAGGTACAGCAATTGCTCCAGCGTACATCGCCATGACATGCTGGAAGCCCAGCGCGAATAACTTTTGTTTACTTAGCATCCCACATTCTCCTTAACGGGAGGAATCACCGCTCCAGCTTCCTCTATAAAATGAACCTCGCCTGGTGCCATGGAAGCGATACGCGCAAGAGAGCGCACAGCAATGCCTCTTTGCTCCAACAGTCCACGGCCTTCCTGGAAGCTCTTCTCAATTACACAGCCAACCCCGGCCAGCTCCGCTCCTGCTTCCTTCACAATATCCGTAAGTCCAACCAAGGCTGCGCCAGTAGCCAGAAAATCATCCACGATCAGCACATGGTCGCTAGCATCGAGATATTTTTGGGAAATGCTCACCTGATAGGTTTCCTGCCGAGTGAACGAATGAACCTCTGCGAAGTATACCTGCTCATTTAGCGTGATTGCCTTCTTTTTCTTCGCATAAATGAACGGGACCCCCAAGGCAATAGCAGTAGCCATAGCAAATTGAATACCACTAGCTTCAATGGTAAGCACCTTGGTGATCGGAGCACTGCCGAAAAGGCGTGCAAACTCCTTACCAATCTCCAATGCTAATGCTGTATCTACCTGATGATTCAAAAATGAATCTACCTTTAATACGGTGTCAGATAAAATTTGTCCTTCTTGACGAATACGTTCCTCCAAAGCTTTCATTATGCGAGTATCGCTCCTTCTGTACTTTAAAATAGTATAAAACCTGCCAAAACCAAAAAAGGACAGGCTCCCTTGAGTTGTTTCTCAAGTGAAGCCTGTCCTTGGGGTTGTCATCCCTGACGGATTGGCGCACAAATAAATGCCCGCATTCATCCAAAGCCGATGCGCTATCACTCATAGTCGGACGATTACAGTGGTCATCCGGTAGAAACTTTTGGGCCATATCCCCAATATTATACGAGTCATATGAAATTGATATCTTGTATACTACACCCTCTGGCGGGCGGTTTCAAGACTATTTTTCATACAGACAGCGGCATTTGGAGAACCTTCCACAATTGGAATATCGTAAAATCAAATCGACCTTTGTTCAAGGTATATATATTGTGAGGACTTTGCATTATCCTGATTGTAGAAAACAGATAAAAAAACAAAAATGCATACAAAACAACACTTGATTTTAATTATAATTTTAAAAAACAAAAATAAAACCACAAATCCCACTTCCGTTTCTGTTGACTACAAAGAAAAACGGAAGTAGTATGGAGTTAGTTAAGAAAACAAAAGGCAGACTTTCAGGCTGCCCGTATTTTATCCATGCAAGGAGATTGGATATGAATAATTATCTTGCTGTTGATATTGGAGCTTCAAGCGGAAGGCTCGTAAGTGCAACTCTGCAAGGTGACCAGCTACACTTGCAAGAGCTTCACCGTTTCAACAACTCCTTTACCGAAAAGGACGGACACGATTACTGGAATATCGACGAACTATTAAATGAGATTATTCAGGGCTTGCAAAAAGCTAAACAAAAAGGGATTCATTCCTGTACGCTCGGCATTGATACATGGGCTGTAGATTACGTGCTGCTTGATCAGAAAGGTAACCGCATTCATGAGGTACACGCTTACCGGGATGCACGTACCCTCCATGCACCCGACAGGCTGCACCAGCTCATCAGTCGAGAGGCTGTGTATGAGAAAACAGGCATTCAGGAATTAAACTTTAATACCCTTTATCAACTGTTCGTCCATGATCGGGAACAGCTTGCCCAGGCGAATAAAATATTGATGGTCCCCGATTATCTGTACTATCGCCTGACAGGCATCATGATCAATGAAATGACGAATGCGTCCACGATGCAGCTTCTCAACGTGAACTCCCGAGAGTTTGATGAAGACCTTCTCTCCCTGCTCCAACTGCGACGCAATCAGTTTTCAGAGCTTGCCGAGCCTGGACGGGTTCTGGGTTCTCTTTTGCCAGAGCTTGTTCAAAAATACGATCTTCCAGACTGTCAGATCATTCTTGCGCCGACTCATGATACTGCATCGGCTGTTGCAGGTGTTCCGTCACAGCGGGAAGAACCTTGGGCTTATATTAGCAGCGGAACGTGGTCACTACTGGGAATGGAACGATCCGAAGCCTTGAATACCAAGGCAGCCATGCAGGCGAACTACACGAATGAGTGGGGCGCTTACGGTACGTACCGTTTTCTGAAAAATATTATGGGATTATGGATGATTCAAGAGGTTAGGAGAGAGGGCGGTTCCGCACATAGCTTTGCCGAATTGGCCGAACTGGCTTCAGCAGAGGCACCGTTTGTCAGTCTCGTCCTCTGTAACCAGTCATCCTTTTTAAACCCGGATAGTATGACCGTTGAAATCCAGCGATTCTGTGAAGAAACAGGCCAGCCCATCCCCAGGACGCCGGGTTCACTCGCCCGCTGTATTTTTGACAGTCTGGCCTTAAGCTACCGCGATGCCTTACACGAACTGCAATGTTTAACAGACGAAACGATTACCAGATTGCACATTGTCGGCGGAGGCGCTAACAACGAATTACTATGTCAGCTAACCGCCGATCTCTTGGGAATTGAGGTTCAGGCAGGTCCTTCCGAATCTACGGCCATAGGCAATATTGTCGTGCAATTAATTAGCTCTGGTGTTCTTGAGGATCTCAAAGCTGCTGGCCGAACCATCGCCCGCTCCTTTCCGACTCGGCTATATGAGCCACAATCGGTGGAAGGCATGCAAGAACTTTTGGATCGCTGGGAGCACCTTAAGATACAAGCAACATCCTCTATTCACATATCTCAATAAAGGAGTAAAGCCATGAACGAAGCTAATGAAGCCAGTTATAACGAAGCGAAAAAGCTGTATGCCCGCCACGGTATTCAAGTTGACGACATTTTACGGAAGCTTTCACAAATCAAAATATCACTGCACTGCTGGCAGGGAGATGATGTTCAGGGATTCCTGTTCAAAGATAAACAGCTTAGCGGGGGGATTGCCGTAACGGGTAGCTACCCGGGCAGAGCAGGCACGCCGCATGAGTTACGTCAGGATTTAGAAAAAGCTCTATCACTCATTCCGGGTAAACACAAGGTCAATTTGCACGCAATCTATGCGGACACCACAGAACAAGTGGATCTGGATCAACTGGAGCCACGCCATTTTCAGAACTGGGTAGACTGGGCTAAGCAGCAAGGGCTTGGGCTTGATTTTAATCCAACTTTGTTCTCCCATCCCAAAGCGGAAGACGGCCTCACACTGAGCCATAAGGATTCGAAAATTCGTGATTTCTGGATCACACACTGCAAAAAATCACGCAGGATTGCAGAGCATTTTGGCAAAGAACTCGGTCAGCCCTGTGTCACAAACCACTGGATGCCGGATGGCTATAAAGATACTCCGGTTGATCGGTTGGCTCCAAGAGAACGTCTGCGTGATGCTTTGGACGAAATTTTCAGCGAGAAAATCAGTGAAGAATACAACATCGATGCGGTTGAAAGCAAGCTGTTTGGCATTGGCTCGGAAAGCTATGTCGTGGGCTCCCATGAATTTTATATGGGTTACGCCCTGACACGCGGTAAATCTATCTGTCTCGACACTGGTCACTTCCATCCAACCGAAGTCATTTCGAACAAACTGTCCTCTGTGCTGATGTTCACCGATCAATTATTGCTCCATGTCAGCAGACCGGTTCGCTGGGACAGTGATCATGTCGTGACAATGGACGACGAATTGCAGGACATTGCCCGTGAGCTGGTTCGCGGTGAATTGCTTTCCCGAACCCATATCGGTCTTGATTTCTTTGATGGAAGTATCAATCATGTAGCAGCATGGGTCATCGGAACACGCAACACGATCAAAGCGCTGCTTCGCGCTATGCTCGAACCGATTGAAGCATTAAAGCAGGCGGAAGAGGAACGGGACTTTACCACTCGTCTTGCTCTGGTCGAAGAGTTTAAATCGTATCCGTTTGGTGCCATATGGGATTACTATTGCGCTCAAAACGGCGTTCCTGTTCGTGAGGAATGGCTGGCCGAAGTTAAAAATTATGAACAACAGGTACTGCTGAAACGTTAACTACTGTACTGATAATGCTTATATTCATATCATCCAAAAGGGAGAGATTATCCATGACTACTGTACTGGAGAATCAAAAAGAACGAAAATCGGGACTAGATATCCCATTTGTTCGCGAGATGGCGGAAATTACACAAAACATGTGGAAATTCGGCTGGGATGAACGTAATGGAGGTAATGTAAGCTATATTCTGGATGAAGCTGAGGTTGCAAAATATATAGATATTCATCAGGTCATTCGGACGATTAAACCTGCTTTCCCGGTGAATGAACTGGCTGGTAAATATTTTATCGTCACCGGATCAGGGAAATATTTCAAAAACGTAATTGCAGATCCAGAAGCTAACTTAGGAGTCCTTCGTGTCTCCCAGGATGGCGAGCAATTGGAAGTCTTGTGGGGCCTCAAACATGGCGCAGTGCCTACCAGTGAGTTGCCTTCCCATTTTATGAGCCACATTGAGCGCTTGAAGGTCGATCCTAGCCATCGTGTTGTGATTCATAATCATGCCACCCATGTTATTGCCATGACCTTCATTCATAGTCTGGACGAAAACCAATTCACCAAAACGCTGTGGGAAATGTGTACTGAATGTATTGTCGTCTTCCCAGACGGTATCGGTGTAATCCCTTGGATGGTACCGGGTTCCAGCGAAATCGGCCGCGAAACGGCTAAAAAAATGAAGGATCATCACGCTGTATTATGGCCTCATCATGGCATTTTCGGAACGGGCAGCTCCATTGATGAAGCATTTGGCCTGATTGAAACGATTGAAAAAGCAGCGCAAATTTATATGCTCATTGCTCACCATGATATTCAGCAACGGATTACAGATCAGGAATTGGCCGATCTGGCCAAAGCCTTCAACGTTACTCCAAAAGAAGGAATCCTGAACGTATAAATATAGACTAATCTCCATCTCATAATATAGAACTTAAAAGGCTCCAAGGCTCGTCTCAACCGGCCATGGAGCCCTTGGCATACCTAGTTTTAATTATATAACCCTCAATTCCAATGAATTAACTTGTAATTATGCTTTCCTTTATATACAATAAAATCAAAATTCCCTTATCTCCACCAAAGGAGAGGTGACAAGTTATGAAAAGAGCGAAAAATGAAGATCACTTCGACATCGTGGAAGACCATTATTTTACAGCCACCGAATTGGAAAAATCCAGCGCCGTTTGGCCTGTCAGACTAGGTATGGATATTTCGAAAACAAGCTGCCATGTCGGTCCCAAGGCTGTTCCTTATTTTTATTTGATATTTGTACTTGAAAGTCAGGCTGAGTTTATTTATAAGCAACAAAAGTACCGCGTCCAAAAGTCTGATTTATTCTGTTTTTTTCCGCATCTTGCCCATGAATATTACACCGATCAGGAGCATCCGTTGCAAAAGGTATGGATTGCCTTTGAGGGACCCAAGTCCCTCGCATTGCTGGAGCGGATCGGAATTAATCCCTCTACGCCATTTATGGCTAACGCAGTGAGCGAGGAAATCCTCAGACTTATCTCCAACCTGTTTTCCATCGTACACGACAACAGCAGACAGGGCAGCGATCTGGCCCGCTTGATTACACTGCACCAGATCTTCGAGGAGTTATCCCGCAACACATCTGACGTGCTGCGCAACTTTGTATGCTCTGATTATTGGCTCCAGCAGGGGAAAGATTACATTGAAATGCATTATTGTGACCGTGTTACGATTGAACAAATTGCCGAGCATGTAGGTGTGGATCGTGCGCATTTTTCACGTAAATTCCATTCCACCTACCTCATCTCTCCCGCCAAGTATTTGCAAAACCTCAAGATTAACGAAGCCAAAAGATTACTGGAGCAGACGACTTACAATTTGTCGATCATAGCCCAGTCCATCGGCTATACCGATATGTCCACCTTTTCCAAGGCATTTAAGAAAACAGCAGGGATTCCACCGCGTGAGTATCGCTTCCGACATCAGTCCCGGCAAGAGATTCGTACCGTCAACGCTTAGTCGGAATCCAGTAACGTTAAAGAGAGCCACTGTATACGGTGTCTCTCTTTTTATGACCTGATCCTAATTCCCACTTGGTTCTGAGCCCTTTCAACGCTATAATAGGCATCAAACCAACAGGAAAGGTACGTGAAATCCATGCTGCGATTCAATGCGATACGTACGGGCTATCTGCTGGGCATCTCACTGATACTGGCCGCAATTATTTATTTTTTCGCCTCCAATTGGGGTGGACTGGATCGGACATTCAAGATTGTACTTGCTGCTGCACTTATTGTTCTGTTCTACGGCTTGTCTTTTGTATTTGCACGGATACGTGCTGTTCCCGGTCAACAAGCTTTTCTGTCTAATATGTTTTTGGTGGCTGGCTGTATAGCCTTTGGCGTTTCCGTGGCATTGCTCGGTCAAATTTACAATTCCCATGCCGACAGCTACGGATTGTTTTTCATTTGGTCGGTGCCGGCTCTACTGCTTAGCTGGATTACTCGCTACAATCCTTTTTATATGCTGTCTTATGTACTAATTCATCTTGGTTTGTGGCTTTATTTTTACCCTACGATGGAAAGTGTGCCTTATAGCGAGCTGGAATCGTTGTCCATTGCCGGAATGTTCGCAATAGTCAATCTGCTGCTATGTTTATTGGCGTTTCTCCATCGTATACATTCTGCTCCACTACAATATATGAGCTTTACGGTTTTCCATATAGCTATGTTAGCGATGACCAATTCCTTTGCATTTGATGAGTATGGCATGGTCATGAATGTACCGCATATTGCTGCGATTGCTTTAGGATTTTATATATTTATCAAGGTGCGGCTGAATAAAACGCTACTGACCTTGAATGCATTGGCACTTTCGGCGTTTGCTGTTTTTAAATTTATAGAGCTGGCTGAGGCGTACTCCTCATCTCTGTTTTTTGTTTTTGGTTTGATTTTTGTGGCGTTGCTGCTGACGGGTAACGTGTGGTTTTTCCGCTATTTGAATCGTTTGGGGAAAACACTGCCGGAAGCAGGGACAACGGACATCAGTACATCAAAGAATGAGACGACCGTCCAAGAGGAACATGGCAGTGAATGGATTAGCAAAACCGTATCCCGTGTGATCAAAGTGGTTGGAGTGCTGATCGGCAGTATATCTCTCATCGGATTGATTATGATTAGCACGAATGTAAACCACACCGAATATGTACTGTTGGTTGTGTCGTTGCTGCTTATGATTTTGATGATTGTCATACCGGAATCCAAGCTGGATTCGGTAATACGTTATACACTGCTGACCATCAGCTATATTACAGGCTTGGCGGCCATTCTATGGTCAGATCAGTCGCTGCTTTCGGTATTATTTCTGATCGTTTCCATCGCTGGATGGTTTCGCTCCAAGGGGAAAAGGCAGTTGTTTTTTGCCTACACCTTTGTAAACCTGAATCTGGCGACCATTTTATTTCAGCAGTATCAGGAGTGGGATGGTTGGAACTGGACCTATAAGTTCATCATCTTCTCTCTTTTCATCGTCAATGCCGTGTTATATGGGGTAAGTTACTTTATATCCAAGACGGAGTTAAAAGAACATCTGCGGAATAGCTCATTATTTTTCAGCTTGCTGTTCCTGTTTTGGGCGACGTTTTTCGAGGATGCCGTTCCACACTCTTATATGTTCATTAACATTTTTTATTTTGTTATCGTTACCGGGATGATCTTTGCCTTTGCCCGTCTGAAACAAAAATCGGAGGCTATCACGAGCGTTGTCTTCTGGTTTATTTTTATCGGCTTCAAATATTATGATTTATTGTGGACGCTACTGTATAAATCTTTTACGCTGGCGCTACTGGGGATCATTGCGCTCGGAATTACCTGGTGGGCGGATCGGCGAATGGCCCATAGCGGCAAAGCAGCATTCGATGCTGACCACCGCAGCTTTAGCTTCATGCGCTTAAGCCCGTTACTCATCGCTATTGTCATCGTGCTACAGCTGGGGATCGTCGGCTATCAGACGGCGAGAAGTGAAACCCTGCTCGCCACAGGGGCTTCCATTAAGCTCAAACTGGCTCCTATAGACCCGCGCTCCCTGCTGCAAGGCGATTATGTGGCACTGAATTACGACATATCTACCCCGCCTTCCAAGACCCCTCTTCAGGAGGAGGAATGGAGCCGAGGCAAGGTCAAAGTCGTTCTCACACCAGATAGCCAAGGAGTATACGTCGCAGATCGCCTATATCAAGATGGTGAAAAACTTGCCAGTCATGAGGTCATTCTAAATGGACAATGGTATGGTTCTCGTATTCTGTACGGTATTGAGAATTATTTCATCCCTGAGGGAACCGGACGTACTGTAGAACAGAACGCACATTTTGCCCATATCCGGGTGAGCCGTAATGGAGACGCACTACTGGAACGTTTAGCGGAAAGCTGACCAGATCGGCGCAGGCAGTAAACAAAGCAGGCTGAACCAAGCCCCTCCATTACTGGAGCACAACTTGGTTCAGCCTGCTTGTTCTTTTTCGGACCATCGTTTATCTTCGTTTATTCATCTCTCGACCATGATGCTATTTCCTCAATATCCTGCGGCTGAGTCCGGCAACAACCGCCAATCAGACGAGCTCCCGCTTCATACCATTGGCGGGCACTTTGTCCGAATGTCTCTGTACAAGTGCTGCCGTGCCATGTCTTGGTGACCGGGTCATATTCCTCCCCCAGATTGGGATATACCACCACAGGCTTATCCGTGTGGCTGCGTATTTCGTGAATAAGCGATGGAACGAATTTCGGCAAAGTGCAATTGATTCCTACAGCAGCCACTTGCTCATGCCCATTCAGCCACTCAGCACATGCAGCGGCAGACTCACCATTGCTGATATGCTGCCCATCCTTTGCGCTAAAGCTGATCCAGGCATACGTGCCAGGGAATTCCTTCAGCAATCGGGCGATGGCCTTGGCTTCAACCAGACAGGGTATCGTTTCACAAGCTAAAATATCTGCACCCGCCTCAATCAGAGCTTTCATACGCGGCCTGTGGAACTCCACTAGCTGTTCCTCGCTCAGTTTGTAATCGCCGCGATACTCTGATCCATCTGCCAAAAACGCCCCGTAAGGGCCTACAGAGGCCGCGACTAGCGGCTTGGGACGATGCCGCTGACTTGCAGTAGCCGTCACGTCAGCCCAAAACTCATCGCGTGCCTGCACAGCAATCCGCACCGATGATTGAATCAGCTCCAGCGCCTCATTTTCGCTTAGGCCTCGTTTAACATAGCCTTCAACGGTAGCCTGATAGCTCGCAGTAATCGCACAGTCTGCCCCAGCCTCAAAATAATCTCTATGCACACGCTTGATCGACTCCGGATGCTCATGGAGGATTTTAGCTGACCATAAGCTATCGTTCAGATCATGTCCATGACGCTCCAGTTCGGTCGCCATCGCGCCGTCCAGCACGATCAGCTGAAATTCGTCCAGTATATGTTGTATCGGATTCATGAGGCCCCTCCTGCTCGTCTTTTCTATTTAACCCACTAATCAAGTAGGGTTTAATGATTTACATTATAGCACGGATGTTGATGGGCACTCACAAAGCCAAGAAATAATCATTCCGTGAAGACGTCCCCTCTCGTTTCATTTGCCTTCTGATGTAACGTATAAATTTTTTAAATTAGTTTCATAAGTTAAATTAATTAGATATTGTTCTTTTTTTCACAAAGTCATTTTACTATAAAAGTGCAAACCAACACTTTGGCCAAAAGATCAGGGAATTGCATCGTCACATTCTGCATCGTCATTTATGTGAAAAAAGGTACAAGAGAGGGTTTTATCTATGTCTTTACTAGAAATGATTACAGCGACCTTAACAGATAACAAAATTGTCAGTTCTATCGCTTCCACCGTTTTTATTATCCTTCTTGGTTTCTTTTGCCGTAAGAAGGGGATTTTTAACGCAGCAGTAGGAAAGTTGTTATCCAAGGTTGTTCTAACCGTGGCTCTACCAGCACTAGCCTTTAATTCTTTCATGCAGGACATTAATCCTACAATGTTAAAACAAGGAATGAATGTTTTAATATGGGGAGTTCTAATTTATATTATTCTCATCTTTATTTCTAAACCGTTCTTTCTGAGCTACAACAAGGATAAACAGGATGTTTTGCGGGTGTTAACCATTTTCGGTTCTACGACTTTCTTCGGAATTCCAATTGTCGGAGCCATTTACGGTCCTACCGGAGTGATGTACAGTTCCATTTTTAACATAGGGTACCGCATTTTCTTATACTCCTATGGCTATATCAAAATGAGCGGCTTGAAAATGGAGCTTAAAAATCTCAAAACCATGTTTTTGAATCCAATCGTTATCGCCACGTTTCTAGGCTTGTTTGTTTGGTTGTTTCAAGGTTATTTGCCACAGATGAGTGTAGCTACAGAGGATGGGGCCATTCAGCAGTTCGCCTTTCTAAGAATTGATCAAACCGCTGTCTGGCTGTTCAAGCCCATGACCTACCTTGCTGGACTAGCTTCTCCGTTAGCCTGGTTATCGATTGGCTCGACATTAGGGGAGATCAGCTTCAAGTCGGCAGCTACTGATAAGACCTCTTGGTATTACAGCATAGTTAAGGTTTGGCTTGTACCTATTGTTAACATCGTCTTGCTGGCTTTGTTGACTGTATCTCATATTCTGTCAGTCGATTCAGTCGCTTTAGCTACTATTGTCATCATGATGGCTACTCCAACAGCTACCGTAGCCGCAGCCTATGCGATCAGTTTTGATAAGGAAGCCATATTGACCTCCAATGCATCGCTTCTCTCAACTATTACTTCTGTCGTCATGATTCCAGTGTGGATCGTTACGCTCAATGTCATTGATAAAATTGGAATTTTCTAAATCAGGGGGAAAACAACATGTTAAAAATCATTTGCTATGGTGTCCGTTCTTATGAGAAACCCTATTTCCAGGATCTCAATAAATATAACTTTCAACTAACGCTGGTAGAAGAGTTGTTAACCACTAGCAATGCAGAATTGGCACAGCATCACGATGCCGTTTTGCTAAGAGGAAACTGTGCTGCCAATCGGGAAAATATCACAAAATTCAATGAATACGGCATTCGATATGTTTTTACCAGAACAGTCGGAATCAACCACATTGATTTGGATGCCTGCAGCGAATTCGGAATGAAGGTGGCACGCGTGCCATCCTACTCTCCGAATGCCATCGCCGAGCTCTCCTTAACCTTAGCAATGATGCTGTTCCGACACACCGCTTATATGACTACCAAAAGCTCGTTCAAAAATTTCATTGTGGACGAGCATACATTCAGCAAAGAGATTCACAATTGTAAAGTTGGGATTATTGGGGTCGGCCGCATCGGTCTGACGGAAGCCAAATTATTTAAAGGATTAGGTTCTTCTGTTATCGGCTATGATGTGTACCAATCGGACGCGGCCAAGGAAGTCATTCCATTCACGACCTTGGATGAATTACTAGCAGAGTGTGATGTCGTTAGTGTGCATGTTCCTTATCTGCCGGGACAGAACGACAAAATGATTAACGCCAGCTTTTTAGCAAAAATGAAAAAGGGATCTATTCTCATCAATACATCACGTGGAGAATTACAAGATAACCAAGCTATTTTGGACGCTTTGCTCAGTAACCATCTGGAAGGCTTCGCTACGGATGTCTTCCCTAAAGAAGATGAATTATTCTTTAAAGCATTTGAACCATGGCAAATGCTCCCGGACCCAACGATCCAGAAGCTTGTGGAGCTGTATCCAAGAGTTTTGGTAACGCCTCATGCTGGCTCGAATACCGTTACGGCGTTATCCAACATGATTGAAACTAGCTATGACAACTTCCATGATATCGTTACAACTCATTCTTCAGATAACCTAGTCCCACTTCCTGTTCTCTCTATGAAATAATTAGGAAGCTCGGTACTCTTGTGAACAAAAAAAGAACCGCTATTTCCAGATTACAATGGAAATAGCGGTTCTTTTACATCAGGATTTAACTGATAGAGCATTAGCGGCCTGCCAACCTTGTGATATTCTATCGATTCAACCAGGAAGCCATCGTCCACCAGGAACTGAATATATTTTTTTACCGTGATACGGGACAAGTCCACTTCTCTGGCTAACGTTTCAACCGAGAATGGTCCGTCCAGCTCTTGAATACTCTTCAGTATCGTGGTCATGGTCAGTTTGGACAAATTTTTAGACAGGTTTTTCGGTAGATTATGCGATGGATGTTCAACAGGTTTTTTCTTCTCCACACCCGTATACTCTTCTTTATTAAAATAATGGTCAATGACAGCTTGATTAATTCCGTTCCCTTCCTCCATCACCGTGGCTAGGCGCTGGATTTTCTCAACAGCCAGTCTAAAGCGTTCGAATGTAAAGGGTTTAATTAAATAGTCTGCAACACCATAAAAAACAGCTTCCTTCACCGTCTGAATATCTTTTGCAGCCGTAATTAAAATAACCGAAGCATGATATTGATGCTCCTGCATATGTGATAATAAAGTTAATCCGCTTTTTCCAGGTAAATAAACGTCCAGTAATACCAGATCCGGTTTCCATTTTTGAAGACAGTCCTGTGCTTTCTTGACGGTATCTGCCTTACATACAACGTCCAAATTGTCCATGCGCTCGATAAACTGTTGATTGAGCTCAGCAACCATCGGATCATCCTCAACAATTAGAACTTTCATTCATTTGTCACCTCCAATGTACAGGGTAACTCTACATAAATACTTGTTCCCAGACCCGGTTGGCTATCAAGCTCAATGATTCCTTGATGATTTTCCACCATGGTTTTAACCAGATTCAAGCCGTAGCCTCTGTCTTCTCCTTTGGTTGAAAAGCCATGCTCGAATATTCTTTTTTGCATCTCAAAATCAATCCCCAACCCATTATCTTTCACTTTCAAAATAAATACATTTCCCTCACACTCATAGTTCAATTTCAGCTCAATTTTGCCGGGTTCTTTTTTTTGTAAGATAGAATCTATGGCGTTGTCAAAAAAATTACCCAGGATGTGTATGACATCATGAACGATATCCTGCATCTCCACATTAGAGACATTCGAGCTTTCTGCAAGAAGAACCGAAATATTCTGTTCGCGTGCTTCGTTGATTTTACCCATAATAAAACCTGCTAATGCCGGAACTTTAATTCTCTCAGTCAGAAAGCCTACCTCATCTTGATACCGGTGATTTAGCTGCTGAATATATTGACTGACCTCCGCATATTTCCTCATTTCAATCAGCCCGGATATTACGTGCATTTTGTTCATAAATTCATGGGTCTGTCCGCGAAGGGAGTTAATATAATATTTTGTACCACTTAACTGGTTGCTAAGATGGATCATCTCGGATTGGTCGCGTAACGTTGCAACCGCCCCAAAAAACTCATTTTCAATATATATAGGGGTTACTGTCGCAATGACTTCTATACCATTCACATAAAATGAGCGATCCTTGATCTTCTTCTTATCATCAAACACTCTCTTGAAGAGCACGTTATAAAAGTTGGTATCTAGCTGCTCGCCAATCGGGGCTTTTATCTCTTGGTTCGCCAGTTGGTACTTGGCCTGAGCTTCTTTGTTCATGAGCATAATTTTCTTGTCCGCCGAAATGGCTATAATTCCTTCAGCGACCTCATTTTCAATAATTTCTTTTTCGCGCAATCGTGTTGCTATCTCTTGCGGCTCAAGCCCAAATAAAATCGTTTTGATTTTCTGAGCCAGAATGATCGCGCCCAAAACTCCACTAAAGAGTCCCAGCATCAGCCCCCCAAAAATGGTATACTGCGCCTGCATCAAATCATGATTTAGGGTTCTCATGGTCAGCCCTACACATACAATGCCAATGACCTCATGCTGTTGATTAAATATCGGCGTAAAATATCGGTAACCTTTGCCCAAAATACCTATATTCTCAGAAAAATGTCCCTGACCGGATAGCGCCCTTTTGGCATCATTCAAATCAGAGAACGGCTTGCCAATCATGGTTTCATTCGGATGGGATAGCCGAATTAAATCGTGGTTCAAAATGACAACGAAATCCACATTAACGTTGTGCATGACTCCAAGCGAGTAGTCTTGGATCTGCTTCACAGGAACTCCCTGCTCAACATTACGAATAACATCGTTGTCACTAGCGACCACCTTGGCAATACCCGAAAGTTTTTCCTTCGTATTATCAAAATGTCGGTTAATTACGAAATTACGAATGAGAAGCAAGGATATAATTAAGGAAATAATAATAGCTAAAACAACCAAAATAATAATCATGAATTGTAGCGAAACCTTGAATTGTCGTCTCGGCTTCGACTTACCTATTAACCGCAATCCCATCACCCAGCTTCTTTGTCAAGCTCTCCATTAGGAAAAAGAGCCTATCTCTTCCCCTATAATCCCTTGTTATTCGACACCGTTTGACAATTCCCTTCTTATTTCGCAAGCTCTATGCATTCCAGCGACAACAACGTAAACTTTATCTGAATTAAGACAATATGCTGAATAAGGAAGTATCAACTCTCCATAATAAGGACGTATACCTAACGAAATGGAGGATATAGGATGATCGAAAATCTCGAAAGTAACTACAACTGCGCCAATGCAGGGCAGGATCTTCATCAACTCAAACAGGAACTCGCCGCGCTTCAGGAACAAGGTGCGAACGACCAGGCATCCGAGGATGCCATCCATCGGCTGGAAAATCAAATTTCGTTCATCTTGAACAAGTGCGATATTAACCACTAGTTGAAGCTTGGCTATTTCAGTAAAATAAATAAAACCGACTTGTCTTTAAAAGACAAGCCGGTTTTACATGAATTAGTGTATGCAAAAAGGGTCTATATTCACAAAATTCCCCGTATCTCATCCAATGACTGCACCTTTTCCCGCTGCATCCATTGTTCAAGTCCATGTACCAGTTCAGCCCCTGCATGTAAATGGACAAAGTTGTACGTTCCCACCTGAATGGCAGCGGCCCCTGCCATGGTGAATTCAATAATATCCTCTACCGAGCTAATCCCACCCATCCCGATCACCGGAATCGACACCGCCTGCGCCACCTGGTGAACCATGCGCAAGGCAATTGGCTTAATTGCCGGGCCGGAAAGACCAGCATACGTGTTGGCGAAGACACTGCGACGCCGGCGTATATCTATTTTCATCGCAGAAAATGTATTGATCAGCGAAACTCCGTCTGCGCCTTCTTCCTCGCACATAACCGCCATCTGCGTGATGTTCTCTGCGTTTGGAGACAGCTTGACGACCAACGGAAGCGCCGTCACATTGCGCACCTGACGCACAACCTCCCGCGCTACCTCCGTCTGGATACCAAATTGCATTCCACCCTGCTTCACATTGGGACATGAAATGTTCAATTCCAGCATATCGACGCCTCTGCGGTTCATCGTGCGTCGTTTTTGTGCGTTTTCCGTAATCATCGCTACGGCCTGAACATATTCCTCCAGATTGGAACCACCCACGTTGGCAATAACAGCCGTGTTCCAGTGAGTCATGTCATCCAGTTCATCCTTCAAAAAGGCGGCAACCCCCGGATTCTCCAGCCCTACACTATTGAGCATGCCGGATGCTGTCTCATGTATTCGTGATCCCGTATTACCAGCCTTCGGATGCAGGGTTAGTCCCTTGCCGACGATACCGCCCAATAATTCAGGAGAATAAAATTCCGCATACTCACGTCCGAATCCAAACGTACCGGAAGCCATGATGATTGGGTTCTTGAACGGTACACCCGCAATATTACACGCCATGGAGATCATCGAACTCCACCTCCTCCACCGGGAATACAGGCCCTTCTTTACATACCCTCCGATTGCCTCCACGGGTACGCATCGTACAGCCCAAACATGCGCCAATACCACAGGCCATGTGTCTTTCAGTTGAAATATATAAACGGGACGACGTATCCACCGTTTTCATGGCGAGTGCTTGCAACATCGGAGTTGGCCCGCAGGAGAACATATTTGCATAAAGCGTCGGATCGACCTGTTCGACGATGCTTCCCCCTACCTTGACCTGTACAGATGCCGCCACAGCTTCGAACGCTTCAACCCCGAAGGCTTGCTGTGCAAACCCCAGGTAAACATGCGCATGCGGGTAGTACTTTGCAGCCAACAGCAACGGAGCTGTACCCATGCCACCGCCGATTAAAGCCAAACTACCCTCTACCTGCGGAAAACCGTTTCCGAAAGGTCCTTCTAACTGAATCTCCTGACCAGGCTGTAATTGGGAAAACAAATTTGTCCCCTCTCCAACAACCCGGTACAAAAAGGAAATACTCTCTTCCCCGATATCATAAATGCTGATGGGTCTGGGCAGCAGTGGATAACCTGTCCCGCTGCGCAGCATGTAAAACTGCCCCATGTTCCCTTTAAACTTTCCCTCTATTTTCATCACATAGATGCCCGGAACGAGCGCCACATTCGAAATTACGTTAGCCATATAACCCCTCCACTAACCACTCACTATAACGTAAAAGCAGCAACTATTACGTGACTATTTTCACATTTTAGGGCAACGTTTCGCCCTACGACTCGTGATATAAAAAAGCGTACTCCTGTTAGAGAGTACGCTTGTGTATTTAACTAATGGCTTCGCGCTCCGCATTGCGGCTACCCTTGGCATCCTTGCGAATTTGCTTGCTACGTAGCTGTCCGCAGGCTGCGTCAATATCGACTCCATGCTCCAGCCGAACACTACAGCTAATGCCTTGTTTTTTCAGCACATCATAGAAGCCCGTAATCGACTCCGACTCACTCCGCTGGTATTGGCTATGCTCATCCACCGGATTGTACGGAATCAGGTTTACATTGGCCAGATTACGACGATGGCCCACCAGCTCAGCCAGTTCGAGCGCATGCTCCTTACCGTCATTAACATCCTTCAGCAGGATGTACTCCAGCGTAATCCGACGATTGGTTTTGTCCAAATAATAATCAATCGCCTGCATGAGTTTCTCAATCGGAATCGCACGGTTGATCTTCATAATGCGAGTACGAATCTCATTATTCGGAGCGTGGAGGGAGATCGCCAGATTGACATGCAGGTCGGAATCTGCAAATTCAATGATTTTATCGGCAAGTCCACTTGTGGAAACGGTAATATGCCGCGGCCCAATCGCCAGCCCTTTGTGATCCTTAATGACCCGAATGAAATCGGACAAGTTTACGAAGTTATCAAACGGTTCGCCAATTCCCATCACCACGACATGACTGACTTGGTCGCCCGGACGTTCCTGATCCAGATACAGCTGGACCTTCATAATTTGCTCTACAATTTCACCGCTGGACAGGTCACGGCTCTTCTTCAACAATCCGCTCGCACAGAAGCTGCACCCAATGTTACATCCTACCTGCGTAGTCACACATACGGATAAGCCAAACTTATGCCGCATCAATACCGTCTCAATCAAATTACCATCCTGAAGCCGGAACAAGAACTTGACCGTCCCGTCTGCTGACTGTTGCTTCACGTGTTCTTCAAGTGTTTCAATGGAAAAGTGCTCTGCCAACAGGCGAGTACAATCCTCATGAACCTCTGCCATCGCTGCAAAATCAGTAACCCGCTTCCGATACAATGCGTCCCATACCTGCAATGCCCGGGATTTCTTATGTCCATGCTCGATGAGCCATGCTGTCAATTGATCTAGCGTTAATCCATAAATGGATTCTTTTTTCATGTTCGATCCTCTTTTCAAAACATTCAAATTCGTCTTCCTCTATATAAAACTAAGCACGCACCATTCGTCTCAACCATCATTGCATCATAGCATGTTTAAGCTATCTGCGCTATTTAAGCGCCTCTTTCATTGTCCCAAATTTTAATTATGAACACAAGGGGGCAGGCACATTGTTTCTCCAAAATTTTAGCGTAAAATTATGTCTTGAAACCAAGTACAAGCCACATTAAACTAGGCGACAGAACCTGTTCAACAAGAGCACGCAAAGACAGGATTACAGATACTCCTAATGATATGATTACAACTAAGGAAGGTGATACGGTTGGAATGGTTGCTTCGGATCAAGAACGCACTCGATCTGATGGAAGAGAGAATGCAGCAGCCACTCGATATCGATGAAATTGCAAGGGCAGCCTATTCGTCTCCTTTCCATTTTCAGCGTATGTTTCATATGCTAACCGGCGTCACGGTAGCAGAATATGTACGCAAACGTCGATTGACCTTGGCTGCTCAGGAATTGAGTCTTTCTTCCGCCAAGGTGCTGGATGTAGCGTTCAAATACGGATATGATTCCCCCGAATCTTTTTCTAAAGCGTTCCGGAAGGTACACGGTATTTCTCCCACTGAGGCCAGAAGCCCTGGGGTAAACCTGAAAGCCTTTCCACGCATCACCTTCCATCTATCGTTGAAGGGAGATCAGGAAATGGATTACAAAATTGTAGAGAAAACGGCCTTTACGGTCATTGGCAAGTCCATTCAAGTCACCACTAAGAACGGCGATAATCTTCGAGAAATCCCAAAATTCTGGAACGAACTGAATGCGGATGGTACATCGGATCGGATTCATGCCTTGGGGACAGGCGACGATATACTCGGTATATGCTTGGACATGAAACATGGGGAGGAGACGTTTAGTTACTTAATCGCCGCAGAAGGCAGCGAAGACGTAGCGACCGCGAATGGGCTGGAATCCAGAACCATTCCGGCTTCAACCTGGGCAGTGTTTACATCCATCGGCCCTATGCCTCACTCGATCCAAAAGGTATGGCAAAGAATTTTTCAGGAATGGTTCCCTGCCAGTAATTATGAGCATTCAGGCGACCCGGAACTAGAAGTGTATACTATGGGAGATTCACATGCTGAAGACTACCGAAGTGAAGTTTGGATTCCGATTAAGAAAAAGTAAACAAACCGAACCGACTGCCGATTGCAGTCGGTTTTATACCGTACTGCATTTACATCATAAGATGACAGAAAACACAATTCCCTGCATACTCGCTACTCTAGCTCAATGCACCGAGGACCATTCCCCAAGCTCCTCCTTCAACACAGAATATAGCCTTGAGCTTGCCAGCCTTAGCGGATAGTCTGTTGCTTTGCAAAGAAGGCCGAAGGTCATATCGATCAGGCTGCCGCTTAATTCCCTCACCGCTACTCCTGCCGGGATAGGACTGACCAGAATTTGTGGCACAAGGGCAGTACCCAAACCGCTTTCCACATAAAATTTCAGAGCCGTCATGCTGCCAATCTCCATCGTGTCTAGCGTGGTTATTCCATATTCCTTCATGACCATTTCAAGTTTGCGACGATATGGACAGGTGGCCGATGTAATAAGCAACCGATGCCCCTGTAAATCCTCTGGTCCAATGTTTTCTTTTTCCGCAAGCGGGTGATTTTCAGGCATCAAAACTACAAAATTCTCCTTAAATAAAGGTTCAAAATATAGCTCTGTGCCCACATCCGGTGTGGAACACAGCGCTAAGTCAATATCTCCCTTGAGAATACGCTCGCTTAAGGTAGGGGTATTCCCAAACTCAACAGAAACCCGAATATTCGGATAATGGGTTAAGAAGCGTTTTAAAATTTCTGGTAGTCGATAACTGGCAGTCGGTTCGGTCACTCCTATACGAATGTCGCCTGCTGTTCCTCTTTGCAGATTGTCCATATTTTCCTGCAATTGCTCCATATCCTTTACAATATGTAGACTTTGCTCGTAAAACATCCTGCCCGCTTCAGTTAACTTTATTTTCTTGCCCCGTTCGATCAGTTGAATTCCCATATCGGACTCCAGCTTCTGTATTTGCATCGTCACGGTAGATTGTGCATAATTCAACTCTTCCGCTGCACGCATAAAACTTCCGTAATTCACAATCATTTGAAATGTTTTGAGCGTTTTAATGTCCATTCTCAGTCTCCTATATGCACAATTAATTCAATTTTATTGAATCATAAATTCAGTTAATTCAATTATACAGAACACAATACATCCTCTACAATGATACATATCAGATCATATTATTTTCAGACGCAAAATGAACTGGTTGGGGAAGGAGCGAATATATATGGATTTACATCAAAAAGTAGCACTGGTTACAGGTGGAGGTACAGGAATTGGGAGAGCCGCATGTATGGCCTTGGCAGATCGAAAAGCTACGGTAGTCGTAAACTATTCCCGCTCTAAAAACGATGCTGTGGAAACCGTACGTATGATCCTTGAAAAGGGTGGACGTGCTATCGCATTACAGGCAGATGTTTCCCGAGATCAGGAAGTTCGAACTATGGTTGGCCAGATTGTCCAGCAATTCGGTACGATTGATATACTCGTGAATAACGCTAGCATTACACATCACATTCCTATGGATGATCTGGAGGCAGCCACGGAAGAGGTATGGGATGATCTATTTGATGTAAATGTAAAAGGCATGTTTTACTGTGCCAGATCCGTAGCTCCTTTTATGAAGCGTAGTAAACAAGGAGCTATCGTCAATCTGGGAAGTATAGCAGGGCAAACAGGGCTAGGTTCCTCTCTTCCCTATGCGGTATCCAAAGCGGCCGTCCACGGGCTGACCAAATCTTTAGCACGAGCACTGGCACCGGATATTCGCGTCAATTGCATCGTGCCGGGAGCCGTAGCGACAAGATGGTGGACAGGCAGGGAAGAACAAATGAAGCAACTGTTTCCTCATTTACTCCTACAGCGCATTTCTACGCCGGAGGATATTGCCAGCATGATCTGCTCTGCTTTGGAACAGGAAGCCATGACAGGCCAGATTATTACGGTGGACAGCGGACAAACACTTTAAAGATACTGAGACTTCTGCGTAAAAAAACAAGCCGCCTTCTCAGACAGAAGGCGGCTTCAGAGTGTCGAGAAAGTCCAGAGGACTTTTCGACACTTCTATTTTTATATGGGGAGACGCATATTTTAAAACAAAAATCGATTTAAAACGATCTGAGGACCCTAGTTTTTAGACCACTAAGACAGTTTTAAACCCCCTGCAAAAAAACAGGGGGTTTCTCGACAGCCTGAAGCCGCCTTCTCAGACAGAAGGCGGCTTTTGAGCTATCGTATACCGTCGTTGACTACGTTTTAGCTTAAAGATACCGCAATTCGTGTACCTTTCACGAATTTAGCAAATAAGTACCGAACAAGCGGCCCTACAATTAAGAGCTGCAGAGGGAAAGCAAAAATAAAATTCTTAAAAACTAAAGACAAGTAATTTTTAAATAATGAGTCTCCCGAAAGACCATTAAAAAAGTAAGCTGTCCCCAATCCATAAAGTGACATACAAAGAACCATTCCAATGACCATACAGCATGAAAGGGACAGAATCACAAATACCTTTTTAGATTTGTCGTATGGTAATGAGAAGGCTATTTTCTTTGCTAGTGGACCGACAATAAATAATTCCAATACGAAAGCAATGACAAAACATAAAATAAATTGAAGAAACATTACTTTTAGAGATATTGTGCCAATCAAGTCATTTGTATATAGATTATAAAATGTCATGAATACGACCATTCCCAAGCACATCATTAAACCAAAATAAAAATCTTCTTTCTTCGTTGTTGGCAATTCCATCATCCCTTCTGTGTACCTTGGTAATTATATAAATAGTCGAAACCTCCACATAAGTGAACTTTCTGTGAACTTTATAGTAAGCGCTTCCCTTTATATATATAAGAAATAGGCATCGTTCAGCTCAACGATACCTCGGAATGTTGCAGTCATATCCCTCAATGATCTGCTTCTAAATCTAAGCCAAATCTCTTCAGCTCAATAAAAACACTTTCCAGTCGCTTCCCTTTTTCCGTTAACGAATATTCAACTCGCGGTGGAACCTCGGCATATACCTTTCTTTCTAACAGGCCGTTATCTTCAAGTTCCTTCAGGCGTAGGGAAAGTGTTTTGGGACTAATTCCCTTCATGGATTTCTGAAGTTGGCTGAATCTCAGTGTTCCTTCGATAAGCAGATCACGGATGATTAGAAAAGTCCATTTCGTTCCGATCAAATCAAGTGTTTGGGCAATAGGACACGGCTTGCCTGGTATTCCTTTGGTCAATTCAATAGGTTCTTGGGCGTGCATGGGAACTCCTCCAAAAATCATCTGTTAAACCCGATGGTATCACAATAGTTCCCTTTAGGAAACTATATGAATTAAATATCACTACTTCCCTAAATAAACTTATTACATATACAATATCGCTGTAGCAAGTCATGTTTTCTCTAATACGAGGAGGTAATCCATTTGCAAAACAAAAAGATTGTCATTATTGGTGGAAGCTCAGGTATCGGTTTAGAAACAGCTAAGCAAGTCATTTCGCTTGGAGCGGAAGTGGTAATCGCCAGCCGCTCAGAGGATAAATTGCACAAGGCCAAAGAAATGCTGGGCCCTCGTGCTGCAATATATGTGCTGGACACGTCAGATGAGCAGCAGGTAAAATCTTTCTTCGAAAAAGTCGGTCCCTATGATCATCTTATCGTTAGCGCCGCAGAAACATCAGGCGGGTCATTCCTTCAGTTGGAGACGGATCAAGCCCGCAAGCTATTCGAAAACAAATTTTGGGGCCAATATTATGCAGTTAAATACGGGGCTTCCCAACTCTCAACCAAGGGTTCCATTACTTTATTTTCAGGAGTGGTGGCATACAAGCCAATGATTGGCTCCTCTGCGCTCGGTGCTGTGAATGCAGCGGTTTCGAATCTTGGTCAAACTTTGGCGTTAGAACTTGCTCCCATCCGCGTGAATGTCGTCTCACCCGGCATTATTGATACACCTTCCCGCAGCAAAATGCCTGAAAATACGCGTAATCAATTCTATGATACGGTCGCACATAAGCTTCCTGTAAAGCGAGTTGGACTTGCGGAGGATGTTGCACGAGGTGTACTTTATTTGATTCAAAATCAGTTTGTGACCGGAACCGTCCTTCATGTGGATGGCGGACATATTTTAACATAAAAGCTTCGTCTTAAATCCGTCAGTCATTTAACAAAAAAAACGGAGAACGCTCCCGCATCTTTGCTTGGGCGTTCTCCTCCTTTTCTTATCAATGAATGATTTCAAAAACTTTATCCTAATGATGAATACGACGTTTGTTTCTCAAAATGTTGCGAATCATCTTGTGATTGGGGAGCTGCCTGAACAACATATGTCCGGGATGCGGATTAGCCTCGATAATCCAGATTTGACCGCTCTTTTCAATAGCAAGATCGATGCCCAACTCGCGAACCGGATGATTTTTATCTATCGTGTCGGCAATGATTCTAGAAAGCTCGATGATCTGGTCCAGAATCTCTTTCATTTTTATTCTGTCATTTTTAAAGACCCTTAAAAGCACTTTGGACAACGGCGCCGCATGTCCTCCCTTCCGATAGTTGGTAACGACTTTTCGAGGTGCAGCGACACGACCGGTTATTCCTGAAATGACCCATTCCGATTCCGGCTTCTGCATATACACTCTGGCATCAAAAATGGAACCTTTGTACTTGGCTAACTTAAGTCCTTGCTGTACCAAATAACGACGATGAGGTCTCCGATAGGTTCTAACTGCTCTTCTTACGGCGTGGGATCTAACGACTCTGCGACTGGAGCCACAACGAACCTCATATTTCCTCCCCAGCTTTTTCGCACGTATGATGCCAGTTCCTCCACTCCCATAATTAGGCTTGATAAAGACTGTGCGATAGGTATCCAGCATGCGTAAAGTCCTTGCATTACTGATCCAGCGGGTTTCGGGCAAGTGAGAACGTAAAATGGGATGTTGTTGCATTTCCTTGTATTGAATCATCTTTCCAATGGGCACGAATATCCCTCGATTCTGTTGGGTTTTTGCACACATTACATGAATATGCATCTATATTCTATCTTGGTAACGGCGAATGCCACAGTTTGCTATGAAAGAGGCAAATCTCCTACTTTCTTTAAGGCGAGTCTTCTTTGATTTCAAGAGAGAGATGGACAATGTGTTCTGCATGACGAAGTTATTGTAAATACCTATAAAGTTGATCCTAATAATATATTAGACCAATAATGATTCTGGATATATGATGTATTAAATAATAACGTGAGGAGGAACGTTAACATGTCTATTTATGATTTTCAAGCAACCTCAATTAACGGGAAACCGATTGAATTCTCAGACTACAGAGGAAAGGTTCTCCTCATTGTAAACACAGCCAGCAAGTGTAGCTTCTCCAGTCAATTCGCGGATCTGCAGAGGCTCTACGAGAGACGGAGGGAACAAGGCTTTGAAATCCTCGCGTTTCCTTGTAACCAATTCAATGAAAAAGAGCCAGGTAGCAATTCGGAGGTTCAGGGATTCTGTCAAATTAACCATGGAGTAACCTTCCCGCTCTTTGAGAAGACGGATGTAAGAGGCTCATCTCCTCATCCTTTATTTCAATATCTGACCCAACAGGCACCGTTTCAAGGCTTCGATACCCAAACCAAAGAAGGTCAATGGATGGAGGATTTCCTGCGGGATAAGTATCCAGAAATATACGCTGGCGACGGTATCAAGTGGAATTTTTCTAAATTCTTGGTCGATCGCGATGGCCAGGTAAAAGGAAGGTTTGAAGTAACAACGGAGCCCTGCACCATTGATCCTGTCATCGAATCGCTATTGTAGTTTTTCTGTTCACTTCTTTGGATTCTTAAAAAAAAGAGTATCAAATGACAAAAATGAATATTTGTCATTTGATACTCTTTGTGTTATCCTGACTTCAAGGAGGTGACTCACACGGCACTTGACCGTGTCCCTATGGAAAAATCCTCAGATGTGCTAACCAAGGAACAGATTCTCATTGCTACTGAAGACACACTTAGACGTTTTGGTGTAGCCAAAACCTCCGTAACCGATGTTGCCAAAGTATTGGGAGTAAGTCATGGCACCATTTACCGACACTTTAAAAGTAAGGCCGAGCTTCTTGAAGGCGTGACCGAGAAATGGCTGAATGAAAAGATTATTGGCCCGTTAACGGAGGTCTGTCAGAATTCATCTATACTGGGAACGCCACATTTAAAACGATATATACAGACCTTGGTTGAACTCAAACAGTATTATGCTCGCGACGACGAGGAAATGTTCGAGATGTATACGAGGGTCACCGAGCAAGCCGCTGATTTAATCGACCAGCATATCGCCCACATTGTGGATCATCTCGCTGATATCATTGCACGCGGGGACATCATATCAGATCAGCCAGCCCAACTGGCGCGTACCCTTTTCTATGCCACGGCCCGTTTTCATCACCCCGCTCATGCTTACGAATGGAAGAGCCCTGTGATTAATCAGGAGTTTTCGGATGTGTGGACGCTTTTAGAAAAAGGAATCACTTAAAATAAATATGGAAAGCAGGGCTGAACACATATGAAGCATTTGGACGGAAAAACAGCAATTATCACCGGATCCTCCAGAGGGATTGGACGTGCCATTGCCGAGCAACTGGCTGATCTAGGCGCTAATGTAGTCATCAATTATGCCAGCAGTACGGACAAAGCCCAAGAAGTCGTGGAGAGCATTATCCAAAAAGGCGGCAAAGCCATAGCACTTCACGCTGATCTGGGAAAAATGAGTGATATTGAAGCATTATTTACAAATACGATTGCTGAATTTGGTAAAGTGGATATTCTGGTTAACAACGCTGGGCTGATGATCACCCAACCTCTGGCTGAGGTAACCGAAGCTGATTTTGACAAACAATTCGCACTGAATGTAAAGGGCACTTTCTTTGCCTGTCAGCAAGCCATGAAATATATGGAAGACTACGGAAGAATTGTGAACCTGTCCACATCCGTAATCGGACAAATGTTCCCGGCATATAGCGTATACGCAGGTACCAAGGGCGCAGTGGAGCAATTTACACGTCAGCTAGCCAAGGAGTTCGGAAGCAAGCAAATTACGATCAACGCCGTGGCTCCCGGTCCTGTGAACACCGAGCTTTTCCAAGCAGGAAAAACCGAGCAGCAAATCGAAGGCATGAAAAAAATGAATGCTATGGGTCGGCTCGGCGAACCGGAAGATATCGCTGATGTGATTGAGTTCCTGGTCAGCGCCAAATCACAGTGGGTTACCGGGCAGACGATCCGCGTCAATGGCGGGTTCATCTAAAAGCTGGAATACATGGAATGGAGGCTGTTTACGTTCATGATATTACACAAAGGCGAGACCTTATTTCGACAAGGAGAATCCGGTCCTTTATATCACTTAAAGAGCGGCTTGTTAAAAATTGTCCGAGTCCATGAAGACGGCTCGCAAATTTTAGTTAATGTGATTGTGCCCGATGAAATCATCCCGCACCACTCCCTGATCAGCCCCAATCCTTATTATGGTACAGCGGTGGCGTTGGTAACCTCTGAGATTGGGGTTTTGTCGCAAAAAGAATGGTATCTAAAGCTGGAGCAAGACCCAGCTCAATGTCGGGAGATCGCTTTGCAGCTACAGGACAAGTTGCGCATGATGCAGCAACGAATTGACCAGCTCACCGAGGTGTCACCTGCCGAGAAGCTTCGGAAGCTTCAACGCTGGTTCCACTCCTACATCGCACCCGCCACGTTAACGGACGTGCTGACGCAGGAGGAAATCGGCCAGTTTATAGGGCTGCGTCGGGAGACGATTAATCGGCTATTGCGTGCTTCAAGCGCTCCTTCTGCAAAAGATGATGACGATAATGCATCTCGATGAGCGAAAACCACTCTCTAGCATTCAGCGCGCCGAAACTGGGATGAGAGACGGTAGACGGCCCTGTTGATTTCCCAACGGTTGGCTCAATCTCTCTCATCTTGCGGATCACGACGTTTAATCCCTCCACAATTTCTTCTTTGCTAGTGGGTTGTTGGGGAGTGTACTGCGGGGATGGTGGAACTTGGATACGCATTGGTGGAAAGCTCCCCAGATTAAAAATGGCCGTGCCTGCCTCCGTTTTAACTCCGGTCTCCCCATTAGGCTGTAGACAAAGATCAATGTTCTTAAGATGCATATACAGTGCAGAGTTCACCAAATGAAGATACATTTGTCCAAGCGACCATTGACCCTCCTGAGGTGTGTACTGCAGTTGCTCCAAGCTAAAGCTGTCCAATTCAAGAAGATAGTGTTGTGCCGTTTCTTCGAAACGCTGTAATGTTTCAGTTGTATTCATATATTAATAATTTCCCCTCTCTATCAAAGTAGCTTTACTATACAAAAATGCTACTGACAGCATTATGTCAGTAGCATTTCAACATTTTTTCCACTTCTGTACGTATCCGCTCCCGGAGCGACTCAGGCTCCAGCACAACCATATCCGCGCCCCATCCAAGTACCCATTGCAGTAATTCCTCCGGCTGTCTGACGCGGAAGAGTATATGCAGTCCATCTGCACGCTCCTCTATGGCCTCCATATAAAAGTTGTTCGCTTCCTTCACCTTATCGGCTATATCCGAACGTGCTAGTATGCGAACAGTTACATGACGGTCATCGGTTTGCTTGTAATCCTGCAAATGAAAATCGACAGGCAACTGAAACCTGTCCTCCAGCACGATAAGCTCGTCCATACGTGACAGACGGAAATGGCGAAGCTGCTGCCTTAATTCACATTGCCCAATTAACACCCAAGAACCACGGAGCAGGACAAGACCATAAGGAGCGACCACACGCACACTTTGACGATTCCCGTCAGCCTCTGGCATTCTTTTGGAGTAGCCAAACTGTACTTTCCGTTTTTCCAATACAGCGAGACGCAGCGTTTCCAAATAGGTTTTCTCTCTATGGTTTGCTCCTTCACCCACTGCGAGCAGTCTGATGGTCGTACGCACCCGGGAGACTTCCCTGCGAACGTTCTCCGGTAAAATGGCTTCAATCTTCCTGCGGGAAGTTTGCGCCTTGATACCGTAGTCTGTATCAAATTTTTGTTCGACAAAATCCGTTCCGATTAGCAACGCCACAGCCTCTTCTGCGGTAAAGCTCAAGGGGGGCAGGAAGTACCCCTCCATCAAGGAATATCCAATGCCCGGTGCTCCTACAATCGGTACGCCCGATTCACTTAGAGCCTGAATATCTCGATAGATGGTCCTCACACTCGTTTCGAATATGGCTGCCAAATCCTCGGCTCGTACAATATCCTTACGCTGCAACTCTAGCAAGATCGCTAGCATACGATCTGTTTTATTCATACCACGGCCCCTCTCTGGAAGGATCAAAAATGCAGAAATACAAAAAAGCAATAAGGGCAGTACAGTCACTGCGACTTATTGCTCTTTTTTCATACGGAAGTTACTTCATTACTTAAAAAATACTTTTTCGACGTTATATTTAGCCTTTTGTGAATTGATGATGTAGGTTTCATAAATTTCTCGCTCTACTGCATCTTCCACAATACAAACCTCAATAATCGCTACTTCGTTCCGCTTGTCCTTGATCGGCGATACGGTATCTTCAAAATGTTTTTTGATTCTTTGTCTCAGCTTTCTTGCTTTACCAACAAACAGCAATTCCTCCTGTGTGTTGTAGAACATAAAGATACCAGCCTTATCTCTAGGGATCAGGTGAAAGTCGGTAAATCCGTAAATATGGCTGAGCTCAGGGTTAACCTGTTTGGTAATCGTGATATCCGGAGTTGGAATTGTTATATTAATCACTATGTCACTTCCTCATTCTATATAGGTGTAAATATTATCACAAATCCTGCGGTAACACCATTTAATAATCCTTGCCCCATCACAAGACAGATCGGTAGAAATTTTATAACTTACCTACTATGCGAGTACGTCGGTTTCCGTTACAATATGTCAGTGTGATTCTGGCATCGGCAGATTGACGCGTACTTGAACATTATTGGAGGCTTCTATTTTTTTATGCAAAATGAATCTCATTCTAACGTAAAAATCATAACGGCCGATCCGAGTGCGATCGGCCTGTTTGGCTTGGCTATTGTAACGCTTGTGGCTTCATCCCAAAAGCTTGGCCTCACCGAAGGCTTAAGCTTCATCATCCCTTGGGCTATATTTCTCGGTGCTTTTGCACAGCTGTTTGCCTCCATTCAGGATGCAAAACATAACAACACCTTCGGCATGACGGCATTTGGTGCTTACGCCTTCTTCTGGTTGGCCGTAGCCAGTAGCTGGATCATTAAAATGGGCGTATTCGGCTTAGAGCTGGCATCTGCTGTAGATGGCAAACAGCTCGGCTTTGCCTTTGCGGGCTATCTCATCTTTACGCTTTTCATGACCATTGGAGCGATGGAGACGCATAAGGTTTTATTCTTTATTTTTGTGTTGATTGATTTTCTGTTCCTCGGTCTTAGCTTCGATGCATTCGGCGTTGCCCCAGAGGTGTTCCATACCATCGCCGCTTATGCTGAAATGGGCATTGGTCTGCTCTCACTGTATGGTACAGGAGCTGCCGTTCTGAATGCTCATTTTGGCCGTACATTTCTGCCCGTCGGGCGTCCTTTCGGCATTTTCAAGCCACGTCCTTAGCTGTATATGTAAACCCACAAAGCCGCCTTTCGCGCCGATCCGCGTTAAGGACGGTTTTGTTTCTTTTCCATCACTCCCTCCGTATCAAAAAAATACTAAAGAGAGTCGTTTAGTGAATATAAAAGCCCACAATGATAACAATATACATAAATTGTAATAAAAGGGGTATTTGTAAAAATGACACAAGGCGAATCTCGTACCACATTTCCGCAATTTCCCGAATCATATTGGTTAGCTTCAACTGACATCCCCAACTTTCCCAAACTTAGTGAAGATATTCAGGTGGATGTTGCCATTGTAGGTGCGGGGATTACTGGTATTACCACTGCTTATTTACTTTCTAAAAAAGGACTAAACGTCGCAGTCGTCGACGCAGGGCGGATACTTCATGGAACAACGGGCCATACGACCGCCAAAATTACCGCACAACATGATTTGATCTACAGCGAGTTTCTTTCACATTTTGGCAAGGAAAAAACCCGACTCTATTATGAAGCTAACCGCGATGCTCTTGAATTTATCAGACAAACGGTAGAAGAGTATCATATCGATTGTCAATTTACAGAAGAAGATGCCTACGTTTATACATGTGCGGATACGCATGTGGAAAAAATCAACGACGAATATAAAGCTTACAAGGAACTTGGCATCCCGGGAAGTTATGTCGAACAAACGCCTCTGCCCTTTTCAACTAAAGCAGCTATTATGATGGAAAACCAAGCTCAGTTTAATCCGATTCCTTTCTTAAGGTATCTAGCCAATCAAGTCATCCGGCAAGGCGGGAAGATTTATGAGCAGACCACCGTTGTAGGTGTGGATAAGGGAACCCCCTCCATTATTAATACAAGCGACGGGCACAAAATCACCTGCAACTATGTCGTATCCTCCTCGCATTTTCCGTTCAATGATCCAAACAGTCTTTATTTTGCGCGATTGCATGCCGAGCGGTCTTATGTACTAGCGGTCAAGACGGACAAAACCTATCCGGGTGGTATGTACCTAAGTGCGGAACCCCCCAAACGTTCGCTTCGCTCTGTACTAATAAACGGTGAACCGATGGTCATCGTCGGTGGGGAAGGCCACAAAACGGGACAAGGAATCTGTACTTTCCAGTACTATGAAGCTTTACAAAAGTTTGCAGAGCAAACCTTTGGATTAAAGGAGATCGTTTATCGCTGGTCGGCCCAAGACTTGTATACGCTAGACAAACTCCCTTATATTGGGCAGGAACTATCTAACACTTCTAACATCCTCGTTGCTACGGGGTATAGAAAATGGGGGATGACCACAAGTGTAGCGGCAGCTTTATTAAATACGAATCTGATTACCAGAGAGGAAAGCCCGTATCAGGATCTTTTCTCCCCTTCAAGATTTCATATGGACCCCGACATTAAAACATTTGTGACTCAAAATGCGAATGTGGCTAAACATTTGATTGCTGGGAAATTGGGGATCAACTACAAAAAAGCCGAAGAACTGCAGCACGACGAAGGGGCGGTCATTCGGGTAAACGGCAAAAGAGCGGGCGCATACCGAGACCCACAAGGAGCATTACACCTAGTGGACACAACATGCACCCATATGGGTTGCGAAGTCGAGTGGAATGAGGCGGAAAGAACATGGGATTGCCCTTGTCATGGCTCACGCTTTTCATATCAAGGCGAAGTCATTGAAGGTCCGGCCAAAAAATCGCTTGGCAAGGTTGAAGTCGGCAAGAGCCCTACATGAAGAGCTACACCCGGGTAACCCAACCTTTTCATAGCTCTGAATAAACATAGTTACGCTGGACAACATACCTTTGAGAATCATAAAAGAAAGGTGATCCTATGATAAGCCAACAGTCTGCACTAGCGGCGCATGAGTCCCTAGAGATTCACGAAGCGCTTAATTTCAAAACGTTATGCTTAGCCAAGTCCAAATTAATGCAGGGTTTAGTATTCGATCAAGAGCTAAAGGATTTAATGGAAAAAGATGTTCAGCAATCTATACAAGCTATTGCCGATCTGCAAGCAATCTATGCTAAAGCACCGTTCCAGGCACCTGTTCCAGAATTCCGACCAACACCAATTTTAAATTGAGGTGAAATGATGTGACATTAGATCAGACCCAGTCCGCTAAAATGGATTATGTGGATCCAAAAAACTCATTAAATATGCCAGAAATGGCAGACATGACATTTGCAATGGACTTTCTTATTCGCGTCAAGGAAGGGGTTCGAAATACAGCCATAGCCTTGACGGAAACCGTCTCTCCAGATGCTAGAACTCTGTTGCGCGATCAATTGCATCAAGGCATCGCGTTTCATCAGGAAATCACTGATCTTATGGTACGAAAAAAATGGTTTCATCCCTATGATCTGCAAAAGCAGTATCAATTGGATCAACTATCAGCCAACAAGACGGTGGACATCAGTAAAATGAAACTGTTCCCAGACGATACCACCCGCAAGGGTATGTTTGATCGCACGCCGGACGAACATATGGGAGGAAACCAGGCATGAAAGCAGTGACCTACCAAGGTATCAAAAACGTTGTGGTTAAAGATGTTCCGGACCCGAGTATTCAAAAAGCCGATGATGCGATTATCAGACTGACAACAACCGCTATTTGTGGTTCAGATCTGCATCTCATTCATGGAATGATTCCGAATCTACAAGAGGATTATGTAATTGGGCATGAGCCGATGGGGGTTGTAGAAGAAGTCGGCAGCGGCGTAACCAACTTGAAAAAGGGAGACCGCGTGATCATTCCGTTCAACATAGCGTGCGGTGAATGCTTTTATTGTAAAAACCAATTGGAAAGCCAATGTGATCATTCTAATGAGCATGGAGAAATGGGCGGCTTTTTCGGCTATTCAGGAACAACCGGTGGATATCCGGGTGGACAAGCTGAATATTTACGTGTGCCTTTTGCCAACTTCACTCACTTCAAAATTCCGGAGAGTTGTGAACATCCTGACGAGAAGCTTTGCCTGATTGCTGATGCCATGACTACTGCATTTTGGAGCGTCGATAATGCCGGAGTGAAGAAGGGGGATACTGTCATTGTTATTGGCTGTGGGCCGGTAGGTCTGTTAGCGCAAAAGTTCGCCTGGTTCAAAGGGGCAAAACGAGTCATTGCGGCAGACTATCTGGATTATCGTCTGCAACACGCGAAGCGCACCAATCACGTGGAGATCGTTAATGTGGAATCGCAAGAAAACGTTGGCAACTACCTGAAGGAGATGACCAAAGGAGGCGCGGACGTAGTTATTGATTGCTCTGGCATGAGCGGTAAAATGTCTCCGCTGGAATCCTTGGCTTCTGGTCTCAAACTTCACGGTGGAGCTTTAGGAGGGTTGGTCATAGCCACACAAGCTGTCCGCAAAGGCGGGACCATTCAAGTTACCGGTGTATACGGCGGACGATATAACGGTTTTCCTTTGGGAGACATTTTTCAGCGAAATGTTAATTTACGTACGGGACAGGCTCCCGTTATTCACTATATGCCATATATGTATGAGCTGATTGATACGGGAAAGGTGGACCCCGGAGACGTTGTTACACACGTCATTCCGTTAAGCGACGCCAAACGTGGATACGAAATTTTCGATACCAGACAAGACAATTGCATCAAAGTGGTACTTAAACCTTAACTATATATTGGAGTATTGGAGGTAAACGTCATATGGTGTATGGCCTGCATGAAACCCTTGAAGTCCATGAACTGTCAGCGTTCAAAGCAGTATGTCTTACCAAGTCCAAAACAATGCAAGCATTAATCTCTGATCCGACTCTCAAAGCTATATTACAGCAGGATGTTGACTTATCGACCCGCCAATTACAAGAACTCGGCACCCTCTTAGATCAAGCCATTTCACAGGAGGTTAAGCCATGAATACACTGTTGGAGCATTTGACCGGACTGCATACCTTAACGGACCAAGTCATTGCAGCTGATTTTCTGAACGCGGCCAAAAGCGGTGTGAGAAATTACGCTATGGCCGTAACAGAAGCGGGAACTCCAGAAATTAAGGCAATTCTTACAAAGCAACTGGATGAAGCTATTGATACGCATGAGCAAATTTCCACGTACATGATTGAACGCGGCTGGTATCACCCTTGGAACGTAAAAGAGCAGCTTTCGATGGATCTGCAAAATATCAATACTGCATTGCAAGCTCCCGTTTTGTAAAAAGATAACTTTGGCCGTATTTTTTGCTCGTTGGACGTCCCTTTAGCTTTATAAAAAGTACGTTCTTGCTTATCTATGAAACCCGCAAAGCCGTCTTTCACGCCGATCCGCGTGAAAGACGGCTTTGGGGTTTATCTCATTATCTTCATTATTCAGCTTGCCAATTCGGCATCCGCTCTGCCGGATAACGAAGGCCTGCTGCCATTCCTTTTGGAATGATTGCGTTAATAGCTTCCATTTCCTGTGTGGATAAAACAACATCGATGGAACCTGCATTTTCCTCTAAATACGTAACCCGTTTGGTTCCTGGAATCGGTACAATTCCCTCTTGCGCAAGTAGCCATGCCAACGCCAGTTGAGAAGGTTTGACCCCTTTTTGGGCGGCAAGGTCCTTAACATGCTGCACGAGGTCCAGATTTTTCTGGAAATTCTCAGGTTGGAAACGTGGCACCGAGCGACGGAAATCATCTTCTGCAAAATCATCAAACTTCTGAATTTGCCCGCTCAAAAATCCGCGTCCAAGTGGACTGTAGGCCACAAATTCGATACCCAACTCCTTACACGTCGGTATAACTTCATCTTCCGCTTCCCGGCTCCATAAGGAGTATTCCGTTTGCAGCGCTGTAATCGGATGTACCTTGTGAGCGCGTCGAATGAGCCCAGGAGAAGCTTCGGACAGCCCCAAATAGCGGACTTTTCCCGCCTGAACCAAGTCACTCATCGCACCCACCGTTTCCTCGATAGGTACATTCGGATCGACACGGTGCTGGTAGTACAAATCAATCACATCTACACCCAGTCTTTGCAGGCTGCGGTCACATGCCTCTTTTACATATTCAGGACGACCGCTAACACCCAGGAATTCGCCATCTTCCCCACGCATAATGGAAAATTTAGTAGCCAATACGACTTCGTCACGGTGGCTCCGCAGGACTTGGCTAATCAGTTTTTCATTTTTTCCCACACCGTAGACATCGGCAGTATCCCAGAAGTTTATCCCTAGCTCCAGCGCACGATGAAGCGTTTTGATCGACTCCTGATCATTCAACTCACCGTAATATTCGGACATACCCATGCAGCCCAGACCCAGTGCAGATACTTGAAGGTCGCTGTTACCCAGTTGTTTCTTTTTCAATTTCTATCACTCCTAAATTATCAGAATAGTCATCGCATTTCCTAATCACTACGTCACATTCCGTATGTTACTACTTAAAGTTAACTTGAAGTCAAGCATTGTCTTGTATATGCTATTTCAAAGTTTTTTAGAAAAATTTGATTTCCGGGTTGTAAGAGGCAGCTGTAAATTTCCTATATATATGAGAAACGAATTATCGCGCGAGATTCGGTTTCAAAATAATCCAATTGGAGGTTTCCCATGCCAGCAAACTATTCTTACACCAAAACGTCCGATGGTTTCCATGTTATCATCACGCCAGCTTCGAATATTCAAAATAAAAATATTCGAAGCCGGATCACACAGCAAACCGATTACGGGATTAATGGGGGCTTCTTTAACCCAATCAGCACAACAAAGGCGCCGACCGAGTGTTTGTCTATCGCGGTCACACCTAATAATACCCATGATACTAAGGCGAATGCCAAAGGGAATAGCCGTGGTACAGCATTTGTATACACGGAGAGCAACAAAACAAAAATAGGGATTACCCGTGCTTCAAGTGTGACGGATCTCAAAAAACAAATGGGGACTTCGATTACGTATAAGTCTATTATTAGCGGCGGTAGCCTGTCGCTGAAGAAAGAGGAAGAAGCATGGCTTGAGGATTTAAAAGATATTGAAAAATTTGATTTGAACGGAACCTTGCGATACACCGATTCCACCGGGCGAACTGGCCTGGGCTTCAAGGTCGTAAATAATGTTTGGCAAGTCTACCTGGTTGTTCATGAAAATGCGACACTGAAACAACTTCGCAATTATTTTATTAAACAGGATTGCTTTGAAGCCATTCTTCTTGATGGTGGAGGCTCGTCCGGTATTCAAGTTAAAAACTCTGCAGGCACTATGGTTAAGTATGAGCAGACACGTTATATCTACAACATGGTAAAACTCATTAATATCACCTAAGCCTTATGATATGACGTGCTTTCATAGGAGTAAGGAGGCCTTACTGGCCTCCTCTACAATTCATCCAGCACGACCATTTCCAATGCTAGGAAAACAGGTGTTACAGGATACACATAAGAAACTTCAATCGGTTGCCCTACCTGTAATTCTGCTGGATTGATTAATTGCCTCCGCTGACCATCCATCTGCTTATAAATATGTGTATCTGGGACAGATATATAGACCGATTGGATAGGTTTTTCCGTTGGATCATCACTTTGGGGTAGTTCTTTAGCAAATTGAACAGGCTGTTCAAATCGGACCAAATAGTCCATGGTGGGGGCTGCTAATGGTTGTTCTACTTCTTTTTCAATTCTTTTAATACTTTCGATTTTGGCACGCCCTGTGTATACCGTTGTGCTTTCCAGACGGTCTAAGTCAAAAATAGATTGAGCCACCGCTCCATTAGATTCGTTAACCGGCGTAGCCGATTCTGTTGTAGAACATGCGGGCAGTAATGCTGCCGCAAGCAAGACAAGGACAAGGGCAGAAACTCTATTTTTCATAAGTGATCCTCCCTAATCTGGTTTATAGAATATGTTCACTATTAAGACGCGGACAGGAACAATTTGGTTGCCTTAATCTGTATTTATCTATTACATTTTGAAAGGTGTGCAATTATATGTTAAAAAAACTCGGTTTGGCAGTCCTCGCTGCATCAACACTTTTAGTAGGAAGCTCTATTACGGCAAGCGCTGATTCTACTGTAAATTACGATCATTTGCTCTCGGCAGGGACCACTAACGCTTTCCTGGCCATGGAAGATGGATCTTCATTTTATGCAACGGGAAGTAACAGTGATGGCAAGCTCGGCGTAGGCGCTGGCGGAGGGAATAATAAAACAAGCCCAATGCAAGCAGATGTATCCGACATCGCAATGATTGATGCTGGTGATTTGCATTCAACTTTGCTCAAAAAAGACGGAACCATCTGGTCTTGGGGGTTTGCAAGTTACGGCGAACTAGGGACAGGGAATAAGAGGGATACGGCAAGAGTACCTGTTAAAAACAAATATATTGATAATGTTAAAGAAGTGAGAGCAGGAGGTCAATTTACGCTTGCGCTCAAAAATGACGGCACAGTGTGGGCTTATGGAGAAAACAACTTTGGACAGCTGGGGATTGGCACAAAAGGAGTTTCCGCCTTTTCCGTTAAGCCTGTTCAGGTACAAGGTTTAGAAGATATTGTATCCATTGATGCTGGTGACAGTTTTGGCGCAGCCCTGGACAAAAATAATCAGCTATGGGTATGGGGACGTGGTTATGACGGCGCACTGGGGCAGGATGACAAAGAAAACCAGCTTACCCCTGTTCAATATCGAATTGATGATATTAAAACTTTTACTGCCGGAGCTGACCGCATTTATGTACTAACGAACAGCGGAGAAGTATATGCTTCCGGGAGTAACACTTCTGGAAAGCTTGGGGATGGAACCTCTACTTTTAGAAGATCACCCGTATTGATCAATGTTTCCAATGTAAGTAGATTGAAAGCAGGCAAAACTCAAACTTTTGCACTTAAAAATGATGGAACTCTTTGGGGCTGGGGAACCAATAATGAGGGACAGGTAGGTGACGGGACCGATGTATTTTCTGTTAAAGTCCCTTCCCAAGTTGTAGATGACACAAACACGCCACTAACCGATGTAGTAGCATTCAGTGCAGCAGGAACCCACTCCCATGCTTTGACAGCCGATGGGACGGTTTGGTCCTGGGGATATAACAAAAACGGCGAACTGGGAATCGGTAGCACCAAGGAACAATATGCTGCCACGAAATCGAATTTCCCGAATCCATTTTCCAAATAACTAATATTCTTATCCTTAATAAATTGTTTAAGGAATACGCTTAGCCCTCCGTTTTTTCCAACCCCAAAAAAGCAATAAGGGCAGTTCAATCAACTGTCCTTATTGCTTTTTTATTTTCATATAAAACCTGCTTTATTTTAAATAAAACTATGATTATGTATGAACAGAAGCGCTTCAGTAGCTTCTGGACGGTAGGGAAATTCATTTACAGAGCTAAGGCCTCTTCCGTAATCTTTTTGATATCAATGGATGAAGGCGTTTCTTCCTTGACCATATCGGGCAGGATATTTTCCAAAAAATAATCAACGCAGTGTAACTGAATATTCTTGATTTTCACAAGCGCATTACGATACATGACTATAAATTCTTTTTCAGTATTTCCCCGCTGTAGTTCGGCAAATGCTTCGTACACCTGATCCATCTTGTCAGCAACTTCAAGGATCAAACCTTCTACTGAATTATCTTTGCCTTCCCGTAACTGTTTGCGAAAAATAGCTTTAAAATCCTCGGGAATATTCTCTTCAATAAAATACTCAATCATACCTTCTTCGACCTGCTGGATTAATAATCGTAGTTCCTTAGAGGAATGCTTAACAGGCGTTTTGATGTCTCCAATAAAAATCTCCCCGTAATCGTGACTGCTCGTAATCTCGTATAGTTTTTTCCAGTCAATACTGACACCATTTCTCTCTTCAATATCAGCCAGCGTTTTAGCGTATTGTACTACTTTCCAAGAATGTGCCGATACGCTGTGTTCCTCGAATTTAAACTTACCCGGACAACGGATGATTCTTTCCAGCTCATTTAGCGACCGAAAATACGTGTGAATCCCCATCATTGCATCCATCCTTTAACATATATGAGATAGTCAATATAAACCCCACTATAAACCTCAACTATTAACAGCAGATTATCGCAATATCAAGTTGAATCCACACATGTAGCACATATACAATTTTTGCTATACACTTTATAAAAGGGGAGTTTGTAAAATCCTGAAAAAAGTATAAAGTGGTGAAATCGTTGTTCAAGATCTTACTAATTGAAGATGACGAAACTTTGTTCCATGAAATGAAGGATCGGTTAACTCAATGGAACTATGATGTGTATGGCATCCAGGATTTTAATAAAGTCATTCAGGAATTCACAACGATAAAGCCTGATCTGGTCGTGATAGATATTCAATTGCCGAAATTTGATGGGTTTCATTGGTGTCGAATGATTCGATCCCACTCTAACGTCCCCATCCTTTTCTTATCATCACGGGATCATCCTACGGATATGGTGATGTCGATGCAGCTTGGAGCGGATGATTTTATCCAAAAACCGTTTCATTTTGATGTACTCATTGCAAAATTACAGGCGACACTCCGCCGCGTATATAATTACAATACAGAACCTGTCTCCCTGAAAACATGGCGTGGAGCGACGGTCGATTATGAAAAAAATGTAGTAGCCAATGAGACTGGCTCCATCGAATTAACCAAGAACGAGATTTTTATTTTGAAGCTGCTGATCGAACAAAAAAATAAAATTGTCGCACGAGAGGAATTAATTAAAAGCCTCTGGGATGATGAACGTTTTGTCAGCGACAATACCCTGACCGTCAACTTGAACCGCCTGCGTAAAAAATTAGACGAGCTGGATTTGGGCCGTTTCATTGAAACGAAAGTCGGGCAAGGCTACATGGCTACAGAAGAGGCACCTTCCTATGATTAAAAAATATCTTATAGAGAGGCGGAGCTGGATTTTACTGTTTGTATGCCAGCAATTTCTGATCCTGTTCATTGCTTATGTGGACGCAGCAATTCCGTTAATGCCCATCCTTTATATCGTCTTCTTATCCATGATGATTTTCTTGGTTTTTTTAATCATTCGCTATCCCAAGGAAACCAAATTCTATACAACACTAGAAGAATGGAGGAGCCCTCTTGAACTAACGGGTATAGGCGAACCGGAGAGTCCGTTTGAGCAAATCATTGAACAAAAAATCACTGACCAGACCGAACGGTTACAACAGATCATCTCACAAAATCAATTGACACTTGAACATGAAAAAGATGAACTATTATCCTGGATTCATGAGGTAAAAACGCCTTTGACCACCATGCATTTGATGATTGAGCGGTTGGACGATAAGCCCCTAAAAGCTCAGTTAACCTATGAATGGCTACGAATCCACTTACTGCTGGATCAGCAGCTCCATCACAAACGCATATCCTTTATTGAAAATGATCTGTATGTCGAGCAAGTGAATTTAAAATCTCTGGTTTTTAATGAAATCAAAGCATTACAGTCATGGTGCATCCAAAAAGGGATCGGTTTTGACATCCAATTGGAGCACATGGAAGTGCTGAGTGATGCCAAATGGCTGGCCTTTATCATCAGACAGCTCTTAACTAATGCCATCAAATATAGCGATGCCAGTGATATTATCATTCACAGCTATGAACAGAGGGATCGAATACAGCTTGAGATCCAAGACTTTGGGCGCGGTATTGATCCGAAGGATATACCCCGTATTTTCGAGAAAGGTTTTACCTCCACAACCCAACATTCTGATCATACTTCAACGGGCATGGGGTTATATTTAACGAAAAAGGCAGCCCAGTCCTTGCTCATACATATAGATGTGCACTCCAAACCGAACGTGGGTACAACCTTCACTTTAATTTTTCCCAAACGAAATGATTTCGTGAGTATGGTGAGCATGTGACAGAGATGTCACATGCTTTTATGTATTGTTCGCCCAATCAAAGGAAAAACATCGGCTCTATTTTTATAATAAGGCTACAAGAACAATAAGGAGTGCATCGAAGTGAATATTTTAGAAGCCCATAAAATTCATAAAAGCTACGGTAATAAGTTAAATATGCAGGAGGTTTTGAAGGGAATAGATATCGTCATTGAAGAAGGGGAATTTGTCAGTATTATGGGAGCCTCCGGCTCAGGTAAAACCACACTGCTAAATGTTCTTTCCTCTATTGATAAAGTGAGCCAAGGTTCCATTAAAATCAATGATATCGAAATGACGAAAATGAAAGAAAAGCAACTGGCTGAATTTCGCAAACAGCATTTAGGCTTTATTTTTCAAGAGTATAATCTGCTGGATACGCTAACCGTGAAGGAGAACATTCTCTTACCGTTATCCATCACCAAAACGCCTAAAAAAGAAGCCAACCAAAAATTTCAGGAAGTAGCTACAGAACTGGGAATTTATGAGCTCAAGGACAAATACCCCAATGAAATCTCGGGTGGACAGAAACAGCGAACATCTGCGGCCAGAGCATTTATTCATGAGCCCAGTATTATTTTTGCCGATGAACCTACGGGTGCGCTGGATTCCAAGTCGGCCTCCGATTTATTAAATAAGCTGGGCCAGTTGAACCAAAAACGCAAGGCGACCATTATTATGGTCACGCATGATCCTGTCGCAGCCAGCCATTGCAGTCGGGTCATTTTTATTAAGGATGGGCAGATGTATACGCAGCTTCATAAAGGCGAGCAGGAAAGACAAAGCTTCTTCCAGGATATTATGAAAACCCAAGGGGTCTTAGGCGGGGTCCAATATGAACATTAATCTGCTCATTCTAAAGAATTTGAAAAAAAATCTAAAGAATTATTACCTGTATGTTTTTGCTCTCATTTTTAGTGTTGCGCTCTATTTCGCTTTCGTCACATTACAATACGATCCTTCAATGGACGAAGTGAAGGGTTCTGTTAAAGGGGCAGCTTCCATTAGGGCAGCTTCCGTTTTACTGGTCGCCATTGTCTGCATCTTCCTTTTATATGCTAATAATATCTTTATAAAAAGACGCAGCAAAGAAATTGGCCTATTTCAATTGATCGGAATGACCAAAAACAAAATTTTTCGCATCCTGAGTGCTGAAAACTTAATTCTATACTTCAGTTCCTTGTTTATTGGAATCGGAGTTGGATTTTCCTTTTCCAAATTAGTGATCATGATCTTATTTAAGACGACGGGCGTCGAAGCCATTGCCACTCTATATTTCTCTAACCAAGCACTGATTCAAACACTCATCGTTTTTTGTATCATCTACCTGTTGATCATGCTCATGAATTATTCCTTTATCAAGAGACAAAGTATTTTGTCTTTGTTCAGAGTGAACTCAACCACCGAAGGGAAAATCAAGAAAATAACGATCTATGAGGTGATCATCGGGATCATTGGCATCTCTCTTATCGCTTTAGGTTACTATGTTTCCTCCAAATTATTTGGCGGGGACTTTACATCCATGAATAAATTGTTTATAGCTATGGTGTTTATTTTGGGCACTGTCATCATCGGAACACTACTTTTTTATAAAGGATCTATCCGCTTTATTTCCAATATCATCAGAAAAAGTAAAGGCGGCTATTTGAACATTAATGAGGTGCTATCTCTCTCATCCATTATGTTCCGCATGAAATCCAATGCTTTGTTGTTGACCATTATTACAACAGTATCGGCACTTGCCATCGGTTTACTTTCCTTAAGCTATATCGCCTATTATTCTGCGGATCAATCAGCTGAGGACAATGTACCTTCCCATTTTGCCATGACGAATGTACCGGATGCGGAGAAATTCAAAACGTTACTTCAGGAGCATGACATAAAGTATCGTGAAAAGAAAATTGAAGTGATTCAAGTCAGTGTGAAGACAGCGCAAATTATGGAGACTCCTATGGAACAATTAAATGATGGTACGGATTCCATGACACTGCCTGTCATAAGCGATCAATCTGTGGAGGGTACGGATGTATCTCCAGGTCAAGCAATTTTAATGGGCTATAATGATCTGTTACAGAAATTTATGTCCTTGAAAAACTTTGGTCCATTGGATTTGAAGGGAAAAAAAGAAGTCATACATCAACAATATTTGGGTCTAAAAAAGGAGTATGTGATTCCCTACTATTTTACAGCCGGGGGACTACCCACTGCCATTGTAGACGAAACCATATTTGAGCGGTTAAAGAAAGATGTAAATCCTAAGATTCAAAAGAAATCATCCTTATATATTGGAATTGATATGATAAGTGCAGAACAGATTGAAGAAGCCAATCGTCTCTTTGCAGCTGCGGATTTAAATGATCAACAAACATCACGCCTTGAAATGAGCAGCAATCAGAAGCGGAACATGGGAGTGATCATGTTTGTCGTTGGATTTTTAGGACTCACCTTTCTCATTACATCAGGCTGTATCCTTTATTTTAAGCAAATGGATGAGAGCGAAGACGAAAAAGCCAATTACACCGTGTTAAGAAAGTTAGGGTTCACTCAAAGTGACCTGCTTAGAGGCATTAAAATAAAACAACTCTTTAACTTCGGCATCCCATTAGTGATTGGCCTTTCACATAGCTATTTCGCCGTCCAATCCGGCTGGTTCTTGTTTGGAACTGAAATTTGGATGCCTATGATCATCGTTATGGTGCTGTACACCGCCTTATATTCCATTTTTGGGATACTATCCATCCTGTATTATAAAAAGGTCATTAAATCAGCATTGTAATTGGTAAAAAGCAAAAAAGTCCCAGGCGAAAGTGCTGGGACTTTTTCAAATATTTGAGCATTTTCGTTCCTACATGTACAATAAAATAACTATCATCGTAACCCCAAAGGGGGAGAGCTTATTTTATTATTAATCATCAATGGCATCGGCATCTTAGCCAATATCATACTTGGTTCCTCTGTAGGCGTGGCTATTATCGTAGGAATCGTCTTTTTCCTGATTGGCTTGCCTGAGTTTAAAAAATCGCCGAGACTTACGAAAGAGGCTAAAAAAGATATCACCTATATTATGTCAACCCTATTAACTCTTCTTATATTCGTAGTTATCGTTTCTTGGAACCTCCATACTTCAGGTGACCTGTTTCTTGAAGGTCCGCTAACACCGCAAATGAAGTTTCACTGGGGACAAAAGGTGTTGATGCTAGGATTACTGGAGGGTTTATGGGCTGTCATCAGCCTAAAATGGCTGTTGCCCATCTTTTTTGATCCGCTGGGTCTCAGTAAAAAGCAGATCCTTGTTTTAGTGAGCGGGATTGTATTTAGTGTGGGTTCAGGTATTTATGCCATGCTTGAAGCAAGTTAAAAATGCTTAACGCAAAGGTGCAAAACCCTCTGCTTGCTTCAGAATTCGCTCAATTTCCACGCATGTCTCCGGTTGTAGCGTCACTTCGACTGCTTTCACATTTTCTTCGATTTGTGCCGGTTTAGTAGCCCCAATGAGTGCAGCGCTGATACCCGGTTCTCTCAGAATCCAGGCAAGCGCGAGCTGTGACAGGGTGACACCCAAGCCCTTCGCCAGCTTATCCAGCTCTTGGACACAGTTTAGAACGGTATCGTTCATGTAACTGCTGATGACATTATTGACAGAGGCATCAGCCCCGCGGCTACCCGTCGGTAAAGGCTGTCCCGGCTTGTATTTACCCGTGAGGATACCTTGAGCCAGAGGCGAAAATACGATTTGGCCGATACCTATCTGCCCGGCTACAGGAAGTACCTCATGTTCGATATAACGTTCGAACATATTATAGATTGGCTGATTGGCAATCAGCGGGCGCAAATTCAGCCTTTTTCCAATCCCATAAGCATCCGTGAGCTGGGCAGCACTCCATTCACTGACAGCAGCGTACAGAATCTTACCCTGAGCCTGAAGGTCATCGAGCGCTCGCAGCGTCTCTTCCAAAGGAGTATCCGAATCATAACGATGACAGAAGTACATGTCGATATAATCCGTACCGAGACGCTTCAGACTCGCTTCGCATTGCTCCATAATGTGCTTGCGTGACAGTCCCCTGTCATTGGGACCGGAGTCCATAGGGAAGTATACCTTGGTAGATAACACATAGCTCTCTCTTCGATAAGGCTTCAAGGCAGCTCCCATAGCCTTCTCGCCTTCTCCCCGGTTATACGCGTTCGCGGTATCAAAGAAATTAATCCCAAGTTCAAAGGCTTTGGCAATACAGGTATGAGCTGCTTCCTGCTCGGCGGCTGTACCGTACGTCAACCAGCTCCCTAGACCGATTTCACTAATTTTAAGACCACTGTTGCCTACATTTCTATATTTCATACCTACTCCTTCTTTCATAAGAGGATCATATTTTTATATTTTAACATGTAAACCCTTTCATTAAAATCATTGATAAAGGATTCATGGAGTTACATGAAGGATTTCCACCACCCTGACTGTTAGGGTGGTAGATGCTTATAGCCTCACAATCTCAAATCATATCTACTTGCTTCCTACAGGAAAAAGCGCATCATATGCAGGACAAGGCAGTTTGTCGAGGAACTCCTGAAGCTGCTTCGGTTTATTTTTGTAAATATCCTTTAGGGATGTTCCATTATAAATATTGCCGATGACCACAGGGTGGCATAGCTCACAGATCAGGATGTCCCCGTTCCCGTGAAGATGGAGCTGTTTTTTACCATCAACGCAGTTGGAAAAATAAACACCCGGCTGCTCCTTGAAGCCCAGTGCTTCTGCAAAACGGTCCATACAGGTGAAATACAACACAGTATCGTCCTTTTTATGTGCAATCAGGTCATGAACGGAACGAATAAGCGCTTCCTTGGTAGAAATAGCGTTCCAGTTCGTATGATCCATCACGATACTGTTTTGGATTTCATGGATGCGCACACCGAGTTCATATACCTTTTCGCTAATAGCTGGCATGTTATTCTGCGTCTCCGCAAACAGCAACGTCTCCAGCACCGTTTCTAGCTTTGCTTCGGTACATAACCGAATATTCTGTACAATCTTCTCATACATGCGAGGATGTACATGATAATAAGCTGCATACTTATCGGCATCCGTGAAGTTGAAGGAGATATGAATATTGGAAAGTCCTGCATCACGCAGTTTCTCAATTCGTTCAGGGCTGAGCAAGCTGGCATTGGTGTTGAGCTGGGTAGCGATGCCCTTGCTTGAACAGTGAGCCACGATGTCCAGACAATCCTCATATTTCAAGGTCACTTCTCCCCCGGACAGTCGCACACGTTTTAACGTTGGAATGTCATCAATAATATCAATGACTTCTTTGCTGCTGATGCATTGCCCGTCGTTCCGCTGATACGCACAGCAGTAATCACACTTGAAGTTGCAATTGGAGGTAACCCCGACTTCCAGTCCCTCCAGCTCGTAGATGCCCGGCTTTTCCAGTTCAAGTGCTTTATATTTGTTGTCTATACTCACTTTCTCATGATCCTCCCGATCTCAGGCTTGTGTCTTGAATTCCCTTGAGATTATACAGATGGGAGCGGTTTGTAGATATGACATTGGTAACGGCGGGCTACTTGACAGAAGTAAGAAATTCTTTATCTACATACTTATAAGCCTCAAATAAACCTTGAGAGCCATAAGGTACATCTAATTCATGTCCATTCAAAGTAATATAGGATTGCCCTGTTACAGCTAACTCCTGATGAAAGGGATCTATCTTTTTAATGTTTTCTACATTTGTAAATGAAAAAACCCATGTCTCAGCATTCGTAGCCAAGTCACCCGCTGCAATGACTATCTCGTTAGTTCCATCATGATCAAAGTCGTAAACACTCGCTTGAAGCCTATAGCCTGCTTTCAATTCCCCAAACTCGTCAAAGGCTTCCGATTCTCCAGTTGAAGACAGGTCGAGCGGCCAACCTGTAGACTCGGAAGGGAATACCACCAACGTTTTCACCCCGTTAGGATGATCCATCCCTAATACGAGTTCAGCCTTAGTTGCCCCCATTTGGAGGGGTAACTCCACATCAGGTTGGCCTGACGTCCAATCTGCATGAACTAACGAATTTCCCTCTTCTGAACGTATAATAGCTTTTTCTTTAGGTGCGACTACTTTCATAGATTGGCCTGCATCAGTTGCATTTCCCTTCTTCTCTTCAGAATTTATCGGTTGCTCGGAGGACAAATTTTTGGAGATCGAAGCTTTTGAAGATGAATCCAGATTATTCTCTTGATGGGTTCCACATGCTGTCACAATCAGCAATAAAAATAAAATTATTATAGACGATGTTTTTTTCATAAATTTCAAAACCTGTTCCTTTCTCATTTATCTAATATTTCATAAAACAATGGTGCTATGTAATTTCCATAGATAATAATAACATATATTGAATAGTGCTCTTGAATCCGACACATGTCCTGTAATTGTGATCAATATGTGAACTGGGCATACTTCTCATTCCCAAATCCATACTGAATATATCTGTTGGTAATGGAGGCGGGAATTATGGATAAAAGGATGAATTTGCTTATGTTCAGCGGCGATTATGATAAGGCAATGGCTGGACTGATTCTGGCAAATACGGCACGGGAATTGGACGTGGAGGTGACGATGTTTTTTGCGTTCTGGGGACTATTTCTGGTTCGTGACCCTGATAAGATGACGCTTGAGGACAAGACGATTTATGAAAAAATCATGGGCTGGATGACTCCAAAAGGACCCGAGGAGCTGCCATTGTCCAAAATGAATTTTAGTGGCCTTGGCAAGCTGATGCTGACAGAAATGATCGAAGATAACGAAGCCCCGAAGCTCATTCATTTTCTGAAAGGAGCCCGAAAGAAAAATGTAAAATTTTATGCCTGTAAGCTATCGGTCGATATTATGGGTTTTAAACCGGAAGAATTTATACCTGAACTAGAAATTATCGAGGCCAAAACGTATCTAAAAGATGCGCTCGAATCCGATATGCAGTTGTTTATATAAGATAGACCTACTGCCTTATCCCGCTTTTGGATGAGGCTTTTATTGTGACTAAATGATGACACTCGCCTATTTTTTTTAACCCATTCGGGCCTACCTACGTACCCTAAGAAGACAGAACGACTTGGGAGGCGCCGTATGCTCATGGCTCGAATTGGAAGCAGTAATTGTAGGTATCAGCCTTCTAACGAGGCTTATTTCCAAAGGTATCGTGAAAGTACAATCGGATATCACCAGACCTTTGAATCTCCATACGGGCAAAAAAAGCTGATTTATGCGGATTGGGCAGCCAGCGGCCGTCTGTATGGACCCATCGAGTCGAAAATAGCAAATGAATTAGGCCCTTTCGTGGCGAACACGCATACGGAGTCTAATTTGACAGGAACTCTGATGACCCAAGCCTATGAAGAAGCGAAACAAATCATTAAAAACCACGTTCATGCCAATGAACATGATATCATCCTGTTCGCCGGGTCTGGTATGACAGGTGCAGTGAATAAGCTTCAGCGACTGTTAGGATTGAAAATACATGAAAAATTAAAGCCCCTCTACCCCATCGCCGAAAAAGAACGCCCTATTATTTTCGTTACACATATGGAGCATCATTCCAATCATATTTCCTGGGCGGAAACCATTGGAGACGTTGTGTGTCTTCCTCCGGGTCCCGGCGGAATGGTCGATCCAACTCATCTCGAACGACTGCTGCTTCAATTCCGGCATCGCCCTATCAAAATCGGCGCCTTTACCGCTTGCTCCAATGTTACAGGGTTCGAAGTGCCGATTTACCAGCTAGCCCGCAAAATGCACGAACATGGTGGCGTTTGTTTTATTGATTTTTCGGCAAGCGCACCTTACGCCGAGATCAACATGCACCCCACAGATCCGCTTGAGAAACTGGACGGGATTGTATTTTCACCCCACAAATTTCTTGGGGGTCCCGGTACAAGCGGCGTTTTAATTATGGATTCGAGGCTGTGCCTCCATTGTGCTCCAGATCAGCCCGGAGGGGGCACAGTTAGCTGGACCAATCCTTGGGGTGGATACGAGTATAAAGATAATATTGAGGCCCGTGAGGATGGAGGGACGCCTGCCTTTCTACAGGCCGTTCGAACCGCGCTCTGCATTCGGCTGAAGGAACAAATGGGACAGAAGCGCTTGTTGGAGCGCAAAAAGGAACTGACATCATTATTACTAAAGAGCTTGAGTACCATACCAGGGCTACACATTTTAGGAGGAAGCAGCCAAGAACGAATGGGAATCGTTTCTTTCGTTGTCGGCCCTATTCACTATAACCTGATTGTAAAACTATTGAATGATCGGTTTGGCATTCAGGTCCGGGGCGGTTGCTCTTGTGCAGGCCCCTACGGACATTATTTGCTGGGCATCGACCACCAAACATCTAAACAAATGACAGACCTGATCCATGCGGGAGACTTATCTCGAAAACCGGGCTGGGTGCGTCTGTCGCTCCATCCCATGATGACGAATCAGGAAGTCTCCTATATCGCCTCTTCCATACGGGCAATCGTGGAAAACATCACGACCTGGCAAAAAGATTATACCTATCAACCAGAATCAAACGAGTGGCAATCTATGAATGAACATCACAAAATAGGCATCAGCAAATGGTTTAATTTTAGTGATTAAGAGACTCCTGTCCGTTCCCTTCCTTCAAAACTCTCATAGAATATTCTGTAGGATTAATATATGAGGAAAGAAGTGACGACAATGGGTCTCAATTTTCGCAACAGTACTAATGCGGCTATCTATATTGCTTACGCTTATCCGAACTTCAACTGTAGTCCTATCAACTATGCCAAGATTGGCTGGTATCGTGTAGATCCTGGGCAGACAAGAGAAGTTTGGAGTGGATATGCCGGAGGCAATACGTTCTATTACTATGCCGAAAGTAGCTTTGGACGCACATGGTCAGGTTCTTATTTTACCCAGCTCCCTAGCCAGGCCTTCCATTGGTGTTGGAACGTAGGATGTACGACCTGTAGGAATTTAGGTATGCGGCGGATTCCTGTCAGTCCAATCTACGCAAGTTACACCATCAACCTGGTTAGCAGCGCTAGCCAAAGCGCACCTCAATCCGGGAATATCCGCATAGCCTTGCCTTCCAAACAAAGCACAGAAGGATCCTTACTCGTAAGAATACCTAGAACGGCTAAAAAATTGAAACAGGGAAAACCTCTGTCATCCAACCGTGTTGCAGTACCTACAAGACTGAGAAAGAATTGATGTAGAATTCCTAATTCGCAACATTGCATGAGATCTAAAGCAGTCATATTTTTTATTAAAAGGAGCGACCTCACCCCCATGGCCTGCTCCTTTCTCTTTTATCTATGAGGTAACCCGCTTATCTACTCTCGGATTCCCACTTGGATATCTCTTCACGCACCCGTGGTGCTACCTCTGTTCCCAATAGCTCAATAGCTCTCATGACATCATCATGCGGCATCGTCCCGACGGGTACGTGGAGCAGAAAACGTGTAATGCCTACTTGTTTACGCAGATGAATAATTTTCTTGGCAACCGTGTCGGAATCACCTACATACAACGCTCCTTCAAAACTGCGTGCAGCATCGAAGCTGGAGCGAGTGTAAGGGCCCCAACCGCGTTCACGCCCAAGCACATTCATGCTCTGCTGAGTGGAAGGGAAGAACTTATCCGCTGCCAGCTCAGTCGTCTCTGCGATAAAACCATGTGAGTGTGATGCAACCGGAAGCAGCGATGCATCATGACCAGCATGCCTAGCGGCTTTTTTATACAGTTCCACCAACGGAGCAAACTGTACAGGACTACCCCCAATAATCGCCAGAACCAACGGCAATCCGAGCAAGCCTGCACGAACCACAGATTCCTGATTACCCCCACTCCCAATCCATACAGGCAACGGATTCTGAACTGGACGCGGATACACGCCCAAATTATGAATTGCAGGCCGATGTCCGCCCTTCCAGGTGACCTTCTCGGATTCTCGGATTTTCAATAACAACTCCAGCTTTTCATCGAATAACTCATCGTAGTTATCCAAATCACACCCAAATAACGGGAACGATTCGATAAAAGAACCCCGGCCTGCCATAATCTCAGCTCGTCCATTCGAAATGCCGTCCAGTGTAGCAAAATCCTGAAACACACGTACGGGATCATCCGATGAAAGCACCGTAACTGCACTGGTTAACCGAATTCGTTGGGTCTGTGCTGCTGCTGCAGCAAGGATAACAGCCGGAGCGGATGCCGCGTAATCTTTACGATGATGCTCCCCCACGCCGTACACATCCAGCCCTACCTGATCTGCAAGCACAATCTCCTCGACAACTTCACGTATTCGTTGTGCATGACTGATGACCTCACCCGTTTGGGGATCCGGCGTTGTTTCTACAAACGTGCTTATCCCTATCTCCACTTGTTCTACCCCCTATTTTCATGCCCTATTCTCATACGGCTGCTTGCGAAGCCAATCATTTTAAAAACCGATATCTTTATATTGAACCTTTTTTGCATCTTTTTCAAGCTCTCTTTTTCTGAGTCTGAAAACCAGCCAAGGGAAGTGTCTAGATTCGCCGCAGGAAAAGAAGTCTCTTTGTCGAATATTGTATGGAATAAAGAAGATTCCCATCCCACAACATGAATACAACAAGGAGGCACATACATTTATGGCTTTTGTCATTAACAATTTAAAGGATAACAGCAATGTTGCCATCACTGACCAATTAGGCGGATTTACGGTACTGGAATACATAACAGATTTGAGTTCCACCTCGGTGGAGGCTGCGAAAAACAATTACTATATGAGCAAAAGTAATATGCGCCGCAAACAACTCATGATCGAAATCAACAATAGCGAGATTATGATGAAGGCGGGAGCCATGCAATATACTGTGGGTAGCATGGAAATGACTACCGGTGTAAAAGGCGTTGGAGGCTTAATGCGAAACTTGGTGTCCGGTGCTGTAACCGGGACAGGTGCCATTAAACCACACTATAAAGGCACGGGTACCCTCATGCTGGAGCCTACCTACCAATATATTTGGCTTATTGATGTGGACAATGATGATATTGCCATCGAAGACGGCTTGTTTTTGGCTTGTGACACGACGCTAGACATATCCGTCGTTGCACGTAGTAATCTTTCCTCTGCTGCACTGGGCGGAGAAGGGTTATTTAATTTAAGCGCCCGCGGAAAAGGAGTGCTGGCACTTCAAGCGCCGATCCCTTCCGAAGAAGCGGTCGTTATAGAATTGCAAAATGATGTGCTGAAGGTGGATGGTAACTTCGCCCTCATGTGGTCCAATACCTTACAGTTCACCGTCGAAAAATCCGGGAAAACCAAAATGGGCTCGGCTGCTTCCGGCGAAGGGCTGGTAAATGTGTACAGGGGAACAGGAACCGTATGGTTAGCACCATTATAAACATAAGAAAGGAGAAGCCCTAGGCTTCTCCTTTCTTGCATTTTAATTCTTTTTTACAAACTCCGATTTTAGCTTCATTGCTCCAAAACCATCAATTTTGCAGTCAATATCGTGATCGCCATCCACCAGACGGATGTTTTTTACTTTGGTCCCGATTTTCAAGACGGATGAGCTTCCCTTCACTTTAAGGTCTTTAATGACCGTTACAGAGTCACCATCCTGCAGGATGTTACCATTCGCATCTTTGACGACCTTTACGTCTTCACTGCTTGCTTCTAACTCGGTAGACCACTCATGAGCGCATTCCGGGCAAATGAAAAGACTGCGATCCTCATAAGTGTACTCTGAATTACATTCAGGACAATTTGGTAAATTAGACATGGTATTATGTACTCCATTCATTTTCAAATTCTACTGCTATGCTAAGCTTCCTGGATAGACCAAGCCTGCTCCAAGTCTCCCTTGGAGTTCCCTACAAGTATATTGGATAAACAGTCACGATTCCACTCATGGATGAAATTAATCTGAGTTTTGTACCGATACGTAAGCGCCCTGCCTCTGAAAATACCCAGAGGGTGAACATGTAACTAAAACGGATGCTAACCTTCCTAGGCAGCATCCGTTTTAGACATAAGCAGTATCATATGTTGAAATTGTACTCTATGGCACGTTTATTATGCTTGGGTTTGCTTGATCAGTTCACTCATTCCTTGGCTAAGCGGCGTAAGGGGGCGTTTCAACAGCTTCTCGAAATCGTTGCTTACGACATCCAGGGCTCCTTCACGAATCGCTTGTTGAATACCGACCACAATAGGGATTGCACCTTCCGGGACTCCCGCACCGAGCATAACCTCGGCATACGTAGCATCATCCACCTGCTGTACAGGAACGTCTTTGCCCAGAACCTCAGCCAGTATCGCTGCAAACTCTTCTTGGGTAATCGGCTTACCGGAGAGCTCGTATATTGTATTCTCATGCCCTTCGCCAGACAAAACGGTTGCAGCTGCTTGCGCATAATCTGCGCGGGTAGCCCAACCTACTTTACCGGACCCTGCCGAGGTTAGCCAAGGAGCCCCCGCGAGTACGGATTGGATCGTGCCTGCCTCATTTTCCAGATACCAATTATTACGCAGGAAGGAGTAAGGAATGCCTGACTCACGAATGAACTCCTCCGTGATGCGATGTACGGGTGCAAGGAATAGAGTGCTGTCAGCGGCATTGGCAGCGCTAGTATAGGCGATGAAGCCTACTCCAGCACGTACAGCAGCATCAACAGCCGCTTTATGCTGACGGATTCTAGTATCATTATCCCCGTCTGCGGATATAATCAGCAACCGGTCTACTCCAGCAAACGCCTGATCCAGCGTCTCCGGTTTATCAAAGTCGCCATGACGAACGTCGACGCCACGAGACCTTAAGTTCTCTGCTTTTTCTGGATTTCTTACGCTAACAATAAGATCGTTTGCGGAGACAAATGTAAGCAACGTATCTACTACGATGGAACCCAGTTGCCCCGTTGCTCCTGTTAATGCGATTTTCATATGAAATCCTCCATTCAGATTTTATTTACTTTTATATAGTAACTAAAAATATAACACATGTCTAATCTAGAGTCTAAAGGTCTGCTTTTCGGGTAAGAGTGGGTAACCCAAACTTTCCCCAGAGAAAGGAACCTGTATATGAAGAAAGCTATGATCATTGTAAATCCCTCTTCTGGCAAAGAGGAATCCCTCCAACATGTCAGCAGCGTAGAAGAAATTCTACGTGATCAAGGATACGTTGTTACGGTTAAAGAGACGGCAAAGGAACTGGACGCCACCCGTTTTTGCGTTAATGCGTGTGAGGAAGCTTGTGACCTAGTCGTTTCCATCGGTGGGGATGGCACACTTCACGAAACCATCAACGGCTTCATTGATCAAGACCACCGTCCAAGACTGGGTGTCATCCCCCTTGGGACAGTCAATGATTTTGCCCGTGCCTTACAAATTCCGCTAAGTCCTGAGCTGGCAATCCGTACACTGACTTCTACCCGCGTGAAAAACGTAGATATGGGCCTCTTAAACGGCCGAATGTTTGCCAATGTGGTTGCCACAGGTTCGCTTGCTGAATCGCTATCAGCTGTATCATCAGACGATAAATCCATGTTTGGCACGTTTGCCTACTTCAAAGAAGGCATGAAAGAGCTTATCAGCCATCCTGCCCACTCACTTATCGTCCGCTATGGTGACAAGACCTGGGAAGGAAAATCTCCACTCTTTTTGGCTACGTTAACCAATTCAGTTGGCGGATTCGAGAAACTGGCACCCGATGCGGCTGTTGATGATGGTCTACTTCACTGCTTTATTTTCAAAAACCTCAATATATTGAACACCGTGACGGCCAGCATATCCTTATTTTTAGGCAACCTGAAGGATCATAGTGATATCGTTTACTTTACCGCAAAGCATGTAAGTGTCAGCTCCGCAGAACCGGTCAGTACGAATGTAGATGGTGAGGAAGGGCCGTCTTTGCCTATCGATCTTGGTATTTTACCGCGTCATATCGAGGTAATTGTGCCGGAAGACGTTTAAGTAATGCGGTGCTGGTCCTCAAGCTTGAGGATCATACTCGCTCAATTTCCCCTCGTAGATCAAATGGAATCGATCACTTTGACGAAAATCATCTGGCGTAACAAGAGCGGGCAGTTTGTTCCATATTTTTATGCCGGATCGCTGTAAAATTTCCGCGACGAATTGGGAACAAAAATAGGAATTGCTGAACTCGACTGGTTCTTTGAGTGCAATACCAATCAAACCCAGTAAGTTATACATATATTTTTGACGACTTCGGATAAATACATGTAAAACTCGCTTCATTTTTTCAACTTCACGGTCGGTTACTTGAAGCTCGTAGATAACGCATGTTGTATTCGGAAATCTGCTGTATGTACCTGTCTTAATATCCTCTTTCACGAAACCACCATCCAGAGGGTTATTCGGGGTCTTTCTTCCGAAGCTGTATAACTCCGAAAGTTCCCGGTTGAAGGAAATGGAGGCGTGATTGTATGGCGCTCTCGTATAGCTTTTAATGACTCTCGTAAGAAACGTTCCCGTATTCGTAAGCAAGATAAAGACGGATTGATCTGCTACCATTTACGAAATTTCCCCTTATCAAGTTTGAATTATTCCTTCATAATAACATAGGAACCCTTATGGAACCCTATTTCGCGATAAGTTGGTGAGTGGTAATGGATAGTTCGCTATTAACGTTAATCCTTATTTTTACAGCCTTATTGGTCATCCATCTGATTTACATAGTAGTAGTCAAAACACAGCCAGACAAAGACTATGCAGCTATTGGGCTTCGCATCAAGACATGGTGGGGCATGTTCTTTATCTTTTGCTTGGCAACTCTTTTCAATCCGATCGTTTCACTGCTTTCCTTGATGGCACTCACCTTTTTTGCGCTAAAAGAATACTTTTCCATGATTAGATCCAGAAAAGCTGATCGCAGATTGTTTCTATGGGCATACTTGGCGATTCCCGTACAATTTTATTGGATTTATATCGGGTGGTACGGAATGTTTATTGTCTTTATCCCTATCTATGTATTCTTGCTGCTACCGCTTCCGCGATTGATCAACAAAGGAACGGTTGGTTTTTTGCGCAGTGTCAGTTCGACTCAATGGGGACTCATGCTGATGGTTTTCGGGTTGAGTCATCTGGCCTATTTTCAGTTTGCTACGCCGCAATACGGAGCGAAACTTGTACTTTTTCTAGTGGTACTGACGCAGCTCAATGATGTCGTACACTATCTAGCATCACTCTATTTCGGAAAACGGAAAATTGTCCCGACATCCAATCCCAATATAACTTGGGAAGGCTTTGCATTCGCTTTTCCCGTAACTATAGCGGCCTCCTATCTCATCTATCCCTACCTGACGCCGTTTGACCTGAAATTTGGAATTATTTTTGGCATGCTGATCAGCTTGAGCGGTTTCTTCGGCAGCTTAACGGTTTCCGTGCTGAAGCGGGATTTATTAATCGGCGATGATGATAAGTTCGATGCTTTGAAAAAAAGCTACTTAAGCCGGGTGGATAGCTTGACCTACACCTCGCCCGTCTTTTTCCACGTAATTCGTTATTTTTTTGACTTTATGTAGGATTACATGGCTCAAACCTCGTATGAATAGTGATCATGGAACACGATATCTTGTTATGAAAAGGGCAGCCTATCCTCACCTAAGGATAGGCTGCTTTTGCGTGTACTACCGTAGCAGGGCATTCCTAATCCTGCTAACCCCTTCACGAATTTCATTTTCCTTTAGATGCCCGTAGCCCATTAGTAGTCGGTTTCCTTCGAGCTGTGCCGCAAATACATTTTCGCTACGGAGATGTTCTAGCAGATTCTCTCGGAGTGGGAACTGAAACTCTGCTACCAAATGTAAACCAGCCGATCGGCCACATATCCGGTATTGCCCTGTAAAATGCTGTTCCAGGCTATCAAGCAGGACCTGACGACGCTTGGCGTACACTTTTTTCATCTTATGTACATGCTTATGAAGGAGTCGCTTCCTGATATACCGACTCAACACAATTTGTTCTAGGCTCGCTGTCTGGTAATCCGCCAGTTGCTTTAAACGGATAAAATCAGCGACTCGTGACGAGGGAAGAACAATATAGCCGATCCGCAGCGCAGGGAACAATATTTTGCTAAACGTCCCGACATATAGCACCCGTTCTGGGTCCAGACTCTGCAAGGAGTGGACGGGCGCCCCGTCATACCGGAACTCACTGTCATAATCATCTTCGAGCAGAAGACATCCTGTCCGGGCTGCATACTGAATAAGCTCGATCCGCCTTTGGATCGGCAAGATACCCCCCAGCGGGAACTGGTGCGAGGGTGTCAGATATGCCAGTTTGGGGTGTCTCTTTTGCGGCAGATCGGCTGTTATAACTCCCGAATCATCAACAGGCATACTCCGCAATGTGGCTCCTGTGGCCGCCAGAATGCTTTTTAAATCTTCATTTGTCGGTTCCTCTACAAGGGCTTCGTCTCCAGCTGACAGTAACAGACGGGTGACAAGCTGAATCGCTTGTACTGCTCCGCTAGTGATTACAATATGTTCCGGGCTGGCTTTCACTCCTCTGGTGTGAACCAAATAGTCGGCCAGCTCCCTGCGTAACTCAGGCTCTCCAGCAGGATCGCCATAACCTAGTGCCAGATCAGGAGCCTCTTTGCATACGCTCTGAAGCAAGTCAGCCCATGATTTGCGCGGAAATAATTCCAATGCAGGAAGGCCTGTCCGGAAGGAAATTACCGACATCTTATTTGAATATGCAGATTCCACTGCAGACGCAGGCGCCTCGATAGGCGGTGCGGATACATAACCTGGAAGGACGGCCCCTTCCGCTACATAGGTACCTGAACCCGAGCGCGCAATGGCTAAGCCTTCGGCTAGCAGCATTTCATAAGCTTCGAGGATAACATTCCGGGAAACATTCAACTGTAAGGCCAGCACCCGGGTCGAAGGAAGTTTATATCCTGCATGCAGTTCTCCAGCTAAAATACGGTCCCGTATCGCTTGATACACCTGACGCAGCATCGGAACTGTCACACTCTTATCGATAGATAACCACATAGGTTGCCCCCTCAAGCGGTACTGTCAAAAACCTCTTCAACTGGATCTACAAGTGCCCAGTTTCTATTGCTACAGTATATATCAATATCTGTACAAGAGGTGAGATGAAATGAACAAACCAACCTTTTCGACTTACATGGAATTAGTGATCGCAACCTCCATTGTTGGCAGTTCTGTAGTAGTCGGTAAACTGGTCGTGATGCGGCTGCCTGTTTTTTTATCGCAATCTGCCAGTCTGGCCGTTGCCCTTCTGTTCTTGGTACCCATTGTATTCATTAAGAAATATTCACTAAGGATCAGCAAACGGGATGCCTTAATCCTGTTCATTCAGGCCCTGATCGGCATGTTTCTCTTCCGCGTCCTAATGCTGTACGGGCTGGCCTACGCCTCTGCTTCCGAAAGCGGAATTTTAACTAGCTTAACCCCAGCTATCGTTGCACTTCTTTCGTATGTGCTGCTGAGAGAAAAGATTACGCTCCGCCCCGGTCTCGGGATTGCCTGTTCTCTGATCGGTGTTTTGGCGTTGCAAGTGCCTCACATATCGGCGCTCTGGTTCAATGCTCCCAACGCAACCTCGTTCATTGGCATGCTGCTTGTTCTGTCTGCTGTGTTCGGAGAAGCGGCACTGACAGTGTTACGCAAGATGCTATCCAGCCATGTCTCTTCCCTGCTTGGAACCATGTATATAACACTCTTTTCATTCTTCATGTTCCTGGCTTGTTCATTTGTGGAGGCCCAACAGTTCAACTTTAACCACGTTGGTGTAGGAGAGATGGGGCTAGTCTTATATTATGGTATCTTTGTCACCGCATTAGGCTACGTATTATGGTTTCGGGGTGTATCAAGAGTACCGGCTAGTACAGCAGCTGTATACACAGGTTGTATTCCCGTCAGTACATTGCTGCTGTCCTATATCATCCTCCGTGAATCCTTCTCATTTGCTCATCTGGCTGGTGCAGGCTTTGTGTTTCTGGGCATCATGCTCATGTCACGCAGTGAACGCCGCTGACTTACGCAAAGACCTTCTCAAAAAAGAGGCTCCCGGCTGAAACTTCGGGAGCCTCTCTTCTTTGATTCAAGTTCTTATCGCATTGAATTAATGCACCTGATCCAGCAATTGATATGCTTCTTCCTTCGTTTTAACCGCCAGGAGCGCTTCTCTGAAATGATCATCCATCAGCTTACGCGATAACATTTGCAGTACTTTCAGATGCGCATTTTCCTTGCTGTTGCGCGGTACGGCAATCATGAAGATCAGTTTTGCTTCACTTCCGTCTGCACTATTCCAGTCAACACCGCTCTGCTTGATGCCGAAGACCACGCTTGGCTTCAGGACCGCTTCCGATTTGCCATGAGGAATGGCAATATTCATTCCAATGCCTGTGGAGCCTTCTTCCTCTCTGGCTAATATCGCCTGTTTGAAATCACTGGCAGAGCTTACGGCTCCAGTTCTCTCAAGTACTCCGATCATTTCATCAACCACAGCATCTCGTGTCGTTCCTTCCAGATCCAAATTAATCAGATCCATCGTTACAATATCCGTCAGTTTCTCAATGTGAATGGCTTGTGGAGAAACGGCTGGCCCATTATTTGTAATAGTTGTTGAAGCAGATGACTCCGTAGCGGCCGTTGTAGTAATCGCAGATTGTCCAGCTTCCCCAGCAACATCAGGAGTTACAGTTGCTGCAATATCTTTTTTCAGCAAGCTCACCAGGACAACCGATACAGCTACGCCGACAATAACGGCGATGAAGAACATGAGCACATGGTCCACTGCACCAAGTACAGCTACAATCGGTCCACCGTGAGCTACCTTGTCACCTACATTCCCCAACATCGCAATGACTGAACCGACCATGGATCCTACCATGATACTAGGAATAACACGTAGTGGATCTTGCGCCGCGAATGGAATTGCACCTTCGGTAATACCGAACAACCCCATTGTGAATGTTGCCTTCCCAGCCTCGCGTTCCGCAGGTGCAAATTTACGTTTGTTGATCATCGCTGCAAGTCCCATCCCAATCGGCGGAATACAAATCGCAACGGCGATTGGCCCCATAATTTCATAATTCCCTTCGCCGATCATGGCCGAACCGAATAAGAAAGCAACTTTGTTCACAGGGCCGCCCATATCAAAGGAGATCATCGCACCTAGAATCAATGCCAGTAGAATTGAGCTTGTACCTTGCATACCTGCAAGCCAACCCGTTAAAGCCTCAAACAATTGTGCGACTGGAGCACCAATCACAAAGACAAAGATTAATCCAACAATTAACGATGCCAATACAGGGATAATAATTATAGGCATGATCGGCTGTAATGCTCGGCCAACCTTGATTTTCCGAATCCCAAGTGCAACATAACCGGCCAGGAAACCGGCGATAATGCCGCCGATAAATCCAGCCCCCGCCTCACTTCCATAAAAGCTGCCGTTCGCAGCAATGAATCCGCCAATCATACCCGGTGCAAGCCCCGGTCTATCTGCAATACTCATCGCGATAAATCCGGCGAGGATCGGTATCATAAAGGTAAACGAAGCCGAACCGATATCCTGAACCGTCTTCCAGAATGAACCGTCCGGTATAACCAGACCGCCTGGTGTCTTCTCACCGCCAATCGTCAACGCAATGGCAATGAGCAATCCCCCAATGACGATGAAGGGTACCATATAGGATACACCGTTCATCAAGTGGCGGTAGATGGGATTTTGTTTCGGTTTGTTCTCCTGTGAACTACCTTCGGCAGAACGTGACTCTGCTTGGTACACAGGTACATTACCCTTCATCACCCGCTGGATCAATTCTTCTGGACGGCGAATGCCATCCTGTACGCCAACGACCAGTAGTTTCTTACCGACGAAGCGGTCTTTAACCACCGTTTTATCCGCTGCAATAATAATGCCATCTGCCTCACGGATCTCCTGCTCGGTCAGTTGATTTTCGACTCCAATGGAGCCTTGTGTCTCGACCTTCATCTCGATGCCCAGCTTTGCTGCTGCCTTTTGCAGATTCTCAGCTGCCATATACGTATGTGCAATTCCGTTAGGACATGAGGTAATCGCCAATATCTTCATAGTCTATTCCCCTTCTCTCTGTTGTTTCCGCTTACATTGATAGTATAAACGCCTATCTTGCTGTTATCGGACGAACTTTTTACCGGAACTTTCGGAAAAAAGGAATTATACCGGCAAAAAACAGGACTTATCTATAAGTCCTGTTCCAGAGCACAGCTTTTTAGTTTATCCCTTCATTCTCCCTAATAATCTCATCGCATCGGTCTCCTTAGATAAGGCATGAACCAAAGCAGGCTGCTCACTGATCAGGGACAATTCCTTAAATAACTGGCGCATCTCTTCCCGCCCATCCTGTTTGACCGCAAGCAAGAACACAAGCTCTACTTTCTCGGTTCCCCAGGTAAGCGGCTGCTTCAAGGTAGCGATTACAATGGAGGACTGCCTTATCCACTCAGAACCGCCATGCGGGATGGCTATGCCTCCCCCAATCGTCGTGGCCGACATTTTTTCTCGCGCCAGTACGCTGTCCACATAACCAGGCTCCACATATCCTTTGTCCTCCAGTATTTGCGCCAGCTTGGAGATCAATTGTTCCGGATGCTGTACTTCCTGCTGGGGAAAGACCAAAAAAGGTGTTGTATATTTAAAAAATACCGATTCTTCTGCTGCCCTATGTTCCGGCTCATCCAGTCGTCGGATCACTTGCTCCAGTCGACGTTCGTCCTTGGCATCCAGCAAGGGAGAGACGAGAATGTGCGGAATGTTCATCTCTGGGAGATCTACAGTGGTAATGACGAGATCCACCTCCTGGGCTGCCAGATAGTCCTGCACTTCTGCTTTGGAAAGGGTTGTCTCCACATGTACAGCCGGAAATTTACGTTCCACCTTGGTGCGTAGCAGTTGGGACATACCGATGCCCATGTGACACACGATGATGGCTCTCTGGGGATGACTCTCTTTCTGGTGCAATCGCTCCACAGAAGCCTGAAAATGCAGCGTTAAATACGCCGCTTCCTCCTCGGGGAAGGATAGCCGGGTCCATTGCCCCACCTCTTCCAGTGTAATAATAACTCGGTCGAACATGTAGGGGTACATCTTCTTGATCTCGGCCAGCATAGGATTGGACACGGTCAATCCATATTGAAGACGGTTCAGGGTCGTATATAAGTGGACATTCAACCCTTTCAGTAACATCTTGTCTTTAGAAAAGGCAATCATATTCAGCTCGGACATCCGCCGGACTAACTGCTCAATCAACTCAGGCAAAAGCGGGTGGCTATCTGCCAGCTCACCTTGTTTTCCTGTTCTTCCCTCCTGCTGGTAACGGAACTTCCCACTAAGCAGGTGCAGAGTTAAATACGCCGTCTCTTCCTTGGAAAAAGGCACAGCAAACAACTTTTGCAACTGCTGCAAAAAAGACGTAGCCCATGTAAATTCACGTCTCTCCTGCAAAAAGGCAATGTCCTGCTTGGAGAGCGAAATGGGTTGTCCCATCTTGGTTCGTTTGACCATTAAGAGAATATGCAGCATTAGAGCTTCGAAAGCTTCGTCAGTAAAGCTGAGCTCATGGCGTTTTTGAAATGCTTTTAATTCATGATTTATGGTTGTAATCTCGTGCGATTCAAACTGTTTGCGCATCATCTGTCCTGTTAACTCAGGACTGTCAATCAGCTGGTTCATCCGCGCCAAAGCGATGCGCTTATTTTTCTCAGAGCCTAGAATGGTCAAGCCTACGCGCTGCTTGGTAATCAAGGCCAGATCAAAGCTGTGCAACCAGCCATCGATCTTCTCCATATCTCTACGAATCACCGTCTTGTTCACATAATACTGTGAAGCTAGATCCTGGATGGTCACAGGCTTGGCATTCATCAAGAGCCGATAGGCGACATGCAACACCCTTTCCTCATCCGACTCATGTTGGGCTGTACTCTCGTCCGCATACAGTCGATGGAACAATTCATTCTGATCCGCTTCACCCATCTCCAGATAAATGCCACGTCCCGGTCTTCTCACCAGATTGGCATCAGAATGCTTGACGATATAATCTTCAATTACTTTCAGATCGTTGCGGATCGTCTTTTCAGAGCAGTCGGTCAGATCCGCCAGATCCTGCGCTAACCACAACCGGTCCGGTTCAGTTAACAACATGCGTAAAATTTCCATTTGCCTTTTATTCATTCCATTCTCCCATCTTCCAAAATAAAGAATGTCTAGGGCATTTCGAGCTATATTTTTGCTGGTTTTGTGTTGACTTTAAGTATACTCCAAGTAGTACATTTAAAGCATGGTGGCCGCCAAATTCAAGAATAATGAAAAGAGGAATCGCTCATGACTATTGGGAAAACAGCTCTTATTACTGGGGCCAACAAAGGCATCGGGTATGAAACAGCCAGACAATTGGGGGGGATGGGTCTTACAATCCTGATTGGCTCACGGAATGAGCAGAGCGGCCGGGAAGCGGTGGCTAAGTTGGCTAATGAGGGAGTAGAAGCCCGATTGATTTTGTTAGACGTGACGAATCAAATTACGATTGATTCCGCAGTCCAACAGATCAAACAAGAATTCGGTTCCCTTGATGTACTCATCAACAATGCCGGCATATCTTTAGGAGGAGCCACTCCTCCAAGTCAGTTCTCTTTGGACGATTTAAGAGAAACGTATGAAACAAACTTTTTCGGTTTGGTCGCCGTGACGCAAGCCTTGCTACCTTTATTGCAAGAATCTCCATGCGGTAGAATCGTTAACTTGTCGAGTGGTCTTGGTTCGTTAACCTATAATAGCGATCCTGAGCATAAGCATGCCCAATTTAATTTGCTTGCCTATAATAGCAGTAAAGCAGCGGTTAATATGTTCACCGTCACCCTTGCCAAAGAATTCAAAGACTCACCTCTCAAAATGAATTCGGCTGACCCTGGCTTTACCGCCACTGACTTAAATGGCTTTACAGGACCGGGCTCGGTACAGCAAGCTGCTGCTGTCGTTGTTCGTTTAGCCACTTTAAATAATGACGGGCCGTCAGGAGGGTTTTTCGACTCGAATGGAGAAGTGCCTTGGTAATCGTTACAATTAAGGAGTGGGATACTTTGCAGGAAATTCCGGAAACCATAGCCTCTATTAGTCAAGCTGCAGAACTAACAGGTTTAACAGAAGATACTATACGCTATTATGAGCGAATTGGCTTACTGCCTTATGCAGAACGAAAGGCTAACGGACACAGGTTCTACAGTAGAGATCAGATTCTGGGGATTATCTTTTTAACCCGATTAAAAGCCACTGGAATGACTATAGAGGAAATGAAGCATTATCGAGAACTTTCGGAGCAAGGTAACATTACCCTTCCTGACAGATACTCCTTACTTGAAAAACATAATCAGAAGATTCAACAAGAAATTTCCAGACTGATGGAAACTCAAAAAATTATTGAATATAAGCTCAATCACTATCGTGACCTCTCTACCAATCCTGATCTTAGCGATACGAATTGCAACCCTATAACACCCAGCACCAATCCCCTTTTTTAAGGGGTTTTTTTATTTCCAGCGGGAGATTGATGGAGCTCCCTTAATTCCCTATAATCCAAATATAGCATGAATTTCTAGGGGGAATAACGATGATCACCTATATGAGATGCAACGACGTCAGCATGGAACACATTTTCCAAGCATTTTCGCTTGGGTTCTCGGATTATTCCATTCGCCTGACCACGGATCAGGACGATTTCGCAGCACGTTTTTTTGGTCCAGAGGGTAATACACGGAATCACTCTTTCCTTGCCATGGATGAGGATCAACCGATCGGCTTAATTCTCGGCGGTGTCCGGCAGTTCGACGGGTACAAGACCATGCGTTGCGGCACGCTATGCATCGCTCCGGCTTACCGCGGTCAGGGGATTAGCAACAAGTTGCTGGAATTACATAAACAAACAGCCATCTCCGCGGGTTGCCAGCAGCTATGGCTCGAAGTCATCAAGGATAATCATCGGGCCGTCAAATTATATGAAAAGCAAGGCTATCAGCCACGCTATATGCTGAAATACTACAACGGCACTCTGCCCTCCGCCCCACCCGCTGCCCTCTCATCTTCGTATATTCTTAAGGAAGTTACATTTGATGACATCGCAGCTTTTCGAAAGACCCTTATCGACTGCCACATCCATTGGCAAAGTGACACACCTTATTACGCCACCAGTACACAGGAAGCTTTTCTCGGCATCTACGAAGTAAATCAAACGTGCCTCGGCATGGTGAGCATGAGTGCTAAGGGTAAAATCAACTTTCTTTGGGTCGATCCTAAGCATCGCAACCAAGGATTAGGATGCGCCCTCCTTCATAGAGCAGCAGAGATCCAAAAGATTGAGAAGGTATACATCTGTCTGTCTGACAATGACTCTCTTGAAGGCTTTATCCAAAAAATAGGTCTCTCGAAAGACCCCATTGAGCAATATGAAATGGGTATGCCGCTGAAGGTCGATCATGTTATACAATGATCAACCTTCTTCCTATCCATGCTCCCCTGCTTGATTCACCTACATCTATCATTTCTGAGAACGATTGATATACACTGATTTGACCAATGCGCACATGTAAAGATCATCATATTTCCCTAACGTAAATTCATATTGGGAGAGGAGCCCTTCTTGCCGAAAGCCTGCTTTTTCAAGCAACCGCAAGGATTGTGCATTCTCTGGCTCTACTAGCGCCTGAATGCGGTTCAATGAGAGGGTATTAAACCCATAGTCGATTACAGCTGCAAGTACCTCCGACATTAGCCCTTGGCCCCAATAGGCTCTGGACAATTCATAGCCCATTTCTGCCCGGTGATGACGTTGATCCCAGTTATGAAATCCGCAAGAACCGATGATTTTACCTTCATTTGTTTGAATAGCCCAGCGGATTCCCTGATCTGTCTCAAAAATCTGATCATACCAACTAATCTCATCCAGCGCATCCTGTTCAGACTCAAACGGGCTCAGTCCATAAAACTTCATAACCTGCTCATCTGAAAAGTATTCCAACATGTCCTTGCTGTCCGTCGCTACCATTTTTCGTAATATGAGACGTTCAGTCGTTATAACCGGAAACTCACCTTTCACATTCTCACCTCTTGCTGCCTTATTCGCTTTTGCCAGTTCTTCTTGCATACCCATGCCTCCTGAGTTCAATATTCGCTTATCGTTACTTTCTTCTTCCAATTATAGAGGAAATGAGAGGAAGGGATATTTATAATAATTTCTTTGTTTATAGAATGTTTTCCTAAACATGGATTATAAAATGACCGTTAATATAAGGAGTGTGTTTTAATTATTAAGAAGAGGTGTATTTTTTGGACGAACAGCACATATCACACATTCCGCAGGAAACTTCAAGACAGACGTACATTCAGCATGGTCAAAATTATGGGGTAGATCCAAACAGGATGGCGGCGTTATCAAAAACATACGGGAGTTCTACTCTGTTTAGACGGTGGGGAGCAACGGTTTTTGATTTCATATTTTTTGTAATCGGGTATATTTGTTTTTTTATTTCTGTCATTCAAATAACGGACAGATGGTTTTTGCCTTTAGCGATTGCAACCCGTTGTATTCTGCTTATTGCTTTCTTCAGCTATTATTTACTTTTGGAAGGTTACACAGGCTATACGCTGGGTAAGTTCGTCTTTCGTATTAAGGTAGTTAACGGAGAAGGAAAGCCTCCTGGTTTTCTTAAATCACTCATTCGTACGCTGCTCAGGCTAATCGACACCAATCCATTGCTAATGGGTGGGATACCTGCTGGTATCAGTGTGTTAGTAACTGCATCAAGACAACGAATTGGTGATTTAGCTGCAGGTACATATGTTGTAAAGGTACGGGATTTAGAGCCGATTAGCAAAAAGACAATGAAACGTTCGCTCTTTATATTTTTTACCGCAATGGTGATCTTGGGAGCCTCGTTTGTAAATGCTATTTTTATACTTGCAGACAGTTACGTACCTCCTGAAGTTCCGGTGAGCAAGAAAGAGCAAAGCTATGTAAGTAAAGATGGACGATTTCAAATAACGGCCCCGCTGGACTGGTCAACAGACCCGGACCGTGAAGGAAAAGCAGAGATTGCAATATTCAATCCGTACATTCAAAAATCCGTTGTGGTACTATCCCACTCGAAAAAGCAATTGGGCAATATAACTCTTCAACAGTACGGTAAGAAAGCTGAAAATAATTTAACCAAAGAGTGGAACCTGTCCAGTGTAGGACCTGTCTCTAACACAACCATTTATGGATATCCTGCCCTTGAGTTCGTGATTAAAGGCAAGAAAGATGTGGACAAATATGTTACCCATGTAGCGATTATTGAGACCGAAAGGAATTACTACCAGGTGCTTGGATATGCACCAGCGTCTAAAGATGCTCGTTTAAAGAAAGAACTACACGACATAACCTATAGCTTCCGCGAGGTTCGTCATTAGACAGCGTGGCTGGCAATAAAAAAGATAGACACAAAAAGCAGGTGCTCCTATGAGCCCTGTTTTTTTGCGTACAACTATACTCTTCCTTAGATTACACTCAATACAAAAATATATAACATCGTCTAATGGATTATCATAATACGCTGCAATTTCACATCTATGATAAAATTGACTGACATGTTCGGTAATCCGCCTTATCATATTGTTCAGATGCACAATGAATTGAAAACCCTTTCATTAAGGTGGTCCATTAAAATACGCTATATCACTATAGATAAAGGAGGAATCCGGATTTTGTTTCAGCTCTCCGAAAAACAAGCCCAAGACATCGTAGACAAAATGATGAAGGATATTCCATACAATATCAATATTATGAATGAACGAGGCATCATCATTGGCAGCGGCGAGAGTGAACGAATCGGAACCATTCACCAAGGAGCTGTTCAGGCGCTCGAAACTGGGAAAATGGTTGAAGTGTGGCAGGACGGCCACTATGAGAAAAAGGGAACCAATGAACCGATTGTCATTCATCATGAGTTAGTTGGTGTCATTGGTATTTCAGGCAATCCCGATGAAGTGCGTCCTTTTTGCAATATTGTTAAAACTACGGTTTCTCTCCTGATTGAACAGCGGATCTCATTGGAGCATCTGGCCCATGAAGCCAATCGCAAAAAATCTGTGCTGGAAATGTTGTTAAATCATCAGGGAGCCTACACACAAAAAATAAAAAAAGAAGCAGCTCAATATCACATTGATTTGCTTCTAAAAACTTCGGCTGTATATGTAAAGTATCTGCCTGCTGATCCAGCTCATTTAGCCGAGTTGTCCAATATATTCATGCAGCATCCGTCCTTTCGTATGGAGGAAGACTGCTATCTCATCCTGATACAAAATCAGGAGCCGACAGACAAACTGCTAGAGCCACTTGTACGCAGCCATCCCGATGTGCTGATTACGGTCAGCAGACAGGAGCACAACATTGCGGATGTTTATATGCAAGCCAAGTCAGCTATGAATGTTTTACTGGCTTTGCGCCCGCCTGTGCAAAAAATTTCTTTTGCGGAAGTCGAGTTTCTGGTCAAATTGAGTCAAACGAACCTGACGAACACGATCTATCTGGTTAGCAAGCTGGAAGATACTGTGGATTTGCTGGATACGCTGCGAAGCTTTATTAACCATAACGGCAGTGTCTCCTTCACCGCAGATGAATTAAATATTCATCGAAATACGCTGCAATACCGCCTGAAGCGCATCCATACCTTAACCGGTAAAGATCCCCGGAACCTCCTTCAGCTTTTTGAGCTTACGCATGGCTTATTGGCACTGTATCAATGAACTGCTGTTTCACGCCAGACCATGCGCCAGTACTATCATATTTCCGCTCGCCGTCACTCTCAAATTCCTCAGCCAATCCAGCTTTGGCTAAGTTCGGGATTACAGGCGAGCGCTCGTATTATATCGTATTTGTATGATGCCGTTTTATGTTTATAACCCTCTTCTCCATCTGTTCATTTCTCGCTGAACTGAAGTACTCTTGCGATATTCTCGCACGTACGCTCTACGTTTTGCGGCCCTTCGGCCAGCAGCTTACCGAGCTCCGAGGCTCCCGGCACGATGCCAAACACCGCATCTATCCCTTCCTTGTACAACGTGTCGATCCCTTCCCCGATATAACCTGCGACCGCAATGACCTTTTTATCAGACTGTTTTGCCGCCTGAGCTACTCCATAAGGAGTTTTACCGAATTTGGTCTGAAAATCAATACCGCCTTCCCCCGTCAAAACGATATCGGCAGTGGCGAGCTTTTGTTTTAAACCGGTGTATTCAATCACAATTTCAATGCCTTTTTGCAGCGTCGCCTGAGTGAAAATTAATAAGCCCGCACCCAATCCACCTGCTGCGCCTGCGCCTGGGAAATCGCGCACATCCTTGCCCAGCTGCTGCTTCACCACATCGGCGTAATGGGCAAGATTGGCATCCAATTGCTGCACCATCTCCGGGGTTGCCCCTTTTTGTGGCCCGAATACTTGAGATGCCCCATGCTCTCCGCACAGCGGATTTGTCACATCACAGGCTACAATCAGTTGTACCTGCTGCAAGCGGTCATCCAGTGATGAAATATCAACACTGGCCAGCTCGCCCAGACTACCGCCGCCGCACGGAAGAGTATTGCCTGTTGCATCTAGAAATCTGGCGCCCAGCGCTTCCGCCATTCCTGTACCGCCATCATTCGTTGCGCTTCCACCAATGCCGATGATAATTTTTCGAATTCCCTGGTTCAGACATTCACGGATTAACTCCCCTGTGCCGTAGGTTGTTGTCTTTAACGGGTTTTTGTTATCCTTGTTAACCAGATGGATTCCACTGGCGGATGCCATCTCGATTGCCGCTGTGGTGCCGTCTCCCAGCAAGCCGTATGCAGCAGTTACAGGTTCACCAAGCGGTCCTGTCACCTCGATATAACGAATCTGCCCGCCTGTCGCATCCACCAGTGACTGCACCGTTCCTTCACCGCCGTCCGCCATCGGTACGTGGACATAATTCGCCGCCGGATAGACCTTGCGTAGTCCTTTCTCCATCGCGATACACACTTCTTTAGCCGTCATGCTTTCTTTAAAAGAATCTGGTGCCAGCACAAATGTTTTCTCTCTCATCTTCTCACCCCATCGTGAATATTAAAGTAAAAATCCATACATAATTGTCGCTACAATTGCCATCGTTCCGCCCACAATAGCTTCGTAAGGAATCAATCCCATCCGTTGTTTAATGCTCATTTTCATGCTGTCTGCCGTGACGTGAAAATAGTTGCCCTGCGGTAAGGAATCAATGACTGTAGCTCCTGTATGCACCATCACAGCTGCAGCGAGTGGGGCCGTTCCCATGTTCAGAATGGCTTCCCCAAACGAGCCTGTCGCCAAAATAACGCCCGTCGAGGTGGACGCCGTAGCAGCTGCCATCAGAATACCTGCAAGCGGTGCCAAAAATGTACCGGAAACTCCCGAAGCTTCAATCAGGCCAACCACCTGAGCAGACAAGTTGGAGGCAGAGATCAGACCCGCAATCCCACCTGCACCGATCAAAATCAGCACGGTCGCCGTCATTTTATTCAAACCGGAGGCCGAATACTTCAGGATATTGCGCCCTTGTCCCATGGCCAGCATACCCACAATCCCAGCGATCGGCAAAATGTACATCGCATCCACCTTGAAATTCGAAAGTGCTTCAATACCAGAGATGGAACCAATCGGGTTAATCATCAGCAAAATAACAGCTACCAGCGGGGCTACAATCGCCCGTCCCAACGCCGGGTATTTCGATGTATCGACATCACTGTCCATGATATCCTGGTCGGACACCTTCACACCTTTGGTTTTCAACATAGATGCCACCAAAACAGTCATGATTAAACCGCATATCGCAGGAACCACACCCGCCAACATCACGTGGCTTAAATCCAGATTAAATCCGCGCGCCGCTGCAATCGTATTAGGATTGGGAGAGATGATGTTCCCCGCTTTTCCGCCTCCAGACAAAGCCAACAGGAGCGCCAACTTGGAAATCCCCATTTTGTTGCCGACCGACAATGCAATAGGTGCCACAATCAACACGGCAACGGGAATAAATACACCTACCGCCGTAATAATCATCGTCGCCAAGGCTAGTGCGAGTATCGCTTTACTGCCGCCGAACTTCTTTACAATAGCCTGCGCAATCGTCTCCGCTGCCCCGGATTCCATCATTACACCTGCCAATACACCTGCGGCAAGCACACGAATGACCGTCCCCATCACACTTTGCGTACCGCTTATTAACACGCTGATCGTCTGCTCCAGATTGGCTCCGCCCAATAAAGCGCCTACAATAGCTCCCAAAAATAAAGCGTAAACCGGATTCAGCTTTCTTAATATCAGAATAATTGCAATAGCCAGCCCTGCCAGAGCTCCTATCCAACTGATCGTCAATCCTTCCATCTGTCTAACCCCCCGGGCAATTTTTGATTACGCTTTCATTATATCGATTGCAGCACGTTAAAAATATTGAAGAACAGACGAAATTGATTGTGCATTTGAACAAAAAATCCGAACTTCAATTGGAACCTATAGTTGAAATCAGTATGGAGTCTAGCATTATATGAGGAGATCCGAACAGGGTCTATGTCTTGATATGAAAATTTCATTCTATGTGTCGGAGTGTCAGAAAACAAATTTAATGAATACGCTTGCAAATTTAAAATTTCAGATTATAATACCTGTATACAAGTATACTTGATTAATTGAGAAGGTGAAATGATGGTCGAATCAGAATTCCTATATCCCTCCAAATGGCTTTTAAAAGCCTCAGCTGGTGATCGCGTAACATCCGAGCTTAGAATGCGCATTATTTCTGGCGGGATTGAAAGCGGTACCATATTATCTGAAAATAAACTAGCTGCTGATTTCACTGTAAGTCGCTCACCCATTCGTGAAGCGTTAAAAATACTGGCATCCGAAAATATCATTCGATTAGAAAGAATGGGAGCCGTTGTTATTGGCCTATCAGAAAAAGAAATAGAAGAAATTTATGATGTCCGTCTGCTCATAGAATCCTTCGTATTTGAACGTCTTGTAAAGATGGACACTAATGATTTGGCGAAGGAACTTAGTAAAATTCTCGAAATGATGAAAGTCGCCGTCAAATATAGTGATGCTGATGAGTTTTCGTATCAAGATGTCTTGTTCCATGAAACGATTATTCGTGCAGTCAATCATTCACATATTCTGATGATCTGGAATAATTTAAAGCCTGTTATGGAAAGTCTCATTCTTTTGTCGATGCGTATGCGTTTCACAGAAAAGTATGAAGATTTTACACGGATTATAAACAATCACGAACTTTATATTGAAGCAATCAAAGTAAAAGATAGAGACCTCATGATCAAGTCTTTACATGAAAACTTTGATGATGTTCAAGGTAAAGTAGAAGACCTATGGATGTCACAACAAATGCTATCTAAAGGAGTCGTGCAACAAAATGACTAACTATATGTTGGGTGTAGATATCGGGACCACAAGTACAAAAGCCGTTCTATTTAGCGAAAAAGGTGAAGTCATCCAACAAGAGAATATTGGATACCCGCTTTATACACCGGACATAGCGACAGCTGAACAAAACCCAGAAGAGATATTTCAGGCTGTCCTACAGGCCATTTCGAATATCATGAAACATCACTCACAAAAAAAGCTATCGTTTGTTTCATTTAGCAGTGCCATGCATAGTGTCATTGCGATGGATGAAAATGACCGCCCACTGACGTCTTGTATCACTTGGGCAGATAATCGAAGTGAAGCATGGGCACATAAAATAAAAGATGAGCTGAATGGCCATGAAGTCTATAAACGAACAGGAACACCTATTCACCCCATGTCACCCTTAACGAAAATAGCCTGGATTGTGAATGACCTTCCTGAAACCGCTGTCAAGGTTAAAAAGTATATCGGAATTAAAGAATATATTTTTAAAAAGTTCTTTGATCAATATGTAGTGGATTATTCCCTAGCTTCTGCCATGGGCATGATGAATCTAGAAAAATTAGATTGGGATGAAGAAGCATTAAAAATTGCTGGTATAACCCCTTCTCAATTATCTGAGCTCGTGCCAACAACCAGGATATTTACCAACTGTGATTCAGATTTAGCAAAAAAGATGGGGATCGATCCACAAACATCGTTTGTCATTGGAGCTAGCGATGGAGTCCTTTCTAATCTAGGTGTAAATGCGATACGAAAAGGCGAAGTTGCCGTCACAATCGGGACAAGCGGTGCCATTCGAACCATTATAGACAAGCCTCAAACAGACGAAAAGGGAAGAATATTTTGTTATGCCTTAACAGAAAAGCACTGGGTTATTGGGGGGCCGGTGAACAATGGCGGGATGGTCCTTCGCTGGATCCGTGACGAACTTGCCTCATCAGAAGTAGAAACAGCGAAAAGACTAGGAATTGATCCATATGATGTACTAACCAAGATTGCTGAACGTGTAAGACCAGGATCTGACGGATTGTTATTCCATCCATACCTGGCTGGTGAACGTGCGCCATTATGGAACCCAGACGTACGTGGCTCATTCTTCGGTTTAACGATGTCACATAAGAAAGAACATATGATTCGCGCAGCCCTAGAAGGAGTCATTTACAATTTGTACACCGTATTTTTAGCATTAACCGAATGTATGGACGGTCCTGTGACCCGAATTCAAGCTACTGGAGGCTTCGCAAGATCAGATGTTTGGCGGCAAATGATGTCTGACATATTCTCATCTGAAGTCGTCGTTCCAGAAAGCTACGAAAGTTCTTGTCTAGGAGCTTGTATTTTAGGCTTGTATGCCACCGGACAAATCCAGTCCTTTGAAGTTGTTTCTGAAATGGTTGGCAGTACCAACAAACATACACCAAAAGAAGAAGCAACCAAGGAATATAGGAAATTACTGCCGATTTTCATTAACCTATCCAGAGTATTAGAAGATGATTATACACGGATTTCCAATTATCAAAGAAGCTTAATTAAACACTAAAAGATAAAAAGCAGGGGGTAATTACAATGCCATTAGTTATCGTAGCGATTGGAATTTTAGCATTATTAGTTTTAATAATGGGTTTCAAATTGAACACCTTTATTTCATTAATCATTGTATCGTTCGGCGTCGCTTTAGCACTTGGAATGCCATTAGAGGAAATTGTCAAAACCATCGAAGCCGGATTAGGCGGAACCCTTGGTCACTTAGCGTTAATCTTTGGACTTGGAGCGATGTTAGGTAAGTTGATCGCTGATTCTGGTGGTGCTCAACGAATTGCCATGACCCTCGTAGACAAATTTGGTGAAAAAAATATCCAATGGGCAGTCGTAGCTGCTTCATTCATTATCGGTGTGGCGTTATTTTTTGAAGTAGGATTAGTATTGTTAATTCCAATCATATTTGCCATTTCAAAAGAATTAAAGGTTTCTATCTTATATCTCGGGATTCCGATGGTTGCAGCTTTATCCGTAACACATGGTTTCTTACCTCCACATCCAGGGCCAACAGTTATTGCTGGTGAATATGGCGCGAACCTTGGTGAGGTTTTACTTTACGGTTTCATTATTGCCATTCCAACCGTTATTTTAGCTGGACCTGTATTTACTAAGCTTGCCAAAAAACTCGTACCTGCATCATTTACGAAAACCGGTAATATTGCCTCTTTAGGTGAACAAAAAGTATTTAAATCTGAGGAAACTCCGGGATTTGGTATCAGTGTATTTACTGCAATGCTTCCTGTTATTTTAATGTCTATTGCTACGGTTATTACTTTGCTTCAAAAAACAATGGGATTTGAAGATAGCAGTTTACTAGCAGCGATCCGTTTTATTGGTGATGCATCAACTTCCATGTTAATTTCCTTACTGGTAGCTGTCTACACCATGGGAATAGCACGAAAAATTCCAATCAAAAATGTAATGGCATCTTGTACAACGGCTATTACTCATATTGGGATGATGCTCTTAATCATTGGGGGTGGCGGAGCCTTCAAACAAGTACTGATTAATGGCGGCGTAGGTGACTATGTAGCTGAATTATTCAATGGAACTACATTATCACCCATCTTACTTGCCTGGATTATCGCTGCAATTTTACGCATTTCCTTAGGTTCTGCAACCGTTGCAGCTTTAACAACCGCTGGTTTAGTTATTCCGATGTTAGGACAATCCGACGTTAATCTTGCTTTAGTTGTGCTTGCAACGGGAGCGGGTAGTTTAATAGCTTCACATGTTAACGATGCTGGTTTCTGGATGTTTAAAGAATATTTTGGTTTAAGCATGAAAGAAACATTTGCAACATGGACATTGCTTGAGACCATCATTTCTGTAGCTGGATTAGGATTTATTTTAGTACTAAGTTTATTCGTATAAACCATGATTCCCGGGCGGTAGATCCCCCACTTATTTTTCTTAGAATCTTCTAAGCCTATAAGTGAGGATCTACGGCCTATTCATTTCAAATAAAAGGAGCAGAAAAAATGTCCAACACAATTGGTGTCATTGGTTTAGGGGTAATGGGCCGTAATATCGCTTTAAACATGGCTGGTAAGGGTGAGCAAGTCGCTGTCTATAATTATACGAGGGATTTAACGGATGATCTTGTTAAAAAAAGTGAAGGTCACTCCATCCATCCCTACTACGAAATTCAAGATTTTGTTTACTCCTTAAAAACTCCAAGGAAAATCTTCCTTATGGTAACAGCGGGCAAACCGGTCGATTCGGTAATAGGTACATTAGTACCCTTCCTTGAAGCAGGCGATGTGATTATGGACGGTGGTAACTCCCATTACAAAGATACGGAACGTAGATATGATAAATTGAAGTCAAAAGGAATCGGTTATTTGGGAATCGGTATCTCCGGAGGCGAAGTCGGGGCTTTAAATGGACCTTCAATCATGCCTGGTGGAGATAAAAACGTATATGAAAAAGCAGCTCCTATTCTAACAAAAATAGCAGCCCAAGTGGACGGAGACCCTTGCTGTGCTTATATGGGTCCAAAAGGGTCCGGTCACTTTGTAAAAATGGTACATAACGGAATCGAGTATGCAGATATGCAGTTAATCGCAGAAACCTATACATTTTTAAGAAAAAGGTTACGTTTATCTGTGAATCAAATTGCTGATATCTTTGAAATATGGAATCAAGGGGAACTGAAAAGTTATTTAATCCAAATCACAGCAGAGATTTTACGGAAAAAGGATGATGTAACAGGCTTACCACTAATCGATGTGATTCTTGATAAAACAGGGCAAAAGGGCACAGGTAAATGGACAAGCATTCAAGCAATTGACAATGGGATCCCATCATCCATTATTACAGAGTCATTGTTTGCCCGTTACATCTCCTCTTTAAAAGAAGAACGAGTTTACGCAGAAAATATTCTAACAGGACCAGGGATTGATCAGCGAAGTTTAAATAAAGATGTGTGGATTGAGTACATTAGACAAGCTTTTTATATGGGTAAAATTTGTGCCTACGCGCAAGGATTTATACAATATAAAATGACTTCTGAACTTTACGGATGGAATTTACCTTTACAGGATATAGCCCTTATTTTCCGTGGTGGTTGCATCATTCGTGCTGAATTCTTAAACGTAATAAGCGCAACATATCAAGAACAGCCGAATTTGGCTAATCTATTAATCGCCCCGTATTTTGCTGAAAAAGTTAAAGAGTATCAAAAAGGATTACGAAAAGTTGTCTGTGAGGGTATTAATTCTGGCACTTCCTTTCCATGTTTAAGTGCTTCACTTACTTATTATGATAGTTACCGGACAGGCATTTCGAATGCTAACCTTTTGCAAGCACAAAGGGATTATTTTGGTGCCCATACTTATGAACGAAGTGATGCAGCAGGGTCCTTTCACACAAACTGGCAGTGATCGATAGTGGTAGTAAATCTCCAGTGCCCTAATGAAGTGGTTTTTTCCCTTCATTAGGGCACTCCTTTGGAATACATTTTCTCTACAATGTTCTTGTGTCTATACTATTTCATCTCATTTTTGAACGATTGAACTCGTTGCTTCTGTTGTTCCTTTTGCCTCACCATGTCCTGCACCAAATAGGTTCAGTACCACCACGCCAATAACAATTAAAGCAATACCTGCGATACTTCCTGTATTAATTTTTTCTTTCCAAATCAATACTGAAATAAGCGTTGTAGCAACAGCTCCTACACCTGACCAGATGGCATAAGTCATATTTAAGGGGAGCGTCTTAAGGGATAAGGAGATAAAGAAGAAAGAGATCACGAACGCCACAATTGTGAATAGAGTCGGATACAGTCTGGTGAAACCTTCTGAAGCTTTAAGCATTGAAGTTCCAACAAGTTCACCAACAATAGAGATTGCCAAGAAAAGATAAGCCATTATTCATTCTCCTTTATATATGTTTTCAATTCTCCCATCATTTTTTGCCTCATTTCTTCATTGGGAGGAGCAAGCCCAAACATTTCAGCAAACCACAAACCGTCTATAGCTAATCGGACTATCGTGGAACGAACGGGGTCCAATTCGTCGTTTTCAATTTTATTTTGGATATTCTCATACTCGTCCTGAAGTAATTTTAGCATGTGAGGGTTCGTAAACTGTGCTGCTGAGAGAGCGGTATACAGGTCACTTGCATTCCGATCGCCAGAAAATGATGTATTCATATACGCGCGAGTCCATCTTCCTTTGGAATGCATATCGTTTTCTGCTCTCTCATTAAATTCGGAGACAAAGCTGGTCGATAGTTGTTCAACCATTCCCAAAATCAATTCATCTTTATTCGGAAAATGGTAAAGCAATCCTCCTTTACTTATTCCCGCTTTCTTAGCCACCGCTTCTAACGTTAATTTCTCTACTCCTTCTTCATGCACAATCATCGAGGCCGCTTTAAGAATTAATTCTCTTTTTAATGCTTTTTTAGTTGTATTCATATTGATCACCCCTCTTTACTATACCGTCCAGACGGTTTTATTTCAAGTGGGTTAAAGTTATGGATTGGGTATGTAAGAGCCTAATTGAGTTGGATTAGGTTTTGATACGTTAGGTTTAAGCTAAATAAAAAGAAGCCTTGGGCGTATAACATTTCAGCCAAGACTTCGTCAAATAAACATCTACCCAGCCCAGACATTTGGTAAAAGTTCGCATCTGTTGGGTTTTAAGTGCCACCTATAGTTTAACTCTGCACATATTGTCTCAGCCATTGGAGCGCGGGACGTTCCGTGCCGTTAGAATTCAGCAGATGTGTGTTCGGCTTCCAAGTTTGTCCCTGGATATACCCCCAGAGCGTAACTCCCTTCACCGCAGAATGCTTCCATAATACCGGAAATTTCTCCTTGTATCTGGCAAGCTGGGTGTTATCGTCTCCAGTTATATCCAGTTCCGACACATAGATTGGCAATCCTGTTGCCGCCAGCTTGTTCAGTACAGTGTTCATTGTGTTAACTGAAACAGTGTCCATGCTAAACTGGTGGCACTGAATACCAATTCCGTCAATCAGGCCTCTGCTCTTGAGCTGATTAATAATATAGACATATTGGTCGGTTAACGAGGGATCGTTGATAATTCCATATTCATTAATCATCAGCTTGGCATTTGGAAAAGCTTGTCTTGCCTGTTGGAACGACCATATGACCCAATCCCATCCGGTCGACCCGTCACCGCCTATGGCATTGCGGAAGGATGGCTTCTGATGCAGTGGCTCATTCACCACATCGATAAACTCCGCATTCGGATAGCGTTGACCTGCTGCTTTAATCCACTGGGTCACTTCCGCCTTCTGATCAGCAGCCGACAGTCCGCTAATCCAACCTGGCTCCTGAGCACCCCATACCAATGTATGGAACTTGAACGGGAAGCCATTGTTACGGGCATAATTGTAGGCGGTATCCGCCTGCGACCAGTTCATGTTGTTACGGCTGCCTTCAACCGACCCCCATTTGGTCGAATTCTCTGGCGTCACCTGGTTCCAGTACGTTCCGAAACTTGCAGGGACACTTCCAGCAATGATATTTCCGAGGAATTTGCCACCGTTCGCCATACTGGCACTAGCCGGGTTTATCAGAGCTGATGATAACAACACACCCGCCAACGCCAAGCTGCTTACCAACTTGCCCACTTTAAATTTCGACATACAATCTCCTCCTCATACGTATAGTTTTTAATATTCCTACCTCTAAATAAATCGCTTACATTTCCAATTATAAGAATGAAAGGTTATTGTCCGCTACATGTAAAAGTAAAGATTTTACCCGAAAAACTTTACATCATTGCGGGGCGGCTGAACACCCTGGTGCTCCTTTAACACATCGTTTCGATTAAAATCTAGCCTCGTATCAAACAAAACACTGCAAAAAGTGATATGCTCCCTTACAGTAGCAAGTTTTATTATTTAACCTGTCTACTTTTTTGGAAGCATATCACTTTGGAGACTGCCCATTTAATAGTTTAAGGATTAAGGGCTCTTGCAATTGCGTCTACATAACTTTGGCTAGCACGTTGGCTTACTTCTGCTTGCGGAACCATCCCCTCAAAGTTGTGGAATGTGCCGGGATACAGATGGAATTCGACGTCCACCCCCGCTTGGGCAAGGCGTGCTACATATTCGATCGTCTCATCTCGGAACAGATCGAGCTGGCCTATGCACGTATAGGTCGGCGGTAGCCCAGCCAAGCATTCCGCTCTCGACGGCACAGCGTATGGGGACACCTCGGTGTCTTCAGTACGATCCCCCAAGTACATGCTCCAGGCCGCCAAGTTGTTCTTCCGGTTCCATAATGCGTTATCGGCCGTAATTTCATGACTTGAGGCCGTAATACTGCGGTCATCGATCATCGGATACAGCGGCATTTGGAAGATGAGGGCTGGCCCGCCTTTGTCACGAGCCATTAAAGCAAGTGCTGCGGTCAGACCGCCGCCCCCACTTGCTCCGGCAATTGCGACCCGATCTAAGTCGATGCCCAGCAGCTCAGCTTCATCGGTCATCCACGTCAAAGCGGCATAACAGTCATCGATGGCAGCTGGGTAGGGATGCTCGGGAGCAAGTCGGTAATCGACCGATACGACGACGCATTTGGCCGCCTGCACGAAGCGTTCGCACAAAGCATCGTCCATATCAGGATGCCCCATCACATAGCCTCCCCCGTGAATCCACAGCGTGGCCGGAAGCTTAACGTCAGTTCGCTGGGCAGGTTCGTAGATTTTGACTAATATCTCGCCTGCTACGCTCGGAATCATCCGGCTTGTCGTGCGTACGTGCTCCGACTGCTCAATGGGAGAACTCGACAAATAGCTTCTGCTCAGTTCTAAATTTTCTTCCAGTTGAAAGCCAGGAAATTGTGCGATTACCGACCTTAATTCTGGTAACAAACGATTTTCAAAATCCATGCAAATCACTCCTATGTTGGTTTTTATAATCTTTTTTCCGTCTCCGCTTCCCACTGGGCTATTTCCTTCCGAACTCGGGGTGCTACCTCTGTTCCCAGCAGCTCAATGGCTCCCATCACCTCGGCATGCGGCATTGTACTTAACGGAACATACAGCATAAAGCGTGTAACACCTACATGTTTGCGAAGGTGAATGATCTTCTGGGCAACAGTCTCAGGATCGCCAACATACAGCGCACCTTCAAAGCTGCGAGCGGCATCGTAGCTAGAACGATCATAATGCGCCCAGCCCCGCTCCCTGCCTAATCTATTCATACCTGCCATCGTAGAAGGGAAATATGTATCTGCAGCTCGTTCATTATTCTCTCCGACAAATCCTATCGAGTGCGATCCAACCTTAAGCTGCGATTCGTCATGACCAGCGTGCGCTGCTGCTTTCTTATAAAGCTGCACGAGCGGTGCAAAATTCACTGGATTTCCACCAATGATCGCCAGCATCAAGGGCAGTCCTAACAAACCTGCACGGATAGCAGAATCCTGCCTGCCCCCGCTGCCAACCCATATCGGTAAAGGATTCTGAACCGGCCGTGGATACACTCCCAAATTGCTAATCGCTGGCCGATGCCCGCCCTTCCAAGTTACTTTTTCGGACTCCCGTATTTTAAGGAGCAATTCCAAATGTTGTTCAAACAACTCATCATAGTCGTCCAAGTCATAGCCAAACAGAGGGAAAGATTCAATAAAGGAACCTCGGCCCGCCATAATCTCCGCACGTCCATTCGAAATACCATCCAGCGTAGCAAAATCCTGAAAAACGCGAACGGGATCAGCTGAAGAAAGCACTGTCACTGCACTGGTCAGCCGAATCCGTTTCGTCTGCGCTGCAGCCGCTGACAGTACAACTGCTGGTGAAGATGCCGAATAATCCTTCCGATGATGCTCACCTACACCGAACACATCAAGTCCCACTTGATCAGCAAGAATAATTTCCTCGACAACTTCGCGTAATCGCTGTGCGTGACTTATCACTTCACCTGTCTGAACGTCAGGCTTTGTTTCTACAAACGAAGTAATACCTATCTCCATGGTTCATCTCTCCTGTTCTAATAGCTTTCTTTGTAGGCCAATTAAATACCGACAAAATATCATACTGATCGGTAATATATTTTTCCCAGTAAATATAACTCATAAAAAAGAAAAGTGTCAATAAATATAGTAAATCGACTTTGATTTATCCTCATACTGATATCTCTTTGGTGCGATAAACCAATCTGTATTTGACAATATAACAGGCTAATTATAAGATAATAACATACTAATTGGTACGAAAATAAAGGACCCTGACAATTATAATCAGAGTCATTGAATTAAGAATAAAATTATGAGTAATGAGAGGTATTGATTATGGGACGAATCCGCGAATTTGACGAAGATAAAGTATTAGATGCAGCCATGCAAATATTTTGGGAGAAGGGATATGAAGCTACCTCACTGAGTGATTTAACTTCCAGAATGGAAATTCAACGACCCAGTATATATTCCACTTTTGGAGGAAAAAAAGAATTGTTCGAAGCTGCGCTGCGCAAATACATGATGTCCCGTGCTTCTATGATCCGAGCCAAGCTTCAAAGCAAACCATCTGTAAAAGAAGCATTTCGAACTTTTTTTGAAGGTGTGGTCGATAAGGAATATACAGAAGACCCTAGAAAAGGATGCTTTTGCATCAATACAATGGTTGAACTTGCGCCCCATGATGAGAAATTTGAAATTCTTACAAGGGAACATCAAATGTACCTATCGGTTATATTTCAAGAAACCATTGAACGAGGTATACAATCAGGTGAACTTGAAATCGGGCTCGATGCGAAGGCTGTATCTCAGGCGCTAGTCGTATCGTTAATTGGACTGACCGTAATGATAAAGTCTCGTCCAGAACGATCATTTATTGATAACACGATAGAGGTGACACTTACACTGCTTAAGTAATCCGGAGTGAATTCAATTTTAACGAATGGGTGTATTCTCGACGCACATGTCCCTCAGCGCAACAAAGGCTACCGGATACATTTTCTCGGCAGCCTTTGTTGCGCTCATATTACATACTTTTTCGCATTTACATGAGTTCAAACGATTCCTTCACTGATCTTAATTTTGCATATATATACTTAATGTTGTATATTAATTCAAAACTAATGAAAAGGGAGTACATCTAATGTCATTTTTAATAAGAAACGCTAAGCCTGATGATTTAAGCAGTTTGACCGAGTTAATGTATGAGTACATCGTTGGTTTTTATCAAAACCCTAGGCCACCTATCGAAAAAATTCATAATTTGATTCAAACCCTTTTTGAGCAGCAAAACGGTATACAATTTGTGGCGGAACAAAATGGAGAATTAATCGGCTTTGCTACATTATTCTTTACCTTTAGCACGATGAAAGCAGACAAAATCACAGTTATGAACGACCTATTTGTAATGGAATCATTTAGAGATACAGAAGTGGAATCACAGCTTTTTTTAGAATGTCAAAAGTACTCACAAAATCATGGGTATGCTCATATGACCTGGATAACTTCTACTGAGAATAAACGCGCTCAAATTTTCTTTAAAAAGATGGGTGCTGTCCAAGGGAGAGACTGGGTTCACTTTTCATCGTAACAATACTTTTGATACGGTTCTCCGCGCTAACGGCAATTCAAAGGGCACCCGATCGGGTGCCCTTTGTGCGTAACACATGTTTTCACGCCATGCGGATATCGAAACATGCCGATACAATTGAAGATAAATATAGAAGTTTTATTAATGTCCGCGATGCTTTTCTTTCGCTTTTTTCTCCTTTAATTCCCTTATCCGTGCCTTCATGGATTCCCTTTGCTGTTTAGAGTAAGCATGTTTGTCCAACTTCCGCTTCTCATACTCTAACTTTAAGGCCTCTTGTGCGTTGGAAGAGACCTCCTTCTGCCTTAATTCATACGCTGCCTGTCTTGCTAGCCGCTTCGGATTGACCTTCTTCGTTTCAGACCACTTTATAGCCACCTCTTGTGAGAGCCGACTAACAAGTTCCCACATTTCCTCACGGATAAAATGGAGAATTTCCTCGTCCTTAGGCTCTGTACCAAAGATGTGCCTAGCTGCCTTCAATTTCCCTTGGTCCTGCTCTTCCACGACTCCAACCCAATACTGTCCATCATGATAAACTGTAAGCTTCATTTTAATCCCCCTCATTTTAAATCGAAACGATGGACATCCCGAGGGGGGAAGGTTACTGACATGGTACTCTTGGAATCTGAGAGTCATTCATGCGTCTGGACTACCAACCAGACTGTGTTTTTTCGTCCCAGAAAAAGTATAGTTGCCTTACTGGAAAACAGCAAGACGAAAAGATTAATTCTGTATGAAATTGTACCGCTGATATGTATTAGAGTGAACCTGGATATAGAGTATACTATATGAGTATAAGTTCGATACACGATGACATTATATATGTAATGGTATTCAAATACAGCGCAGAAGAGGTTGAAAATGAGTCAGAAGCATTTTACAGATTACGCATTAAGTGAAGAAATTGTAAGAGCGCTGAATAGCTTGGGCTATGAGACGCCAACAGAGATTCAGACGGAAGTCATTCCAGTTGCGCTTGAGAAGAAGGACCTTGTCGCCAAGTCGCAAACAGGTAGCGGCAAAACAGCGGCATACGGTATTCCACTTTGTGAGCTAGTAGATTGGAATGAGAATAAGCCCCAAGCTTTAATCCTGACGCCAACCCGTGAACTTGCATTACAGGTCACCGAGGACATCACAAATATTGGACGCTTTAAGCGGATAAAAGCAACGCCCCTTTATGGAAAACATCCTTTTCATATACAAAAGGCCGAGTTAAAACAAAGAACACATATGGCTGTAGGTACGCCAGGACGTGTACTGGACCATATTGAACGAGGCACGCTATCGTTAGATCGAATGGCCTACCTCGTGATTGATGAAGCTGACGAGATGCTGAATATGGGCTTTATCGAGCAAGTTCAGTCGATCATTCAGGCCCTGCCTAGTGACCGGGTTACCATGTTATTCTCCGCTACTTTTCCTGAGGATGTAGCCAGACTGTCACACAAGTATATGAACGATCCTGTTGAAATTGAAATAAAAGCAACCGGTATAACGACCGCTACAATTGATCACTCTCTTATTCAGGTGAAGGAGTCAGACAAGCTGGCACTACTGCAAGATCTGCTGATTGTCGAGAATCCTGACAGCTGCATTATTTTCTGTCGTACGCAGGAGAATGTAGATACATTATTCAGAGCATTGGCTGATCTTGAATATCCATGTGATCGCATTCATGGTGGCATGGAGCAAGACGAGCGATTTGAGGTAATGAATGCATTCAGAAGGGGTCAATTCCGTTACTTGATCGCGACAGATGTTGCCGCCAGAGGGATTGATATCACGAATATCACCCATGTCATTAACTACGATATTCCCCTTGAGAAGGAAAGCTATGTTCACCGCACAGGACGTACGGGACGTGCTGGCAAAACGGGTAAAGCCATTTCCCTCATCACTCCTAAGGATGGCCGAAGATTAGCTGATATTGAAGCATATATTGGGTTCGCGATTCCGCAGGTAAAGGCTCCCTCAGAAGAGGCTGTTGACCTCCGTAGAGAAGATTTTGAGCAGAAACTGCATGTAAAAACCGCACTCAAAAAAGATAAGCGCGAGCAACTAAACCAACAGATTATGAAGCTGAACTTTAACGGCGGTAAGAAGAAAAAACTTAGAGCTGTCGACTTCGTGGGGACCATCGCTAAGCTTGACGGGGTCACCGCAGATGATATCGGGATTATTACGATTCTGGATTATGCGACAGATGTTGAGATTCTGAATGGTAAAGGTCCACTGGTGCTCGAGATTATGAAGAATACAACCGTAAAGGGTAAGCTGTTAAAGGTACGCAAAGGGAATAAGTAGAAGATACGCAGCATAAAAGAGAGTGAGGCAATCCCGCCCAGCATAGCCGATGGTTTTCGTTAGCTATACGGGCGGGATTGCCGAGTTTATCTCTTGATCGTTTAATTTATCTTTCCATTTTGAATTTGCAAGAAAATCGCATGCTCTCTTGGATAAAACCATATCGTCATCTTCACCTAATCCATAGGTTATTTTGAAAAAGCACTCCTGAATCGTTTCAGAGATTACTTACTATTGCGACGTCTAAAGTTATTAAAAATGTAATGTCTAAATAGAACAATTGAAATCTCGGGTAGCAATACAGCAAATATGTATAACAATATAATGAATGGTAATGACGAAATGAAAATTTCAGCGCCCTGGTCTGTTTTCACACGTTCAACTAGCAGCCACCACATAGGTACGGATATAATCCACATCAAGACATTAGAGATGATTACATAAAGAGTATTTTTCCATAACAGACAAAACAAAATTGCAATAATGGCCGGAACAGTCCATGAACCTATCATATGACCATTACTTAATATAACAAATGTTATAACAGGATATAAAAGTGCAACCACCATCTGGACTCCCCTATTATCATAAAACTTCATTTCCCATCCCCTTTTTTCTTTACAATCTATTTTTTAATTTTTTGATAGGTATATTTATTATTTTATTTATTTTCACAATAAAAATCCAAGCTCTATGAAATCAGCAACGTTGGTGATAATTGTTCTGCTTTATCGTATTCTCTTAGAGAGTTGATTTAATACTTAAAAAATTTTAGAAAAGGTGTCCCTTTGGGTCCTCTTCATTTGTTATATAGATATAGTTTTCTTTGTGATCAGAGGAGGTGCCTACATCTTTGAGTGAGGAAATCGAATACAGAATTAAACGGGTCCAAGCTGGCGAGATCCAGGATTACGCCTACATTGTAAAGGAGTATCAGCGTCAGATTTTTGTGTACTGCTGGCGGATATTAGGAAGTGAGCAGGAAGCGGAAGAGGCTGTACAGGATATTTTCGTTAGTGCTTTCGAGAAAATCAGTATGTACAAGCCCACAGTGGGCTTCTCCTCCTGGCTGTATAAAATGGCTTATCATCACTGCTTGAACCTGATTCGCAGGAAAAGTCTACAGCGCAAATTTAGAATTAATTTGTTTACCTCAACTAACATGACCGCAGACAGCGCCGCGCAGGTTATGGAACGTCAGCTTTTCAGTGAGCCGCTAAGCCGGGCATTGGGCCAACTGAATGCAGAAGAACGAAACCTGCTGGTGCTACGCATTTTTGAAGAAAAATCGTTTGGAGAAATCGGGGAAATTATGAACAAAAGCGAGGAAGCTATCAAGAAAAAATACGGCAGAACAAAAACAAAGCTCAAAAAAATGATGGAGCCCATAAAGGAGGACCCAAAATGCGTGAATTACAAGACAGAACTCAGGAACAAGGTCTGAAATACACCGATCTGAAGGACAAAGGCTTAAAAAATATGGACATGTTGACGGAGCCAGAGAACGTCTTAAAAATACAAGCCTTTGACGTCTCTGACAAAGTGATAGAACAGGTCTACCAAAAGGCGAAACCTCAAAAGGGACTCATCGTAAAAATGCGTCTTCAACCGCGCATCACCACTCCTATTATGATCTTACTTTTTGTATTGGGCGCCTCTGTGACTGGGTACGCCGCTTCGCAATATGTGGAATTACGTAACGGCAAAGGCGATGTCGTATTAAATACCGCCAAAACACCTGCCGAAACGGACGCTTCCCAAACGTATACAACCACCTACACACAGTGGAACGAAAAGGTGAGAGACCGTCTACAGCCTGGAGAGTATGCCGCCTATTACGTTAAGGACGATTCTATGAATTCAAGAAATTCGTCTATTTCTGTCCTGTTTGCATACAAACCGACTGAACTTTCTAGCTTCAGCAGTCTGCAGGATGAAATCAAGCGTACAGAAGCCCCACTATTCCACAATCCTACTCATCTGCCGAATGGCTACCGATTTGATTTCGGATACGTCTATCCAGTCGCTGCACATCCTGGGGTGATGAACAAAGAGGAATATCGGGCTTTAACGGATAAACTGATGCAACAGGCCAAAGCCGCACCGAAAGGTGAAAATCTGTTTATTCAAAAGCTGAGCTGGGACAAGTCAGACTTCACCTTTGCCCGGTATGCAAGAGGAAATGACTATGTAAACATCACCGTCACCAAGTACGCTCCCGAAGTCACAAAGACGACCGTAATGCAAAATGAACAGGATTCGGCTGAGGAACTGATGATCAAAGGAACCAAGGCCTATTACATCAGGGCAAGCGAAACAAGCACGCCCTTGGAGGTAGGGAAAAATCGACTGGGATGGCTCGATGAAAAAAGGCGTTTACACTACAACATATCTGATAACCAGGACAGCCCGCTGAGCAAAGAAGACCTGGTAAAAATAGCCGAGGATTTGCTTAACGGTTCACCGCAATAGCTATAAAAGAAAAGCTTTGAAGAGAGACCATCCTTTTTTAAGGGTGGTCTCTTTTTGGAGAATAGTCCTTATACCTTTTCCTCACAAACTATTACGGCATGTTCCACAATCTTTTTACCTCAACTAATTCCTGATCATTAAATTCCATTCTGTTATTTGAAAAGCATCTGACTTGCCTTTATCAGTCAAACCTCTTGTTCTTTCATTTCCTTCCGTCTTCGGTGATTCGCCATGTCTCACCATGTAAATGAATGTTTTCATAGTATCCTCCATGAAGAGCTGATGAATTTTTATTACATGATATTCGTGACTAACTACCAAGTCACCTTTTGCTAGGGTAGTTTTCTCTTGTTTCTTATTGCATAAATTTTTCTTGAAGGTGACGTTACGTCATTTGCTATACTGACTGAGAACGACATGCTAGAGCAATCAATTGGATGTGAGCAATGGATGGACAAAGAGAACTGTCTGACGACAGGACAGCTTGCCAAACGTACAGGGATAACGGTCAGGACATTGCGATATTACGATCAAATTGGACTTCTGAGTCCAAGAGGTCATCGCACTGGATCCATAAGACTGTACAACATGAAAGATATGGAAAGATTACAGCGAATTCAGATGTTGAAGTATCTAGGGTTATCGCTTCAAAAAATAATGGACATTTTAGATGCAGAATCGCCATCCAACGGAGAGATCAGACATTCATTGCAAGCACAACTCGATGTTTTACAAAAGAAAATCGCCCATACGGAGCACGTAGTGCATGCAATACGAGATGCTATGGAAATGTCGGCCTATGGCTCCGATTGGAACCATTTGGCGGATGTTATCCAAACCGTGCAGAGTGAGCAAAATTGGGGGGAGCAATATCGGACGGCGAACCGCCTGCAAACGCGGATACATCTTTACGACAAGTACAGTACGAATCCCCAAGGCTGGCATCGTTGGATCTTTGAACAACTGGAGGTGCAACCGGGAGCCCATATTCTCGAGTTGGGCTGCGGCGACGGCACCTTTTGGATAAGAAACGCCGAACGAATTCCAAGCAGCTGGCGTATCACGCTTACCGATATGTCAAGCGGAATGGTGGAAGAAGCACGTTGCCGCTTGGGAAGCAACAATTCGCAGTTTAAGTTTTTGTCTGTTGACACGCAACAGATCCCCTTCCATGAAGAGCAATTCGATATGGTTATCGCTAACAACATGCTGTACCACGTGCCGGACATCCCTAGAGCAATCCGCGAGATGCACCGTATCTTAAAGCAAGGAGGTATAGTATGCGCCTCTACAATGAGCACTCAACACCTACAAGAGGTCGAACACTTGGCGGTTTCGTTCGATCCTGGGCTTCATGTGTTGGATCATGCTATTAAACGGTTCCACCTGGATAACGGAGGGGACTTGCTGTCTTCTTGCTTTTCCGATCTTCGGTTGCTTCGATACGAGGACTGTCTGTTGGTCGACGAGGCGGAACCCCTGATCGAATATATAATTTCGACTCCGATGAACGCAAGAGAGCGACTTGTCGGAGCGGCTATTGACAAGTTTCGAGACCACATCAATCGGCTTTTGCAGCAGAACGGAACTCTCGAAATGACTAAAGAGAACGGAATCTTTCTAGGGAGGAAATGAGATGAAGGCACAACAGTATCACCCAAGCGTACGGATTGTAAAAGAGGAGCTTCTATCGGATAACTGGTACATCTTAAATAAGGTCACATTCGAGTTTGAAAAAAATAATGGACAATGGGAGACACAATCCCGTGAAGTGTACGATCGTGGCAACGGCGTAACGATCCTGCTCTATAATCAGCACAAACAAACCGTTGTACTGACAAGACAGTTCCGAATGCCTACTTATCGGAACGGTAATGAAACTGGAATGCTTATCGAAACCTGTGCAGGATTACTCGATAAAGAAACACCGGAAGAAGGTATTTTTCGGGAGACGGAGGAGGAGACGGGATACCGTATCGACCGGGTGCAGAAAGTTGGCGAGGCCTATATGTCACCGGGCTCCGTTACCGAAATCCTGCACTTCTATGTAGCCGAGTATAGTGAAGATATGACAACGGGTGGCGGTGGTGGCCTTGAGGAGGAACAGGAAAACATTGAAGTGATAGAACTTCCGTTTGTTCGAGCGCTAGACATGGTCGAAAGCGGCGAGATTCGTGACGCCAAGACGATAATGCTGCTCCAATACGCTCAGATCCAGGGCCTCTTGAAAGTGAAATCGAAACCGCTTCATATCCTTATCGCAGGCCCTTATCGATCTGGAACGAATGATGATCATGTATTAATCGATAAGAACGTCAACTACATGAATGAAATTGCTCTTCAAGTTTACGAGGCTGGTCATATGCCGGTGCTGGGAGAGTGGTATGCTTTGCCCCTTATCGCGACAGCCGGTTCCACTGCTCTGGGAGATGAGACCTTTAACAAAATCTTTCACCCGTCTTCCATTCGCCTGCTTGATTACTGTAACGCCGTGCTTCGGGTTGGAGGACCCTCTCAGGGTGCCGATGAAATGGTAAGGGTGGCGAAAGAGAAAGGATTGTTGATTTACGAACGGCTCGACGAACTTCCGTTGGTGTGATATATCCTCTTTGACCAGACCAAAGACAACTTGCTCTGGGCCTCCTCCACAGATCACCCGAAGAATCTCTCAATCAACTGAGATACTAAGTGATTTGCGTAAATGTTTAACATCACTCATCGGTGGACGTCCAAACATGCGTCCATATTCCCGGCTGAACTGCGAAGGGCTCTCATAGCCGACGCGAAAGCCTGCATTGGCGGCTTCCACTCCCTCCGAGAGCAACAAGCGGCGTGCAGTCTGCAATCGAATGGCCTTCTGATACTGCAGAGGACTTATAGCCGTTACCTTTTTAAAATGCTTGTGTAAGGAAGAAGGGCTCATGTTTACTTCCTTCGCCAATTCTTCAATCACAAGAGGCTTAGAGTAATCGCGGGTTATCAGATGGATCGCTTGGGAGATGCTATGTGCATAGCTACCAACTACGGCAAATTGCCTGATTAAAGCCCCCTGCTCACCTTGTAATACACGATAAAGGATCTCGTGCGTGATAAGCGGCGCAAGAAACTGAATATCCGCAGGCGTATCCGAAAGTCTGACAAGCCGAAGCAGCGCATCAAGCAGCAGAGGGTCAAATTGGCTCACTAGTATGCCGCGTCCAGTCTTTACGGTACCTTGAGGAGGACTCTTCTTGATAATGTCCAGGATGACGTCTGGACTAATGGATAATTGAAGACTTAGATAAGGAAGCTCCGACGAGGCTTGAGTTATTTTACCAATTACGGGAAGTTGAACTGATGTGACCATGTAGGTTGTTGGATCGTACACATAGTTTTCTCCAGCCAGCATTGCTGTCTTTGAGCCTTGTGCAACCACGTACAGGGAGGGCATATGGACCGTATGATTCAGCTCGGACACATGGCTTGCACGTCTGAAATAAAGTCCTGGCACAGACGAGACAAACGTACCATCCGAAGACGCATGTTGATGAATTAGATGAATCAGTTCTTGTAGATTCGTAGAAATATCAGAGGGGGGAGGAGACGAAATCATTCATGCTTCACCTTCCTTTCCGTTGAACGCTAATATTGATGTGCTAATTATATGCGCGCCGAATAGGATTAGGCAAGAATTGGACTTCATCGGTCTACCTGTCTCAACCGAATTCTACTTAAAATTTACTTGCAAGGCCAACAGAGGGCCTAAGGCAAATAGATCAAAGGAAGAAGGATTGGGCTATGCATTTGGAAGGAAGAATAGAGAACAAAGTCGTCGTGATTACAGGTGCAAGCAGCGGAATTGGAGAAGCAACAGCACTCTTGCTTGCTGAGCGTGGGGCAAAAGTTGTGCTTGGAGCGCGCGGAGTGGAGCGCCTTGAAGCGCTGGCGACACGCATTTCCAATGGAGGTGGCGAAGCTGTTTATGCACGCACTGATGTGAGACGGCGCGAGGATCTGTGCAACCTCGTTAATTTGGCTTGCGAACGGTACGGAAAGCTGGATGTTCTCGTCAGCAACGCTGGCGTTATGCCTATTTCCCCTCTCGAAGATCTGTGTGTCGAGGACTGGGAGGACATGATTGATGTCAACATTAAAGGCGTTTTGTACGGTATAGCCGCAGCGTTGCCTATCTTTCGCAAGCAGGGTTCTGGACATTTCGTGAATATCGCTTCTGTAGCAGGACATAAGACTGTACCGAACCAGTCGGTCTACTCTGGTACGAAGTTCGCCGTGCGCGCCATCTCAGAGGGATTGCGCCAGGAGGCTGGCGACAAGCTGCGCGTGACCATCATTTCGCCTGGTATTGTGCAGACGAATTTCACGGAGGGTATGACCAATCCAGCATTGAGAGATCAACTCGCTGCCATTCGGGATAAACTAGCCATGACACCTGACGCGGTAGCCCGTGCAATTGGATTCGCAATTGAACAACCGGCCGATATTGATGTGAACGAAATCGTAATCCGTCCAACCGCACAAATGTAATATAAATAGATAGGGGCACCTCCTCTTGTCTAACAGAATGACAGTTAAATAAAAACTCTGCAACTAAAGATACAAAAAGACATGGACTCTCATTGCTAAGAGTCTATGTCTAATTTTAGTTAGTATATTATTTATCTTTTTGACTATAATCCTTGATCTTTCTTATAACCAAATGTCCAAGTCAATCCGAATGATACTGCGAATGCTACTACATTCACCAAGATATATAACGGTAATTGCTCATTAAGATAAAGTAGTGTCCCCGGAATTCCTGTTAATGCCATACCTGTTGCACGTAAATGGAAAATAGAGGCTAGAAAACCACCAACTCCACCACCAATCATAGACATCACAAAAGGTTTTACTAAGCGTAAAGTAACTCCAAAAACAGCTGGCTCGGTAATTCCCAATGCTGCGGAAAGAGCTGAAGGAAAAGCAATTTGCTTCATTTTTGGCGAAACTGTTTTAATTGCAACAGCTAAAACTGCTCCTGCCTGAGCAATATTCCCGCAAGTACCAATAGGATTTAGATAGTTCCAGCCATCTTTTCCTAACATGCTGATTTCAAGAAAGTTCAGGATATGGTGAACACCGAAGATACCTAATAACTGTCCGAAACTTCCATAAATTAAGCCGCCAATCCCCAATGGTAGATTCAATAGGAATTCAACTGCATATAAAACACCGACTTCTACTTCATGGAAGATTGGTCCAATAATAAATAGCGCTAAAATTAATCCTGATAATAAAGTTAAAAAGGGAGTAAGAATTAGGTCTAAAGAATCTGGAATTTTCTTTCTCAAGAAGATTTCAATTTTTGAACCTAGAATACCTGTTACGAATGCAGGAAGAACAGAACCTTGATAACCGACAACTTTAATAAATCCAAAAAACGTAAGTGGCTCTGCTGCTTGTTGACCAACCTCATAAGCGTTAGGAAGTACTGGACTAACAAGCATCAATCCTAGAACAATCCCTAGAATAGGTGTTCCACCAAAAATTCTAAATGTAGACCAGGCTACTAGTGCTGGTAAGAATGCAAAGGCAGTATCAGTCAAAATTTGGGTAAACATTAAAAGCTGTTGTGGAATATCATCAGGAGTCAGGCCAACAAGTCCCAATAACGCTTCTTGAGTGAATAAACCTCGTAATCCCATGAATAACCCCGTCGCAACTAATACTGGAATAATTGGAACAAATACATCTCCAAAAACTCGAATCGCTTTTTGGAAAGTAACTTTTTGAGATTCATTTGAAGCCTCAGTTGCCTTCTTACCCGAGCCATTAAGCATTGGAACAAATTCATCGTAAACTTTGTTAACCAATCCAGTCCCTAAAATAACTTGATATTGCCCGGAATTGAAAAAGCTACCTTTGACTTTATCAATTGCCTCTACTCCTTTCATATCAATTTTATCTTTATCGTTAATAATAATTCGGAGTCTAGTTGCACAATGTGTCACTGATTGAATATTTTCATTTCCACCGACTAATTCTAAAATTTTTTCGGCGATTTCTTTGTTACTCATTCATTTTCCTCCTCATAAGAGTAAAAATTAATCATACCTTTCTCATTCAAACTCTTATATTCAATATTACGATTCTGCTCATCGCAAAAATATCTCATTGAAAAAACATACTGTCCATCATTAATGAAAATTTCTAAAGTAGAGCTGTCACAAAAAATGTGCAACTTCGTTAGGTCCTTTACTTGAAGAATTTTTGTTTCCAATTTCTCAGTAACCCAATTAATTCGTCCAATCTCAAGTTTTCCACAACGATATATAATTGGATTTGTGTTGGAATTCAAAGACACTGAAAAATCTTTTATAGCTTCATCAAAATCAATAATGAGTTCAAAAGCTTTACTATTGTTAGAAATAATGCCGTATTCATTTTTGTATTCTTGCTCTTTCTTCCTCAAATTCTCGTATTCTTTCAAGGGGACTTGATAAAGGTGATTATCGATCCACTTCAGTTCTCTCGGCATTGATAAGCAATGAAGGTAGCCATCTTTCACTGTAGGACAATTTCTTTCTTGATTCTCGTCCATTCTAGACATCCAGCCAACGATAATTCTTCGACCTTTATCATCTAAAAAAGATTGCGGCGCATAAAAGTCAAATCCTTCATCCAACATTTTTATCTCAGTTGACTGATTAAATTTATTTGTTTTATAATCCATTTTTCCTACTAAATATCCAGCATAGCTTGAAATTGGCCGATCACTTTGTCTGTCAGAAATTCGCTTTTGTGGACAAACCATTAGTATTTCGATTCCATCGGTTAAGGTAAAGTAGTCCGGGCATTCACACATCTGATCCAATATAGTATCTGTGTAAAAAATACCTTGATATTCCCATGTTAATAAATCATCTGATTGAAAAAGCGTGATTGCTCCCACATTTTCATTTGTTTGAGCTCCGACAATCATCCACCATTTATTATCTTTTTTCCAAACTTTGGGATCTCGATGGTGTTCAGAAAAACCTTTAGGGGTTTCAATGGCGCTTTCCTGTTTGATGAATGTTCGTCCATCGTTAGATACAGCAATTTTTTGGTAACTTTTTCTAACTCCATTTAGTTTAGTATTCCCTGTATAGAAGAGATACATTTTCCCCTCATTCTCAATCGCACTTCCTGAGTAAACACCATCTTTATCATCATATCTATCAGGTAAAATCGCTGATTGAATATTTGTCCAATGAACTAAATCCTTAGACAAAAATAATCCCCATTCTTTGTAATCATGGCTCGTATCAAAACGATTCCATTGATGAAAAAAATAATATTTTCCTTTAAACTGAATCAAACCGTTTGGATCATTAAGTAATCCTTTATCCGGCTCAATATGGAAATAATTCTTATTCCGATTTTCCAACTTGAAATAGTCCTCCTCTTCAAATTTTCATTAATGCGCTTTCATGACCTTGGTTAATGAGATATTATCATTTCAACCTACATTTATAATATAGAAATATTTAAGAGAAATATGGAACTTTCTAATATCAACATTTTCTTTGAAGCGTTCCTATGTATAATAAGAGCATGAATAATAACTTAAGAGAATATACGGATAGATTCACTGATTTTACAAAAAAAAGTATTTCAGACTTTATTCTTTATAACAGCGGCATTGAATATTGTGAACCGGGTTACAGTTATGGTCCGAAACGACGAGACTATCACTTTATTCATTTTGTAAAGGAGGGCAAGGGAATACTGGAAATTGGAGATCAAAAGATTGAAGTCCATGAAAATCAACTTTTTATTGTACCAGCGAATGTTGTTTCTACTTATACCGCTGACCCAAATAAGCCGTGGAAATATTCTTGGATTGGTTTTATGGGCATTCAATCTGGAAACTTTGTTCAAACATTACTTCAGTCTGATGAAAAAAAATTTGTAATGAATTGCCAAGATGCTTCCTTTTATGAAAGTAGAATCGAAGATATTATTGAACTGAATAAAAATGATTTAGCCTCTTTTTTTAAAATTAACGGCATTATGTATGATATCGCAGGAAATTTATTGAATGAGTGCTCGGTTCAAACAACTGTGAATAGCAGTACCTCCATTTCTTTTCAAGCGATGCGTTATATGGATCTTCATTATCACGATGACATCCAAATTTCCGATATTGCCTATTCTGTTGGCATTCATCCAAATTATTTGTCTCTTATGTTTAAAAATGAGGTGGGAATCCCCCCAAAAAAATATCTTTCGAATTTAAAAATAAACAAAGCAAAAGAACTGCTTGCTGAAAGCGACGATCCAATTAACCTTATTGCTAGCTCAGTTGGTTTTTCTGATGCATTATCATTTTCTAAATTTTTCAGAAAAGAACTTGGGATGTCACCTTCCCAATATAGAAAGGAGCATAAATGATCAATGAATCCTTTAATTCATTTTGTTGAAGAGAAAAAAGTATTTCATCTCACAAATAATTATGTCAGTTATATTATAGAAATTGTAGAAGATACCTATTTGCTACATCGGTATTGGGGAGAAAAGATTACTAGTTACAATTTTAGCAATCGACCAAAATTAAAAAAGAGAACATTCGCTGCAACTCCAGATACTAATATACCTGAACTATCTCTTGAATTTTTACCTCAAGAGGTTTCTTTACCTCATCAAGGTGATTTTAGAAATTCTTCCTTAAAGATTCGAAATGAAGATGGACAAGGAATTACAATATTTGTCTATGTTGGGTACGAAATTCTTGATCAAGCGTTAACGCTTCAAGATCTCCCCTCTGCAAGAAGCAATGAAGCTTTTTGTCAGACCTTAATTGTCCATTTGTACGATAAAGTCGCAAATATTGCTCTAGATTTGTTTTATACGATCTTTGAGGATTCACCGATTATCGTACGTTCTACTAAAGTAATTAACGAAGGCTCTAGTACAATAAAAGTTGAAAAACTTCTAAGTGCTTCTCTTGATATACGTTACGAGAATCAAGTATGCACCTCATTTTATGGCACTCATCAAAAAGAGTTCCAAATGAATAGAAGTGATATTAAACATGGATTATTTAAAATTGGTAGTGCTAGAGGTGCAAGTGGGCCTCAATATCCTCCCTTCATCGCTCTATCAAAAGAAGCCACAGAGTTTCAAGGAGCAGTCCATGCAATGACCTTACTTTACAGTGGCAATCACGAAGAGATTTTGGAACGTGATCAATATAATAACTTAAGAATGCAAATTGGGTTAAATGAAGAGGGCTTCTCATGGACTTTAAAATCAGGGGAGACCATTCAGAGTCCACAAGCTCTGCTAGTATACAGCAATCAAGGGTTCAATAGTAATTCTCAAGCATTCCATACTTTTTTCAATAATCACTTGATTAATCCATCATGGAAAAAAAGAAAGAGACCCATCGTAATCAACAGCTGGGAAATGACTTATTTCGATGTTTCTGAAGCTTTGCTAAAAAAATTGATTGATTCTGCTAGTCTTTTGGGTTTTGAAACAGTGGTCTTGGATGATGGCTGGTTTGGTAAACGCAATAGTAGTAAAACTTCGTTAGGAGATTGGAAGGTTGACGAAAAAAAATTCCCCAATGGAATTAAATCTTTGGTGGATTATGCTAAAGAGAAAGGCATTGGTTTTGGGATTTGGTTTGAACCCGAGATGATATCACCTGATACAAATCTAATCAAACAACATCCCGAATGGGTAATGAAGAGTAAAAGCTATGAACCCATTTTGGGGAGAAGTCAATACTTCTTAGACTTAACCAATAAAGAAGTTCAAAACTTCGTTATCAAGACATTGTCAGATGCAATTGCAAATTTCGGAGTGAACTATATCAAGTGGGATATGAATCGACATATGACTGATCCTTTCTCCCCGACTGAAACAGAAAACAACTCACAAGAATTTTCTCATAGATATATGCTGGGCTTTTATCATATTATTAGCACACTCACTTCGAGCCATCCAGAAGTACTCTTTGAAAATTGTTCTAGCGGTGGGGGTAGATTAGATCCTGGTATGTTGTTCTACTTTCCTCAAACATGGATCAGTGATAATACCGATGCTCTGGACAGACAACAAATCCAATATGGAGCTTCTTACATGTTTCCAATCTCTTCAATAACTGGTCACGTTTCCGATGTTCCAAATCATCAAACTGGTCGCATAACTGAATTTGAGACAAGAGCAGCTTTGGCTTCTTCAACCAATATGGGCTATGAAATGGATGTTATCTCCATGTCTGAAGAAGAGAAGAAGAAGGTAGCGAATCATATATCGACTTACAAAAGAGAAAGAAAGCTTGTTTTTGAAGGGGAATTCTATCGATTGAGTTCTCCTAATGAATCAAATATTTGTAGTTGGATGTTTGTCGATGAAGAAAAAAGTAATGCCATTATTTATGTATTTCGGAACACCTATCAAGTATTTGATTTATCATTACTTGTTCGAATTCCTTATTTAGATCAAGAAGCCAACTATCTCGAAGTTATTACAAATGCTACTTATAGTGGATCAGAATTATATAATTGCGGAATCTCTCTTGAAAATCCTAAAGGTGATTTTATTGTTCATAAGTTAATTTTAAAAAAGTGTAAATGATCTAATACCTTAGCTCCCCGTTCAAAGAATTAAAATCTTAAAAAAAGCAGAAACCGTTAAATTTCACGGTCTTCTGCTTTTTTTAAGTTTCTTGCAAGAGTTTTTGAATATAATTTTAATTCTTCTATTATGGATAAGCGAACTCAATTCAAAAAGTAGTAAACTTAATGATCTCCGTTCACGATACGAAGGTTTTGAGTTACTAATTTACCAGCCATGCAAAAATTAACGATGAAGCGGTTCTTTTTCGCCCAGACCCAGCACCTCCGTTGTGGAATTGTAAATTTCTTGGTAAAGCTCTGGGTTTTCCGCTAGTGACACCCCGTAAGAAGGAATCATCTCTTTGATTTTTGGTTCCCACTCTTCCATATGTTGTGGGAAGCATTTTTCCAATACTTCCAGCATAACGTGAACAGCAGTAGAAGCACCCGGAGAGGCGCCGAGCAGTGCAGCTACCGAACCATCAGCGGCACTAACCACTTCTGTACCAAATTGAAGTGTTCCTTTTCCACCCTCCGTATCTTTGATCACCTGCACACGTTGGCCTGCTACCACGATCCCCCAGTCCTCGATTTTGGCGTTCGGAATAAACTCGCGTAATTCTTCCAGACGCTTTTCATTCGATAACATCACTTGCTGAATCAGATATTTGGTCAATGCCATCTCTTTTGCGCCCGCGGCCAACATCGTGATGAGATTATTGGGTTTTACAGAACCGATCAAATCCAAATTTGAGCCCGTTTTCAAGAACTTCGGTGAGAAGCCGGCAAACGGTCCAAATAGCAGTGCTTTTTGGTTACCGATATATCTTGTATCCAGATGCGGAACAGACATGGGAGGAGCACCAACCTTAGCTTTACCATATACTTTTGCATGATGCTGGGCGACAACCTTAGGATTGTTACATACCATAAATAGTCCACTTACCGGGAATCCCCCGATATATTTGGACTCAGGAATACCGGTTCTTTGTAGCAAAGGTAGACTTCCACCCCCACCACCGATAAAGACAAATTTGGCATTATGGTATTCGATTTTACCGTTATCCAGATTATGGACTTTGATCTTCCACGATCCGTCGCTCGCACGTTTAATATCCTTTACACTATGTTTGTAATTGATCTCGACGTTTTTACTTTTTAAATGCTCAAACAACATGCGTGTTAAAGCACCAAAGTTGACATCTGTTCCAGAGTCGATTTTGGTTGCCGCGATGGGTTCATTCAATGTACGGCCTTCCATAATCAGCGGAATCCATTCCTTCAGCTTTTCAGGGTCGTCGGAAAATTCCATGCCTTGAAACAGAGAAATAGTTGAAAGCGCTTTAAACCTTTTTTTCAAAAAAGATACATTTTTCTCTCCTGTTACCAAACTCATATGAGGTATTGGTTTGATAAAGTCCTGTGGATTACGAATCAAATTGCTGTTTACAAGAAAAGACCAAAACTGTCTTGAAAGCTGAAACTGCTCATTAATGTCTACAGCTTTACGAATATCTATAGATCCGTCAGCCTTCTCGGATGTATAGTTCAGTTCGCACAGTGCAGCATGGCCTGTACCTGCATTATTCCATTCGTTAGAGCTTTCTTCTCCCGCGTTTGCGAGTTTCTCAAACACTTGAATTTCCCACTCCGGTGCTAACTCTTTCAGCAATGATCCCAGAGTCGCGCTCATGACTCCGGCACCAATTAAGATAACGTCTGTATTTTTCTGAATGCTATTCATAAAAACCTTCCTTATCTCTTATATTTGCAAAAAAGAGCAGGCCCTCCTGCTTAGGTGATACAAGAAGCAAGGCTCCACTCAGGAACATATCTTTTCTGTCTCTATTATAACTAAAATATAATCTTTTAAAAATTATATTGTCTATTATCTGATAATTATAAATCATTTCTGCTAAAAAGTGAGAATTTTCTTTGCAGAAATAATAAGAATGGATCTCAGCACGCTGTATTATTTGGGCTTCACTTACTAGCAGTAATAACAGACATCAAAAAAGCGTTTAGAAGCAAATGATATAGAGTACGAATTTCCAATGATTGAATCAACAGTCCATGTATATGAATAACTCGGTAAAATATGTCTTTACGGGATGGGCCCTTATAAATACTTCATTATGATATTCGAAACGGTCTGTTGTTGATTCCCCCAATCATAATCGGAGTTATCCATAATAAACGATTGAAAAGGAAGTTGCTCAATAATTTGTAATTCTAGCTCTCGTCGATGTTCAAGGAACTGAATATATCCCTCATATCCGTAAAGCCCCTTGTTCTTTCCATAATCTTGCTCGGTATGGTACCAAATCGCGAAATCTAACCATTCTTGAGATCTCATTGTTTTAACTCGCTCAATCGTCTCATGCACATTCGGTTGCTTCAAATAGAACAAAATTGGATTTAACTCCTGAATTTGCTCCGCAATCTGTAATACATGCTGAATAAAACGATCTTCTCCAGCGTTATGTCGGGCGAGTAGTGCACACCCCGGGTTCTGTAAAAAACAGCATTCGAGTATTATCAACTTTTCTTTTTCTCGCTGATCTTTAACAAAAGACTTCCAACGTTGAATCATCAACTCGCAGTGCTTTTCTACGGGTACTCCATCGTAAATTTCATAACGCCGGATTTCCTCATGCAAACTAGAAGGGATTCCATTTGGAGCTGATTGCTGCGCAAGTGCATATGCGATTAAAGAGTCGTTGCCATTCACAGATACAAACGGATCAATGTAATGAAACACCTCAGAATAGATAGATCGGAGCCGATCAAGTTCTTCGTTCGGCATACATGCAACCGATTCATAATCAGCGGGATGTCGTAAGTTCCCTTCTAAAAATAGTTCCGATTCTATTTGATGTGTGTTTAACATGTCATGTATGTGTCTAGATAATGTGGATTTGCCAGAGCCAGGTATACCTTCAACGATAACCAGTTTCGTTTTCGTAGCTGGTAAATTGGCCATAGTATCACATCCTTATGAATTAAATGATTACCTTAAGGAGAAACCAATTATCTCGTTATAACGCCTATTATATTTAACGGATCGGCGTATATTGCCCACTGAAATGAAAATAATAGCCGTTGTCTGGATATATCCGAGAATACAATGACCTCTATCCCTGTATAAAACACTGGAGTAGTTCTTATTGTCTTTGTTACCTTCTGCAACCAAAATCTGGTTGTCATCACAACCTAAAATAATTCCTATATGATCGTGGGACTTATCCGACAGAAGCTTCTCGTAAACGACAATATCACCACGTGCTGGCTCAAATCCATCTTGCTTATCGTGATAAAAAAATCCTATTTCAGGCAGCTGGGCCCAATCCAACCATGCACCAACTCCAGCTAATCGATACATACAGTTGGGATATCGAATGGGCAGTAGAATTCCAACCTGCATACAACAATAATATACAAATGCAGCGCACCAATTGCCTTCCAGTACTTTATAAATATCAGAGTCCGGCCAATACTTGCAAATTTCCCGATAACGTTCATCTTCCGGGACACCAACAATGTTTTTCCCTGCAAACGTTTCTGCAAAATCAGCCAGCATAAGACGTTTGTCTTCAGCGTTACTGTTTTTCGTTTCCGTATCTGCGTTGAATTCCACTTCTACAAGCTCCACCGGAATCCCCAATTCAACAAACACATTTTGCAGTCTACGTATATCCGTCTTAAATGAATGGTTACCTGCATTCTGTAAGTACATCTGCAATAAAATAGCATCTTTAATTATTTCTTCGTATGGTCCATGTCCTTGATGTCTGTCTCCTTGATAAAAGATCGAGCGGAGAATGACAAGCTGCTCTTCGTCGGTAAAGAGTTGGGTGTTACGTAGTATAGGTCTTACAGCATCCGCACTGTTGGGACCAGGGAAGTCCTTAATTCCGGTTTTATAGAAATAGAACCCGTGTAGCAGTCCCGCGATTGCAGCGATCTCCACATCTTGTCCCCTTCTCATAGCAAGCATTGAAGCAAAATTGGATACCCCGAAAAGGTGAACCCAAGCTTCCTGCTTCTTAGAGGTATTCTCTGTAGTAACAAGCATTTCATGAACAAGACCACGAACACTTTCAAGCCGCTTAAACTTACTCTCATAAATCAAGCTTTCGCCTCCCTACCCTGCCCACTTCAACTTCCCTTATCTCGACATCCTTAGAAAACCAATAAAAAGCACTGGGTCCTGAGGACTGACCCAATGCTTTTAGTAGATGACTATCTTCTAGTTACTTAATAATTACGTATTCCAGGTTAACCAGTTTTGCATAAGTAACAATTTGGTCTGTGGTTAGATTCAAGGAAACCACGGTATGGTGACCACCGCCGTTCTCAATCCATGCTTTAACCCCATCTTGGAAGTTTGGCTTCACATTCCACAGTACACGGGCCACTGGAAGATTCGGAGCAGGAACTGTCGGTTCAAATGCAGTAACCTCATTGATCAACAGTTTATAATGCGTGCCAAAGTCAGCCATGGAAACAACTACACCGTCTCCTGCCTTGCCGTCAAACACCAGACGAGCTGGATCTTCACGATCGCCGATACCTAACGGAGAAACGATGATTTTAGGCTTGTTGCTTGCCAACGTTGGGTCAACTTCAAGCATATGGGATTGAAGGATCGATTCCTGACCAGCCGCTAATTCATAGGTGTAGTCTTCCATAAAGCCAGTGGATTGGTTATGGCTCATGACTTTAAGCAGACGATCGAGCGCTGCAGTCTTCCAATCTCCTTCACCGGCGAAGCCGTATCCTTGTGCCATCAAACGTTGAACGGCAAGACCAGGAAGTTGTTTCATACCATAGAGGTCTTCGAAGTTCGTAGTGAAGGCAGTATAGCCGCCATGATCCAGGAACCGTTTAAGGGCAATTTCATAGCTTGCTTGCACTCTTACGCTGGCTTCCCAAGCTTCCTTGCTATAAGTACCATAATCAAGTTCATAGAGTTCGGAGTATTCCGCGAACAAAGCATCAATCTCTTCTTCTTTCACAGCATTGACGTACTGAACAAGGTCGCCAATTCCGAAGTAGTCAACGGTCCATCCAAATTGAATTTGAGCTTCGACCTTATCACCTTCCGTAACGCCAACGTTACGCATATTGTCGCCAAAGCGGGCAACTTTGATATTGAAGCTTTCGTTATATGCAACCGCTACATCCATCCACTCTGCGATTTGCTTCTGCACTTCCGCACGTTCCCAGTACCCTACAACCACTTTATTCTGTTTCTTCAGACGGGCATTGATGAATCCATATTCACGGTCACCATGAGCTGCCTGATTGAGGTTCATGAAGTCCATGTCAATCGTAGCCCAAGGAATGCTTTCATTGAACTGTGTGGCCAAATGAAGCAACGGCTTCTGCAGCAATTTAGTACCGCGAATCCACATTTTTGCAGGCGAGAAGGTATGCATCCAAGTGATGACACCGGCAACTTCGTCACGATAGTTGACTTCTTTCATGAGATTGGTGATTTTGTCTGCACTAACCGCCAGATCCTGCAATACAAGCGGATAAGGCAGAACGCCACTCTTATTTAAGGCATCGGTCATTTCTTGTGCGTGTGCTTTAACTTCTGCTAATGCTTCTTCCCCATACAGATGCTGTGAACCTACGACAAACCAGAACTGTTTTGTACCTACTGTTGACATCATTCATCCTCTTTTCTTAATTTTTTAGTTTATATTACTTTTGCCCGTAGTACGCGTCTTTCCCATGTTTGCGTAAATAATGTTTATCTAGAATGCGTTGCGGCAATTCTTCAGCAAAATGATTCAATTCTCGTGCGAATAAATTCATTTTCGAAACTTCTTCCAACACGACGCTATTCATGACTGCCGATTTTGCATCTTTGCCCCAAGTGAAGGGAGCATGACCCTTAAGCAGAACACCCGGCACTGCTAAAATATCCAGCCCGCGCTGCTCAAAAGTTTCGATGATGACACGGCCGGTTTCCGCTTCGTAACCACGATCAATCTCCTCTTGTGTCAAGAAACGGGCACAAGGAACAGAACCATAGAAGGTGTCTGCATGAGTAGTCCCCATTACAGGTACATCCAAGCCTGCTTGAGCCCAAATGGTCGCCCAAGTCGAATGCGTGTGTACAATACCGCCGATCTCTGCATAATGCTTATAAAGTACGGCGTGAGTCGGTGTATCTGATGAAGGTCTCATTTCTCCTTCAACAACATTGCCATCAAAATCAACAACCACCATATCGCTAGGTTTCATCGTGTCATAACTAACACCACTTGGTTTGATAACGAATAAGCGGCTCTCACGATCAACAGCGCTTACGTTACCCCAGGTGTATTTCACGAGTCCATGTTTAGGCAAATCCAGATTGGCTTGATATACTTCTTCTTTCAGTTGCTCTAACACGTCAATTCCTCCAGTTTTCCACTAGATTATCTACAGCAGCCTGTTCAATCGCCAGGCCTTGTGTGTAGCGTTCCATGAATGCTTCAAATCCCTTAACGTCGGAACTGTCGGGAGAAATTTCTTGCCCCTCAGCATCTCTAAATACTTTTTGGTCGAGGAAGTCTTCCAGACTTTCTTGTTGATCCTTGTTCATCATGTAAGAAGCCAGAATAGCAATCCCCCACGCCCCACCTTCTCCAGCTGTTGACATCACTGATACCGGGACATTCATGGCAGCCGCAACAATTTTTTGTCCGACGATAGGGGTTTTAAATAAACCACCGTGAGCCAGAATGCTGTCAATTGCGACATTTTCTTTCTTTGTCAAAATATCCATTCCGATTTTCAAAGCAGCAAACGCAGTGAAAAGATGAGTCCGCATGAAATTGGCCAAATTGAAACGGCTTTCAGGAGAGCGGACAAACAATGGCCGGCCTTTCTCTATTCCGGTGATATTCTCCCCTGACAAATAGCCATAGCTGAGTAAACCGCCGCCATCTGGATCTGCTTCCAAAGCCTTGTTCAGCAGCACACTGAACAATTGATTCGGATCCGCCTTTTGCCCCATTGCCTCAGAGAATTCACGGAACAATCCCAGCCAAGCATTGATATCACTTGAACAGTTGTTGGCATGAACCATTCCGACCGGATTACCATTCGGTGTAGTCACCAGATCAATTTCCGGATATACCGCTGAAAGGTCCTTCTCTAATACAAGCATGGCAAAAACCGAGGTTCCCACAGAGACGTTGCCAGTCCGTTTTCTCACACTATTCGTAGCGACCATCCCTGTTCCCGCATCACCTTCTGGAGGACAAAGCGGAATACCTGGTTGTAAATCTTCGGATTTATCTAAGATTTTAGCTCCCGCGGCGGTTAGTACACCTGCCTGCTCGCCTGAAATATAAACTTTAGGGAGAATTCCTTCTAGCTTCCAATCGTAACCTTTGGCTGCAATGAGTTCATCGAACTGCTTAACCATCGATTGGTTATAATCATGTGTAGTCTCATCAATGGGGAATATGCCCGAAGCATCCCCGACGCCAATAGCCTTATTGCCAGTCAGCAGCCAGTGAATATATCCAGCTAACGTCGTCATAAAATCAATCTGAGGGACATGTTGCTCTTCGTTCAATATAGCTTGATACAGGTGAGCAATACTCCATCGCTCAGGGATGTTGAATTGGAATTTATCAGTTAACACTTTTGCGGCAGCACCGGTTGTCGCATTCCGCCAAGTCCGGAACGGAACAAGCAACTCGCCCTTGCTGTCAAAAGCCATATAGCCGTGCATCATTGCAGAGAATCCTATAGAACCAACGGTACGAAGGGTAATCCCATATTTTCGTTCAACCTCTTGCTTCATTTCACTATAAGCCTCTTGCAGACCCGTAATAATACTCTCTAAGTTGTACGTCCAATAACCGTCCACCAAGAGATTTTCCCACTCATAGCTTCCAGATGCGATGGTTTCAAAATGATGATCAATCAGCACTGCCTTGATACGTGTGGATCCAAATTCGATACCAAGTGAGGTTTCTCCCTTAGTAATCGCTTGTTTAATGTCTTGATCCATGCTCACGTTACTCCTCTCTCTGAACAACTGTTATAATCGCAATAATTGAAAGAAGGCGCTTTCTTTAATTTACAACCTTAGTATATTTTTTGTTCGTACATTTGTCAACACACATACATAGTTATACATACAAATATTCTGATAAACCGAGAATTTATCTATTTTTTCTTTAGTATTAATGCATGTTAGGCTATGGATTATAATAAGCTCATAATTATGCTAAAATATGTACATACAAATATTATGGGTAGGTAAATTAGTATTAGGACAACCAGGAAAGAAGGAATAAAGTGAAACCAAAGTATCAGGTCATCCTTGAGGATATAAAGAGCAACATTCTATCAGGAGCATACAGCGTAGGAGAACAAATTCCAACGGAATCGGCTTTGCAGGATATGTATAAAGTTAGCCGTCAGACGGTACGTAAGGCAATTTTAGAACTATCCAACGAGGGTTTTTTAAGAAGTGAAAAAGGATCGGGCACTTATGTCAGTAACCAATTTCGATCAAAAAACGGCGGGAATTCCAGTAATAAAACCATCGGAGTCATCACAACCTACATTTCCGATTACATCTTCCCTTCTATTATTCGCGGGATTGAAGCCAGATTGAATGAAGATAATTATTCATTGCTATTAGCTAGTACAAATAATGATGTCGCACAGGAAAAGAAAGCTTTGGAGATGATGTTGTCCTTTGGTGTGGATGGCTTGATCATTGAGCCTACGAAGAGCAATCTATATAATCCCAATATCTCTTACTATCTGACGTTCAAGGAGCAGGATGTTCCGTTTATCATGATTAATGCTTATTATGAAGAGTTGGAAGTTCCCTTCTTTTGTCTCGATGACGTACAGTCCAGCTATCTGGCAACAAAAGAATTGATTGCTAACGGACACACACACATTGGTATCATTGCCAAAATGGACGATTTACAAGGAAAGCATCGAATGAAGGGCTATATCAAGGCGCTTGGAGAAGCCAAATTACGGTTTTACCCAGAGCAAGTGCTGTCATTCTATACAGAGACGAAGCAGGACCTGTCCACCAACTTAAAAAAATTCCTAACCGAACAAAGAGACGGGTTATCCGCAATTGTCTGCTATAACGACGAGGTAGGATTAGAAGTTGTACATGTATGCAGACAACTTGGTATATCTGTTCCCGAAGACTTATCCATTATTGGTCAAGATAATTCCTATATTTCCAAGAATGCAAACATCAAACTAACGACATTAACACACCCACAGGAACAAATGGGACGTGATGCCGCCGATTGGGTTATCAAGAAACTGCAAGGAAAGAAGGACCTACGCAACCACACCTATTATCAACCTGTGTTAATTGAAGGAGAGACGGTAAAAAAGAAACTGAAGTGAAGGGGTCCAACATTCATTGTAAACAATCAAATGGATACACCCAAAAACGATATTACCATTGAACACTAGGCACCTAGTGCCTAATTGTCATATGACACTTTGAAGTGACTGGTATGGGTCGGTGACGAAATGTAACTTGTTGGTATGACAAGTCCTTTGCCATACTTGGTTTTGCCGGACGCTATGAGGCAAAAATACATTTCAAGGAGATCATTCATGAAAAAAATGATTCACACCAATCTCGCGGTTCTACTGTTATCTGCTACGATAACTACCGCCTGTATGGCACCCAACGGCGCGTCAGTTGCCGCACCCGTTAACGCACCAGTTGCATCTGAAAAGACTAGCTTGGAGGGGCCGCGAAATGCCAAGGAACTAGAAGCTTTTGCAGATGGTGTTTTTGCGGACAAGATGAAGAAGTTTAATACAGTTGGTTCTAATTTTGTGGTCGTCACGGGTGGGAAAGTGATGCTAAGCAAAGGTTACGGTTATGCCGACAGGGAAAAAAGAATTCCTGTTGATAAAAATACCGTTTTCCAAATCGGCTCTGTTACAAAGTCATTCACTGCATTGGCAGCTATGCAGTTGGTCGATAAGGGGAAAATGGATTTAAAACACGATATCCAAGAGTATTTAGGAGGAATAAAGGTTCCGAATAAAACAGGAAAAAAACTGACGATGTTTGATCTACTTACATATTCAAGTGGATTTGATGAACCAGATATTCTCATGGAAATGCATCCAGAATACGCGGACAAATATTTTCCAATGAAGAAGTACATTGCATCAAATATGCCAACTGTTGTCAGGCCTCCAGGAGAAGCGTACACTTATGACAATTTTGGTTTCATGCTAGCTGGATATGCAGTAGCAAACGTAACGAGCATGTCATATTCCCGATATATGGAAAAGAATATTTTCAAACCGTTAGGCATGACTTCGACGAATGTGCGGTTTACCCCCCAATTGTTAAGCAGAATGGCTGCTCACTATGGACCAACAGGTGAACTGATACCTTTGGACGGGTTTAAACCAACAGAAAAACCTGAAGGCGGTATGGTTTCAACAGCAGATGACATGGCGAAGTACCTCATGATGCACCTGAACAAAGGAAAGTACAAAGGTAAAGAAGTGGTGAGTCCAAAGAGCATAGAGCAAATGCACACATACCAATTATTCCCTGATAAGGAGTTCCCGGTTACAACAATTGGATTCGAAGGCTACTTCAAAGAGAAGATGAATAATCAGCATGTGATTCTAAAAGGAGGAAATGTTACAGGGCATTCTTCCTTGATTGTTATTCTGCCTGAAAAGAATACAGCGATGTACATGTCCTACAATAACGACTCCATGATGAGTCTTGACGTGTATGAGGAATTTATGAATCATTATTATCCGAGAAAAGTAGAAGTTCCAAAGTCAACCTACGCGACAATAAGTGAGCAGCAGGCCCAAGACTACGTGGGATTATACCAAAACACGCGTATCGCTGCCTTAAGGACGAAGGTTTCGTATTCAGACGGGAAATTAATATTGGAGACAGGAACATCAGGCAGACATACACTCAAAATGATCCACCCTTTATTATTTGAAGATGAATCAGGTAATAAATTGACGTTTAATAAAAATGAAGCAGGTCATATTGCATATTTGTATTACATGCAGCTCCCAGACCTCGTTGCTTATGCGCAAAAAATAAACATTGATTCACCATTTTCTGATGTACCTGCGGGTAGTAAATATATTTCATATATAAACAACCTTAATGCTTTGAAAGTCATGAGCGGAAAGTCAGCCAACCTCTTCGATCCGAAAGGAACGATGACTCAGGGAGAATTCTCAGAAGTGCTGCTGCGCGCCCACGGGTGGTATAAACAACCATTCATGATTGAACCGAATAAGAAGCAGATGATGGCCGGACTACGTAATTATCAGCCTAATTCTCCTATCACTAGACAAATGGCGGCGGTAATGATCCAGAACCTGAAACAGGTTGAGCCTGGAACTAAGGTTAAATTGAGTGGCGAAACGGATGCTTGGGCAGTTAAAGCAGTCACAGCTCTTGTTTCCCAAGGTATCATGGACCCGGATACCAAGACCAATTTAGACGGCTCCATAAACTTCCGCTCCAAACAGCTTTTGAAGCGTCAAGAAGCCAGTGCCTTATTGGATCAAGCATTTAATTACTATACGTTGCCAATCAGTCACTAATTCAAAAGGTTAACCAGAAAAAGTAAGATAATGATACTTTATATAAGGTTTCCTGAACCCCCGATCAAACTGGGGGTTTTCTTGTACAATAAGAAACAAGCGGCTGCTGATGCTGCCGCTTGTTTTTAGTTTTCTCCATATCCAACGGAAATCCGCATCGAGCCGTAAGGTTTATTCCAGAAGCCCTGCCTCCCGGGCTTTTTGCACCGCTTCCTCCCGGTTGCGAACCCCCAGCTTCAGATAGACCGATGACGCATAGTTTCTAACCGTACCATCAGATAAATACAATTTGGAGGCAATGGTTTTATATCGCAGTCCTTTCGACACGGACTGTAAAATTTCAAGCTCCCGTGGAGTTAAGTCATAGGTCGCGGCCACTTGAGTTGTCGACCGATCTTCCCCACTCTTGTCTGCTTCCAGCTGTGCAAACAATTTGTGCGACATCTCCTGATCGATCAGCGTGCCTCCGCGATAGACCGTGCGTATTGTTTCGGCGAGCTCTACCGGCTTCATCGACTTCAATAAGTATCCGTCCGCTCCGCTTCGCAGCGCTTCCAGAGCCTGTCCAGTATCTTCGAACGTGGTGAGAATCAAGATGCGGATGTGGGGCCACGTTTGTTTTATGGTACGGGATGCGGAGATTCCGTCCAGGTTCGGCATGTCCAAATCCATGAGCACCAGCTGAGGCTGAACCTGCCTGCACAGTTCGATGGCTTGCTCGCCATCTTCTGCCACCCCTACGACTTGCAAATCTTGCTGCTCCTCGAGAAGAGTCCGCAGACTTTCACGGATAAAAGGCTGGTCATCGACGACCAACAGACGGATGACATCATCCTTAAGCTCCGTTTGTCGTGGCAGGGTGCAGGTAACGAGGGTGCCTTCGCCCGGTTGGGTATAGACGCCAACATGACCTTGCAAATTCATTGCTCGCTCTTTCATGGCGTTCAAGCCGAAGCCATCCCGTCCATGTTCCATCCCGCGGCCGTTATCTTGAATTTCCAGCCTCGTCTGCTGAGGCTCGAATTGCACCAAAACCGTAATCTCCGTCGAGTGTCCATGACGCACTGCATTCGTCAATGATTCTTGCAAGCAGCGATACAGCGCTATCTTCGCTTGCTTCGTTACAGGGTATTCCTCTCCGAAGGCCTGGAAACGAACCGACACCTTAGCATGCTCCTGAAACTCCTCTGCCAGCTTCCGCAAAGACTGAAGCAGTGGGAGTTCTTCATGCGGCGATTCGATTTGATGCACATAGCCTCTCACTTCATCCATATTCTGGCGGGCCAGGTTCAATAGGGAATCGAGACGTTTCGTTCCTGTATCCGTCTCTAGCTCAGGGCGCAAGGTTTCCAATCCCATAATGAGGGAAGTGTAGGCATGACCGACAGTATCATGAAGCTCTTTGGAGAGCCGATTTCGTTCTTCGGCCAGCGTGATGCGCTCGATTTGGGACAAGTACTGCTCCAGCACCGCATTTTGCTCGCGTATAATTTCGCTTTGACGATGATTGACCATCAATAAATGGAAGGAAAATCCGAATGCATAAGCCGTCCCGAATTGAATGGTCATAACCCAAAAATCAGTCTGCTCTACAAGCAGCTTAATTATAGTGGGTAGGAGCAATACCGATAAAGGACCTGACCAAAGATATGTTCTTTGTTTGCTGTTAGCGGCAATTAAAAATGGATACAACAGGAATGTGAGGTAGGCTTCCGGAAAAAACGAAGCTAAATACAAGCACAGCCCGCCCGGGATCACAATCTCGGTAAGCAGGTAGTATCTATAATTGAGCTGCAAGCACAGCCAGGGAACGGAAAAAGCAATAAGCTGCCAAAACACAAGAACCCAAAGCGGCAGCGTGAAATGAGCTTGCCGCTCTATGATAGTGAGCAGGAGAGAAGTACTGCAAATCAGGCGGATCATAAGCATGAACCAGTCGTACCAGAACCACTGCTTTACCATATCGAACAAAACCATCAACCCCTAAGAACTTTCAGTATGACATTACGTACCTATTATAGAGCAGAACATCATCCAACAATACTTTTAAATCCAGACCGGGACATTCCGGTTAACGGTTCACACTCTTGATCATAAGATGGGTGTAGCCGCCTAGCATACGCGTCAAGCTGTTCGCAAGCCTATAGCTCACCATAGTGAATACGACTCCTGAGGCCGAAACCAGTATGGATTTTATCACAGTATCTATAAGAAAACCCATAAAATAATAATTAAATAGCGGAAAGAGGAGCGGGGTCGCAATCATTGCGAGTGGAGTTATATAAAGCAAGGCCGCACTAATGAGGCTAAAAATACCCACCGGAAGCTTCAGCATCAGCCAGCCGATAGCAATCCAGTTGCGCCGATTTAGCAGCTCCTTCCTTGCTTGAAGCCAGATAGAGGCATCGGTGTTTATTGGTTTAACGTAAAGCTCGGTGGTAATGTCCGTATAGATCTTGGTCTGTGTGCGTTCAAATTGCAGGAAGGCGTATGTAGTTCGCAAAATGCGAGTAATCAGAGGAACGCCCGCGACGGTAAACGAAAGACTCAAGCCTAATGTAAGAGCGACCAGATAAAAGCAAAAGTAAAACAATCCGGTAGCGAAAGTAAGCAGTAGGAAATAGCCATTTTGAATAAAGCTGACGACGGTTCTTGTCATCAAAGAGCCCACATCCTTTACAAGTAGTAGTCGTATCCTACGGCTCTTGATGTCAAATCGGCCAGTGCCATAATGTCATATGACACAAGGCGGAAAGACTTAGAAGCTTGAAATTAACACTATCCATATATCCTTTCTCCTCAGATATTTCCCAAGAAATTTTATATTCTTGGACAACGAATCCTTCAAGTTTCTGTGCTGGAACACATAGTGGAATAAAATGAGCTCCAGAGAAAGTAAAAACCGTTCGATCTTAGTTATACATACAAAAATTTTAATCCATCATATTAATAATTACTTTGTTTTCACATCACGTGGAAACCTCATCTGTTGACACTTCATGGAAAATACTGTATATATTCAAAGCCAATATGAAAGACAGAAAAGGAGGATCTGCATGCACAGAGTGGTCAAAATAAAATTTATGCTCTTTTACGGTGAAGCGCCTGAAGCAAAATGTTACGGGTACATGGAGTTGAATCAGGATGGAAATATGATCGCGCTCTACAATAGGTACGGTGAGGAAATAGACATGTATGGCCAACACGAATTTGTTAAGATACGGACACTTGGCAAATTTGATAACGAAGACCGTGATAATTTTTATTCTTTGTTAGAAAGTGATGGTGTAGGATAATCTGCACGATAGGCTGACGATTCCGGTGCCAAGGCACTACGAAAAATCAGCCTTTTTGATTTTATTTGCCTTGTAGAGTTGACCGGCACGTTATCATAATCCCCTAACCTCATCTTGTCAAGAAATAATGCGCGAATGAGCGACATCGCGGGGGAGCCCCCCTTATGCTTTCGAAATATGAATGAATTTCCGAGTATGATGGACAATTTCGCTTTTTCCAATTCATCCCACCTCACGTAGAATGATCTTCAGGCGTTGCGGGATAAGTGATATACAAACAATGGACGGAACGTAATGAACAATCGGGAGGTAGAAGATGGACAATCAGGCTCAAGATGCAAGAGGAATGAAGAGAGGAGAAATATTAACCGCTCTACTCATCGGTACATTTGTCGCGTTTCTTAACGAAAATTTACTTACCAATGCGTTTCCTGCATTGATGAGAGAATTTAACGTTGCGGCTTCGACCATACAATGGTTATCGACGGGTTATATGCTTGTGGTCGGCGTACTGGTGCCGGTGACCGCATTACTACAGCAATGGTTCACGACTCGCCAGATGTTTATGTCTGCGATGGCGTTATTTTTGGCCGGTACCTGCTTGTGTGCAGTATCCCCGGGATTCGGAATCTTGCTGATGGGCAGGGTTGTTCAGGCTTGCGGGACAGGATTATTGATTCCGTTGATGATGAATACGATTCTCGCCCTCTATCCTCCAGAACGCCGGGGTGCCGCCATGGGTCTCATGGGGCTGGTCATCATGGTCGCCCCTGTCATCGGGCCGGCTTTGTCTGGCTTGATTATCGATTTCTTTCAATGGCGATGGCTGTTTTACATGGTGATTCCTGTCGCACTGTTTTCGATGATTTATGCATTCATGTACTTAAAGAATGTGACAGAACTGACCAAGCCAAGGGTCGATCTTGTATCCATTGTGATGTCAACCGTCGGTTTCGGCTGCGTCACCTATGGCTTCAGCCAAACAAGTGTCTCTCTTGAGCCAGAAGGTTACGGATCAATTGCAATAGGTAGCCTTTTCTTGCTCTTGCTTGTATGGCGCCAGCTTAAGATCAAAGAGCCGTTGATCGATCTTTCCGTATTCCGGCATTCCACTTTTTCTCTGGTTGCGGTATTGATTGTAATTCTGATGATGGTTCTATTCGCCACAACAACATTGCTGCCGTTCTATATGCAGGATGTGATGAAGTTGACAGCATTCGCGACAGGCTTACTTCTAATGCCAGGTAGCATTTTGAACGGGATGCTGATGCCAGTATCGGGGAAATTACTCGATAAATTCGGGCCGAGACTCGTAATTGTGCCCGGACTGCTCCTGATCGTCATATCGTTGTGGCTGTTTACCGGCATCGACAGTGATACAACACAAGGTTCCGTTCTGTTCAATCATATCCTCTTATTCTTAGGCATGTCGTTCGTCGTCATGCCGGCTCAGACGACAGGATTGAATCAACTTCCACGTCACCTGATCCCTCATGGCACAGCCATATACAATACGCTCCAACAGATTGCAGGAGGGATTGGCATCGCATTGTTCGTCGGCATCATGTCGTCTGGGGCCAATCGTTATCTTCACCATTCGCTCAATCCCACTGCGATGCATGAGAAGACACAAAGCATGGCTTCCGGTCTACAAACGGTTTTTTGGATTGAATTTATTCTTGCAATACTTATTCTGGTGCTGGGTTGGTTTATAAAAAAGCCACCTGAACATAGTTGATTCATTACTAGGCACAGATTGAATCATAAGTTAAAAACCTTGCAAGAAGCATGAGGCTGTCTCATAAGGGGCGGCCTTTATTTCGTTGTACCTTAGCACCCCGACTATAAGGAGAGCTGATTTCTGCCTAAAAGTTTTATTTTTGAGAATCAAGAATAAACATAGATGCATCTTGTCCCATGAATATTTTACTTCCGTTAAAAAAAGTTTTCGACTGAATATCTCTATATCCTATTTTAGTCATAATGTCAGTCAGCTCTTCTTGATTAAATCCGTTATGAACTATATCTGAAACTACTTTTTCATTTTTATTAAAATCTACGATTAGTAAATGTCCTCCTTCATTTAGAACATCAAATAGCCTTGATAAAACGAATTCAACATCATGAATATGGAGTAGAACCTGAGCCATAAAAATATAGTCAGCATGTAAATCCGTTAGACCTTCCTTTTCAAAATCAAAACATAATGTATCTGCATTCTGAATATGAAGATCAGTAATTTCTTGCTTTATTTGATTAATCATGTTTTGTGAAGTGTCCAGAAAAAGCATAGAATTAAAATCATTTAACAAGCTCATTCCGACAAGACCCGTTCCACACCCAAAATCAATAGCATTCTTACTATTAGCGTCAACTACATATTCACGAATGGCATCAGATGATACCTTTGCAATTTGAATTCTTTCAGAAGTGTCATATATATTAGCTATCATTTCAAACTTATCCGTATTTCCCATGATTACTTCTCCAATCCGCCTTAATAAAATCCTGAATACAACAATATAGAATGATATTCTATCGAAGCATTAGCATTTAGTCCACATTCTTATTAGTAAGCTCTTAGTCTTGGTTCGTTTCTGAACGATTTTGCTTCAACATTTTCGCCCTTATTTGTGATATGGTCCACCACCCTACCTGTAACGACAAGTTTAAAGACCACCCCGCTAAAAGGATGGCCTTTAGGACTGCTAATCTATTCTAATTGCCTCGATATAAAGCTCGATTCTCACTTCATTTCCGACAACAACCCCACCTTTTTCCAGAGGAGAGTTGAATGTCAAGCCAAATTCATTGCGTTCGATACTGGCTGTTGAATGAAATCCTACACGTTCCCGGCCGCGAGGGTCCTTGTTAAGTCCTTCAAAAATAGTATGAAAAGTGACGGGGTTGGTTACTCCATGCAGAGTTAGATTGCCCGTAAGTTCATATTGCCTTTCGCTAGCAAGGACGCAGCTGGTGCTTTGAAACGTAATGGTTGGATACTTGGCTGCATGAAGGAAGTCGTCGCTCTTCAGGTGTTCATCTCGTTGCGATTGGCGAGTTGTAATACTATTTGCATCTATGGAAGCCTGAATACCCATGGTTGTTAAATCGTTGGGGTCAAAACTCAAGATCGCTTGGAAATGCTCGAATACTCCTTTAATTCTACTAATCATTAAATGCGTCACCGAAAACTCGACGGAACTGTGGTCCGGATCCACTTCCCAATTGATATTGCTCATAAATAAATTCCACCTCTATGATAAGATTTTGAGAAAGGTCGCCCCATCTCCAAACACTGCGCTATTCGCATACTCCTAATGTACAAAAAAGCTACTGACAACGGGATGTCAGTAGCTCTTTTTCATTTTTTTGGTTTCCTCGTAAATCCGATTTCGGAATGTTCAGGCTCCGCCACGTCAAATTAAATCGAAGGTGAGCTGAATAATTCATGTACACCTTCTTCACCATTCGTCTTTGTCGAAATAATCATCTGGCAAATGCAGCTCTCGCAAACAACCGATAAATTTTTCTCTGAAATTCGGATTGCTTTTGTATTGCGGCCATACCTCCTTATAGTAAGGCAGCAACTTCTCATGTGGAATAATGCCCCAGTATAAAATCGAGTTATTCAGAACCTCCGGGCCGCCCCCCATCAACATCTGTTCAATGATCTCCCAGCTTCCCAGCTTGTTTTCGCAACTGCGCGCGGCATAGATGGCAGTGGTTTGCATTTTCGGGTCAGCATGACACAAGAAAGACGCAAAGTTCTGGAGAGTAATCGCACCATAATCCTCCAAGATATACCCTGCATAACGCAACGTTTCCGGGTCGTGAATCCTGTCAAGCCTTTGCAAGATCACTGGAATAAAATCCGTTAAATTCGCAGTTTTACTGGAAGTATGTAGAATCTGTAAAGCTTGCAGAAAACCCTCATGCCCATCCGATTGCAACAGCTCCAGAAGATATTTTCTACCCGCGTCAAAAGAAGTTTTGCAGATGAGCCAAATGGCTGTGGTCCGATTTTTTGGGCTTTGCTCCGCAATATTCTTCAAAAAACCAAGGGTTGGCTGAGAGACTTTCTTAAACTTGAACATTCCATTAAGCGCTTTGGCTTGGATTTCTTCATTTGGAGCGCTCTGATAAATCTGGATCAGCGCATTCTCATCACCATGCATTCGACTACCAAACCACCCGATATCATAATCCAGAATAATTTCATCCAGCCAGCGCTCGTACCAGTCCAGAAAGCTGTCTTCATAGACAAAGAAAAAAGGATGATCGGGATGAAAATCGGAGGTGTACACAATTCTCCCCCTGTATTTCCCTTCAAGTACGAGATACATGTCGTATTCACAGCCTTGGGTGCCTATGCACAACATGCCGCCCAACACCTTATTACAGGTGGCGTCGTATTCCTCATCGGGAATGTCCTCGTCCTTGGTCAGGGGCTCAATCAGAGGGTTCCATTCCTCTTTGGTCATCCCGGGATGCAGAACGGATTTTGCAAGGAGTGCCTGGCGCTCGGTGTAGGAAGTTGCCTTTCCAATTGAATAGATTCCATAATAGGGTCCGGCGCCTCCGTTGCCGACTTTCGTTAAAAACAGCGCGTAAGGCTCAGGAAGTGTAACCTGATTGTGGGCTTGCCAGTCCGCCAGCTCTTTTGCTGTAAGCTTCTCTTTAACCCTATATTGATGTGAGGATGCTCCAAACACTGAGAAATCCGCGTCTTTGTGCATAGCTTGACTCAGTTTGTTTTTTATTCGATCCAGTTGCGTTTCTTTCTTCCTAAACCACATATTGAACCCTCCTGTTGACCATAGCCAGGTTTCCTTTGTTTGCTTATCCAGCAATTTTATTATTTTTTCTATGGGTCGTACCTCTTTAAAATGATATGTATCTTTAAGTAATCTTTCATTGTAGCTTCTCTTAAGGTCACCACTGAACCACCTTAGAGTACCACAGAAAAAATCCATATGAATGGAATCCATATGGGGGCCAACACGAATTTGTTAGGATACGGACACTTGGCAAATTTGACGACAAAGAACGTGAATTATTTTTATTCTTGTTAGAAAATGATGGTGTGGTCTAGCCCCCTTCGACCACTCAAAGGAGGCTTAAAGTCCACAGGTATACGATTATTCGTTATCCGGCGTGGCCGGACTGGCCGGGGGCATCAAGCCTTTAACGGCGCCGAGAAACGGGCGAATGGACTTGATCATGCCGTAGCCCATCTTCACGACCGGGACAAATTTCTGGATCATGCTGAACAGCCGCAAGCCGCCGCCGAGCATACCGCCAAGCCCTCCTGCGCCTGCAGTAGAGCCGCCAAGGCCGCCTAACAGCGAGCCCATCATCGGCAGGAATGCCGACACCTTGGCGTCCGGCTTGCGGGAGCGCGAACGGCCAGACGGTTTACGTGCGCAGCTTTTCCGGTTGCCGAGACGGACGCCCGGGGCATGCGAACTGGCTCTGCGTTTGAGAGATCGGGAATTTTGCCTCCCGGAAGAAGCGCGTGGAGGAGCTCCAGCACTGGCAAGTATCAACCCGCCGCGATTAACGTCGGTGATGTAGCCGACGTAGGTCTCTCCGCTGTGCAGGGTGACACAGACCGGACGGCCTTGAAATTTCTTAGCCCGTGCACGCATCTCCTTCGATTGTGCCATGGAAGTTCACCTCGCTCACTGATTATAATTCAGTTTACGCCAGGGGCGGGCTGCCTGCTTGTGCGAATAGGACATACGCACGCCAAAAATCGCTTGATGATTAGGCATTTTACAACTCTCCCTCAAGAAACGCGAATGCCCTTACTCCGCTGCTTCCACCAGCCATGCTTGCATAGCCGGAGACTCCGCCCGATTCAAACGTAAGGCGATTTCGGTATTGGTCTCATCCGGCGGCATGACCTCGACAAGGACGCATACAGCCTCTCGCGGTTGATTCAAGGCAAACACGCCTTCATCATCGAGCATTTTCATCGCCAGCTCCATGGCCTTCAGCCTCGAATCAAATTCACGATTCCATTCGTCAGCTTCAAGCTCCGCAATAGAAGGACGCCTCATAAACAATTGTTTAACATCATCGAAGTCCTCATCCCTGAAACAACAATAGGGTGAATCGGCATAGGACCATTTGGTGAGTTCCGCAATCGTTGACCCCGGCATGTCACTTTCTTCTCCTTGCCTGGCCGCTTCCCTCTCCAAGGCCTCCCATGACCAGGCGGAGATGCTTGGCGCATGTCCCTCTCCAGTAGTAAATAGCGTGCAGTAATAGTAACGTTCGCCATTTTCAAAAAGAGTGCGAAAGGACGTCCTAGCCACATCGGCAATCTCTGCCGCCAGCGCCTCTATTCCTTGCGTCGGTTTCATGACATTCGCCCTTAGCCCTATAAAATATATATCTTATTTCCATTATAAAAATTGTTTGTCCTAAATCTACCTTCTTTCTACCTGAATCCTGGAAATATGGACGATTCACTCCCTCATGATAAAAGAGGATGTCTCTCCGTTATTTTTCGGCTTTGAGACACCCTCTTTTGAACTATTTTGCATTCACTACAACATTTTTACCGTCACTTGAGGTATGGTTTTTTGCTCTCCTACCTGGAGTTTCATCTCCATTAGAGCAAGCTCATTCAGGTTCTAATTCAAGGTGCATCTTGGCTTCCGCCTCATCCCATGGCACCGAGTAACCCGCCCCCTTGGCGCAAAAGATGGAGGAGGATGTATACAGCGGGTCCGCCCCTTTGCGGTAGCCCATCCGCTCTATGACTTCCTCCGTATTATGGCAGCGGTCGTATCCGCTGAACACGCAGCGGATACTGCCTCGTCCATGCGTAAAGGATGCGAATTCGGCACTGTAGTTCATGAAAGTCGACACGGGCACCCTGCCCGTGACCACCGCTTGCGTTCCGGTTGTCTGCGGCGGATTAAAAATACCCGAAGCACGCTGAATATCGGACAGCACCCTGCCCATTTCATCGATAGCGACCTTGATTTTGAAATCGTAATAGGGCTCCAGCAGCACGTTGTCCGCCTTCTCCAGACCCTGCCGTAGTGCTCGAAAGGCAGCCTCACGAAAATCGCCGCCGTGGGTATGTTCTTTATGCGCGCGGCCCCTCAGTAGCGTAATGTTCACGTCGGTGACCGGCATGCCGGTCAGCAGTCCGTGATGCTCCCGTTCATAGAGATGATTCCGAATCAGATTCTGATAGCTGACATTCAGATCATCGGCATGACACCTGCTATCGAACAGGATGCCATTGCCCCTTTCTCCCGGTTCAATCAGCAAATGCACTTCCGCATAATGCCTTAGCGGTTCGAAGTGGCCGTACCCTTTCACAGCCGATTGAATCGTTTCCTTATACAAGATTTCCGGTTGTCCAAAAGAGATAGCAAAGCTAAACCGCTCTCTAACAAGCTGCTCCAGCACTTCCAGTTGAATCAATCCCATGACGCGGATAGAAATCTCCTGCAATTTCTCATCCCAAACGACGTTCAGAGACGGCTCCTCCGCCTCCAGCGTGCGAAAAGCACCGAGCACCTTCTGTACATGTATCGAATTGTCGAATAATACCTTCGATTGTAACGTCGGTTCCGACTCGTAAGCTAACTTGTCCGATATCGCCCCCAGGCCTTGTCCAGCCCCGGCGGCGGACAAGCCGGCAACCGCAAACAAATCGCCAGCTTCCACTTGCTCCACCGGCTGCGATTTAAGGCCGTTAAACAAGAAGAGCCGCGTAACTTTTTCGTCATATTGAACCCCGCCACTCTCGTAACTAAGCTGTTCTCTCACCTTCAGCCGACCACCCAGCGCCTTAATGAACGTGAGTCTCGCTCCGCCTGCATCGTGCCGAATTTTATAAACCCTCCCCTGGAACGAAGCATTCTCGTCATAAGTGGTTGTCGTCAACAGATGCAGCTGATCCAGAAATTCAATGACGCCTGTATCCTGAAGCGCAGAGCCGCAAGCACAGGGGAAGAGAAGACCCGCCGCTATCATCCTCTGCAAAGCCTCCAGCCAGAAGCCCGAATCCTCTCTCCCCTCCAGGAATGCTTCCAGCAAGGCTTCGTCCCGCTCCGCCATGGCCTCCCGCAGTGGCTCGCCGACTATGCCGTCAGCGAAGCTCTGTGTAATGCAGCATACTTCCCCCGTCAACTGCTGACGGATATCCGCCTCGGTTCTGCCTACATCCGCGCCGATCCGATCCGTCTTGTTGATAAAGAAGAACGTCGGAATCCGATGCTTGCGCAGCAGCTGCCAGACCGTCTCCGTATGGCCCTGGACACCTTCAACTGCACTTACAATCAGGATGGCATAATCAATGACCTGAACCGCCCGCTCCATCTCCGGGGAGAAATCGACGTGTCCGGGCGTGTCTATTAAATAATAGCTGTCTCCTTTATATTCTATTACCGCCTGATCTGCGAACACCGTAATGCCCCTTGCCCGCTCGATGTCGTGGCTGTCCAGAAACGCATCCTGATGATCCACCCGCCCCCGTGACCGGATACTGTTCGTATGGTACAGCAGCTGTTCCGCAAAAGTTGTCTTACCTGCATCCACATGGGCGAACAGGCCAATCGTTAGTCGCTTCATAGAATCCCACTTTCAACGCTTCTTGTTAATACTGCTCATTTTATTAAAGCATAGAAATCGGGAGAGTGGGTAGGAGTTGGTTTTGAGAGAGGATATTTTTTGATAGATAGAAGATAAAGGAAAAACTTCCCTTCGAATCTACACCATTTTAATCTGCAAGTTTCGCCCTGCTTATGATACAGTCACCGTGCTATCTACAACGGCAAGTTTTAGCTATCCCTTGTGGTGATGGCTTTTTAGACAGAAGCCATATAAAATCTAACGGTTGTGATGATCGCATTGAATGGAGATACGCATCAACACTTCCGAATAATTCACCATCCCCCCCTAGAGGTGAGACGGTACGCACGCATTTCATCAACGAGAGCAGAAAAGGAGCCATCCGTAGTCAGATAGCTCCTTTTCTTATTCTCAGCACTAATTATTCTTGTACAATTCGAAACCTGCTGATCATTTCGCTCACTTGTTGGCTTGATTGTTTCAATTGTTCAGCTGCACTATGCAGATGGGAATACGCTTGACTCTGATCGTTAGAAGCCGAACTTATCTCTTCTGTGGCAGAAGCTGCGTCTCGAGCTACATCGGATATCTTGATAATGGATGAGATGACCTGTTCCCTACTAACATTCATCTGCCCTATATCCCCATCCATCTCTTGAATCGAGCTGATGATTTCCTTTAGCATATCCATAATCGATTCAAATACCGTTCCCGACTCCTGAACAATAAGAGATTGTTCGGAGATAACCACCTCTGTCTGGTTCATGACCTGCAACGTTTGAGAAACTTCTGACTTGAGGCGTGCAATAGTTGTGTTAATTCTCTCTGTTGATTCATAAGTCATGGTCGACAGCTTGCGAATCTCTGTAGCGACGACTGCAAATCCTTTTCCGGAATCGCCGGCACGCGCCGCTTCTATGCTCGCATTTAATGCGAGGAGCTTCGTTTGCTCGGATACTTCATTAATCGTTTGTACGATTGTGGAAATCGTAAGCATCTGTTCTGCCAGGCCTTCAATATGTTGTACGACCAGTTGGTTTGCTTGTGTCGTTTGGAGATTGTGATCCTGTAATTTCTTTACTTTATCCATGCCGCCTCTTAAGACGATTTCCGCCTCCGAAGACAAGCTGGTCATTTTTTTGTTCCTTACATTTACCTTTTCAATCGTGTCCGATAGCGCCATCGTTTCACGGCTCGTTGCCTCTGTCACGGACGCTTGCTCGGAAGCACCAACTGCAATTTCATTAATGCCTGACGTCATTTCCTCGCCGGTTGCCGTTGTTTGTTCCGCAATAAAGGTAAGTTCATGAGCGGAAGTATTTACATGGCCAATCGATTGGCTTACTGTCGAAATGAGTTCTTTCATACGAGATACCATTATATTAAAATCAGCCGTTAATTCCCCAAGCTCATCCTGGGAGAAGGTACGTATATCGACGGCCAGATTGCCCTCCGCAATCTCTCGGACACGTCCGCGCAAATAACGGATCGGATGATGGATGGATCGGATGATCAAATAACCAAGCAACGATGAAGCGATCAAGCCTGCCAATGTTAAGAGGATACTGATCAATCGCAGGAAGCTGTATTGTTTTTGTGTGCTGTCCAACATGATTTGATTATCATCGTAGTACAGATCGCCTATGTGATCCAATGCGTCTTCCATCTGATCAAACTTTTCGTTGCCCTCCTCATAAGAAAGAAGATTCGCCCTTTCACGGACAGTTGAATCCTTTGATGATAATCCGTCAATCACTTTCTTGGAGACCAATTCATACGCTGCAACCGTTGCTTCGTAGTCTTGAATCAACTTTTCCTCATTATCAAAAATAGTTCCCATTGACTTATACTTATTAAGTTTCTTCTTTGCCGACTCCTTTTGTTTTCCGTAATCTTCTAGCTGTTTCAAAAATTGTTCCGACCCTGGTTCATAACTGTACAGCGATCGTTCTGCCAACAGCATCTGATATAGGTCGACATCTGCTGTACGAATGAGATCGATGACTTCCGCCCTAATACTGAGGCTCTCCTCAAGCGAGGATTGTACCCGCTTCAAATTGTAAATCCCAACGCCTCCGATCACAAGGCTGGTGATTACAGTAACGACGATCGTTAGAATTACCTTGTTCCTGATCGTCATCATGAACTTCATCCCTCTCATTATGCCTCACTCCCATCTAGTCCCTCTCGAGGTAACACGATGTACTTATTCAACATCGTTTGCCACTTTCTAAACATCAAAGTTATGCGGAAATCGTATAATTGCTAGAAACCAAGTTAAGAGCATAAATATCTATTACGCCCTCCATTAAAATCTCACTTACATTATTTGAAACAGCGGACATTTGATGAATTGCAGATTCAATCGCCTGACTCCTTTTGGGGGCCAGTTCCGATGCTACATCCACAGATTCCTTGACATGAATGGAACGATCAGCAATTTTGCGTAGCCTCCCCATCCATCTTCTGAACAAGCGTAACGCTGGCTTCGATGCTGTTCACCTGCGTCTGCGCTCCTTCGGCTAATTTTTCTGTAATGGACGCAACATGCTCCGTAGCTTGTCCCGTTTGTTCCGCGCTGGCTGTCAGCTCTTCCGATGATGCGGCAACCTGCTCCGCATTTGCGCCCACTTCCCGGATAATCCCGATACTTTACTATTCCTCATAAAAACCACTGCCCCCAGTTTGTCTAATGATGTCGAATATACAAGGAAACTTGTTGTAATTACTTTATCGGATTACTGCGCTGCTTTATTAACATATAACGAATAATGCCTATGCTAAAAGTTACAATTATTAACTATAGTATTATTATAAGGTTAATCACGAATTACTAGAGTTAGTAAGGAAAGAAACTCTACATAATTGGGAGATGAAATAAAATGCGACTACGGCAAATCCGCGACCCTGCTCGCCCGCTCTAGCTGCTTCTATGGCTGCATTCAAGGCCAGCAGGCCGATTTGCCCGGAGATGGTCTTTGATCACGTTGATGGGAATAGTCCCGATGAAGCAAGAACTCTTTGAGACTATTTCCACGTGCAGACAAAGAACTGCTTCTTATTGTCTTTCACAAATTCGCCCTACTTGTGGTACGGTTCTGGGTATCATCTCGAAGGCGAAAAGAAAAGCCCTCCACTTGGAGAGCTTCGCCTAACCATCATTCCCGACCTCATTATTGTTATAGTCGTCAATAATTGACATCGTTTTATTTGCCACTTCACTACCGAGTGAGGCATACAATTTCTTATCGCCGATCACATAAAATTCTTCTTTAGCTCGCGTCGCTGCAACATTCATCATATTGGGATCAGAGACAGCCCATCTTGCTGCCCCACTGCTATCAGAGTCCGCTCCAAGAACAAAGTAGACGACTTTGGCTTCTTTCCCTTGAAAAGTATGAACTGTACCAATATTCGTTGTCTTCCCGTTTTCTCGTTTTGTGAATTTAATTTCATCTAAAACCTGGGCAAGCTTATAAGCCACATTTCTAAATGGGGTGATCACATAGATTTCATCCGCTAAATCCGGATCTTCCTGCAGACGTTTATCAATCATTCTTTTCAAAAAGTCAGCTTGTTCCTTAACAAATTTGTCATTTGCTTTACCGGTTGAATCATACCATTGTGATTTCCCTTGTGCCTCATCTGCTGATTTACCTTGTACCATCAACCCCTCATACGAAATTTCATTTGAAATCGTAAACATCGGATAGTTCGAGCGTCTGTGTACCCAAAGGGGTATGCCAATCCATTCATCCTCATTTTTTTGGAAACCATACTGACTTGTGGCATCCACAATGGTTTGAGTAGACGCATCAGCAGAAACAAATTTCTCATCGACTTCATAGTGTCTTCCAATTAAAGTTAAAACATTTGAACCTAGCGTCATTACGGGTTTTATTTGTGATGGATCCCCAACGACCATAACCTTTTTACTTCTAAAAATGGCACCAACACTAGCTTGTGGCAGTGCTTGGCCCGCCTCGTCTATAAACAGATTACCTATTGAATCTTCATTAAGATTTTTAAACATTCGACCAAAACTAGCAAAAGTAGTGCTGACAACGGGGATCGTGAAATTCAACCAATTCCATGATTCTGAAATTAGCTGCTGTCCATTCTCTTTTCCCAAGTATTCAGACTGCCTATTCCAAATATTTCTCGCGGCTTTTAAATTCCTTCTGTTTTCATACAGAAATTGCTTTCTAACTTTTAAAGCTGAAATAAATAGCTCTGATTGTAATTTGCGGAATTTCACTGTAAACCATGGATTAGACTTTTGCAGCTCATCATACGATTGTGAAAAATCTGGTTCCTTAATGCCACTTTGATACTTGAGCTTTTCTAACAATACAATTTCTCGTTCCACTTTTTTAAAACCATTTTGTTGTTTGATCATCCATCGATCGAAGTTAGCTCTTGTGTCCTGAGTTTGTTTTTGAACATACTCACTTTTCGCAACATTTTCCCTTAACCTATTTTCGAGTCGCCTACGGTCATTTAACCATTTCGTTTTTTGTTTAGATAGATCATTTAAATGATTATTCGCATTATTCAGATCTTTGAAGTACTGCTCAACTTTTGCCTTATTAAATATTTTCTGAAGCCACAAAAAACTTGGCTTTTGAGAAGTAACTACGTCATAATTCCTTTTAACTTGAGCTTGTAGATCAATTAGGTTTTCTATCTCAACAGAAGCATTTGACCAATCCTCTTGGAGATTTTCAATTTCTTGTCCCGGTCTTTCTAGTTCACGTCTCGCCTCTTCTTCCTGTGAGATTAAATCTGTTCGTTTCTTTTTTTCTTCTTGTTCAAATGCAAACATTTGCTCTTTATGCTTGGTTTTTAATTTTCGAAGAGCATACATCTTCTCGCTATAGTCTTGCATTTTATCTCTTTCGATTTTTAATTCAGCATACAGACAGGAGAATTCTTGATATACACTTTCACCTGTATTCGCTTGATCATGATCCTCTAAATCTTTTTCGATTGCTTCAATGGTTAAAAGTAACTTGTTCATGTTTGTTGACGCACCGCCCTCTAACGAGAACACACCCCAATTTTCCTCATGTAAAAACTCACTTTTAATCTCGCGATTCTGTCCAAAACCTTCACCGGTTAATTTAGAATTGGAAACCTCTTTAAAATAATCTGCTTCATCTAGTAGCTTTTGAAAATCGCCCGCAATCGTTTCTTTCTTTGGTAACTCCTTAACAATATTTTGGACCGCCCCATTGTTTGAACTTGCAACAACAATGTTTTTATCTGAAATGGAGTGTGGTAAAACACCAAGCTTAAAATCTTTCCAATAAACCAGACTCCCTTTAATCCTTTTATCAGAAAGCTGCACAATTTCCGCTGTCTGTTGTACGACTAAATCAGCAAAAATATCTTTTAACAGTGTTGTTTTCCCTGTTCCTGGCGGGCCATTGACACTACGAATATCATTTTTATCATTTAAAGCTAGATTCACCGCAACCTGCTGCATAAATGAAAGCTCGAAACCGGGATTACTTGGGAACCGCCCGAGCGGATAGAACTTAGGTTGTAAAATAGTTGTCTCGAAAATTCGGGGGTTAAAATGAACGGACTCTTTATTGCCATCCAGATTGTGCCTATGTCCCGAAAAGCCATTAAAATATCGATCCAAATTTTTATTAGTGATTGTCTTTGCTTTGTTCAGATCTTCAATAAAGAACGAATGTAGATTTACATCTCCGTTATCCAGGTTTTTCACAAATGCATAGCGAAAATTTTCTGCGGAAATATGATATTTATGAAAAAGCTCAGAGATGGTGGTATGAAAACCTTCTTCAAATTTGCTGTTCAAATCTTCTCTAAATACGTTTTCAACTTTCAAAAAATCTTTCGGTAATTCACCATGTTGGCGGATATAACCACTCATTGTATAAAACAATTTGTCTGCTAGAAAATTCAATTCGTTATCAAAATAGATAGAGAAGGTGAATTTGTCAGATTTACTAACTTCCTCGTAGGTTTTAGCAATCTTGTATTTCTCCCTCAATAGTTCAACAACTTCTTGAAAATCAAAAATATCGAAATATAATACTAAGCCCGATTTCTTAAAGAACTTATCTGATACTTTTTGTTGTTCTTTTTGCTTCATTAAAAAGTCTGAAAAAAAACGATTCCAATCCTCTTCCATTGTATGTATGAGCTTTAGCGATTTGTCTTTTTTATTAATAGAACCTTCGGATAACTGCTCGATCGTAATCCAAGCATTTAAAATATCTTGCCGTTTATTCATGAGTCTCCCCCCCATTATCATCTGTAATTACTATAATAAAGCTCTCACCCTGTCATCTAAAGACAAAAAGAAAAAGCTCCCCAACTTAGAGAGCTTACCAATGTACCATTTAATTATATAAGATTTCACTGCTTTTAACAGCGTATTGTATTCCATTCTTATTCCAGCTCTGTCTCTGAGTTAATCTTAATGACTGTGCATGTGCAGGTTTACTAAATGCTTGTCATTTCCTGTTGTTATTATTTTTCAGAATGCCCAACGAAGCGCTGAATATCTTCCCCAATCAAGGCCAGCGCATCTCTCCAGAACTCTGGTGAACGCACATCGATACCCATTAACTGCCCGGCATCTGCAACCATGGTGGTGCTGCTGGCGGCCAGGAAGGCTTGAAATTGCTCGGCGAATCCGCCTTCACGTTTCTTATACTGCGCGAATAACCCTTTAGAGAACAACAGCCCGAACGAATACGGGAAATTCAGAAACTCATTGCCTGTCATATAATAACCAGCCTTGCTAACCCACTGGTAGGAATGAATAGAATCCGGGTCAATACTGCTTCCATAGGCCGCAGACATGGCATCCTGCATCAGGCTGTTCAGTTCTTCCACCGTTAGCGAGCCTGATTTCCTATGCTCATAAAGCTGGCTTTCAAACAGATAACGGGCATAGAAATCAACGATATAATAACCGGCATCCGAGAGGCTCCGCTCCAGGATCGGCAAGACTTCTCCTTCCGATGCACTCAGCAGTAACTCTTGATTAATCAGACCCTCACAAAAGATCGACGCCGTCTCGGCAATCGGAATCGGATAATCTATATTGACCATAGTCTTTCCGGCAAGACAGCTGCTATGGTAGGCATGACCAATCTCATGCGCCAGTACACCAACATCCATATAGCTCCCGGTGAAGCTGGTTATAATCCGGCTCTCTTGGATTGGTGCGATATCAATGCACATGCCAAAGTTTCCTTTTCCTGCCCGTGACTCCGCATCGATCCATCTGGAGATGAACACCTTGCGGGCGAACGCACCCAGTTCTGTACTGAACGAGTTAAACCCGGCAACAATAAGCTCTTGTACCTCCGGGTAGCTAATTTTGACGGAAGAATCCTCGCCAACCGGAGCAAAGATATCATGGAAAGGGAGCGGTCCTGCGTGGCCCAGGAGCTTTGCTTTGTGAAGATAATACTGATGAAAGGTAGGCAGGCTCTCCTTAATCGCTTGCAGCATTGCTTCCAGCGTCTCCTGATCCATACGTGAGGTCTCCAGTACTTTATGCAGCGGCGATTTGTACCCTCGTAGCTCATAGATTCCTATCGCTTCTCCACACACCGCATTAAGACAAGCTGCACTCTGTTCGGCAACACTGCGGCAAGCCTTGGCATCCGCTTCATATGCCGCCTGCCTAACCTGAGAATCATGGTCGTACACCAGATTGCGCAGCTCCGTCAAAGACAGCTGATGCGCTGCTCCTTTCATCTCCACCTCTACACACAATGTAGACTGTATCTTCATGTACAGCCTCTCCCACGCTTTGGCGCCGGTAAGCTGCATCCGGGCAATGACCGCCTCAGCTTCTTCACTGAGCAAATACCTTGACTGCTGCTGCAGCTGACGCAAATAAAAAGCATGCCGACCCACATACTCACCCGAGCCAATAATAGTGTCAAGCTCTTCCCCACTCATGCTTGCCAGCCATTTGCTGAAACTTGCTAGAGCTTCTTCGGAACCCGCGGCCATTTCTTCCAATACATCCATCTGATTTGCAGCTTCTGTATTCCCGTTGTCAATGCTGAATACCAGTTCTGCATAGCTGAATAAGCACAGATACACGCTCCTGAATGCATTATATTGCCTAAGAAAATCCTCCGTTAGAATCTCAGCCTTCTCTTGAGTGTGTAAATGAAGCTTTGCCATCGCACCAAGTTCATCTGCAAGCTCTGCTGCATGTTTATAGTCCTTTTGATATTTCTCCGACTGGAATGAGGAATACAGGCTCTCCAAGTCCCATGTTAAGTTCATCGCCGTTAATCTCCTTATCGTAAACACAAGCGATGCTATACGTATCCCGGCAACCGACCATATCGAACGTATAGCAGGCTGCGTTATATTTTATTGGGATAATTTGAATATTGTATTCTGCGGCTAAGACTTACATGTTTCCACCTCTTCCGGTACTATGTTAAGCAAAGTTAATGTCAAGTATAACACGCCCACTTATTTCCTAATATGTGATAAGTCGCTGACCAATCTTCTTCTTCACTTACACCAAAAAGCCCCACATCCGCAGGACTCGTCTCATTTTATCTTATTCATACCCTACAGATTGGTATCTACCTGTTTCAGGCGAATGTACTCGCTGTATCTCAAGGTCATCCTTCCATATGTATCATTGATAAAGTCTAAATAAAGTAGAGTAAATTTCGCCCTACTTGTGATACGGTTCACCGCGCTGTCTGTAACGGCAAGTTTTCATACTAAAACAGATTCTAGTGGACAACCCTTCAAATCATTTGCAGGAAACCCTTTGCCCGGTACCGCTGTTACTTCGACTTCAACATCAGGCTCATGTGTTTGGAGAACGTTTTGAAGTTTACGATCGATGCCCCTGCATCGGAGATTACATTCTTTGCTGCGTCGATGGCATCATGACGTTCAAGAAATGCCGAACATTTTAAACTGATTCGTTTAAACATGTTTCCGTTCCCATCTTTGATGTTATTTTAGAATGTTTTTCTCCAATTGTAATTGTCGAAGAAACAAAAACAAGGGAAGACCCAGTGAAGGACCTACCAGTAGTGTACCTGCAATCGGCAGCCATAAATATTTCATTCTCTTTCTGGTGCCTTCTAACAGAATGAATCCCATAAGCACGATTGCGGTAACTAAAACATCCATCCATGCAAAAGCTCCGATACGCGTACTGGTTATGGCTTCAAATAGGAGAGTCAAATCGAGGCCGTTACGCACGACCCAAGGGATGAATTGCGAATAGGCAAGACGAGTCCCAAAAAAGATAATACTCCGTAAAAATACTTCATTTATAACCCTCCATTATTTTGTAATTTCAAAACGCTCGCAAAAGTCCGTTTGCTCCATCTTCGCCTACGCGTGACCCCGACTCAACCCATGTCCTTTAAGGCTCCGTTCCAAGCCTGCTGCGCGATTTTTCAAAAAACTTGCCCCTACTTATGATACGGTTCACCATAACTTATTAAGTAGTAGGCCGAATATATCTCCATTTAGAAACTAAAAGACCTTTCCGTATACTCGGAATAGGTCTCTATTCAATCATCATCTTCTGCTTGTAGTGTTCCATACCTCATGGTAATTCTTTCTCTTAATTGGTGCTCTTCGCTATCCCCAATTAATTCAAACTTTTTGAAATGCCCTACTATCTCAAAAAGCCTAATTGGTAATTCACGGTGATCATGATTGGGGAAATCAGGTGTCTCGTCGTCTGCCTCATCATACAACCTGTGCACCTTCTCTTTAATCATTGTATAGAAATTCCCCTCACTGCTTAAACTCTCTAGTTCATCTACTTTGAAAGAAATTAAAGGTATTCCATATCTTAATAATATTTTTTTCCGTTTACCCTCTCCGAATCGCCATCCATAGCCACTTATCCCATTCAAAGATATGAAAACGCCGAATTTTGATCCTCTGTAACTTAATAACTCATATAGTTTTGCAACCATTCCTACATCGATGGGTGCAGACTTTTTATTTTTGCACTCACAGATAACCTTTGGAGCCATATAATCATTCATAAAAGCTGGCCTTGCCTTTTCACTAAGCACTGTTTCTACATCCATTTCATTGTCAGCAGGTCGCCTGTTTTTAGTAACTTTACTATCTATAAAGCGCTCAAAAAGAAATACCGCAAAATCTTCTAGCACTTTCCCTTTTTCATGATTTCTACTTCTGTCCCAGCCCTTTGACTCTTCAATTGTCTTGATATGTGCATCAAACTTTTTAATGGCCTCTAAGTCTTCCCAAATCGGTTTCCAGAAATAGTTGTCATGAAACATATTAATCACTTTTGAAAGATCTGAAAAACTTTTAATTTCCACTTACAATCTGCCCCCCTTTCTAAAACCTACTTTAGCCTCTTTAAATTTTATTTTCTCTCCACATTCAGAACAGTTATTACGTGTATCATACTGATAATACTCTGTAAGTGAAAAAAGTACTACTTGATGGGGAGACTCCTCGTTTGAACATTCTAAAACAATCACCACATCAAGAATTCCCTCATTAACTAAACTCATCAAGATCTTCTCTGCTAATTCTATATCCATAACAGATTTACGTGCCAGTGTATGCTTAGTTAAAATATCACTGGGACGAAGCGATTGGATCACCTGTGAAATTTTCTTTGTTATTAAAGAGGGCAGATTGTATTTCATCGCGATATTCGTTAAGTTTTCTGATGACAATGTTTACAACCTCCTCTTCAATAAAAGTGTTTTTTCCTCGTACTGAGTATGCATGCAATTCACATTCAACTAGAAATTTGTACATATTGTCTTCGGTCTTCAGTATTATGCCCAACAAGTCTATATCATTATCTGTTCTTGAACGTCGAGCTGCTTCTGCTGCTAAACCTTGACGGAGTCCAAATGTTGATTCGACATTAATTAAGTGAGTAACTCCGTCTGATCGTTGTCTAAAAGCGCTAAAGGAGTTTTCAGCATCTATAACCCCATACTTTTCCACTAATTGGGCTTCGAAAGACTGCTGAATATCTTGTGTGAGTTTAATATGAAGAGCTGTATTTGTTTCTACTTCAATATCGGCACCTTCAAGGAGTTTTTTTGCAAAGTTCGAAACCATTTCTTCCACATTAAAAGAGTGTGTTGCAATGACAGGATTATTATGATTGGTTGCTTCTTCCGCCAACTTATGTAAACCCTGCGGAATCCAATTCGGAGACTTTATAGTTTGTTTCCCAATCAATTTCTGCAACTTACTAAAAAATAAATCGGCTATAGGTGACCAATCAGTTCTATCTTCTTTCTCAACTCCGTTCACATTAAGCAAATTTGTGGTTGGGTTGAAAACTATCTTACAATAGTGGCTTTCTTCAAATAGTACACAATGAGCAAAAAATATTTTTTTGTATAAACGTACTAGACCATCCTTGTTTTTCCCGGTCACCACGCATGGTGCAATAAAAGAGAAGATATACTTTTTCAGTTTGTCATCATGATGAATACCTATAAGGTTAGTATCTGTCAAATTCGGCATAACATCATCAATATTTTCTGATTCATTGCTGGGATCAATATCCCATAGATTTATTTTTACTAGCTCGCTTTGCTTAAATTGCAGATTTGCAAGTAGTTCGATTCTTGGCTTCTTTTCAAGATAGTAAACGTAGCTGTAGTTATTCCCATCTATTTGATGATAGGATAACCATTCTTTGAAAGTTTCTTCAGAAATAACTGGCTCTAGAAAACCAGCGTTTGTCACTTGCTCTTTTAATGAAGCAAACATCTCTTTTCCAGATATCTTCTTTGGAAGCTTGTACTTCTCAAAGAGGATCTGATAGTGCTTAAATTGAGTATACATTCCCAAGATCTTTTCGATGTTGTCCCAATTCACCTCATGTACCCCCGATTACCCTATTTGTAGTATAAGTATACGTATTTATATGGAAAAAAGCACCTGTTTTTATTGTATAATCCCTCTTATCTAACAATACGTTTAATGAATTTATTTATTCTAAACCCAAACCTTAAGGTCTATATACCCACAAAATCTAGTATCTCCACTCTTATTTTCCTATGTTTACCTAGTGAAAAGCATATCAGAAATAGGATAAATTTACTAGTATTTAAATGAGTGGGTTCATTCTAAACACAGAAGAAGTTCTTACGACACTTCGGGGATCCAAAGAGATAATAAAGGCAATTGATTCCCAGATACGGGAACGCCCAAGTCCTGAATTCCCGTTTACCTACTGCTCCATAGGTTAAACGTGGAAATAGCAAAACCCCTCTACGGCTAATCTGGATATACACATACGCTATCCATGAAGGCTCGTGAGGGGTCTTTTTATCTAATCTTATTTTAAATCTGGATTGTCAACAGTAAATCAGACAGCTTTTTTAAGGGCTTCTTGGCGATACTGAACAGGTGTCATGTATCCCAGTGTTCCGTGAATCCGATGCTTGTTAAACCAGTTGACGTAATCGTATAGTTCCAATTCCAGATGACGAAGGTTTTGGAAGCTCATCTGGTGGATGAACTCGGTTTTCATGACTTTGTAGGTAGCTTCGGCCACGGCATTATCATAGGGACAGCCTTTCATACTTAGAGATCGGCCGATTTCAAAGGTCTCCAGAAGCTCATCCATCCTTTGATTTTTAAACTCGCTGCCGCGGTCCGTATGAAACCACTGAATTTGACGCAAATCACCCTGTACCGTAGCAAAGGCGCGTGAAATCAGAGCAGCGTCCTTATTTGGGCCTGCACTATGACCAATAATTTCTCGATTGAACAGGTCGATGAGCACGCAAATGTAATGCCACTTGTTTTGGACTTTCACATACGTCAGATCACTGACGACAAAGCGTTTAACTCGGGTTTGCTCGAACTCACGATCCAGCACATTTGCCGTCCGTGCATCGTTACACGCCGTTTTTACGGGCTTATATTGCGCCACCGTGTAGGTAGAGACGAGTCCTTGATCCTTCATGATCCGGCCAATGCGGCGTCTGGACGCGATGAAGCCTTGTTCCTGGAGCTTGACTTTGATCTTTCGCGTGCCGTAGGCTTTTCGATTCTTGTGGAAAATCTCCACAATCGCTTTCGTGAGTTTCTCTTCTTTTGGTTGTTCTTTCGCTTCGTAATAGAATGTACTTCTTGCCATTTGCAGGACGTCACACATTGCTGATACCGAGTATTTATCACGGTTGCTGCGGATGATAGCTACTTTCGTCCCATGATCAGCGCCGCTTGCTTTAAAATATCGTTCTCCATCCGCAGACGCTGAACTTCTTTCCTTAGAGCATTCAGCTCATTTTCTTCGGGTGAACGATTGTCCTTCTCCTTGAAGGAGCCTGTAGCCTGAGCTTGCTTGATCCAGCGATCCAAAGCCGATGCGGTGAGGCCATATTCCTCGACCAGATCTGCTCTGGATTTTCCATTTTCATAGAGCTGAACCATTTGTTTTTTGAATTCTGCTGTAAAGGTACGTCGTTGTTGTTTGGGCATGGTAGAGTTCCGCTCCTTAACATGATAGGTTTATTCTACAAGCCCTTATTTTTTCTGTCCAACTTAGTGTAGCCGATCCACCTATGTAGACAAATGATTTTGCCGAATTCTGTGGAGTGTCAACTTATTTACTACTTTTTTCAACTCAAGTTAGAACCCACTATGTTTTTTTTAAATAACCCGATATTTTTTAATCATGCCATCTTTTTTGGCATCTAAAACAATAAGTTGTTGATCTTTTTCTTCTTCTGAGCATGATCTAGTATACTTGATAGCTTACTAATTGCAACGAGTAAGCAGCATTTATATGAAATAAAATTAAATATACTTTTGCTTCGTTTCAGCAATCCACTGTGGGAGTTCTTTAGATAATCGTATACTATGTTTCAACTGACTTCCTGCCGTTTGATTCATTGCCTTACTGAAATCTACACTATTCAGAAGATCTTCAATATAAGGCACAACCGCAGGTTGTGATGTAGAGTATGCATATATTGACCTTTCAATCAGCTTACTATCTAATCCCCACTCCATGGCAAATTCATTGATTACATTGTGTAACTTGCTTGTCTTCCATAGTTCAAACGCCTCATCAAAGTTAACACTACTTGATAGGTGACCAGGCACAAGCTTGTCGTCTACAAATTCCCTCAACAACTTCGCTTGCTCATGCTCCCCCATATTACTTAACTCTTGAATTTGTTCATGGATAATTCGAAGTGTTTCCTTATCCACAGTTTGTATACCATAAGGTGAAGTCACTTTTGAACCAATTAAATTAAGAATATGATTAGCATCAATAACTTGCGTTCCTGCTAACTTTGTTTTCCCAACAAGCGCATTAACAGTTGTAGGTGGAACCGGTATGCCCGGTTGCCACGTTAAGTTCTTATAAGCACCGACATATTGTAACCAAGTGTGCTCATCTATACCAAAAGCAAGGTCATCCCACCTGAATTCATAATATTGCTCGACTACATTCAGTTGCTCAGCAACATCTTTAAATGCAAGTATAAAGGCTTCCTTTTTCTGTTCATCATTTGCAATGGATTGCCAATCTGTAGGGTCAGGTAAAGTCGGAATCATTACAGTAACTTTCACCGCTAATTTATGTACCGCATTAACATAGGTATCTACAATGGCTTTGCTGCTCTTTCCCCCACTGCCATACAACTTCAGCGCCTCATTAACAGCCTCTTCTGTAATCCGTGGATACTGAAAATTAATAATCGTTCCGAATTCTTTGGTAGAGCCAAACACACGATTTGTCCGTGAATACGCTTGAATTAATTCCTGAAGTTCAAGTTTACGATCAACATAAAGCGTATTCAATCGCTTCGAGTCATACCCTGTTAGTAATTGGTTGGCTACAATAACAAGATCTATATTCTTAGGATTTCGCCCGCTTCCCCCTCTAGTAGTACGTTCCACGACATCTTCGAAATAAGCATCTTCACCATGTTTTTTATCACCCATCACGAATGATATGCCCGTAAATAAGGCATAGTCTCTAAACATCATTTCAACGACTTTAGGATCTAACGGTGTAGGATCATTCTCATTACCAAAGCTAAAGGTCATTGCAACATTTAGGGTTTCCCCACGCTCAGCTAGCTGTTTTTTAAACTCATCATAATAAGCCATGACACGATTTTTATAAGCAACGGTCAGAATCGCGTTAAATTCTTTGCCCTGAGACTGCGATTCCCAATTATTCAGCATTTCTTCAACTACGCGTGGAATGTGGGCTTCATCCTGATAGATGAGTAAACTGTGTTTCACCGCTTGCTTTTCAACGTCAAGTTCTGACATGGCTTGCACCTGTCGCTCAATTTCCCTCTCTGGCTTATCTGGACTATCATCTTTCAATTTCTCGATTAATTGTTCTCTTAAATCATCATAACCTTTAAATTCCCCAGTATTGATATAATCAACGTGGAAACCTAATACGTTCTTATCAGCAATCGCTTCATCAATTGTATACTGATGTAATTTGGGCCCGAATAACTTTTCCGTTGTATTGATAAGTTCACTTTTCTCATTGATTTTACCCTTGACCTTATTTTCGTCAAATAAAGGTGTACCTGTAAAACCGATAAAGAGTGCGTTCTTCTTAAAATAGCCCTTAATATCCCCCATCATTTGCCCCATCGTTGTACGGTGAGCTTCATCAATAATAAATACCAACTTTTTATCTACTAAACTAGCATCTTGGGCTTCTTTAAGTTCTTTCACTAATCCATTTAATTTAAATGTAGTTGTAACCACAATACCGGTCTTAGCGGATTTAAGTATCTTTTTAAGCTGATACGTGTGTTTCGTGTCATCTACAGACACCGATTCGTACGCAGCATATGCTTTGAAATTCTCACTTGTTCGATTGTCTAACTCACGACGGTCTACCAGGAAGACCACTTTATCAAATCCTACTCTAGTAGATAAGAAAAATGCCGTTTTAAAACTTGTAATGGTCTTACCTGAACCTGTTGTGTGCCATACAAAACCACCATGCGGAATTTTTCCATCGTTGTCCCAGCCAAATGCCGCACCTTCGACTGCTTGCAAAGCATGTACTTGATAAGGGCGCATAAGCATATGTCGTCTATTCTCTTCCTCTCGTGCTTCATCAATAACGAGATAGTCCCCTATGATCTGATGAGCCATTGGAATCATTAAAAATTGTCCGATCACCTGTTGCCACGCATTCACCGCATGATTCTCTTTATCCGCCCAATGGAAAACAAAACTCAGGTTAAAATCTTTAATCGATTTGGGTGTAGCAAAATAACGAGTCGCAATTTCAGACGTCATCACCATCATCTGCGAAAAAGCCATAAAATTATGGCTGTACTCACCATCACGATAGTAACGTATAAATTGACCAAATGCTTCGTCTAGCGTCTTATCGGTACGCTTTTGCTCGATGTTAATCAGCGGTAGACCATTGATTAGCAGGACAATATCAAATCGGTTATCATTCGTAGTCCGTACCTCTCTAGCAATCTTATAACTTGAGTCTCCGCCACGTACCTCTGCTTTTTTTAGAATCGTTAAGGTGATTTGTTTCCTTGTTACTTTTGGATTGTCATCACGATAGATACCATCAATCTTGCCTTTTGAATTCTCTATGGCAAGTATTTTTGCCGCTTCATAGCTGTTACTGATCTGATTCACTTTGGCCATTACTTGTTTGAACTCATTATCAGTCAGTACCACGCCTTCTAGTTGATCCACATTGATTCGATTCAGCTCGCTCCGCCAATGATGAATTAGGTCATCGACAGTTACGGCCTGTTTATTCCCGTTTAAGAAATCAGGTGCTTCCCATTTATATTTTTGCAGTTCTTTGACAAATTGCTCCTGAAACGTACGCTCTGATGCACTCTTTGGTGTATTGCTCATAGGTTCCCCTTTCTAGACAAACATCTCGTTTAGGTATGCTCTTTTGATATTTTGTAGTTTTTCTAGCTTACGCTGATGAAGGGTGATGAGGTGGTCGAGTTTTGAAAAAAATACCCCAATTTCCTTTTGTTCCTCTTCATTTGGTAGAGCAATCTCTTGATTTTTCACAATGTCCGAATTCAAATTGACTTGACTTCCAGGCTGTCCATATTGTCGCCATTGCGGACGAAACGCCTCTAACCACTGGAACATGAATTCACGATCAAATTTCGGGTCTTGAAAGATTAAAAATCCATCATGTACGCCGGTCTTAATATAGTTTACAACTGGTTTTCCGACTGTTGCAGCTATACTCAACAATAAATGTGGCTCTTCTAACACTCGAGTTTTTTCTTGCCCAGCTTTTGAAATGCGTTGTTCAAGATGATGAATTCGTCCGTTCTGCTCAGTTACATCAGAAATTCGCAACCATCCTGTTTCTGATTTATCATCAAACCATTTTGGATCCTGAATAGGTCTAGGACTTGCACCGCGTACAATATCAGCTAGCTCCCCCAACTTACGCTGTTCCCAAGCGCCAGTAAAACCTGCAAATCTTCGTTTTGGCATATTTTCACCTTCAGCAGGAAACATTTCTGAGAGATAAGCAGATTTTAAAGATTTCAACTTCTCTAACTTACGCTGATGAAGGGTGATAAGGTGGTCGAGCTGTTTGAAAAAGGTACCGATTTGGGATTGTTCTTCAAATAATGGAATAGAAATTTCTTGTTTTATAACGGCATCCCGTGCAATCCCGGCTATTAAACCTCTAGCATCTTTTTTAATATTTTCTATTACTGAATTCAATAGGTAGAAATTAAAGACTTTATCTAGATTGGGTAGATTTTTCAAAGCCATAAATTGCCTAGCAATATGTGCTTTATCTTGTGCCAATACAGCGATTGCTCCATAACCAGATCCCTTACAGACAAGCAAAACGTCACCCTTTTCTGCTAAACATCTAGGAACTGTTGTCCAACGGTTAACGATAGTCTCTGTCCCAACTATACAACTAGCCCCTGTCATATAAGGTATACCGTTAAACGTATCGTTATATTCTGAAGGCGAAAAGTCCTGTCCCGACAATAAATCTATAACCTCGCCATACTCACGCTGTTCCCAAGCGGTGGCATTTCCGAATTCTTTAAATCGCCTTTTGGGAACTAATTTTTCTTGTTCCGTCATGGTCCCACCACCAATTCATTCATCAATGCCTCAAATGCCGATTCCAAGTCACGGCTCTCATCGTCAATCGCTGTTAAAGTCTCATGATATCGATCATGCAACATTTGCAATGTGTTCAGTTCTTTTTTTAGCGGTAACTCTACTAATCCAACAATTGTAGCGACTGTACTGCCAAACCATTTTTGAAACATCAATTGATCTATTTCTTCGTTCGTCAACGTTAGAATACGTTCTTGAACAGCTTCGTTCAGTGTCTTCTCATCCGCTTTGATCGCTTTGTTCATAGCATCTTTGTTCGTTAGGAACTGATCTACTTTCCCAAGCAGTTTATATTCTGCTGAATTCTTACTTACCTTCTTCAACTCAGCCTTAATGGACTTCTTCTCAAAGGCTTCTCCTGCTTCGTTCATACCTTCACTTAAAGCGGTAGCTTCTTCACTTTCTTCCACTTTTGCAGCTTCCACCAAGTCGGTAAGTTCATTTTCAATCTCTAACACACGTTCTTTCTTCAATTCAATTTCCTGCAATTTAGCCCGATACAGATGTTGTGTAATTAATTCATTCGGCACAATTAATCCGATCCAACCTTCCTGCTCTTCACGTTTCTTATCGCCGGACCCTTTCGTAACCATACGAGGTTCCCGAATACGTCCTGCTGTATAGAAATCACTTGATGCAATAATTTCTGTATCATGAGTTAATGCAGTCTTCCAAATTTCCGCCACAACCTGATATCCATCATAGACATTAATATGGTTAAACTCCGTCAATATTAGATTGATTTCAACCAGCATATTATCCATAAGTTCCTTCATATCGCTATTCTTGTTTACCGTTCGCAAAATATCCCAATATTTATGAATATACGATTTAGCTTTGTCTTCAATTTGCTTCGCTTTTTCAACCACTCGAACATCATTTAATATTTCCTTAGACAGCTCAGATATGGGTTTTTGAAGTTGAACATATCCGCTACGAATTTCCTTTAAGGCACTCTCCAATAGATCGGGTACTTCGGACTGCAACACATGCATATTTTCAATATTCTTCCGTGGAATACCGCCCAATAAATGTGCATCCACATCATGGGCAATATCTGCCTCGATGGCTTCTACATACCTTGGGATATTCAAGTTATAATCATTTTCAATGATCGTTTGGCGATCCGCTACAAAGCTGTATCCTTTCTCTACTCTACGTTCAACATAGGTGTCCACAATTTTGGCGATATCTTTTTCCCGTAGAATATTTTGTTTACCCACTTTAATAAAATCACGTGAAGCATCGATAATTAAGACTGGGACGTCTGGTGTACGATTCTTCTTCAATATCATGACAGCAACAGGAATCCCCGTGTTGGTGAAGAGGTTACTTGGTAAACCAATGACTGTATCGATCTGATTTCTATCAATCAATCGCTCACGGATTTTTCCTTCCGCTCCTCCACGGAATAACACACCGTGCGGCAATACAATAGCCATTGTCCCTTCCTGACCTAAGTGGAATAATCCATGCAATAGGAAAGCATAATCTCCCTTAGAGTCGGGCGGTAATGCTCCAGCGATTTCAAATCGAGGATCGCTTATTTTCAATTCTGCTTTATTCCAATTTTTAGCTGAGTAAGGTGGGTTCATTACGACCGCATCAAATAGCACACCTTCATTCGGTCGTTCCGGATCTTCTGGCCAGTCATGTGAAAGTGTGTCTCCATTTTTAATGGTCATTTTGTCAGGACGAACTCCATGAAGCAAGAGATTCATTCGGGTCAAGTTATAGGTAGCTGTGTTCTTTTCTTGTCCATAATAATTCAAATCTTTTTGAATATCTCTAGCTAGATGCTTCTTCACCGTCAAAAGCAACGAACCTGATCCAACTGTCGGGTCATAGATTGACTTTATGTTTTGTTTTTTTGCAACAATTTGTGCCATAACTTCACTAACTTGATGGGGCGTATAGAATTCTCCAGCCTTCTTACCTGACCCCATTGCGAACTGACCAATAAGATACTCATAAGCATCACCTAAGACATCACCTTTTTGCAAGGAAATCATGTTTAAATCAGCGAATAGCAAAATCAGCGCTTTAATATTCTTATTTCGTGCATTGGGATCATTACCTAAAGCTGTATCTGTTAAATCAAGTGTAGAACTTGAGAATAATCCTTTGAAATCATCGGAACCACCCGACACCGCAATTGTTCGCTCGAAGTTATTCAAACTGTCGGTTACCTTTTCAACTTCAAAATCTCCTGAACGAATATCCTTTAACCATGTCTGATAGAGGTACTCGGGTAACACATAATAACCAAGTGCCTGTTGAAGCATACCGTCCAGATCTTCACCAATTTCGGCTCTAGCATTGATATATTCCTCTACCAATTGTGACTCAGACATTTGTCCTAAACGGCTAACCTTTTTGAATGTGTCCAACGTCATGTCACTTAAAAACTTATAAAACATTAGTCCAAGCATATAGTCCTTGTATCGGCTTGCATCCATTGAACCTCGTAACTCGTTTGCTCCGTTCCATAATCTACGTTTTATTTCTTCTGATGTAATCACTATGCATCCTCCAATAATCTTACGTTTGACTAAGTAACTACTGACTTAGCTTAATTATACAAATTTCGCCCTACTTGTGGTACGGTTCACCCCGATTAATCTTCACCGCCCGATAAATCTGTTCCACCAGCACAAACCTCATCAGTTGATGTGGCAAAGTCATCCTTCCGAAGCTCAGCTTTTGCTGGGCGCGACGGAGGACTTCGTCAGAGAGTCCGTGGCTTCCGCCAATGACGAAGACAACACGGCTTGTACCGTAGGTGCCGAGCTTGTCTAATTCCTCTGCGAGTTCTTCCGAACTCCACAGTTTGCCGTCGATGGCAAGCACAATGACATGTGCTTCACTTTTCACATGAGCAAGAATGCGCTCTCCCTCTCGCTCCTTGACCTGTCGAACCTCAGCCTCGCTCAGTGTATCAGGAGCCTTTTCATCGGCTACCTCAATCATTTGGAACTTGATGTATGGCCCTAGCCGTTTGGCATATTCCTGAATGCCCATGACCAAATACTTCTCTTTTAACTTTCCCACACCTATAAGCTGAATAAACAAATTCCTTACCCCTATCTATGTCGAATGATAATGTAAAATCGCATTTACGATCCCTAACTTAAAAACATACCTGTAACATAGTTATTTTAGCACCTGAAACGTCTCTTACCTATCTATTTCCTCTCCACTACGAGCCTATTCCCTGTTCAGATTATAGCGGATCATTCATTTACACTCTTCACAATGGAATGCTCTCAGCTCCGTATTCATCAAGACACTGCATTAGCAGCTGTCGATATTGACTAATTTGTTCCGCTGTCGCCGACTCCCGTAATGTTTCAAACAATGCTGTGCATTTCTTGAAATTACGATCATTACCCGACTGATCAGCTAGTTGCATCGCTCGCACAGTAAGTATCACTGCATCCTGTAATCTGCCACACTTTCGATAGTACAAAGCCAAATGATAGCAGTAGCTATAATAGTAAGATATATTCTCTGCGTCTTCATAACTCTCAAATTCATCAATCTGCTCTGCAAACGTATGTAAAATATCCCCTACATCCAAAGGATACATAAGCGCTGCCTGTAATATGGTATTCAGCCCCGGTAATATTTCCTCTAGATTATCCTGCAAAAAGGCTACGTATTCCTCCAGCAGCTCTATATTTCCAGACAAAATATCTACTGCATATAAATTAGTTTTGGCTGAAAACCTGAATTCCTCGACAACCTGATTACCTTCTTCCTCTAAATCCTCCATCCACCCTAGCTCAACATACTTATAGATGCACTCCCTTGCCTGCTCATATGTACCCTGGTTCTGGTGAGCCATTCCACACATCAGGTGACTGAGCCCAAAATAATATACCAACGGACGTTCTAAATGGACATGCGGAATGGGTAATTTCATTGCTTTATGATACTGCCGTTCTTCATAGATACGCTGTACACACTGGTACAAAATATCCGCCGTCTCCATCACCTTTTTCCAGTTTTCAAAAGCCACAGCTATTTCTAACATTTCAACAATGATGTCCGGTTTGAGTGATTTTAGAATGTCCTCTTGCAAAAATGTTACCTCCTCTAGTATATCCTCATTATCGATTTAGAGTTGCTAACCACTCGTGAGGAGTGACTAAACAAATTAATTATACTACTTAAAATGCGTAATATAAACCATTTTTACTATATATTTTGACCTGACTTTTATACTGCATCTTCCATAAGCTTGTTATGAGGTGGTTATATGACAGAATTACGCAAGCAGATGGGAATTAGAATCCGTGCTATTCGAAATGCAAAGGGACTTACACAGCAAAAGCTAGCTGACATCGCAAGCTTGGACTATCGATATATTGGTGCATTAGAAAGAGGCGAAAGGAACTTTTCGATTGATACCTTGGAGAAAGTGTTAACTGCCTTAAACGTGTCTATCAGTGAGTTAATGTTTTCCAAAGAACATATGACTAAAGACGAAACGATTCGGCAAGAGGCAATAGATGAGTTTGTAGCGTTGACCAGCAGATTGAACGAAGAGCAAATCGGCATTCTCAGACGAGTTAGTAAAGAAGTTTCACGTGCGTTCAAGTAAGTCATGCCATCCTATAAAGGCCTTAAATAAAACCAAAAAAGAGCACCGCACAGGTGCCCTCCAAACGTTTTATAAAAGATACTCAAGCGTACAACATAAAAAAGCTCACTTCATGTCCCAGTTGCTTCAGATAATTATAAATCTGCGAACGATGATGGAATACGTGGGTCAAGATCTCAATCTGCCATTGAACCTGCAAATGTCCATGCTCCATATAGAAAGCTTTCGTCGAACGGTTCAGATAATCGTCTTCGCTGAGTGAAAGAATGTAAGCCTTATAAGCCTCAAAATTCTGCCTGAAAGTCACAGCCAAGCGCTCGGGATCTTCCACCCCGGACAGGCTGCTTTCAATGCTTCCCACTTCACCCTCAGACTTCTCCTGCATTATCGCAAGATCCGAAGCTGGGATAAGTACAAAGTGATGTACTAACTCCAGCAGCGAGCGGAAATTTTCCTGTGGACGAAAGCTCCAATCCTCTGGGCGTATTTTACGGATCAAAGCTTCCCCCGTCCGTACTCCGGTCTCCAGCTCATTCAGCAAATGATCTCGAACTTGCAGCGTTCCACTCATATTCTCATCTCTCCTTTGCCATTCCTTGTTCATATTTTGAGTATAGCCGAAGCCTCTGGGCGTGTATTGTAAAAATCGGACAACTTCCGTAAATCCTTAGCCGCAGTAAGCGGGGAATCGCCATAAAACCTGCGAAAATCGCGGATCAGATGCGCCTGGTCGAAAAAGCTGTGCTTCAATGCCAGCTCTGTCCAATCCAGACCCCCGTCGCTTTGGATACTGTGCAGAACGCTCTGGAAGCGGACGACTTCACTGAACTTTTTCGGGCTGATTCCGATCCATTGTCCAAACTTACGGTTAAGCTGCCTTTCACTGATCGCCTCACGCTCCGCCAGCTCCTTAACCCCCATACTCCCACAGCTCATGAAGATGCGATGCAGCAAGTTTTTCATCAGGTCACAATCGTTCGTGCGTTGGCGCAGCAGAAGCTGGTTAAGATACTCATCCATTATGCGCACCCGTTCATTGAAATTCTGCGCTTCCATAATGCGCTCACCTATGATGGTGATGCTTTCGGGCCAGAGATCTTCCAAGCGGTAATTACCGCCTGTAAACAAGTGAGTGGGCATCCCGTGAAAATAATGTGCCCCGCCCGGAAAAAATCGAACGGCAAAAATACGTGTCTCGGACCCTGCTTGTCTGGCAGACACAAATGGTTGCGTAAATGTCCCGCAGTACGAGAGTTGCTGACGCTTATTCACCGGATCGTATTCTAATAGAATATCCGTACAGCCATCAGGTAATACCCGCTCCATGGTTTCTTCCTGCGGCAGGCTTAACAAAGCGGTGTCTCCGTACGAAGCTGCTAGATTTCCCTCTACCACCCTATTAGCCGGACCGGACTCCCAATAACAGGCTACGTGGGCTTCTAGCGCAGCAGACGGCTTTTGTTCGATATAATACGTGGACAGATCACTTCCATTGACTTGAAGCGGACGAAATAGTGAATGCAGCAAAGGGTCCATCCATCGTTCACTCCTGTCTCAGCACGTGGTGGGAATAAATATAGCTCTATGTATGGGGTATTTTTGCAATAAATCCTGGTATACAAAAAGGACGTTTCTGCCCGAAACGCCCGTGCTTGTTTTTTAGACGACCAAAAACTCTGCTTTCTTCTCACATTCCTTGCACTTCACTGGAGGGTCCCAATCCGAAAATTTCGTTTCCTTGAGATCGACGACATCCGGTGCATCCTCGTATTCATCGACGAACATATCAATTGCCAGTTCTACATGCTCTTTACATACCACGTACATTCCAGTTGCATCCCTTTCCGTTTGAAGCTCTTCCTGTTGTAGGTGTGCCAAAATCGCCTTCTTTTGTTCTACCACACTTGACGCGGAAAGAAAAGGGCTTGCTTTTTACCCCGATCGTCTGGTTGTAAAAACAAGAAAATGAGTGACATTCAGGTCCTCGTGAAAATGGGGATATTTCTCCAACATTTCGGCAGACGGCTTGGGTTCGATCATCCCTTCCAACAGCAAACCCGCGTCAATAATGGTCTGTACATAGCTGCCCAGCGTACGGTGAAAGTACAAAAACTTTTCTTCCTGATCATAAGGGATTGCTTGCTCCAATGGGCCTTCGTTGAAATATTGATTCACTTTCCAATACAGCTTTTTTCCTGTCTCATCCTTCACCCAACCACTCTGCGGCGTCAGAAAGCACGGATGCAGAATAGAAAAAATAAAGCTGCCTCCTGAAACTAATAACCGCCGCATTTCGGCAATCGCCCGCTCATAATGAGCCAAGTCCTGTATGACCATATTCGAAACGATTAGATCAAAACTCTGGTCCCCGAACATCTCCAGCTTTTCCAGATTGCCATGGTGATATGTAATTCCCAACGCTGACGGTGTTCGCTCTTTGGCTAGCCTCAGCATCTCTGTCGAGTAATCGACAGCCTCAACCAAAGCACCCGCCCTGGCCATTTTCCGGCTTAGATAGCCTTCGCCACAGCCGGCATCCAGCACTTTTTTGCCCTCTAGGGGTTCCATACAAGCTTGCAATGCCGGATTCAGCAGGACTTCGCGAGACCGATCCCCTTCCTCCGTGTACTTGGCGGTAAAGTTTTCTGCATGCATATCCCAGCGTCGAATGGCCTCTTCCGTGTCCCACTTATTCATATTCATCTCCTTCTTTCTTTTGTAATTGAGGAATTGGTAGGGCCATAGATTCTACACTCATTTCTATATTTTTTCAATAATAACGCTTACAAATTTAAAACATCTAATAAATACATGATTTTTACATGAATTATACAGGTATTCCATATTCAAATCGTATGGTAGTGTTTATTAGAAAGCGTTTTCAAAAATAACTTTGTAAAGGGGCCTGTTATGTTAAAACGAAGACCCGTTTCATTGCTGTCGTTGACGCTTGCCATCACCCTATTGTTATCTACGTTCGCATCTGTTGCCGCTGCTGCCGAATCTGACGGACAAGCACCGCAAACTGCGGCTGCGAGCAGCATGCAATCGTATGTAGAAGCCATGCAGCCTGGATGGAATTTAGGAAATTCTCTGGATGCTGTCGGGGCGGATGAGACAGCCTGGGGCAATCCGCGCATTACCCAGGCGTTGATCCAGCAAATTGCTGCCCAAGGATACAAAAGTATTCGTATTCCCGTCACCTGGGATAAGCACATTGGAGCAGCACCGAACTATACCGTTGAGTCTGCCTACATGAATCGTGTAGAAGAGGTTGTTCGCTGGGCACTGGATGCCAATCTGTACGTCATGATCAATGTCCATCATGATTCATGGACGTGGGTAAGCAGCATGGAGCCCAAGCATGATGAAGTACTAGCTCGTTATAACGCATTATGGACACAAATTGCCCAGCGCTTTAAAGCTCAACCTAACAAGCTGATGTTTGAAAGTATTAACGAACCCCGTTTCTCCGAAGGAGGGACTACGGATGAAGCAAAAATGAATCAGATGCTCCAAGAACTGAATGTATCCTTCCACAAAATCGTCCGCGCCTCCGGCGGTAAAAATGCCACTCGCCCCCTTGTTCTGCCTGGCTTGGATACATCACCTGCTCAGGCCAAAATCAACGAGCTGTACAACACGATAACCAAGCTGAACGATCCCAACCTGATTGCAACCGTCCACTATTATGGCTTCTGGCCTTTCAGTGTGAACATTGCCGGATATACTACCTTTGAGAAAGATACCAAGAACGATATTGTTCAAACCTTTGATAACGTCTATAACACCTTTGTAGCCAAAGGTATCCCGGTCATTATCGGTGAATACGGCCTACTCGGCTTCGATAAACATACAGGTGTTATTGAACAGGGCGAAAAGCTGAAATTCTTCGAGTTCCTGACCTATTATATGAAGGAGAAGAAAATAACAGGTATGCTCTGGGATAACGGCCAGCACTTGAACCGGACAACGTACAAATGGTCTGATCCTGAACTCTTCAATGTCATTAAGTCCAGCCTAAAAGGACGTTCCTCCAATGCAGCCAGTGACCTCATTCACTTGAAGAAGGGCACTCCTGCTCAGGATGCCAAGGTCATTTTAAACCTGAACGGCAATCAGCTGAAAACACTCAGTGTGAGCAGCAAGCAACTGAAACAGGGCACTGACTATACGCTGAGCGGAGATACATTAACCTTCAAAGCCAGCTTGCTCACCAGCCTGACCACTTCCGGTAAATATGGGGAGAATGCCGTCATTACCGCTAAGTTTAACAAGGGGGCAGACTGGAATTTTAAAGTAGTCGTGTATGATACTCCAAAATTAAGTGCTGTCGAAGGGACTACACAAGCCTTTACCATTCCAACGGACTTCCGTGGTAGCCAGCTTGCCACGATGGAAGCCGTGTATACGAATGGTGGCAATGCCGGTCCACAGGATTGGACACCGTATAAAGAGTTTGGCAATACCTTTGCCCCTGCCTATGATGCCAACGGTATCAAGCTGTTACCTGAATTTTTTAATAGTGTAAAAAATGTCGACGTCACGCTGAAGTTCCACTTCTGGAGTGGCGATGTGGTGACATACAAGATCACCAAGAGCGGAACCCGTGTGACGGGGACGACATCTTAATCTAAGGCGCAGCAAAAAATCGAAAAAGGCGTTCCCGGGAATAAGCCGGAGAGCGCCTTTTTATAGTTAAACCTATAATCATACCTTAGCCTTCCGGCTTATCTGTTAATTTTAACGTCACCGTTTCTTCCTTGCCTGCCCGGTAAAAAGTAACTTTCAGCTCATCGCCAATCTTCTTGTTATCGTACAAGTAGCGACGCAAATCAAGCGTAGAGTTAATCGGTTCGCTATCAAACGCTGTAATGACATCGTTCAGCTTCAAGCCAGCCTCCTTGGCAGGACCGTGGGCTTCCAGAACGACAGCCCCATTCTTCACGCTGTCCGGCAACTTGAGCTCCTTGCGCTGAGTTTCATCCAGCGGTGCATATTCATTATTGAGGTCGACCGTGTATACCCCCAGATAAGGGCGAGTGATCTTGCCGTCCTCAACCAGTTCATTCACCGTCTTCATCACCTCATTGGCGGGAATGGCGAAACCAAGTCCCTCAACACCTGTATCAGCGATTTTCATCGTATTGATGCCAATCACACGTCCGTCCAGATCGACTAGGGCGCCGCCGCTGTTTCCCTCATTAATCGCCGCATCGGTCTGGATAACATGCTGCTCCCAGTCATACACGCCATCCTGGTTAATGGAAATCGGAATGATGCGATTCGTATAACTCACAATACCGGAGGTAAGCGTGTCTCCCAGGCCGAGCGGATTGCCAATAGCAATGACCGTCTCACCCAGACGAAGTTTACTGGAGTCGCCAATATCCGCTACCGTGCTAATGCCTTTATCGTCCACTGCGAGTACAGCGATATCACTAATGCGATCCTTTCCGATCAGCTTTGCCTCTTTTCTGACGCCGTCTACCGTTACAATATCCAGATCATCTGATCCTTCGACCACATGGTTATTTGTCATAATGAAGGCTTTGCCTGAACTCACTCGGAAAATAACACCCGATCCAAGCGCGGATTGTTCCGTGCTTTTCCCCTCTTCCTCTTTCAGGTTCACGATGCTGACGACGGCTGGGCGCACCTTGGCTGCCGCCTGCACAATCCGGTCATACGGATCACCCGCTGCTTGCCGCAAGGGATAGTGACTGGCTCCGGTTACCGCTGTAGTGGAGGGCAGACCTGTAATAAAGCTGAACAGAAGCACAGCAACCACTGCACTGACTGCACCGCTAATGACAGCAGCTTGCACCGGACTTACTCCACGCTTCCTGTGTGGCCAACGTCCCCGTCCTCCACGGCGCGCCTTAAATGCCATTTTTTTAGCCGCACGTGTGGATACCTTCGTTGAATAAAAATCGTCCTCAAACAAGCCCATGCTAATCCTCTCCCCTTCGTTGTCATGCACCGACACTCACTAAAAAATTAGGGCTATTCGGGCTTGCGCCAACCTATGCTACAGAGAACCTGCTCCGTTGAACATCTCAAATGGATTGAATATCCCTTATCATCGGAATCCAGCAACCAATCGTTCCGGCCTACTTATTAATCACCACAAATGGTGCCTTCCTAAGCAACCGAATCTCATAAATTAGCATACACGCCGAATCTGACTCCGAATAGAGGAAAAAAGAGGAATGATTTCCAAACCAATGGACTACAATAGTAACAAGTCTTCTATTCTATTACAAAATGATCGTCTCATAGAGACGTTCTGGCCTGTTCCCGTCCGCTTAAAGCTGCCTATACTTTCGATGAGAGCCTTCCTTCAGAAAGCTTTCCGTTGTTAGCTTTATTGTATCACAGCACCCAGCAAAACCACAGGCAGAACCAAGCTCATTGCACGCCATTTCTAAAATATTTTTACAGGAGGAATATATGATGAATTCACATCGTTCGGCTATGGATGAAGTTCGCATGGCTGCCAAGCTTGCGGATTTGAAAGACGAGCATTACCGCAATACACTGGCGCTAAGTACATTGATTGAACTACTGGTGGACAAAGGCGTAGTGACCCGTGAAGAGGTAGAACGCAAAGCCGCCGAGCTGGACAGCTTTATGGCTCACTTACCTTATCCCAAGGTGTAGGACGATCATAGTACGTATCGCACAATCGAAACTCACTGTCCTTGTAAAAACAGCCGCGGTCTTCCATCGCCCCACGTACAGTCAACTTCGCAAGTTCCATCATATTGTGGTCGCGGCTCAAATGTGCCAAATACGTTCGCTTCGTACGGCCTGTCAGCAGCTCGCTAAGAATCGCGCCCGCCATCTCATTGGATAAATGACCGATATCGCTGAGAATACGGCGCTTGATGTTCCACGGATAACGACCCATACGCAGCATTTCCACATCATGATTAGACTCCAGCACCAATACATCCGCGTCTGATATCGCCTGTTTCACTTTGTCGCTGACATAGCCGAGATCGGTCGCTACACTGAGCTTCTCTGCCCCATCATAAAAGCTATACCCTACAGGCTCAGCCGCATCATGGGATATGCCAAAAGACTCCACGCGTAATGACTCAAATTCCCGCGTTGCGCCTGTCTCCAATATTCTGCGGTTATCGTCTGCGATTTGCCCAACAGCATTGCTGATGGCAAACCATGTCTTCTCGTTAGCATATATAGGTAAATTATATTTACGCGCCATGGCGCCTAGTCCTTTAACATGATCGGAATGCTCATGCGTGACCAAAATACCATCCAACTCTTCTCCGCTCAGATCGCGTTCTTTCAGCAATTCGTCAATACGCTTCGCGCTGAGACCTGCGTCGATGAGCAATGTCGTGTCTTCGTTCCGCACAACGGTAGCGTTGCCGGTCGAACCGCTCGACAGCACGGTAAATGAAATCCCCATATCTGTTCAAGACCCTTCTGTATGTTCTGTCTTTGGACTAATGACATCTCCGTTCATCTGCACATAATACACACCTTTCCCGTTGTCCAGCATAAACCGCCACACGGGGGCAGCCACCTGGCTATCGGAGTTAAAGGTCTGTCCGTAATAACCGAGCCGGATATCCTTCACAATCGTATCACGCGGCAAATAGCCGTCGATCAGCCTTGCCAGTGCTTTGGACGCAGGCAGCATTTTCTTTGCCTCATCCGAAGGCTGGAGATCGACCTTAATTTTGCGATACCCTGTAATCTTTTGATTGCTGTAAAACAGAGCCAACTTCACATTAAATAGCGGCCATTTGCCCTGAACCAGCGGATGAAGTACAAAAGCATCTGCTTGTCCGGATGCCAACTCCTCCTGAACATCCAGCGGATCGTACTGAAAGTTATCGATATCCTTGATTTGTGGCTCCAATGCCTCAACTAGCGCGTCATGGGTAAATACCAGTTTGCTGTCCACCGGCTTCACCAGCTGCACACGATCATCCTTTTCTCCACTATGAACATATGTGTAAGAAAGTTTAGGCAGCTGCGGGGTATCGCCGGGAATCGGAGCCAGCACCTGAATGCTTTTCTCTTCCATTAAACGCTGCGTATTTTCATCCAATGAAGTAAAATCCAGATTCGGCCCTGCCGTTTCCTGCGCATCATGCCACAACTGGTAACCCAATACCACATTGAGCAGCAAAAATGTACAAATCAATACGTTCTTGGCGCGGCTCCAATCCATTCCCGTTCCCCCTTCCTGTCACCTCTTTGTCTCCCGGTCTGGCTTCGTTTGTGTTGTGTTGGATGCTGTCGTTACAGGAACAGCATGAATTTCTGCAACAGAACCGTCACTGAGCGTAACGTGCCACTCAGGAGCAAGCTTCAATCCATCATTGGTCAGCTCCGGTTGATATACAGGAGTCAGATCACGAATCGTCTTCCCTTTTGCTACACTCTCCAGTTGCTTCTTCAAGGGCTCGCCACCCAGCAGCATAACCTTCTTCGAGGATTGCTCTCCTCCCTTGAGATACAGTAGCGAACGTTCATAGACAGAAGCCGTTTCCTGCTGGATTTGCAGCGAAATCGTACCAAAGCGGAACGATGGTGTATCCAGCACCGGATAAGCACCATAATATTGCTGAAACATCACAGTCGTACGATTTTCATCACTGCTTCTCAATTTCAACTGATATGAAGCATCCCAACCGCCATGCTGATTCACAAAATCAACTGCGGCCAGCACATCCCTAATTGGACTGCTTCCACTTGCCCCTGGCGCACTGGGATCGGTATAGCTCATCCATCGTTGCTCCTGCTTGATTTGCAGACTACGCTTGCTGTCCGTGTAAATTTGTGAGCCGTCCTTCTCCTGAATATTGCGCGTAATCCCCGGATCGAAGAACAAGTTCCGCTGCATTTGCTCCGTCGTAAACAACCCGGCATACACCACAGGCTGCACAGTTTCCAAGTCATTCACGGGAATGTAGTACTGATTATCCACCAGCTCGTACAACGGGGCATTTTCACCGAAATTCACATGCTGCCGAATGTCCTCTACCGTCATGTCGAACTGGTTCGCCTCATACACGACATCGCCTCTGGCACTGAAAAAGAGCGCATGCGGCTTGGCATTCCTTTCGTCTATATAGATCCAGATGCGGTTAATCGTCTCTCCCTGAAACACCGAATCCGGCGTCAGACGCATGACCCGCTCCAGTAATGAAACCGGGACTCCGCCTGAAAAGGATAATTCGATGCCTTCGTTTTCGCTGCGAATCTGCGCCCAGTCCGCCGATTGAATACTTCGACGTTGAAAGTTGTTAAAGCTCCGGCTTTCCAGCCGTGTATAAATTAAATCGTAAAAAGTAACACCCGGATAAAAAACGGTATGCTTCTTCTCACCTTGGTGAATGAGCATTTTATCAGGAAACACGAGGTTCTCAATCTTTTTCTCCTGTCCCATGCTTTCGGTTTTGACATAGTTCGTTTCTGAAGTGAGTACAGAATCACTGCCTGGAAGGCGGTAAATCAAAAAATAAGTCTGTACCAGGCTGGAAGCAACCAGCAAAATAAGCGTCCAGGACTTCAAACGTTCCTTCACTGTGCTTCCCTCCCTTCACTCGACATGGGTAGCGTAAAGGTCGTACAGGTTCCCTGACCGTATTCCGATTCCAGAAAAATCTGGCCCCCATGCGCCTTTACAATTTCCCGGGCAATCGACAGTCCCAGTCCCGTACCACCCATATTGCGCGATCTCGCCTTGTCTACACGATAAAACCGTTCAAAAATCCGGTCCAGATCTTTTTTGGGAATACCAATTCCGGTGTCTTGTACCGAAATGGACAGCATTCCCTCACTGTTGCGGCGAGCTTCAATCCGAATACTCCCGCCATCTGGCGTATATTTCAACGCATTGGACATCAAGTTGTCCAACACCTGCTCAATTTGGTCCCGGTCGATCACGACCTTACCGATTCCCTGCTCTACGAACATCCCTGAGCGAATGTGCTTTTGCTTCATTTGAAAAGAAAACCGATCTGCGACTTCGTCCAGCATCTCCATCACATCCGCAGGCTGCATCCGCAAAGGCGCCTCATTGGAATCAAGCCGTGACAGATGCAGCAAATCCGTAACCAACCGGATCATACGCTCTGTCTCATTGCGGATCACGCCTACAAAACGCTCCGCGAGCTGCGGTTCAGCCATCGCGCCGTCATCCAGCGCCTCAGCATAGCTGCGGATGGTCGTCAACGGAGTGCGCAGCTCATGTGATACATTCGCTACGAATTCCCGCCGTGTCGTCTCCATTTCCTCCTGCTCCGTCACGTCCTGGAGCACGGCAATCGTCCCCGTAATGCCAATTTCACGCCGATGAATCGGCGTGAATGTCACACGGATGACGATGGGTTCATCCTGACCGGCTGGCTCCAGCTGCAAGAGCGTGGAGGCCGAAGATCCGCTATACAGGGCCTCGGTTTCCTCCGGGTCGATCCCCAGCAGTACCGCGATATGCCTGCCGGTCATTTCGTTTTCGTTTACGCCCAGCATGGCGCTGGCCCGACGGTTGACCAGAATGACCCGGCCGTTGTCATCAGTAGCGACCACACCGTCGCTCATATTGGTCAAGATGGAGGAGAGCTTCTCCTTCTCCTCTTCATTTTGAGACAGTGCCTCACGCAGACGGCCTGTCATATAGTTAAAGGCCACGCTGAGCCTGCCGATCTCATCATCCCCAAATACAGGCATCTGCTGGTCAAATTTTCCTTCGGCAACCTCTGTTGCATGACGTGTCATCACCTTAATCGGATGCGTAATCGTGTGGGCCAATACCACGCCCAGCACAGCCGTTAGCGCCAGCGCAATGAGCATACCTGAGAGAAACACATTGTTAATGCGTTTCATCGTATCGTAGAGCTCGGTCATCGAAGCGGCGATGTACACCGCGCCGACAATCTTGCCTTGGCTGATAACAGGCTTGGCGACGACCTTCTTGCGGACATTATCCTCGTCCACCATGTATTCCTCGTTATCACGGATACCTTGGAGTGCGCGGCTGACCACTGTCTGCGTATTTTTGCGTCCAACATAATCGGCGTGTGAACCTTGGGAAGTAATTAACACTTTGCCGCTGGCATCCAGCACCTGAATTTCCGCGCCGCTGAAATCAAACAAATTATTTACGCGTGCACGCAGGCTTTCCACGCTGTCTTCTTCCATTTTACCGTCACTGCCACTCAGATCCTGCTCCGCCAGCACGGACAGCATCTCCGCCCGTGCTTGCAAATCCTGCGTAAAATTACTCGTGAGAGAGTTCTTCATCGAGCTGACAAAATAGACCCCAATCAGCTGCATAGCCACCAAGATAAGCAGCACATAGATAATAATCAGCTTTGCATGAATGGTACGAAAGAAAGACAGCCATCTCATGCCCGCAGGCCACCTTTGCCCCCGCTAACGATATATCCAAGACCACGGCGCGTCAGGATGGTCTCCGGCTTGCTCGGGTTCTCCTCAATCTTCTCGCGCAACCTCCGAATGGTCACATCTACTGTCCGTACATCCCCGTAGTATTCGAAGCCCCATACCGCCTGGAGTAAATGCTCCCGCGTCATGACTTTTCCGGCATTCTTCGCCATATAGTACAATAGCTCATATTCGCGGTGCGTCAGATCAAGCGGTGTTCCGTTTTTGTAAGCTGTATACATATCCGTGTCAAAAAAGAGGTCACCCACGCGCAGCCCCTGCTTATCCTCCTGCGGTCGGCTTTCCGACGTGCCCGCCCCGCCGCGTTGCTGTCTGCGCATCTGTGCCTTCACCCGTGCCAGCAATTCCCGTGTGCTGAACGGCTTTGTCACATAATCGTCCGCGCCCAGCTCCAGCCCCAGCACTTTGTCGATTTCGCCGTCCTTGGCGGTCAGCATAATAATCGGCGTCTGGAGCTGATGCCCGCGCACCTCGCGGCATACGTCCATGCCATCCATGCCCGGCAGCATCAGATCCAGCAGAATCAGGTCAGGCTGCTGCTTGACCGCGATATCCACCGCGCTGATTCCATCGAAGGCGCAAATCACCTGGTAGCCCTCTTTTTCTAAATTAAATTTCAAAATATCAGCGATTGGCTGTTCATCATCCACTACCAGAATCGTTCCCTGCATATAGCGTTCACCTCTCTTCACGGATCATAATCTATAATTAACTTTCGTTTGTCAGTACCTATAAGATGTTTATTCTATTCTATCATACCCGTGCGCCATTCCATTACTTCTCCAGACCCTTTTCTTTACGCAGAAAAAAACCATGCCTGCACCTACCGTTAAGCATGCAGAAAAACATGGCCTTTCCCCTTGATCCTCATAAATCATGTAACTCTCGATATAAACATCCAATCTATCTTAAATACGTCATTGGATTGCGTGGCGTATTATCTTTACGAATTTCAAAATGCAGATGCGTTCCTGTCGAACGTCCTGTGTTCCCCATGACCCCGATCGACTCGCCTTGCTGAACAACCTGTCCTACATGAACCCCAATACTGCTCAAATGTCCGTAGACCGTTTGGTAGCCGTTGCGATGATCGATCATAATGACATTACCGTATCCATTCTGCTGACCTGCAAATGTTACCACGCCTTCATCTGATGCGCGAATGTCAGCACTACCGACCAAATCGACACCCTCATGCATACGTCCCCAGCGTGCGCCAAAGCTACTCGACATCGATGCACCGGACACCGGCCAAGCGAACTGTCCTGAGCCTTCTCCCACGACCTTCGTTCCTCTAAGAACCACCTCAGTAACAGACGGCTGCAGCACCTTTTGACCGAGCCATTCCTCTTGCACGACCTCACCGTTCTCCTTGGTCAAACGATAGTCCATCTCTTTAAGACCTGCTTGTCCCGGTCTGACCACTTTGGTAACTCCTGCCTTCAGTTCATCGCTCTGGCGAATCTCAACCTCAGGCTCGATGGCAATCTGTTCGACGACCTTCTCTACTGTTCGCACCGTAACCGGAGCCTTCGGAGCAGTAAGCTTCAATTCGTCTCCAATTTGCAAATACAGCTCACGCGAGCCGGGATTGTTCTGCTTAATCTCCCAAGCGGTCATATTAAATTTAGTTGCAATCGACGACAAAGAATCGCCTTCTTGCACTGTATACGTGATAGGAGCCTCACGCCCCTCAGTCAACACTTTGACTGCTTCAGCCTCTGTCAGCACCTTGTTCGGGTCTGCTTTCACAGGCTCATACGCGATTTTCTCACGGATACTGGCAGACTCCAGCCATGCCTTAGGGGTTTTAGTACTAGCACTCGCATGACTACTGCCCACAGATGTTTTGCGAACCAGCCCCTTGATGCCTGTAGATGTACCCTCACCCACAGGTGTGTACTTCTTCTGTACTTGCTTTAAAGCCGCCTGTGCAGTCGCTTTATCCTTTACAATGCCAACCGACTGTCCGTTGACCTTCACTTCTACCCCTTTGGCATACGCTGTCAGCATACCATCCAGCTTCTTCAGCGTGGCTGCGCTGTCGATATCCGCTTTATATGCCTTCTCAATATCTGTCGTTACCGCGCTCGTATTGAGCACCATATCGACGCCGGGATACTTATCCTTATACTGTTTGCTCTTCGTTGCGTACAGCTGTTTAAGTTGTTGCTCATTCAAGATATTTCCGACCTCGACGCCTTTTACATACACTTTATAATAAGGAACTGTGTTAGCTCCGACATACTGATTACTCGCAAAAATAAGACTGCCTGCAATCACCACACCGCCTGCCGTCCAGCTCAACCATTTTCTCCGACCGCTCCACCACTTTGCTATTTTCCCCGCTTCCACAGCAGGCTTGTCTGCAACGTTTGAAACTGCATTCCTGCTGTCTGGTGAATCCTGCTCCTTCAAAACCTTCATGACTCTCTCCTTTTCAGCATATCTTATCTCTATATAAATGCGTTCGTTATTGGTCTTTCACACTATGAATTTAGCCTGTATTCACAAGCATCTATGATATTAGTCGCTATCTACCATTGCATAGTTGCGTAAAAGGTTTCAAAAATTTAACCTTTTCACAACACTGTTTACTTTAACATAGCCTTTACAAAGAATTCAACTACACTCCAATTCCTTCCTGGCACGCAAAAAAATCCGCGCATGGCGCGGATTCTACAGTCCTATTTTGAGCATACACATTGCCCCTGAATTCATCGTTATTTATTCAGGATTTTGCAAAATACTCATTTAAGCAAATCCATCAGCTTGTTATATTCCTCTTTGGTCAAATACTTCGCTAGCACCTGCTGAATATCCTGAAGCTCCTGCTCGGTGAGACCACCTTCCATCGCAGCTGATATCTTCTGCATCTCCTCCGGCGGCAGCTTATTCATCAGAATCGCAAAAATCTCCTGCTTCTGTGCCGCTGGTAAATTGTTCTTCTTCTCCGTCAAATGGTCGGGCGTAATAACCAAATCATGGCCTTCAATACTTGTTTCAGGTGTAGCTGTACCTTCTGCCTGCTTCCGTGAATCGTTGCCTGATGTTCCCGCCGACGTGGCTCCCTCCTGAGATACCTTGCCATTGGCTGCGCCACCAGCCTCACTTCCGCTTTCTTCTAAGCCCTGTCCCATGACAGGCAACGCATCATCAGGCGGTGTTACACTTCCCGAGTCGCTCCCTGTCGTCTTGTTCTTCCCCGTGTCTGTGCTTTGGTCAGTACCCGCACTGCCCTTTAGCCAACCCAATCCCCATATGGGCTGATGATCAAGCTGAATGTTAAACTGCCGCAGCAGCGATTGAACATAAGCATTAACGACTACACCTGTCACTGCCAGCGTTAGTGCGCTAACCAACACGACTGTCATTCCTTTTTTGAGCAGCCATCCAAGCCACCTCATATCCCGTTACCTCCTTATACGCATCCTGCCATGTGTGTATCATCATGAAGTGCATATAAATCAGTATTGACGAGATATGACGATTTTTAACCCATGGAATATGTAAAACTAGCACAATTCAATAGAAGATGCCACCTTCTGATTGAATCAGCGCGTACGACGCACCCAGAAACGGAAAATGTCACTGCGGACATAATCCAGAGAATACAGCACCTGCCTGTTCATTTCATCATAGTGAAGCTGCTTCAATAGTAATACCGTAGCCTGCGGATGCTTCAACAGACGCGTCATATGTGCGTCGTCATAGTTGGGAACGGTGAGCTCGGAATACGCTCCGACGATTCGTACCCCCGCCTTGAACTCAAGATTCTGAAAAAGCGAGCCTGAAAAAGAGTCACCTTCCAGAATGGGTCCGGCTAATTTCTCTGGCATCCAGTTGATAGAGTGGGCTACAGCCTCTCCGTTGGCAGTGCGTGTACGCTCTAGGGCAATCATAGGCTCATTTTCCGAAAATCTCATCTGTTCGGCAATATCAGGAGGACAAACCGAAATTCTCTGAATGGATTCTAGCTGCTCGTCTTCCCGTAACCCTGCCGAACGAATCATGTCTCCGATGCTGTACAGCCGGTCCAGCGAGCTTGGAATACTCGGCAGCGGGCAAGTCGCAAACGTGCCACTCCCGTGTTTTACAAGCAGCTTACCTTCCGATTCCAGTTGGCGAATAGCTCCCCGTAGCGTCGTACGCGAGACACGAAACGATTGGGAAAGTGCAGTTTCCGACGGCAGCCGATCCCCCGGACCCATTTCATTAACCTTCATATATTCCTCTATAAGTTGCTTTATGTTCTCTTGTTTTGTTGACACCGTCCGAAGCCCAGCCTTTCTATTGTGTTAAGCCATATAAATCGGATTCGTAAAAGCAATCATCATCACGCAGTCTTCCATGCAGCCGTAAAGCTCAGCTCGTATCCAGCCCTTACCTAGAGGATCTTGCAATGACAGCGTATATTCTCCTGTGTGAGCAGGGATCTGAATCTCGGAGCATATTCCGTGACTACTTGTCAGCAGAAGACGAAGATTCTGAGGCTTGAGGTTGTAATGGGCTGCTCTTGCTTCCACATCCAATTGAACCGTCACAGATAGTGAATCTTCTACAGTCAGCTCTATGCATTCGCCGATGGGATAACGATGTTCTCTGCCCTTAATCTGTGCCCACATCGTCAGTAACGGTCCCATCGTAACTGACACTGAACCGTGGCGAATCGCCTCAACTGCCCGGTCTGCTAAGCCTTCTCGCTCTTCTGCTTCATCATGAACCCCCAGATACGTAACAGCCGGAAGCGCATCATCCGGTTTAGATACATGCCAGTCCCGACCGCTTACCGCAGTGATGCGATACCCCTGATTCAACAAATCGGTCCACATGGCAAACGCCCGCTGGCTATCCCGCTTAATAGATGGCATAAGCGTTGACCAGACTTCTATATAATCCACCTCATGCCAATCCTGAATCGTGTATTCCCAAAAGCACCCCGTACAGATCGGACTTCCGATCCTGAATGGATGGGCAATCCCTGCAATGCCTCCCTGCTCATGCACCTGCCGAATCCCCTCATGGATGTCATCTGGTCCCAGCACACGCCAGTCGATAAAGCGGTCAACCCCAAGCGTCAGCATATGCCCGTAAAAGGTCGTCCACTCCATCCCTGAAATGATCGGGAGACCAAACTGCCGCTGAACCTGTTCCTGATCCGCAAGTGCCGATTGCGTGTTGTGATCCGTCATAGCGATGCACCCAAGTCCCAGATCCACTGCGCTTTGAACAAGCTCCTCCAGCGTTTGCTTTCCGTCGCTGTGAAGCGTATGGGTGTGAAGCTCAGCCGGAATCCATTTAAGCATATGCTGCTTCCTCCCCCAATACATGAATTTGGTAGGCAAGCGTCTCGGTTACAACGGCATGCAGACTGACCGTAATCCGCCACATGCCCGCCGGATTATCTCCTGCGAGGAATCCCGGCGAAGCCGCAGGCGAACCGAGCCAATGCTCCTGCTGCATCTCGGGACGGTGCGCATTTCCACGGTGACGGAGAGGATCATCGACAGACAGCGTTAATAAATTTTGCAGCGGGACATACTTCTTCCATAGATCGGATGAATGCCCCGGCTCGTCGTATCCGTATTTGCTCATGCTTTCCTCAATGATTCCTCGTGCTTGCTCTTGATCCTCCAATAACTTGGGCGTGTAAGAGAAGTGAATACGGATCGTTTCAGTCGGCTGTGGAATATGAAAAGAGTACGTAATATGGCTCTGAGTGCAGGTTCTGTCAACCGTTCCTTCCACATACAGTAGTCTGCTCATGACTTCCCATCCTGGCTAGACGGTTCATCCACAACATGCTTTACCATATCATTCACAGGATGTTCTTCATCACCCGACATGTCTTTGTCTGCCGCCCATAAAACACCCACGGGTTGAAGCCGCGTCAGCTTAATCACCCGGTCTGTACGAATACCCGGAAACTGCGGGAGATTATCCTCGTTTAACGTAAAGGCACACAGTCCGGCTACTTCCATGCTGTCCGCACCGCCTTCAAGCAATACGGCTCTGATTTCAGCTATATCCTCAAGCACAGCCTCTCCAGACAGCTTGATCGTGGTGGAAAAATGTGACTCTGCCCCCTCATAAGCGGCTCTAAAATCCCCCAGTCTCAGATCATGATGGCACGATGAATACCACTGCTCCGAGCCGTGAAGGCGAAGCTGAACATCGACACAGGCATCTTCCTCGCGCCGATTGAAGCCCGACTTGAACCCTGGAGACAATTCTCTGTCTGAATCCCGTAAGGGGCGTTTGGAAGTCTGGATAAACACATAGCTACGCTGGTGTGCAAGTGCAATGGAAGAGGCTTGTGACGGTATCTCCAGCTCCTGCTGACGTTCCATTTCCCACCCAGTGACCTGATAGGCAAAAGGAAAACGGCTCATGACCGCCTCACGTGGCTCTTCCTCTGGTTTCCACTGGAAAGCAGGCGGCAGCATAAAACGATAGTCCGATGAAATGTCATCCTTAAAGTTTCCGTTAGTTGTTGCGGATTGGAGAACAGGATGCCCACCCAGATCATAATTCCCATTAAACGCAGTCGTAATATGATGTGCCCCCTGGAAAACAGCCTCCAGAACATTGCCCCCTGCATCTAGCTCGACGCGGTACATCCATTCGATATCGGTGGTTCTTCCCCATTTGCTCATAAGCAGCGGCGCGGGCGTTCCCTCATCTTCATGACTGAACATCATCTGGTATTCGATGACTGTCTTCTCCTCATTCCCTTCCACGGAATAGAACAAAACAAGCGGTGTATCCGTAAAGCGATTCTCATAGGGATGTGACAGATTGCGGCCATATAAAAGCGGGGTATGGCGATAAATCAGCGATCTTGGAGAGGAATCAGCCACGCAGCGCAGTTCAACCCCATCGATCCATGCTCGAGATACAAGCGGAGCTGATTCCAGTTCGCGAAATTCGGCATAGACCTCATAATCGCCTTCTTTTAGATATCCCAACAAACGGGTATATACTCCCTGACTGCTGCCATAGTACAAAATGACATCTTGATTATAGGCTTCATTCAGGTAGAGGCGTACGAAGGCAGATTCTCGATCTGTCGCAGCCCAGTCACTGTCTGATCTGGCGAACAGATCAAGCTCCGCGTATCCGTCTTCTGGCATGGAGAACCTAAACCGGAACCCGTTTCCCGGGCTGAGCTCAACCTCCGCCTTGTGTAAGGCAATCCGATAACCGCAATCCAGCAGATCCTTTTCCCACACTCGCCCACTAAACCCGGTAATTTGCACCTCTGCTTGGCTGTTCATCCCTGTAACCTCCTTAGTTATAACGGCGGTCTAGCTGGCATCTGCATCCTTCACCATTGTCCGAATATAAAAGTAGCCCATAAAAGAACACAGTAAAAACATAAACACTGCCATTGCGCTGGCCGTATGCGTCTCCTGATAGCTGGAAAATACCTGCTGCATCGCAACACCCAGCACCTGCGGCGAGTTGGCACCGATCAGGAAGGGAGCCGTAAAGCTACCCATGATTCCCATAAAAATGAAGGTCACCGCAACCCACATCGTTTTGTAGGAAAGGGGTAAAATAAAGCGACCAAACAGCTGCATCGTGCTGGCTCCGGCATCTCTGGCGCTTTCGACGACGGCGTTTGGAATGCTGGCAAGTGCCGAGCTGAGCAGCATGGTTGCGAACGGAATGTTGAACCACAAATTAGCCAGCACCAGCCCTTTGTAGTCATAAATAATCCTCGGAATCGTCTCAATGCCGAGCGGCAGCAAAAGACGTGCAGCCCAACCGTGATTCCCATACATAGTAATAATCGCATACGTTGCAATTACACCGGGAACAAACATCGGAATAAAATACAAGCGGCCTATCCACTTTACGACAACCCCTTTGCCGAATCTCAGATAAATCGCCAAAGCATAGCTGATGACCAGAGTAAGGGCCGTCGAGACTAACGTGACATTAATCGTATACATGATATTTCTACGCATGGCAGGTTCCGTGAACAGCCGAATATAATTGGCCAGACCGTAGCCCGTTCCATATTGATCAATCAAGCTTTCCTTCACGGCATAAAGAATCGGAATAATAACGACGACCAGCAAAATGAGAAAAGACGGGATGACCAGAGCAAGCCCCAGCATCCCCCTTTTGGACAATGAACTCATGCTCAACCGCCCGCTACTTCACTTTGCCAGCGTTTGTAGATTTCCTGCTGAAGCTCTCCGCTGTTAAAGCTGCGGTATCCAGAAGATACACTGTTGAATTTCTCTTGCAGTTCCGTTGGCATCAGATTCCACTTAATCCCCGGATAGCCGTACATTTTATTAATAACCACCGTTTGCGCTTCAGGCGTCAGTATATAATTCAAGAATTCCTGGGTTGCTTCTTTTTTGGAGGAAAGTGAAGGAACCATCAGATAAGAGGGGCCACCTGTAAAAGCAGGGTCGATCTGTGTCAGCTTCACCGTGTCTGGAAGCAGCCCTTTAGCCAGTTGTTCGAGCGCCATATCAGACCAGGCTGGAACCATGTCTACCTCTCCACTTGCTAAAATATCAAGCGTACCTTGGTTCTTCTTAGGATAGACTCCTTTTTGGTACATTGAAGGGCCCAGTTCCTTGAGCAGTGAGAAACCTTGATCCCATTTTTTCATATTTGCCGGATCATCACTGTTCATCGCCTCTGGCGGAAGGAAATTATAGATAACCGTGTTCACAAATGAGCTGCCTGATCCACCTGTGGACGGATCATTATAGGCAAACTTGCCCGGATGCTGGCGAATCCACGTGTACAGCTCGTCGGCTGTTTTCGGAGGTGTCGCTACTTTTGCACTGTTATAGGCAAGGACAACCGAAGAAGCACGGTATGGAATGGCCTGATTGTTGACTTGCTTGAGATACGTTTCATCCACATTCTTCAAATTTGGAACCTTGGCAGCGTCCACCGTTTCCCACAGTTTCTCGCCTACCCCTTTGGTGATATCATCCAGACTGCCTTCGTACAGGTCGATATCTGTATCGGTTTGTCCGCTTTTCTTGGCTGCGATCAGACGGTCCAGTGTAGATGCACCTCCGGTTCCTGCTGGCAAATACACCAGTTTGACCTTAACGTGATCATTTTTAGCTTCAAAGTCCTTGATTAACGTTTCCCACAGCTCTTTTACGTTCAGAGACCCTCCAGTGTACAAGGAAATTTCCGTTGTTCCCGTAGCGGCTCCCGCTTTGGTAGACTTGGCTTCCCCTGTAGCCGTGGCGGCATTACCGCCGTTTCCACAGCCAGCCAACAACGATAAACTAAGTACCCCTGCCAAAACCAGACCCATATTCTTTTTCCCAAACACGTTGTTGCCTCCTTTAGATAGTTGCACAAGTTCGCAGCATCACCAGATGATGCTTTCGTGATGGACATTGATGCGATATAGAGGTTGATCGTGAATCTTCACTGTGCTGCTGGAAAAGTAACAATTTTACTGAAGCTGAATCTGATGTGCTCTCCACTGCGCAGCTCGGTCGCTCGTTCACGCGGCACAAACATTTTCAGATGATGGGTACCGCTATCCAGCGAAACTTCCGCATAATGCCCGAGAATCATCACTTGTCTGATCGTTCCGGCTAGAGAACCTTTTTCTTCCGTCGTCAGAACAATATCCTCTGGCCTTACACCAACCATGGATTCACCCGTGTATTCATGCTCTTGTGCAAACGGTATTCCGCTCACAGAGACACTGCGACCTGTACTCACCCCCTTTAATAAATTGATCCGGCCAATAAAACCTGCTACAAAAAGTGACTGTGGCTTGTCATAGATCTCCTGCGGTGAAGAGAGCTGCTCAATCCGGCCCGCATTCATAACGACGATGCGGTCGGAAATGGACAACGCCTCCTCCTGATCATGGGTGACGAACACCATCGTCATCCCCGTCTGGGTCTGGATATCGCGCAGCTCCTCTCTCATCTCCATACGCAATTTGGCATCAAGCGCGGAAAAGGGCTCGTCCAGCAGCAATACATCAGGCTTTAGCAGCAGAGCCCGAGCGAGTGCTACCCGCTGCTGCTGACCGCCCGAGAGCTGTCCCGGCGTTTTACGCTCTGCGCTCTCTAGCCGAACCAGCGCTAGCGCTTCCTTCACCTGACGGTCAATCTCTGTCTTCTTCACCTTTCGAATCTTCAAGCCGAAAGCCAGGTTGTCATACACGGTCATATGCGGCCACAAATTATAGCTTTGGAACACCATAGCCGTCGGACGCTTTTCGGGCGGCAGCTTGAGTACGCTTTTACCCTGAATCTGAATGTCGCCACTGTCCGGGTCCAAAAAGCCGCCAATGGAGCGAAGCACGGTTGTTTTACCACAGCCGGAAGGTCCCAGCAGTGTCACCAGCTCTCCCTTCATCACGTCAAGTGAAATGCCTTTGACTCCGTCTCCTGTCTTGAAGCGCTTGGTTAACTCTTGAATGGATAATTGAATGGGCATTAGCTTAGGCTCCTTTTTCAGGATTTTACAAACTCCTCTTTTGACCAATTACGTTATTTCACCTGAAATCCGCCTGCCAGGACATCGGCACTTACAAAACGCTTGGCTGCCAATAGCAGAATGATCGTTGGCAGGGTAAGAATGACCGAGAAAACAGCGCCTGTTGTGCTTGGATAATCAGCAATGATGGAATACATGATGACTGGCATTGTTTTATAGTCCGGCGTTCCGACAAGGAGTGTCCCCTGTGCTTCATCCAGTGAAGCAAGAAAGGTAAAAATGGAGGCGACCACAATGCCGGGCAGCGCCATAGGAAAGGTGATTTTCCAAAACACTCGAAATGGTCCGGCCCCAGCATCCCGCGCCGACTCCTCCTGTGCACGATGTACGCTGCGGAAGGCAGAGGAAGGAATCCAGGTCATATACATGAGCGTGTTTACCATATGGATAAGCACAATGCCTGCAAAGGTGTTCATCAACCCGAATTGGTAGAATAGTACGGCAATAGACACATACAAACCCATTTTCGGAAAAGCATGCGTAAGTAGGAATGAGAAAAGGAACCACTTACTGAACGGGAAAGGAATTCGTGCAAAGGCATAAGCAGCAGGAATACATACGATAATGGAGCAGACCGTAACGGTAATCGCAATCAGGAAGGATAGAGAAATCGAGCTGAGTACATCATCCTGGGTAAGTACATACTTCCACCATTCCAGTGACAAGCTCTGCGGGAGCGGTGCAGGATACTGCCATTTTCCCGAAACCGCCAAAAGGAGAAGATTGGTCAGAGGCCCCAGAAAAAAAATGAAGAAAATGACAAGCACGATGAACTCCACAATTTTGCGTGTGCCGAGTGAGCGAAGATACCAGTTCATAATTCATCCCTCTCAAGACGTCTAGACGTCCGAATCTCTTTTCTATTTGGATTATAGAGAGGGTTTGTTATCACAAATCGACAAGGAAGATAAGATTATGTAAAGGGGGAGTAACCATTTAACACTTCACAGAATAAAAAAAAGAGAGAGGCTGCTAACAGCCTCTCTCTTTAAATGTATATCAATAGCTATATCATTCTTGTCCTACAAATAAATCGGAAGCACCTGATTCGTTTGATCGCGATTACGCCCAACCGAGAAAATAGCGATTGGGATACCTGTCAGATCAGACACGCGTTGTACGTAATTGCGTGTAGTCTCAGGCAGTTCCTCCAGCGTTTTCACACCAGTGATGTCTTCGCTCCAACCCGGCATTTCTTCATATACCGCTTCGCATTCCGCCAGCATTTTCAGGCTAGCCGGATAATGCGTAATCACCTCGCCGCGGTACTTGTAACCTGTGCAAATTTTCACCGTTTTCAGGCCAGTCAATACGTCCAGCGAGTTCAGGGAAAGACCCGTTAATCCACTGACACGACGGGCATGACGCACAACGACGCTGTCAAACCAGCCAACACGACGAGCACGACCTGTAACCGTACCGTACTCATGACCTGTTTCACGAATGTAATCGCCGACTTCATCGTTCAGCTCAGTTGGGAAGGGTCCATCACCTACACGAGTTGTGTACGATTTAGCTACACCGATGACTTGTTGAATCTTGGATGGTCCCACACCGGAACCAATACATACGCCGCCAGCCGACGGGTTAGAGGACGTAACGTATGGATACGTACCTTGGTCGATATCGAGCATAACGCCTTGCGCACCTTCAAACAGTACCTTTTGATTTGCGTCAATCGCGTCATTCAACACGACAGACGTATCGCCTACATAAGGACGGATAAATTCAGCATATTCCAGATACTGTTTCAGTATTGCTTCTACATCCAATGGCTCGCCGCCATATACTTGTTCAATCACTTGATTTTTTTCTTTCGTTTGATGGCGCAGCTTCTTTTCGAATTCCTCTGCATCCAGCAAATCAGCAATACGAATACCGTTACGTGCAGCTTTATCCATATAAGCAGGGCCAATCCCTTTACGGGTAGTACCAATTTTGTTAGGACCTTTGCGGTCTTCTTCCAGCACATCCAGCGTCATATGGTACGGCATAATCACATGTGCACGGTCACTAATGACCAGATTTTTTGTGGAAAAGCCATTATCATGAATGTAAGTAATTTCTTCAATAAGAGCGGCTGGATTTACTACCATACCGTTGCCAATAACACACTTTTTATCTTCATAAAAAACGCCGGATGGAATCAGGCTCAGCTTGTACTTTTTACCGTCAATGAGAATCGTATGACCAGCATTGTTTCCGCCTTGGTAACGGGCCACCACTTCAGCGCTTTCCGCCAGATAGTCCGTGATTTTACCTTTGCCTTCGTCTCCCCATTGTGTTCCCACAACGACTACAGTTGACATGTTTCATTCCTCCGTGGAGTGCCCACAGACACTCTGATTTTGAGCTGACACACTACGCATATCCGACTTCAACCGCCTGAGCGAGCAGATATGGAGCGTTCTCGGACAGCAGGAAAAAACGTCCGTCGCAGACATTCCGTAGGTTCGGAAAGCCCCGGGCGTAATGATCTCCCCACTGCGTTGAAGCAGCACTATAAGTGTAACAGCACCATTTTTTAAAGTCAAATAAAAAGCGAACATTATATTACATGAAAATATTATTGTTCGTAATTGAGAGTTTCATTCCTTATATGAAAATACGTGAATTCTATAAAAAAAGACCCTTTCGAGATCGCGAAATCCGCGTCGAAAGAGCCTTTTCTAATGATACTAATATGTTATCCGGCGAACGCATCCGAATGGGCACGCTCGTAATTAGCGAATTTATTATAATTTTTGAGAAAGACCAACTCTACCGTACCGACCGGGCCGTTACGCTGCTTGGCAATGATAATCTCAATAATATTCTTCTTTTCTGTTTCCTGATTATAGTAATCATCCCGGTACAGAAACGCCACGATATCAGCATCCTGCTCGATAGAACCCGATTCCCGCAAGTCACTCATCATCGGCCGCTTGTCTTGACGCTGCTCCACACCCCGACTCAGCTGGGAGAGGGCAATTACAGGCACTTCAAGCTCACGAGCGATTTGTTTCAATGTCCGTGAAATTTCGGATACCTCCTGCTGGCGGTTCTCGCCTGCTTTGCCTCGTCCGTGGATCAGCTGCAAGTAGTCAATTACGATCATACCCAGTCCCTTTTCCGCTTTAAGACGACGGCATTTGGCACGGATATCAGCCACAGTGATGCCGGGTGTATCATCGATATAGATTTCTGCCTCTGACAAGGCTGCAATGCCCATCGTCAGCTTCGCCCAATCGTCGTCGCCTTTAAATTCACCTGTCCGCATGACGTTCGCGTCCAGATTGGCCTCGGCGCAAATCATCCGCTGCACGAGCTGAGCGGCCGACATCTCCAGACTGAAGATGGCTACTGTCTCTTTTGCCCGAACTGCAACGTTTTGCGCAATATTCAGAGCGAACGCTGTTTTACCTACGGATGGACGGGCGGCCACAATGATCAAGTCATTGCGCTGGAAACCCGCTGTCATCTTGTCCAAATCAACAAATCCAGACGGAATTCCGGTCGTATTGCCCTTGTTCTGATGCAGCAATTCAACGCGGTCAAACACTTCCATCACGACATCGCGGATGGCAATAAAGCCACTACCTGAGCGCCCGTTGGATATCTCCATAATCTTGCGCTCAGCATCGCTCAGCATACCAGCGACATCCTCGCCACTGCTATAGCCTTCGCTCACAATCTGTGTAGCTGCACGAATCAAGCGACGAAGCATCGCTTTTTCTTCAATGATCTGGGCATAGTAATCCACGTTAGCCGCTGTTGGCACCCCGTGAGCCAGCTTCGCCAGATAACTGACACCGCCGATATCCTCTAGCTGTCCCTTGTCCTGAATTTTCGAGGTCAGCGTAACCAAGTCAATCGGCTGTCCGGATTCACCCAGCTCAATCATTGCTTCGTAAATCATCTGATGAGCCTTATCATAAAAGTCCTCGGTCTGCACCCGCTCCATTGCGGTAATCAGTGCTTCAGACTGGAGCAAAATAGACCCGATAACCGCCTGTTCAGCCTCCAGATTTTGCGGAGGAATCCGATCAAAAAATTCGCCGCCCATAATTATTCTTCAGTCACCTGTACTTTCAGCGTAGCTTTGACCTCAGGATGAAGCTTAACGGTCATTTGAGTCACGCCCAACGTACGAATCGGTTCTTCCAGCTCAATTTTGCGTTTGTCCAGCTTGATGCCAGTTTTAGCTACTGCCTCCGCGATTTGCTTGCTTGTAATCGCGCCGAACAGCCGTCCACCTTCACCAGCCTTCGCCTTGAGCTGAACCGTTGTCTCTTCCAGCTTTTTGCCGAGTGCTTGCGCCTCTTCCTTTTCCTCTTGCTTACGCTTTTCCTCCGCAGCATTCTGATTTTCCAGCGTCTTCATATTTCCTTCTGTCGCTGGACGGGCAACACCACGCGGCAACAGGAAATTCGCTGCATAACCGTCCGAAACTTCCTTAATTTGCCCCTTCTTGCCTTGGCCCTTCATATCTTTAATGAATATCACTTTCATTCAAATAACCCCTCTTCCCCATCAATTTCGGCCAGCACGTCGACCACTCTGCGCTTAGCTTCCTCCAGCGGGCAATCCAGCTGAACCGCCGCATTCGTCAGATGTCCTCCGCCGCCTAGCCGTTCCATGACGACCTGTACGTTCATGCGTCCGAGTGAACGGGCGCTGATCCCCACCAGGCCGTCAGGACGTTCACTGACCACAAAGGAGGCCAGTACATCCGTCATATTGAGTAATGAATCCGCCACCTGAGCAATCAGGAGCTGCGGTATTTTCTGTCCGGGCTCAGTTACCGCAATTGCGATATGCCCATATATCATTTTAGCATGCTTAATAATTTCCGCCTTAGCAATATATTCATCCAGGTCCTCTTTTAACATGCGCTGGATCATAACTGTATCTGCCCCGCTACGCCGTAAAAAGCCGGCTGCCTCGAATGTACGCGAGCCTGTATGCAGGGAAAAATGCTTGGTATCCACCGTAATCCCTGCCAACAGTGATGTTGCCTCCAGCGGTGTCAGTTGGACCTTCTCATGGATATATTGCAGCAGCTCGGTCACCAGCTCACAGGCCGATGACGCATAGGGCTCCAAGTAGATCAGAACCGAATCGTTAATAAATTCCTCGCCCCGACGATGATGGTCGACAACCACCACCCGACTGGCCGTCTGCACTAGACGCGGCTCAATCGTCATGGAGGCCTTGTGCGTGTCCACCACGACCAGCAGACTGTGCTCAGTCATTAGCTGGAGCGACTGCTCTGGCGTCAGGAGCGCTTGCGATAACTTCTCATCCTTGTTTACCTGCTCCATCATTCGGTCGATAGACGGATTAGATTTATCCAGTACGATATGTGCCTCTACATTGTAAAGCGCCGCAGCCTTCCACACACCGATGGCCGCTCCCACTGCATCCATGTCCGGTATTTTGTGTCCCATGATCAGCACGCGGTCGCTCTCCTGCATCAGATCACGCAGCGCATGTGCAATGACTCGGGCACGCACTCTGGTCCGCTTCTCGACAGCATTGGACTTGCCTCCGTAAAAGGACAGGCGTTGTCCCGCCTTCACTGCAGCCTGATCGCCTCCACGCCCAAGCGCCATATCTAGACTGGATTGGGCCAGCTCCCCTAGCTCCTTGATGCTCTCTGCACCGAAGGATAAGCCAATACTCAGTGTCATCGGTACTTTCAAATCCGCTGTCATTTCCCTTACGGTATCCAGAATGACGAATCGACTTTGCTCCAGCTCCTGAAGCGCTTTATGATTTAGCATAATGAGATAACGCTCAGAAGATAATCGACGCAAATAAATATTGTACTGATTAGCCCAGGATGTAATCTCGCTTGACACCTTCGCAATAAGCGCGGTACGCTGCTGATCGTCCATCCCCTGAGCAGCCTCGTCCATATTATCGAGCATGACGATACCGAGCGCCAATCGCTCGTTTTCATACTGCTTGCGTAGCACCGCCAACTCCGTGACTTCATACAAATATATCAGACGCTCATCGGGCACAATCAGAAACTGATAATGACGCTCATCATGCTGTAGCTCCACCTTCAGCTCACGGGCAGGCTCCTTTGTTTCCTTCTTGGTGCTTAGAGCACCTGCGAGTTGAGGAAACAAATCTTGAAGAGATTCACCAATCAGTGATTGCTCCTCGAACATCTCCCCGGCAAACCGATTGTGCCATTCTACCGTTCGATTTTCACTGTATAAAATGATGCCGAACGGCAATGCACTAATCGCTTCCCCTTCCACCCGCTTGATCCGGAAGGAAAGACCGCTGATATATTGATTCAGTTCCCGACGAAAATCCAATTCCGTCTTCAGCATCAGCCCGCCGAGCAAGAATGACAGCAGCAGTCCTATCACACCCAGTTCCCAGTTGTACATGGAAATACATATGACAAGCACCAGCAGCAGTAAAAACGCCCAGACCGTCTGATAGCCGTGCCAGCGTTTTTGTAGAAATTTAGGCATGACTGTTCACCCTATTTCTTTGATCTTGTAATAGCTTCACGCAGCGGAAAGGCCAAATCAATAATACCTATAATGCGGAGCGGCTGGAACACCAGAACGACGAGCGACAGCAGCAACGCAATCACCGGGCTCATTTTACGGCTATGCGTCCAGAAGTATACAAAACCAATCGTCTGGATAATAAAACATGCATGAATCAGCGGTAGCATACTAATGGAAACCATTTGAATCCAGCTGCTATCGGAAGACCCTGCTATCCATTCAATTACAATTGCCAGCAGATAATACCAGATCAGTGCGCGCGGTAGCCTCCACTCGCGGGCAGGCTTCATTTTGCGTACCGGTACGTCGAGACTGCTCAATGCCGGACGTGCCAAAGCATGCGTAATCACCGCCAATATGAACGAGGTCACGATCAGCACATACGGAATTTTTCCAATCAGCATTGTGCCGAGTTTCTGCGTATCCTCTGCCGTCCAATTCATGTTTGAAAACATCGGATTAGCACTCAAAACCTGCTGTACAATACTTGCCGATATCGCAGCCTGATCACGAAGGTACTGCGAAAGATCAAATCCAAAGGAATACGTAGCGATAAACAGAACAACCAACAACTCGGCTAAAATAATGCCCATTCCGGTCATCAACGCTTGAAAAGCAGGTCCTCCCTTTTTATAAATCCGTCCCATCATTATTGAAGGAATCAGAAAATAAATCGCAGGGAGCAGCGAATACACATCGAGTAGCGCTATAATTAACAGCACCGGTATGACGTGGACCAGAAATCCTTTGAAAGGCAGCGATGAAAACAATACAGCGCCAGGCACAATCAGCAAAAATACGGTAATGATTCTTAATGGTGTCAATAGAGTCAGCAGCAGAAGCAAATAAATGACGCTCCATGCTACAGTTGCCAAGCGGAATTTCAACGTTTTCACCTCTTACGCATATGTTCTTCCAGTGCGGAAATGTCCTGATACCAATCCTCCAGCTGGTGTCCTTCTTTTCTGTGCTTTCTTAGCTTGTCGATGAGTAGATCATCCAATTCACGGTAAGACACTCCAAGGCGCCTCCCCAAAATATAACTGCTCATCACCAAACTCGCCAAACAATCACCGATGCGGGCTGTACTGCCTTCCCACATCGCCTTAAACAGACGGGAGACTTGGTCAAGCACCTCTGTTTTAAGCCATTCAATAACCTTGGCTCGTTTAACTACATCCATTTCTTTAGGCATATGATGAAGAGTCACACCCCTCTGAAAAAGCTTTATTCTCCATTATAGCATATCCTATTCTGAAAATAACTGTTACCCCATAGGGTAAATCGTTATTTTCGGAGCAGCTTTTCTGCTTATTTTAGCTTGAAGTATTAAGCGATTCCCTGGATACAAATTTTTCACAATACTCAATAATCTGGCTGCGACGTACAATGCCAATAAACCGTTCCATATCATCTACGACGGGCACAAAATTCTGTACCTTAGCCAAATTAATTAAATCCTCCATGTTCGCGTCAATGGATACGGGCTTCATCGTAACCCGCAACGGAACGTCCTTAAGCATGAACTTAGAAGCGTTTTCAAAGGTGATTTTCCCCTCGGACTCTTTCATATGCCACAACAGATCACCTTCTGTAACCGTACCTGTATATCTACCTTCTTTATCCAAAATAGGAACCGCTGTAAAACGGTGATATTCCATCCGTTCCAACGTTTGCCGTAAAGTAGCATCCGCCGTTACACAAGCAACTTCCTGTTTGGGAAGCAAGAAAAAAGCGATATTCATGAGAAACGAATCCCCCTCAAAATCAAATATAAATCCATTGATTATTCACTGAATGTCCTGCTTGTCGGGAAGCCTCAGCGTCTGCGGGGTTGTATCGGAATCTAGCCAGTTGGCAATCATGAGTCTGGCATATTCAAGTTCCTGTTCATTAGCCCGGTCATAATACAGGCCCTTCTTCTTGAACCCTTCCCCCGTAATCGTAAAACTTGAAATTTGTGGATTCCCCTGCGAAATAGCTTGCTTGCCAAGCCCAGTAATAAAAGTAGGTTCCATATCGGTTTTAAAATTGGCTCCCATAATATCGAGCAGCTCCGGGATCTTGGTAATTCCGTTGATATTCAGCAGCTTATCCGCCATAGCGTTCAAAAATATTTGCTGCCGTTTTGTACGGTTGAAGTCACTATCTTCCCGATATCTAACATAATACATGGCTTCTTCACCATTATAAAGCGGCTTGCCCGCCTCAATACGGAACTTGATATGCAGCGGGTTTTTATTCTCAATGGGCTTGTCGATTGGAAGCACAACTCCACCCACTGCATTCACCGCCTCCTGAATACCCTGGAAATTAATCGTAGCATAATAATCGGCCTTATGCTCCATCAACTTCTCTACTGTAGCCATGGACATATCTTCGCCTCCGAACGCATAAGCATGCCCCAACTTATCAAAATCATCCTCGCCATCGCGATTCGGATCATGTCCGGCAATCTGTACGTACGTATCCCTTGGAATGGAAACCAAAAGCACACGCGATTCCGCGGGCCGTACTACTGCATACATAATCGTATCCGAACGACCACGCGCCTTTTCATTTGGCCTTTGATCTGTACCCAGTAACAGCACCGAAAAGGGTTCCTTACGGTAAGCAACTGTCTCTTGCTGCTGCTGTTCCCCGGATTGTCGCGGCTGATAGGATTTCTCCAGCTTGCTTTCCAACGTCGGTGATACAAACCAATCAAAAGCCACCAGTGTCAGCTGTTTGCGGAACAGGTAGCCTCCCACTGCAATCAAAAATAAAACAATACATGAAATATATAGAGCGGTAAACCTCTTTTTCTTTTTGGGCTTTCCACTGGTCCTTCTCTTATGTCTTCTCTCCATAACAGGTACCTTCCTTCTTTTCGTCACAAATCCCATCTCTTCATTAAACCAAATTGGTCCCACATGAAGCTGAAACTTCCCTTCAAAGCATAAAAGGTCTACTACCTTGTTGTCAAAAGTGTCATGGCGTGGTCAGCTCCTCGAATTCATACCAAAAAAGGCTTCGACCTCACGGTCAAAGCCCCAATTCATGTTTATATCCGTATCCTATGTAGCTTTCAAAGTCATTTTTCGCCTTAATGTGGAGCCAGTTTCACCAAATTTTGCAGTCTCACCGGGAAAGAAGTCGACAGGGAAAAACCATAATCGAACAACTTCCGTGTCTGCTCAAAACGCTCTTCCTTGCTCGGTGCACCCAGCACCACAGCAACTAGCCGTCTTCCATGCTGCTCAGCTGTGCCCGTGAAGCAGTATCCAGCGTCGCTTGTGTACCCTGCTTTCAGTCCGTCCGTTCCCGCGTAAGAGTACGGTCCAGCCAAGGAAGGCAGCATCCAGTTCGTATTACTAATGTAGATGCCTTTATCCTTCAACTCCATTTGCGTACGACTGGACGTTCTCAAAATCTCCGGGTGTGACGTAATCAAATAGGAGGCCAACTTTGCCGTGTCGCTTGCTGTCATTTTCGTTTCTCCCTGAATATCCTCAGGGTGATTCGGCCCCAGTTCACTCTGACCTGCCCCAGACGCATTGCTAAAGCGACTATCGGATGACAACCCGATTTGGGCAGCTTTCCCATTCATACGCTTCACAAAAGCTGATTCGTTCCCTGCTGAACGCTCCGCTAACGCGACAGCGGCATCATTCGCTGAATACACAACCATACTCTGGAACAATTCGGATACGGTCATCCTTTCACCATACCGGAGGGAGAGATTTACACCGCCCACTGTACTGGCGTAACGGCTAATTCGCACTTCATCATTCCAGCCTAACCGTCCGGCCCGAATATCCTCCAGCACCAATAGCTCAGTCATGAGCTTGGACATATTTGCGGAAGGCATAGGCGTATCACCATTCACATCCATCAGCAATTCCCCAGTATGCATGTCCATCAGCACCGCAGCCTCTGCATCCACATTCGGCTTTCCGATCAACAGGCGGGGTCCAAGCGTAATAAAAATCAATATAATAAGTACCGGGACGACAATAGCCCAACGTAACCAATGTTTTTTCATCATCGTAATAACCTCCATACTTTATTAGACGATGAAAAATCCATTTTGTCTGCAATTTTTCGAAAAAAAGATACAATTTTTTTACCTTTTTTATTCCACGCCAAAATATCCGTCAATTCTGCTTTCAGGATGACGGATATTTTGCTTCCTAATTATTATATTTTAGGCAAAGTGACAGGCTACAAAATGCTGATCGCCCGCATCGTGGTATACCGGAGTCTCTGTTTTACAACGTGCTTCTGCCATAGGACAACGTGTATGAAACTTGCATCCTGAAGGCGGATTGGCCGGAGATGGGATGTCTCCTTTCAACACAATCCGTTGTCTCTTGATCGTGGGATCGGGAATCGGTACAGCCGATAGCAGCGCCTTCGTGTACGGATGAAGCGGATTACTGAACAGTTCCTCCTTGGAGGAAAGCTCTACCATTGAACCCAGATACATCACACCAATCCGACTACACAGATGCTCGACTACACTTAGATCATGCGAGATGAACAGATAGGTCAATTGGCGTTCCTGCTGCAAATCACTTAACAAGTTAATGATCTGGGCCTGAATAGACACATCCAGAGCAGATACCGGCTCGTCAGCCACAATAAAATCAGGATTCAAAATCAAAGCCCGTGCAATCCCGATCCGCTGGCGCTGACCGCCAGAGAACTCATGCGGATACCGATCATAATGATACGAGGACAGCCCGCAAATGTTCAGCGTTTCATTGACCTTCTTCCGCAGCTCACTACGATCAATCAACCCGTGATCCAGCAACGCCTCTCCAATGGCTTCACCGACCTTAATTCTCGGATTCAGTGAGCTAAAAGGGTCCTGAAAGACGATTTGCAACTTCGGACGAAGCGCACGGATCTGCTCTTTGTTTAACGCGTGCAAGTCTTCGCCTTTATATCGTACCGATCCCTCTGTCTTATCCATCAATCTGAGAATCGTACGTCCAATCGTACTTTTGCCGCAACCCGATTCTCCTACCAGACCGAAGGATTCACCCTTATGAATGTTAAAGGATACGTCATCGACTGCTTTCACATGTCCGACAGTACGCTGAAAAATTCCGCCTGTGATCGGGAAATACTTTTTCAGCCCTTCCACTTGAATCAAAGGCTCGCTCATATCCGTTGCCCTCCTTCTTTCTCATATAGCCAGCAGGCAACCTTATGACCATTCTCCTTTTCATTCAAGGGAGGAGCCTGATCCTTGCAAATTTGCATACAATGGGCGCACCGATCATGAAAATGGCAATTTTCCCCCAGCTCAATCGGGTTTGGAACCTGTCCTGGGATGGAATAGAGTCGATCCATTTTCTGATTAATGACGGGCTTCGCCTTTAATAAGCCTTGAGTATATGGATGTTGCGGATTTTTAAACAGCTCAATGACAGGCGCCTCTTCAATGACGTTTCCAGCATACATAACAACCACATAATCAGCCATTTCTGCCACGACGCCCAAGTCGTGCGTGATGAGCATAATGGACGTTTTAAGCTTATCCTTCAAATCCCGCATTAAATCCAGAATCTGTGCCTGAATCGTAACATCCAGTGCCGTTGTCGGTTCATCCGCAATCAATAGCTTCGGATTACAGCTTAATGCGATGGCAATCATGATCCGCTGGCGCATACCGCCACTCAATTCATGAGGATAGGAATGAAATATTTCCTCTGAACGTGAAATCCCCACCAAATTAATCAGCTCAATTGCCCGAGCATGTGCTTCTTTTTTACTCATTAATGTGTGCATCAGCAATGGCTCCGTGATCTGTTCCCCAATCGTAAGGACGGGATTCAGAGAAGACATGGGCTCCTGAAAAATAATCGAGATGTCATTGCCGCGAATTTGCTGCATTTGACCTTTATTGAGTTTTAGGAGATCCTTGCCCTCAAACCAGATTTGTCCGTCTGAGGTGTGGGGAGAATCAATCAACCGCATCATCGTCATCGCTGTTACACTCTTACCGCAGCCTGATTCTCCTACCACACAGAGCGTTTCACCCTCACGAATTTTAAAACTGACGTCATTGACCGCTTTGACAGTTCCGTTAGAGGTATGAAAGTGGGTTTTCAGGTTACGAAATTCAATCAAAGCATTTTCCATAAACGTTCGTCTCCTACTTCTTCATTTTAGGGTCCAGCGCGTCACGCAAACCGTCGCCAATCAGGTTAATCGCTACAACGGTAATGAGAATACACATTCCCGGTGGGACCCATATCCAAGGTCGTTTGCGGAAGTCAATCAGGTTATTCGCAGCCGATATCATATTCCCCCACGAAGGTGTAGGCGGCACAACACCGATTCCCAAGTAACTAAGTGCAGATTCTGTAATAATCGCACCCGCTACTCCAAGCGTAGCCGTAACAATAATGGTAGGAATCGTGTTCGGCAGCAGATGTCGGAATATTTTGCGACGGTCTCTCAAACCTAGCGCTTCCGTTGCCTGCATAAACTCCTGTTCACGCAGCGTAAGAATCTGCCCCCTGACCAGACGGGACAAGCTCGTCCAGCTCAGGACCCCGATAATGAGCATCAGAAAATAAATGCGATTCGACGGATCAACCTTCAAATCCGACAGAACAGCACCTAAAATAATAAGCAGCGGTAATGTAGGGAGTGCCATGAAAATATCGGCAATCCGCATAATAACTGTATCCACGCCTTTACGATAAAACCCTGCCAGCGCACCCAGCGTCGCTCCGATCATGACCGAAATAAACGTGGCCACCAGCCCCACCGTCAAGGAAATACGGCCGGCCAGCATTGTACGCAGCAAAATATCTCTACCAAACTTATCTGTACCAAGCCAGTACTTAGCATTAGGCGATAAATTTTTGTCAGCTAGCTTGTAATCATCTAAATGATAAGGTGAAATCATCGGTCCAAAACTACAAATGGTAACCATCAGAATTAATATAACGAGACCAGCCAAAGCCAGACGGTTTTGGTTAAAACGGCGAACGGCGATTCTCCATGGAGACGCTTCAGGACGGATCGCCGCCTTTTGATTCGTTTCAATCGTGACTGTTTCTGCGGACAATAGTATCCCTCCTACTTCAAGCGAATTCTTGGATCTGCCATGCCATACAATACATCAGAGAGCAAATTACCGATAAGCGTAAGTACCGCTAGGAAAATCGTGAAGCCCAACATAAACGGATAATCCCGCATACTGATCGACTCCAGATAGACCTGACCCACACCCGGCCACACAAATACCTTCTCCAGAATCATCGCTCCACCAAATAAGGCCGGAAGCTCGAAGCCGAGTAGTGTGATGGCTGGAATCAGTGCATTGCGCAGTGCGTGCTTGAAAATAACCGTACGTTCCTTCAGGCCTTTGGCGCGTGCGGTACGAATATAATCCTGACGAATGACCTCAAGCATGCCTGTACGGAAATACCGGGTCAGACTTCCTGTGCTCAGCATCGTAAGTACGAGTGTCGGCAGGAACATATGCTTGAGAACATCTACCATATAAGCCCATGAGCCTGGCTCCATCCCTGCTGTGGTCATGCCCCCAACCGGGAGAATTCCCCACTCCAGGGCAAATATCTTGATGACCAATAGACCAATAAAAAATGAAGGCAGCGACATACATAAGAAAATGAATAATGTGACAAACTTATCGAATAACGAATATTGAAACTTGGCTGAAAATACTCCTGCAATAACCGCAATCAACCAGCTAAATATAAGACTAAAAAAAGCGATAATAAATGAGTTCCATACATAATTGCCAATGACCTTCGTTACCGGCTGCTTATGCTGTAATGAATCCCCCATATTCCCCTTTAACATATTACCGGCCCATATAAAATAGCGTTGGTATTCCGGTTTATCCAGCCCGTAGATATGTCGTAGCTGCTGCGCCTTTTCGGCCGTCATATTCGGGTTCTGCTTGGCTGTAATATAATCACCCGGCACCATGGCTGAAATCGCAAATACGATAATGGATATGCCAATAAGTGTGGGGATGAGTTGCAGCAGTCTTCGAATAATGTACTGCTTCATATTCATTCCTCCAGACGAATAAAGTGATATGCCCAGCTCGTGAGAGCTGAGCATACGGTTGGCAACCCTTATTGAGCGATCTGAGCGTTATGCAGAGTGAACTCAAAATCTTTGTATGGTGTAATTTCCAAGCCGGTTACACGTCCATTAACTGGCCACATATCTCTGCGTTGGTACATAAAAATAGTTGGCAGATCCTTGTTCAACTCTTGATAGAGCTGTTTGTAAATCTGTTTGCGTTTCTCTTGATCCAGCTCATGCTTACCAGCAAGCGTTAGTTCATCGACCTTCTTATTGGAATAGCCGATATCATTTTGTGCACCATTCGTAATAAAAGTCGTTGTATCCGGGTCTGGAGTTAAGCCCCAAGCCGCAAAGAACATATCAAACTTGCCTGTGTCCTTTTTATCCATAATGGCGTTAAAATCTAAAGTTTCGGAAGTCAGCTTGATGCCTAGCTCCTTATAGTTATTGGACATGATCGGCAGTAAGGCCTCTACTACTGGATTATCAGCGGTCGCAGAGAAGTTGATGGTCAGCTTTTCTCCATCCTTTTCACGAATTCCGTCAGCACCAACCTTCCAGCCTGCCTCATCCAGCAAAGCCTTCGCCTTAGCTGTATCAAATTCATATTTGTTGATACCTTCATCCGTATAAGACCAAGATTCTGTAGATTGTGGAATGTTAATAACATTCGCATATGGACCATATACACCCTGCACAATCTCCTTGCGGTTTAAGCCAATCGTTAGAGCCTGACGTACTTTAGGGTCCTGAAATTTCTTTTCCTTGTGATTAAACGCTATATATCCATAGCCATTTGTCGGCATAATATTCACGTCCAAGAAGCCTAGAGCCTTTAATTCCTCTACATTGTCTTCCGTAACTGTGATGTTGTCCATGTCCGTTTCGCCCGTTTGCAGCATAGACAGGTTCGTTTCTTCTGTTGTTGTTTTGAAAATAACCGATTTCACCTTAGGTGCGCCTTTAAAGTAGTTTGGATTCGCATCCAATACGACTTGTTGACCTGGGGAGAAGCTCTTCAGTACATACTGACCAGAGCCGATCGGCTTATTATTAAGCGCCTTGATGCTGTCCAGGTTACCCTTTTTGAACCCTTTTCCGTAATAAGCTTCTGGCATAAAGTATTGCTCACCCAGAAAATCCTTCGTATACGCTGTTGCTTCTGTAACGGTGACCTCTACTGTATTATCATCAATGACCTTGATCCCCGAGATATCATTTGCTTTGCCATCGTGATATTCTTTACCGCCTTTAATCTTAAAAGACAATACATCGGTTTCTCCATCATAATTCGGATCATGCAGCACCTTAAGAACAAAAGCATAATCCTTCACGGTTACTGGAGTACCGTCACTATACTTCACACCTGGTTTCAGATGGAATGTGTATTTTAGACCATCCGGCGATACATCAACCTTTTCAGCCAAACTATTTTCATATGTACCATCCGCCTTCACCTGTAAGAAGGAATCAAATACTGTTCTGACTACATATAAATCGTAAGTCGTTTGCCAGAATAGCGGGTTGAATACCCCTTTAGGTGATGTCATACCTACTACAATGTTATCTTTCCGATTAGTCGCTCCCGGAGGGTTTTGCGACAGATCAGTTGCTTTAATAACGCCCTCCGTAACAGGTGCACTTGCTTCATTTCCCTCTGTTTTATTGCCCGCATTGCCTTGCTGTGGCTGTGCCTCATTGGCACCTCCGCTACATCCTGCAAACAGAACACCAACGATCGTAAGCATCATAAGCAAAGAAACCCATTTCTTCGTCTGCATCATCCTGTTAATCCCCCTTAGTCGGTTCTTTATTTAACAGCCTGTCTCATTCCTGCGGTGATTCGTTAAAGCTTGAGGTTTGAAAATGAAGTTTGCACATCCTCCTTACTGTCTTTAATAGCGTAAACACGTGTTTTAGACCTCTGGTCAATTTTGTGCGTTAACAACCATTACATTTTTATTAAGGTTTATCTTAAGTGTAAAATAATATCACGTCAATATCTTTTTTTATGTAATATAAAAATGCAAAATATCTATTTATGTAAACTTTATGAATTTTACTTGTGGAAAATGACAAAAAACAAGATTACATGTAATATAAAATAACATTCCGGAAGGCCGAAATGTTTACTCTGGCGAGTCGAGGAGCTTGCAATTTCACAAGCCATTAAAAGGTATGCTATGGTTTATGGGTAAACATGGATTGTATTATTAGTAAGTTACAATAGATGGCACTTGTTGTCAATATAAAAGATCACAAAAAAAAGACATTCCCGGGATCGGGAACGTCTCTTTTTTCCGCCCACTACTATTCAGTAGTGTAAGGAAGCAATGCGATTTGACGGGAACGTTTAACAGCGATTGTCAACATACGTTGATATTTCGCGCTTGTTCCAGTCACACGACGAGGAAGAATTTTTCCACGTTCGCTGATGAATTTTTTAAGCAGGTCTGTATCTTTATAGTCAATGTGAGTAATTTTGTTCACAGTGAAGAAACATACTTTACGACGTTTGTTGCGACCACCACGACGAGCTGGTCTTTTGTTATCGTCTCCGCCTTCTCTTTGTCTGAAGCCCATTCTTTGTCAGTCCTTTCCCAATTAAAATGGTAAATCATCATCCGAAATATCGATCGGTTTTCCGTCATCAGAAAAAGGATCCTGATTGTTTCGCGAGTTATTATTCCCGCGTCCACTATTGCTGTTACCGCCTCCGAAAGGAGACTCCTCACGCGCAGCTCCACCGCTATTGCCGCCACCGTTACCGCCATCGCGGTTAGATTCCAAGAAACGCACATTATCAGCTACAATTTCAGTCACGTATACACGTTTTCCTTCATTGTTCTCATAATTACGCACCTGAACACGGCCTTCAACAGCCGTTAAACGACCTTTGCGAAGATAGTTAGCGCATGTTTCAGCAAGCTGACGCCAGGTTACGATCGGCAAGAAATCCGCTTCCCGTTCGCCGCCTTGACTCGTAAACGGACGGTCTACAGCCAGGGTGAACTGGGTTACTGCTACACCAGACGGTGTATAACGCAGCTCTGGATCTTTGGTCAAACGACCGATCAGAATGACACGGTTCAACAATCCAATCCCCTCCTTTGAGCGTTGTTCATTACATAATCACGTACAATAATTAAGCTACGTCGTTCGTAATGAGATAACGAATTACTTCGTCAGAAATTTTCATGATACGCTCAAGCTCAGTAACAACAGCAGGTTCTGCTGTGAAGTTTACCAGAACGAAAGAACCATCACGGAATTTCTTGATCTCATACGCAAGACGGCGTTTAGTTACATCGTGACTCGTAATTTCGCCACCGCCGTTAGAGATGATACCTTGGAATTTATCGACTGTCGCTTGAACAGCTTCTTGTTCAATGTCAGGACGAATAATATACATCGCTTCATATTTGCGCATTCTTTACACCTCCTTATGGACATAAGGCCCTCAATCTCAGTTGAGAGCAAGGAACGAGCCTAAGCTCGCACTAAAACAGTTTACCAAATCGAGCAACTGAATGCAACCTACAAATTCAATACACAAGCCTAACACGGCTAAATACACTGCATATCATTAGCTTTATACAATTTTATAAAACATCAAAAATTTCGCATATATATTTCGCATATATAAAGGAAATCATTTGATTCACTCACTATCTGTATACCCGATTTCGCATGTTTCTGTTCAAGACAGCGCACAATAACCGTTGCAGTTCAAATTCATTTATCTAAGGAGGCACCACTGTATGGGTGAAAAGACTGAGTTCGAACCAGGGGATAAGGTCCCAAACGACGGCGTATACATGGAGGTCGGAGAAAAGAGCTTCCATACTGAAATCCAAAACCCACAGCAAGTAACGCTGGAAAGAGGCGATTCTTTTCCCGAGACCGCCAACCATAATCGCAAATGGAAGAAAAAAACGAAAGCTCGTGTCCACTAATGTATATTTCCTCGGAATCCTGGCCATATTATGATTAGGCGATACAACAGAGAGGTGTGGTTCCGTTGGATGACGTAGCCGGACAAACTGTTAGGAGATCCATTCCGGGCATTAGAAGCGTTAGGTTTGTGTAAAAGGACACTGTCTTTTCAACACGGTATTGCTTGTCAGTACACCGAGTTTCATGATGTGATTGGACAGATCGTATCCTGTTAAAAATGTATCGCCTACGATGGAGGACCTTTGTGGTCCTCCTTTGTTGCATTATCGGACTTTTTGCATATCCTGGTAAAATGCAGATTAATTCAGCTCCTTCTGCTAGAATATATCCAAGTACAAAGACCTACTATCTACGGAGGTTTAAAGATGAGCTATTCTCGAATATTAAAGTGGATATCAGGTATATTCGAATTGGTGCTTGCCGTACCGATTGTGGGGGGAGCTATTGTCATGGGGACCGGCTACTCGGCTCTGGGATTTATGCTTGTCCTGCACGCAGTAACACTTATCCTGTCGTTACGCAATCAGGAAGCGATCTACGGCTCCGTATGGGGAGTACTCACTTCTTTGCTGGCCTGGATACCCTTTGTAGGCTGGGCTCTCCATTTGATTGCAGCGATCCTTCTGATGATCTCTGGCTCAAAAAAAACAAAACGCTATCATTACCCGCCTAACCAGCTATAACAAAAAGTGCTCCTAACGGCAATGTTTTTCTGCTGTCAGGAGCATTTTTTCTTGAAAGACAACATTCAGAAGGAACAACCTAACCCTTGTCTTTTACAAGGTCGAGCTGTATATCTCCCCTTTCTCGCAGACACAGCAATTCATCGAACAGGAAAGTTAGACCGCTTTTGTCTCTCCAGTTTCTGATGATGTCCGTCACTACCTCTATCAAATCACGCTGAATCCCCTCTGCCAGTTGTAATCCTGCACTGTCACCATCAATGAACAAATGTGTGTGTTCCAGCTGCTCCAACTTGCGCACCTGGCGCAGACATAGCACATCATTGTCCAGATAGAAGAAGTAGCATCCTTTATATAGAACCCCTTCAAATATCTCATACATATGCGGCAAATCATACGGTCCGTATACCATCGAAGCCCATTCCAATCCCAGCGATTTACTCATACATCGCTTTCCTCCTTCTCCCTTTATCCATTTTAGTTATTAAACTAATTAGAGAATAATTTTTCAATTTGTACGCTTATACGTACGACATGTATCCCAATTATATTGTACGCTTATGAGTACAGTCAACGGTTTTTAAAATAAAAATAGGAGTGTGTGGGATGAAGGTAAAAGTGATGCTTGGCGAGTTGATCAAAGCGAGGGGAATTTCTCTAAATGAATTGTCTCATAAGACTGGTGTCCGCAGGGCAGCACTATCTGAACTTGCGAACGAGAAGAGAGAAAACATAAACTTCAAGCATATTGAAGAAATTGCAGATGCGTTAGACATAACAGACATCCGTGAAATAATCACTCTTATAGATGAGAAATGAAACAGGAAAAAGCAGAATTCGTACTCACACACGGCTTGCGACGCCTTACTGATTTCGAGTCACGTAGTTGACGATAAAGGTCCGTTAATCCCGTGCTGTGTCACCTGTCAACGTTTAGCTTGCAGTCACATAGCGAACTGATTACGTTAACTCTAGGCTGTTTGAATTAGTTTCTTCTATTATAAGAGCACGCGTTTACGAAGCTATCAAGCGAACACACCTACAAACAAAGAAAAACGCAAGCCTCCAAAGAGACGAGCGCTTAGATTATTGTTATATCAGTTTACCTCCGAGTTAAAATATTGACTAAATTACTTTCGCACCGTCTTCCAAGGACCTGCACGCGGGTCCTTGGAAGACGGTGTAGCCTCGTTGTGTTAAAGCGTTTTTAATTCAAACCTTTGTATTCCGAAAACAAACAATTTCGGAATCGAACCAATGTTAGAAATGTGGTTTCATTTACGCACTTTCTTTATTAAATACGCAACCAGATATCCTAGTGCTACTACCCCTGTACTTATAAAGCAAACTATTAAACCATTTACTTCTACTTTTCCACTAAATAAGTATATAGCGAAGAGTCCGGTAAAAAATGTGAGGATCAAGTTTGTTACAAAGTTTTTCAAAATTAACAATCCTTTCTAAAAAAGATGTATACAAATAGAATATTTGTATGGTATTCTATGGAATGTAATTGAAATTATATCATATTATTAGGAGGTAAGTGGAAAAATGAAGAAATTTGTATCGGCTTTTATGGCAACAATCATGCTAATGCTTGTTATCACCACTTCAGCAGCACTAGCAGCGAAATCAAATGAAATACAGGAAAGGTCAACCGGTGAACTCAGTCAAGAATTAATTGACAAAACAAATCCTTACATAAAATTACAGTCACAAAGATTTACTTTAAGTGAAGAGGCTTCAAAAAATTTGTCTGAAGATGAACTTGGGCTCGTTAATAAAGCATTGGATTCGGCAAATGATCAAGCAAAGAATATTCCAGATGATGTAACAGTTACCGTAACGGATAAAAACAGTTTAAAAATAGCACCTTCTAATTTCTCTACAGCTTCTATTAATACTTCCTCCTATTGGGATTATGAATTGCTTTGGTGGGGATACCGTATCTTTCTATCTCACCAATTAACACAAGATATCAAAGAAAAATCCCTTTACATAGGGGGAATTGGAGCAATAAGCTCAGGAAGTCTTAATGCTATTCTTACGTCTTTGGGTCTACCAGGTTGGATAGCTAATATTGTCGTAGGGGTATTTATAGTCAAAGGTGCTACCATTGTTTATGCAGATAATGGAAGAGGGGTTTATATTGATGCATTTTGGGCTGTTGACCCTGCTAGCCAGGTAATAAACTTCGCTTTATCTAAAGTCTATGGTGCTTGATAACTCCTAAATTTCATTTTCTTGTCTTGTTGAGGTGAAAAAGCGTGAAATAAAAATCCGGTAGAGGTGCACTCTCTCCGGATTTTTGTTGTTTTTGAGAAAGATATGGGTTAACTCAAATGAAGTTATGTAAGAGAGAAGCCTTACCCAGCCCCGTTGAACGTCGAGTATAGGCCAGTCCCGATTAACGCGTACAAAACCATATCAACGCCGATTTGCCACGTTCCGAAATCCGGTGCGACTCCGTACTTTTCGAGAACTTGATACGCAAGGCCGACGAAGGCTACGATTGATCATTCCATTTGCAATGTACGCCGTTATTAATCCAGACTCAATCATACAAACTAATATACGTTGTTAGATGGATTTCAACATACCAAAATAATTAAATATAATGAATTGCTGTTGTGTCATTAAGCAATTAGCTGTAAAATATAATTGACAAAAGAAAGAAGCCGTAGTGGCAAGACGCACGGCTCCCGTTTATAAAATTATCTGTAGAAGTAGCCTAGTCCCCGCCAAGAGATAGGCTATTTTCTTTTTTGTACTCTATTTTCTTCGCGTTTTTGCTTAAATGTAAATATAGAGATGACGACGGCTAACAGTGTCAAAACAAACATTCCAAAATTAATCATTAACGACACAGACTCGAAAACACTCATTCGCAATTCCTCCATGCCGTGCGTCTTGCTTATACAATTATACAACATACTTCCGCTAAACCCTAGTATCACTCTACTATAAATTTCATTTTATTTCCGCAGTCTTGATAACAGAGAATATTTCCGATGCTCATCCGCTAAACTTCCCTCGCCAATCTATACATACTTCCGCGTTGTTACAATATCTGCGTGTCCCATTAACTTCTGTAGATGAAATATCTACATTCCATTCTCAGCCGCCATAGTAGCAAAATTATGCCTCAACACATGCGGTGACATGGATCGACCGAGCTTTGCCTTCTCCGCGTATTTATCGAACGATTTCTGAATCGTCTTTTCACTTAGTTGATGTCCGTAATTGGTTGTGAATAAGTATGGCGTGTCAAAATGCTCCGCTGTCTCTGTGGACAACTGTTTTAGTAGCCGAATTGTAGTTGTGGATAACGGTAAAATACGCGATTTACCGTTCTTATTCTTTACCGCCGGCAGCACGATTTGTTTCCTCACGTAGTCAACCTCGGACTTTTCTAACGCGCACCCTTCCCCGAGACGCATTCCGCAATCCAATATCAGTGTCATTATTATATAGTCACGCCATTGCGCCCATTGTCTTTGATCGGGAGCCTTCATAAAGCGTCGCAGCTCGTCTTCTGTTAACGGCATAACTGTATTGACGTCTTGGCGCATTAGAGACAAGTTTGCGACCGGATTACGGTTAATAATGTCCTCATCGTATAACACATTAAAGAACGTCTTTAGCACACGTATACGCACGTTCATAGACGCCGGAGAAAGCCCCTTACGCTCTTTATCGTAGTCCGCCTTAAATGGATGGCCCGCGTAGTATTCCTTATCATTAGCGCACCACAAGACGTATTCGCGCAGCATCGCCACCGTCACGCCGTCAATCGAAATATCTCCGTACCTCTCTGCGACCCATTCGTTGAAATAGCCCATGTTCTGTATGTAACCCTTGATCGTCCGTTCCTTTAAGTTATTACTTTAACAACGAAATCAAGCGCATCCCCCAGCGAGTACGAGGGCGTCCATTTTACTACGACTGGGTCGCGTTGAGTAATCGTCTTTCTTCCGGTTCTCTTATCCATACTAAAAAACCTCCTACGCATGGTTAGCGTAAGAGGTTAACGGAATCATTTAGGTATATCGGAATCATATAGCTCAATTTCGTGTAAAAATCGTATAGCTTTCGATCCACATATCGTACTGTAAACGTTGATACAGCGCGATTTATTATAGTGGCGGAAAGAGTGGGAGTCGAACCCACGCACGCCTTGCGACGCCTAACTGATTTCGAGTCAGCCCCCTTAGACCTCTTGGGTACCTTTCCGCAGCAAGGATAATTATATCATCATTGCAACTGTGACGCAAGCTGATTCTGGTTCATCGCCATTCATCTTTCTTGGCTCAATTTGCTTCTGTGTTTTGCTCGTCGGCATTAGCCTTTGATCGCAGCACTTTCTTCATATTCTTTTCGAACTTGGCACGCGGAATCAGCACACTATGCTGGCAACCGACACATTTGATTCGAATATCCATCCCCATGCGGATAATTTCCATTTCATTTGTTCCACACGGATGAGGCTTCTTCATCTGTACAATGTCCCCTAGTTCAAATGACTTACGCTCCACCCTTCTCTCCCCCTTTTCTTCCTTGTTCATCTTCTTTTTCTAGGGTTATCGCTGTCTCCAAGGCTGCCTGACGATGTTCCTCATCCTCTAGGGCCTTCTTGATGTTATTCTGAATATCACGCTCTACCACGGCCCCTGTATTCGGCATACATTCTGCCACAACACGCACAATATACTCTGAGGTAGTCATGGACTGAACCCCTAACACATCCGGTATATTAAGTATCTGTACATTGGACTCTTCAATACCTTGGATTGCTTGTTTTACCAAACCAACTGCTTCCTCTAGGCTACGCTCGGCCTTCATTGGCACATCCACTACCGCTAACGCGTTGGACATAGAGAAGTTCGTTACCGTTGTAATTGAGCCGTTTGGTAAAATGTACACCTCACCCTTCCAGCTCACCAGTCTGGTTGTACGCAGCCCGATCATTTCCACTGTACCCTTGAAAGTACCTGTCTGAATGACATCTCCTACGGCAAATTGATCTTCAAAAATAATAAAGAATCCGGTAATTACATCCTTAACCAAACTCTGTGCCCCAAAACCAACAGCCAATCCAAGCACTCCAGCTCCAGCAATCAGAGGGCCGAGATTAATACCCATTTGCGATAGCACCAGCATAATCAAAATGAAATTAAATACAATATTGGTTACATTTTTCAACAGTTCCCCAACAGTCGTTAACCGTCTTGTATTCAATCGGAACCTGCCGTTATCTCCCTTTTGTTGCATCGACTTATCTATAATTTTATTAATAACTCGAATAAAGATACGTGTGATGATAAAAATAATCGCTATTTTCAAAATCACAAACAAAAGGGTCGACCACATCGTACTATCAGTGAGCCATTTCCATACAGCATCCTTCCATTGAATCGCATCTTTCACTACGTCATCCGTACCTACATTACCGGCCAACCAATGTATTAAGGTCATGCTGTACTCCTCCTTAAACAAGGGAACTACTCTTCCTGCTTCCCGAATTCTATTCCTACTATATAAGCTTATCTACTGACTTCAAACATATGGCTATGAATAATCTACTTCCTTCGAGTATAAAAACACAAGTTTATCCATATACTAGCTACTATCTTGAGCATAAATGTTACCCGCAGGCTAAATGTTATTCTCCAAGGTACAGCGAGCGTAACCCGCACACTCCATTACAGAGCGAAAGGAAGATTCCATGACTCATCCATCTGACTTCATTCCGGGGCAAGAACCCCTAAGCTTAAAAATATCACACACAGATCCCGGGATCCAATCAGCCATCATCCATCGTCTGCTGTTCCATCTGCACCAGGCGCCGAGTCTGCAAAATATCGTCATTATTTGCATCGGCACTGACCGTTCTACTGGAGATTGCCTGGGTCCGCTCGTAGGTACGCATTTAGCACGCTACAAAAGCCCTCTGTTTAACCTATACGGTACATTAGAGGAGCCTGTACATGCCATGAACCTGCAAACGACGCTGAACGGCATACAAGACCGGTATGAACAGCCTTATATCATTGGTATAGATGCATGTCTTGGACAAACCTCCAGTGTTGGATGCATTCAGGTTTCAGAAGGCCCTCTCAAGCCGGGAGCAGGCGTAAATAAAGAATTACCGCCGGTCGGCGATATCCATTTGACTGGTATCGTTAACGTCGGCGGCTTCATGGAATACTTCGTGCTACAAAATACGAGACTAAATTTGGTAATGAAATTATCAGATATCATTGCTGGTAGCCTATACTCCGCGATTAAGGAGTGGCATTACCGTTCTGTCCTGCTTGCTGCGCAAGAGTAACGGCTTCTTTTTCTTCAGGTGATAAGGAATAGGTGGATTGTCCCGCTTCTAGAGGCTTGGCATACACATATGAACCATCTCGGTTATAAATGCCGGTTAATACCATACCATCCTGATTGTCGTCTACAATAGCCAGAGAGAAGCTTAAATCACTTCCTCTCTCACCAAAGGCATTATAGCGTTTAATGCCTATATGTCCCTTCAAGCCAGTCAGTTTGCTGCGTAGTGATTTCATACTTGCACGATGGGTTTCCTGCTCATCCTCAATCGAATCCATCTGTACCTTCAAATCAATCAGCAGCGTTTCCAAATTCTCGACACCGCTGCCTGCCATCATGGTTTCATACTTTCGCCGCATCTTCTTCAGCTTTGCACCCTGCACGATAATAACAATCAACAGGATGAGCAAAATAAGCACGATCCCTGCAACGATTCCGGCAAGCTGTTCCATGATTAGTCCATTCAATTCAGCCATATGCTTGCTTCTACTCCTCTACCTCAAAAATCATGTACCTGCATACTTATATTTTATACGTTTGAGAACAGCGAAACAAATAACACAAGGCTATTAGTTTATCCATCAAAACCATTCTAATTCCTGCAATTCCAGACAAAACAAAGACATATCTCACTTTCCATTTTGCACAAGGAGACATGTCCATATTTCAACAAACTACTGTAATAGCTCCAGTAATCTTTCCAAATCCTGCTGGCTGTAATAATTCAATTCAATTTTGCCTTTATCCTTATTGTGCTTGATCTTCACAGTTGTTTTAAAGCGTTCACGCAGGGACTCTTCCATATGGTCAATATAGGGGTCCTTTTTTCGCACCTTTGCTTTGGCTTTCGCCTCACCAGGTTTATGATCCAACTGCTGTACAGCTTCCTCCAGTTCGCGAACACTCCACTGCTGTTCAATACATTGCTGTGCTAACTGTTTCACCATGTCTGGATCTTTGAGCCCAACAATAGCCCTAGCGTGTCCCATAGACAATGTTCCACGTGAAACATGATCTTTAACTTCTTCAGGCAATGCGAGCAAACGAAGGAAATTGGCAATATGAGAACGTGATTTTCCCACTTTCATGGACAACTCTTCCTGAGTTAAAGAAAATTGATCCATCAATCCCTGATAAGCTACTGCTACTTCCATAGCATTCAAATTCTCACGCTGCAAATTCTCAATCAGGGCAATTTCCATCACCTGCTGATCCGTAAAATTGCGAACAACTACAGGTATAGTCGGATTCCCACAAAATTGAGACGCCCGAAAACGTCTTTCCCCGGCTATGATTTCGTATCCTCGCAATACACTACGTGCAATAATAGGTTGGATAACACCGTGTTGACGTATGGATTCGGCTAATTCCTTAATGGACTCTTCATCAAACGTTTTTCGAGGCTGGTACGGGTTTGCACGCAACTGGCTGAGCGGAATGTCAACAACCTTATCTTCTTCATTGACCATAAGGGAGGGAATGAGTGCATCAAGTCCTTTTCCCAACCGTTTACTCATAAGATACCACTTCCTTTGCCAACTCAATATATACCTCTGCCCCACGGGAACGGGGATCATACGTAATAATGGACTGGCCATGTGATGGTGCTTCGCTGAGTCTCACATTGCGTGGAATAATCGTCTGATAAACCTTGCTTTGAAAATACTTTTTCACTTCTTCAATCACCTGAATACCCAAGTTCGTGCGGGCATCAAACATGGTTAACAACACACCTTCAATTTGCAGTGAGGTGTTCAGATGTTTTTGCACTAATCGCACGGTATTCAACAATTGACTTAATCCTTCTAATGCGTAATATTCACACTGGATTGGAATAATGACTGAATCGGAAGCCGTCAATGAATTAAGCGTCAAAATACCCAGCGATGGCGGGCAATCAATTAATATATAATCATAATTATGCTTAACGAGTTGAAGCGATCTTTTTAATCTCAATTCGCGAGAAATGGTCGGCACCAGTTCAATTTCCGCGCCTGCTAACTGAATGGTTGCCGGAATAATATCCAATCCCTCAACCTGTGTACTCATAATAGCTTCGCTAGGATCAACCTCGTTAATGAGTACATCATAAATGCAATTTGCCACGTCCGCCTTATTGATACCCACACCGCTGGTTGTATTACCTTGCGGGTCGATATCCACGAGCAATACCCTTTTGCCGAGGGAAGCAAGTCCGGCGCCCAAATTAACGGAAGTAGTTGTTTTGCCTACTCCGCCCTTTTGATTGGCTACGGCTATTATTTTTGACACTTCATTCACCTCATAATTTAATCGGAATCCTGCTACACTCCATAACTACAAAGCGCTCTATGGAGACGTTACTTAGTCCTTAACTTACGGATAACGGCAATTTCAGAATAGAATTGAGTATGCTGCGGTTTTATTCGGCGTTAGACAGAAAAAGCGGCAATTGCTGCCGCCTGTACGCTTCATCCCTTACTTACGTTTGGGAATTTGAATGACAATCTCATAGTGATCCTCATGATCAGATTCCTTGGTCTTGATATCCAAGCCTGAGCCAGACACCATATCAATGGATTGACGAATCGTATTCAGCGCAAGCCGGACATCCTTGGTAAAGGAAATCCGCTTCGATTTCTTATTGGTGGATACTTGTTTATAAAAGGCAACTCGTGCCTCTGTCTGCTTCACATTGAGTTCCTTGGCAATGACTTCATCTAAAACCTTGTACTGTAGTTCTTCAGTCTCTAATGACAATAATGCACGAGCATGACGCTCGGACACCTTCCGTTCCATTAGAGCCTCTTTCACTCTCTCCGGCAGATGAAGCAACCGTATCTTGTTAGCAATAGTGGATTGGCTTTTGCCAAGTCGTTGAGCGAGGCTTTCCTGGGTGAGCTGATGTAGATCAATCAGCTTTTGGTAAGCTACAGCCTCTTCAATCGCAGTTAACCCTTCCCGTTGAAGATTTTCAATCAACGCGATGGATGCAGCTTGTGAATCATTAAACTCACGAACAATGGCTGGAATAGTTTCCATACCCAGCTTGGTGACAGCTCTCCAACGACGTTCCCCTGCTATAATCTCATATTGTCCATTACGGAAACGAACGACAATCGGTTGAATTACACCATGCGTCTTAATGGTCTGGCATAGCTCATCAATCTTCTCGTCGTCAAATATGGTACGGGGCTGATAAGGACTGCTGACAATATCCCGAACTGGAATTTGTTTTATTTCGTCCCCAGTAGATCGCTCCGTCAAACCAAATAGCTTGGAAAATTGTTCTTTCATTCCGTATAATACCACCTAATTTCATAATAGCACCATACTAACAGCGCTTCGTGAAAAACAGTTCCTTACGCGGATCGTAGACCCTTTTATATGAAACAGCGCCGTAAGCGGGTACACTCCACGTACACCCCTGACATTTGTTGTCCCACTGCCCTATATGTATATCTGAATTCATGGGTACGGGAGCAGTCAACTTACATTAAAACGATTATCTCTATTCTATCACTTTTCCAGCCATAATCCTATCGTCTCTATCAGCTTTTCGGAAGGATCAGATAATAAATTATACATCCTCTTTGACAACTATCTATCCATCTTCTTCCCCCATGTAAACAAGAACGCATGTTAGCAAAGTGTCTTTTATGTAAAGAGTCTTTCAGCCATAAAAAAAGTGAATGTTTCACGTGAAACATTCACTTTCTTTCAAACAATTACACTAACGGCGTCTTCAAAGGAGTACCCGGCTTACGTGGATATTTCCGTGGTGTAGCCGCTCTTTTCTCAATAATAATCATATGTCTGGCTGCATCTTCAACAGGTAGCTGGAAAGCCTGAACATGTTTGATTTTTCCCTTTAGCTCCTTCAAGCTGTAGGAAGCTTCCTTGATTTCCTCCGTAGGATCACTACCCTTCATCGCGGCAAAGTGTCCCCCTTCACGGACAAACGGCAAACAAAATTCATTCAATACGGCGAGACGAGCAACCGCTCTGGCTGTCACTAGATCATAGCTATCGCGGTATCCTGGTTTACGCCCCAATTCCTCTGCCCTGCTGTGAATCAGTTCAACATTTTCCAAACCCAGCTGCTCTACTACATGGGTCAAGAATTGTATACGTTTGTTCAACGAATCTACAATAGTCAACTGAATCTGCGGAAAGCATATTTTCAAAGGAATGCCTGGAAAACCTGCACCTGATCCAATATCAGCCAAGCTTCCCACATCATTTAACGGAACATAAAAGGCCAGGGAAAGAGAATCATAAAAATGCTTGGTGTACACTGCATCGCGCTCAGTAATACCCGTCAGGTTCATTTTTTCATTCCACTCAACCAGCACACGGTAATATGTTTCAAACTGCTCTAACTGACTATCATTAATCACAATACTATGCTCTGCCAGCCGCTGCTTAAATTGCTGTTGTATCGCGTCCATTATGATCCCCTTGCTGCCGTTACGCGGTTATAATGCTCCAGATAAACCAGCAAAATGGAAATATCGGCAGGAGTTACACCCGAAATACGGGATGCTTGGCCAATCGACATCGGACGGATCTTTTCAAGCTTCTGCTTGGCTTCAATGGCCAGTCCTTGAACTTCATTGTATACAATATCCTCTGGGAGCTTCTTCTTCTCCATCTTTTGCAGACGCTCCACATGCATCAATTGCTTTTCAATGTAGCCCGCATACTTAATCTGGATTTCCACCTGCTCCTGTTCTTCCTCAGTAAGAGCTATAGGTGAAGGTGAGATTTGTGCTACTTGCGCATAACTGATCTCTGGTCGACGTAGCACCGTTAACAAATTACTGCCATCCTGTATAGGTGCAGATCCGCCTTGCTCCAGCATCTCATTTATATCAACCGGACGAACCTTCGCCAAGCGCAGACGTTCAATCTCTTGCTCTACCTTTTGCTTTTTATCCAAAAAGCGCTCGTATCGTTCATCCGTAATTAGGCCAATATCATGCCCGATCGGAGTCAATCGCAGGTCCGCGTTATCATGACGCAATAACAGACGGTATTCTGCACGCGACGTCAGCAGACGATAAGGCTCATTCGTCCCCTTCGTCACCAAATCATCGATCAGAACCCCAATGTAGCCTTGCGAACGGTCCAATACGACGGGCTCTTTGCCCTGCACCTTACGAGCTGCATTAATCCCTGCCATAATTCCTTGGCCCGCAGCTTCTTCATAACCAGAGGTACCGTTAATCTGACCTGCTGTGAACAAGCCAGGAACTTTCTTCGTTTCCAAAGTAGGCCATAACTGCGTAGGTACCATTGCATCATATTCAATAGCATAGCCATTGCGCATCATCTCTACCTTTTCCATCCCCGGAATCGAACGCAGCACAGCTAATTGCACATCCTCTGGTAAGCTGGTCGACAAGCCTTGAACATAGTATTCAGATGTGTTTTTACCTTCAGGCTCCAAAAAGATTTGGTGCTTAGGCTTATCACTGAAACGTACCACTTTATCTTCAATAGATGGGCAATAACGTGGTCCCGTTCCTTCAATCAGACCAGAGAACATGGGTGCACGGTGCAAGTTATCATTAATAATCTGATGCGTTTCTACTGAAGTATATGTCAGCCAGCAAGGAAGCTGTTCATTATCCGAAGACTTCGTTTCATAGGAAAAGAACTTCGGTTGATCATCACCCGGTTGTATTTCCGTTTTGCTAAAATCAATCGTGTCCTTGTGTACACGTGGTGGCGTTCCTGTCTTAAATCGAACCAGATCAAAACCCAGTTCTCTCAAATGCTCAGACAATCTCAACGAAGGCTGTTGATTGTTCGGACCACTCTCATACATCAGCTCGCCCATAATGATTTTTCCGCGCAGATAAGTGCCTGTGGTTAGGACAACTGCTTTACTTCGATACTCTGTGCCCGTCTTCGTAATTACACCTACGCAATGGCCGTCTTCCATAATCAGCTCTTCCACCATACCTTGGCGTAAGGTTAGATTCGGTTCCTTTTCCATCGTTTCCTTCATCGCATGCTGATAAGAAAACTTGTCTGCTTGTGCACGCAATGCATGAACCGCCGGACCTTTACCGGTATTTAACATTCTCATTTGGATAAATGTCTTATCAATATTCCGACCCATTTCGCCGCCCAGTGCATCAATTTCTCGCACCACATGCCCTTTTGCAGGACCGCCAATAGACGGGTTGCAGGGCATGAACGCGACCATATCCAGGTTAATTGTGATCATCAACGTGCGACAGCCCATCCGTGCTGCTGCCAAGGCTGATTCTACGCCCGCATGGCCCGCGCCTACGACAATTACGTCATAGTCGCCTCCTTGGTAACCCATACCTTTCTTACCTCCTTATACATTCCGGTCTTCACACCGAATATGCTCTTGTATATCTATAACGATAGCAGGCTTATACCAGCCATACTTGAATGTTCTATTTGCCCAGACAAAATTGTGAAAATATTTGATCTATCAACGCATCATGCGCAGTATCGCCTACAATCTCACCCAAATGCTCCCATGCCAGTCTTACATCAATCTGGATCATGTCGATCGGAACAAATTGATCAGCGGCTTCATAGGCATCTACCAGCGATTGGCGCGCCTTCTTCAACAAAGCAATATGCCGTACGTTGCTGACATATGTCATATCCGCTGATTCCAGCTTGCCACTAAAGAATAACTTGGATATCGCCTGCTCCAGTCGGTCCGCTCCCTCATTTTCCTTCACAGACATCGGTACGATAAGCTCTTCGGGAACATAACGCAGCAACAAATCCCGGTCTACTTGGGCCGGTAAGTCCATTTTATTCATAATGACAATCGCTTGTCTACCGCGGATTTGTTCCATTAATGCCATTTCATCCTCATGCAGTGGTTCGTTGGCGTTAATAACGATGAGCAGCAGATCCGCTTCACTAACCGCCGTTCTCGAACGTTCTACTCCGATCCGTTCCACTACATCCATCGTTTCACGAATCCCAGCTGTGTCCAGCAGCTTGAGCGGAATACTATTAATCGTCACATATTCCTCAATAACGTCACGAGTTGTGCCCGGAATATCGGTCACAATGGCCCGCTCGCCCTGAGCCAATGTGTTCAGCAGTGACGATTTGCCCACATTTGGCCTTCCAACAATCGCTGTAGTCAGCCCTTCGCGTAAAATCTTTCCCTGCTCCGCCGTATGCAGCAGCCGATCAATTTCCGACATGACCTGACTGCTTTTATCCTTGATTAATTCAGATGTAAAAGATTCAACATCATGCTCAGGATAATCAATGTTCACTTCAATATGAGCAAGTGTCTCCACCAAGACATGACGCAGACGACGAATATTCTGGGATAGTTGTCCATCTACCTGCTTCAAAGCCACCGAAAAAGCTTTATCTGATTTGGAGCGGATTAAGTCAATGACACCCTCCGCCTGACTCAGATCAATACGACCATTCAGAAAAGCACGTTTCGTAAATTCACCTGGCTCAGCCAGGCGTATATTTTGCAGCAATAGTAAATCCATCACCCGTTTGACGGCTACGACCCCGCCATGAGTGCTGATTTCTACGACATCTTCTGTCGTAAAAGAACGTGGCGCCCGCATCACTGTAACTAAAACTTCCTCCACCTTTTCCTGGCTTTGAGGATCTATAATATGTCCATAATGTACTGTGTGAGTTGGAGCCTTGCTTAGAGGTGTTTTACTACGGAACAAAGCCTCCACTTCTGTGACCGCTTCTGGACCGCTGACTCGTACAACTGCAATGCCGCCCTCGCCGACAGCCGTTGCAATGGCAGCTATAGTATCACTCAGCATAAAGTTTCTACCTCCTATCAAGTAGAAACGACATTGCCGTCCTTCATCAAGGACGGCAGCCGTTTCAGCGAGAAATATAAGAAAAAAAGCAATGGCTTCTGCATCTTGCAGAGAGCCATTGCGTCGGATTATTTTTTAGCAATGATGACGCGCCGATTGGGCTCGTCCCCCTTGCTGTATGTTCTAACCAGCGCATGCTGTTGGAGCTTGGCATGAATCAGCTTCCGCTCCTGTGACGGCATTGGCTCCAGTACCACTTCCTTGCCATAACGAATAGCCTGGTTCGCCAACCGATCTGCCAAATCCTCCAGCGTTTTTTGCCGACGTGCACGAAATTGCTCGGCATCCAGCACAATTCGGATGAACTTGTCAGAATGACGGTTGGCAACGATATTCGTCAGGTACTGCAATGCCTCCAACGTCTGTCCTCTGCGGCCGATCAACATACCGAGCGACGGACCGGAGATATCCAGTGTACTTTCATCCTTGCGGTGGCGGACATCGACTTTAACGTCCAGTCCCATTCCTGCTGCTGTTTCACGGATGAAACGCACCGCCTCTTCATAAGCATCTATATGTCCCGAGGGTGCTTCCATGTTCATCTGTGCTTCCTGTGCAACAGGCCCAGTTTCTTTTGATAAAGCCTGTCCTACGCTAGAAGGTGCTTGAGCCGATACATGAAGTTCAGCCGCGTGTGTGGTTTCAGGAGACGGCTCAGAGAGCAGCGTAAGCTCCACCTTCGCCTTCTTGACCCCGAGCCACCCCAGGAATCCTTTTGACGGCTGTTCCAACACGCTTACGGTTACCCGTTCACGGCTTACTCCCAGCTGGGAGAGTCCTTGTCTTACAGCATCTTCAACGGTTTTTCCTGATGTCACGACTTTGGTCATCTCGACTTTTTAGCCCCCTTCGTGTTTTTACCACCTTTTTTCTTACTATTGGAGGAACCAGTTTTCGCAAGACTGGCTGTTTTCACATTCGCCAGTGCTGCTTCTTTATCCTTATTCCGATAAAGGAAATAGTTTTGAATGATCGTGTAAATATTACTGTAGAACCAGTACAACGGCAAAGCGGATGGGAAGTTGTACGACATGAACAGAATCAGCACCGGATAGACGTACAGCAAAAATTGCATCGGTCCCTGCTGCGGCGTCGGATTCATTTTCATCATCATCCAAGTTTGGACAAATGTCGTAATCGCTGCCAAAATCGGCAGGATAAACAAGTGATCCGGTTTACCTAACTGGAGCCACAAGAAGTCATGATCCCGCAATGCCGAGTTATAATAAATGGCATTATAAAGCGCGATGAAAATGGGCATCTGTACTACCAAAGGAAGACAGCCCGCCATCGGGTTGACCTTGTTTTCCTGGAACAACTTCATCGTCTCTTGCTGGACCTTTTCAGGCGTATCCTTGTATTTCGCTTGGATTTCTTTTAATTGCGGCTGAATGGCCTGCATAGCTTTGGAACTACGTACTTGCTTGAGTGTAAGCGGCAAAATAATGGTTCGCACGATAATCACCAGAACCAGTACGGCTAGGCCATACTCTCCAGAGAACCATTGGGCAAATGTATCTAGCGCATACGAAAACCAGTAAACGACATATCTTTGCCAAACTGATCCATTGGCCAAGTCTGCCGTCGTGTAAGAATTGTGGGCCGTCTGGGCACATCCGGACAGCACAGCAACAAGTGCCAATAAGGCAATCAGGAGGAACCATTTTCCCCGTTGAGTCTTCAAACGCGACACTTCATAACCCCTTTCTTAACCAATCCATTCCAACGTAAATCATACCATATCCTGTAGGACAAAGATACTGACTATCGGCGTGAAGACTTGAGCAGCGAGGCTTTGCGTAGAACGTGCAGCACGCTTTTCTCCAGCTCTTGATACGACATTGTAACCGCACCTTTACGAACGATAAAAATCAGGTCAATCTGCTCCACCAATTCATGTTCATGATGGCGCACAATTTCCTTAACGATTCTACGCATCCGGTTGCGAACTACTGCATTGCCGATCTTCTTGCTGGCCGAAATTCCGACGCGGAACTGCTCTACCTCTCTGCGGCGGAACCAGTACACCACAAACTGATGGTTGGCAAAAGATTTGCCATGGCGGTATACGCGCCCAAAGTCCGCCCGGTTTCGTAGACGCAATTTTTTTTGCACGGCGCTTCTCCTTGCTCATCTCTTTTACACATGTCGGTAAGCTTACCTTTACCTTTTATATAGTAAGAAGTATGGACAACATTCCAACATGGTAATCTCGCTTATTTTATATCCGTTTTCAAAAGCTTCATCTAATATAGGACAGGATGCTGGACTTCTCCCTCTTCTTTCACTACATTTTTACAACAATAGAAGAAGGGATCCGATCCCTGAATACCTCAATTATGAAAAAAAAGACCACCGTAGTGGTCTTTATGCACGCATTACGCACTCAATACTTTTCTACCTTTTTGGCGACGAGCTGCCAAAACTTTACGGCCATTCTTCGTGCTCATTCTTTTACGGAAGCCGTGAACTTTTTTACGTTTGCTGACATTCGGTCTGAAAGTCGGTCTCATTGTGCTGCACCTCCTTACAAGGAATACGTTTTATATGGAATATACCTAACATAGCAATCTCCACAAAAAACACCTTTGTACATTTAACCACAAATAGCGGCCAAAGTCAATGTACTTGTGAATCCTCTCCCTCTTTTTCGCATTCAGGAAGCCTCCTCCCCTTCCCCCGCTCACTCACTTCGCTCTTTTATTCCCTTATTTCAAAAAATTTCTTTCGCCTCTCCTCCATCATCAGCATTCTATTGGTAGTTTTCACTCCTCCAAAAACTGCTCTTTTTACATTCCTTCATTCTGTGACTTGAATCCATCCTATTTTCAGATCGACGTTATCGGGTTCGTTCAAAAATAATGTCGGAAACGTTACCGGAAATTTTCAACAGAAAAATAAGCCTCTGTGACCAAAAGGCAACGACTGTTATACACAGATCCACAAAAAGAACTGAATTGTGATTTAAATGGTCATAACCTGTGCATAACATTTTAGAGTAAAAAAGAGTTATTGTCGAAAACTGAACAAATTATAAACAATATCTTGTGTTGTGAATAAAAATTGTACACAACAGATTGAATTTGTGGATAAATAACCACCAGTCATTGAAATACAAGGCTTCTTTTGCTATGATGATATTACTTTTGAATGTGAATATGTTGTTTTACCCTCCATATTATCAACACCCTGTGGATAAAGTTGTGAACAAGTTCAATTTATCCATCTTTTTATTTTTGTGCGGATTTGGGATTCTGGGGATATATTCTACATTTTTCATTTGATTTCGACATATTGCAGTCCCGTTTTGGCCTGCGGGATCAAGAGAACGGATCGTGCCGCACATTCCCTCCTGAGAAATATCGCCTCTCTTCTGCTGATCAGCAGCGGAATTTCCATTAGCTATTTTTCAGGGTCATTTTGTGCTGCGTTCTCTCACCACACTGCCGCATGATTTAGGCGGCGGTATGTCTTTTTATGGCCTTCAACAACATTTTTGGGATTTTAGGCGTTTTGCCGAAGCGCCGAGAGCAGCTCTCTGCAGCTTAATTCGGTAAAATGTCAGGATTTAAAAGGAGTGACGTCTGTGGACAGCCATACCTCTGAACTATGGCAGCAAATTCTATCCATTATACAAACCAAGCTGAGTAAGCCGAGTTACGACACTTGGTTTAAGGCTACCAAGGCAGCGAAACTAAATGACCACTCCATTGTGATTTCTGCACCGACAACTTTTGCCGTGGAATGGCTTGAAAGCCGCTATACCAAGCTAGTCGGAGCAACGGTTTATGAAATTTTGGGCAAACAGCTAGAGGTCAAGTTCGTTATTGAAGAGAACAAGCCCGCCGAGGTCGACCTTCAGCAACAACCTCAGCAGCAGCCGGTCGTTCATGAAGAAGCTGTGTCCCATATGCTGAATCCCAAATATACATTCGATACATTCGTCATCGGATCGGGGAACCGTTTTGCCCATGCGGCATCGCTGGCCGTCGCCGAGGCGCCGGCCAAAGCTTACAATCCGCTGTTTTTATACGGTGGTGTGGGGCTGGGGAAAACGCATCTGATGCACGCTATCGGGCACTATATTTTGGAGCACAATCCGACCAGCAAGGTCGTTTATTTATCGTCGGAGAAGTTTACGAATGAATTCATTAATGCCATCCGGGACAACCGCGGGGAAAGTTTCCGGAATAAATATCGCAACATTGATATTTTGCTCATTGATGATATTCAATTCATTGCGGGCAAGGAATCGACGCAGGAGGAATTTTTTCACACGTTCAACGCGCTTCATGAGGAACGCAAGCAGATTATAATCTCAAGCGATCGGCCGCCCAAAGAAATTCCAACGCTGGAAGAACGGCTGCGCTCTCGCTTCGAATGGGGACTTATTACGGATATTCAACCGCCGGATCTGGAGACGAGAATTGCTATTCTTCGGAAAAAGGCGCGGGCGGAAAACCTGGATATTCCCAATGAGGCCATGATGTATATCGCTAATCAAATTGATACGAACATCCGTGAGCTGGAAGGGGCGCTAATACGCGTTGTTGCCTATTCTTCCTTAACAAATCAGGATGTAACAAGTCATCTTGCGGCTGAAGCGTTGAAGGACATTATCCCGTCCAGCCGTCCAAAAATGATCACGATTCAGGATATACAGCATCAAGTCGGGGAATTTTACAATCTACGGCTGGAGGATTTTAAAGCGCGTAAGCGGACGAAGGCTGTAGCTTTTCCACGACAAATTGCCATGTACCTGTCTCGTGAGCTAACCGACTATTCTTTGCCGAAAATCGGCGAAGCTTTCGGTGGGCGTGATCATACGACTGTCATTCATGCGCACGAAAAAATCTCCAAATCCATTCAAGTGGATCAGGATCTGTTTAAAGTTATCAACAACCTAATAGAAAAAATCAAAAATCCAACCTGAACAAGTTCAGAGCCTATACACAATTTATACACATGTGGATAGGCTTGATTTTATTAGGGTTACAGTGACTTATCCACATATTCAGTGCGCCTATTACTATTACTAATATATTTTAAAGATATACATCACCTAAATAAGGCCCGCGTCAACGCGTGCTTGAAGGATTAAAACCCGTAGGAGGAACTTATGAAGATCAGCATTCTGAAAAACGTTTTGAACGAGGCTATACAACATGTATCCAAAGCGATATCAAGTCGGACTACGATTCCAATTCTGAGCGGTATTAAGCTGGATGTGAATCACCAGGGAGTAACGCTGACCGCCAGCGATACAGATATCTCCATTCAATCCTTTATTCCGATGGAGGATGGTGACCAAGCTGTCGTTCAGGTCGAACAACCCGGTAGTGTTGTACTGCCAGCCAAATTCTTTGTCGAAATTATCAAAAAGTTGCCGTCTCAGGAAATCCGTATGGAGGTAAAAGACCAATTCCAAACCTTTATCTCGTCCGGTGCAACTGAAATTCAGATTGTTGGCTTGGACCCTGAAGAATTCCCGGTGCTTCCCAACATTGAAGAAAATCAAGTCATCTCTGTGCCAGGAGATTTACTTAAAAATATGATTAAACAGACGGTGTTCTCCATTTCCACCCACGAAACGACACCGATTTTAACCGGCGTGTTGTGGAATCTGGCTGAGGGAGAACTGAAGTTTGTGGCAACGGACCGCCACCGCCTTGCCACCCGCAGCGCTCATTTGGAGACGTCTGAAGGCTTGCGCTTTAGCAATGTTGTCATTGCGGGCAAAACGCTAAATGAGCTGAGCAGAATTATTCCAGACCAAAATATGCTTGTGGATATCGTAGTAGCGGACAATCAGGTATTATTCAAAGTAGATCGGGTGCTATTTTATTCCCGCATCTTGGACGGCACCTATCCTGATACTTCTAGAATTATTCCGACCTCCTACAAAACAGAACTGATTGTGGATACAAAAAGTTTAAGTGAGTCAATTGACCGTGCTTATTTGCTGTCCCGTGAGGAAAAAACGAATATTGTAAAAATGCAGTCGCTGGAAAATGGCGGCTTGGAAATTTCCTCTAGTTCCTCTGAGCTTGGCAAAGTGCGTGAGGAAGTAACTGTGTCCAAATTTGAGGGAGAGCCGCTCAAAATTTCGTTCAACTCCAAATACATGCTCGACGTGCTCAAGGTGATTGATAGCGAGCAGCTGACGATTGCTTTTACCGGCATAATGAGTCCCATTATTTTAAAACCGGCAGATTCCAGCAATGCGCTGTATATCATCCTGCCATATCGCACAACCAACTGACGTTTAGCTTTAACCCACCCGAGGACAAGCGAAAGGATGAACAAGCCTTGAAACAGATATCTATACAGACCGAGTACATCAAGCTCGATCAATTTTTAAAATTAGCCGATTGTGTATCCACAGGAGGCATGGCTAAAGCCCTGCTGCAAGAGGGACAAGTCCGTGTGAATGGTGAACCGGAAGAACGTCGTGGAAGAAAACTGTACCCGGGTGATACCGTAGAAGTAGAGGACAACGGAAGTTTCGAAGTTACAGCAGGAGCATGATCGCCTGGGTGGCAAGGACTCCTTTTAGGTACGGAGTAACAAGGGGGACCCTATGTGTTTGTGAACAACATTGTTTTGCAGCAGTACCGGAACTATGAACAGCTGGAGCTGAATGAATTTGGGCCCGTTAATTTGCTGATCGGACAAAATGCGCAGGGCAAAACGAATCTGGTAGAGGCGATTTTTGTACTGGCTTTAACCAAAAGTCATCGAACGTCCCGCGACAAAGAGTTAATCTCTTTCGGGGCTACTTCCACTCACCTAGCTGCGGATGTGGATAAAAAATACGGGAAAATCAGACTGGATCTCGCGTTATCCACACAAGGCAAAAAAGCAAAGATCAACGGACTGGAGCAGCGAAAACTGAGCGATTTTATTGGTTCGTTAAATGTGGTCATGTTTGCACCTGAGGATCTCGAAATCGTCAAAGGAACACCGGGGGTTCGCCGCCGGTTTCTTGACATGGAAATTGGACAGGTTGCGCCAGGATATCTGTATCATTTGCAGCAATACCAGAAAGTATTGGTGCAGCGAAATAACCTGCTCAAGCAAGCTTGGGGTAAGGATATGGCTTCAGTACAGCTGATGCTGGAGGTATGGAATGAGCAACTTGTTGAGCATGGTGTTAAAATTGTTAAAAAGCGGAAACAATTTATAACAAAGCTACAAAAGTGGGCTCAGGCCATTCATGAAGGGATTGCAGGTGGGACAGAAGAGTTAAAATTAACCTATGTTCCCTCCTTCAGTGAGCCAGAGGAAGAAGATGAAGCTGTCTTATTGGAGCGATTTATGATAAAGTTATCCCAAATGAGGGAACAGGAAATCCGCCGTGGCATGACTTTGGCGGGACCCCATCGTGATGATTTGGCCTTTGCCATTAACGGCAGAGAAGTGCATACGTATGGCTCGCAGGGGCAGCAGCGGACGACGGCCCTGTCCTTGAAGCTGGCCGAAATAGAGTTAATTCATGAAGAAATTGGTGAATATCCTGTCCTGCTGCTGGATGATGTTTTGTCCGAGCTGGACCCCTATCGTCAGACTCAGCTGATCGAGACTTTCCAAAGCAAGGTACAGACCTTTATCACGGCAACCGGGGTTGAGACTTTGAACGCAGAACGACTCAAGGATGCCAATATTTATCACGTCCACGACGGGCATGTGGAACACTAAGGAGTGAGTGACCGCTATGTATATTCATCTGGGTGGAGAAAAAATCATCCGCTCTTCAGAGCTTGTGGCTATTTTCGATATCTCGATTGAAAAATCCTCTAAAATCTCCAAGCAATACGTGAACCACGCCCAACAGCAAAAGCATGTCGAGATGATTGGCGAAGAGGAAGCCAAGTCCATCGTAGTGACTCAGAATACGGTGTATTATTCCCCCATCTCCTCAACAACACTCAAAAAGCGGGCAAACCAGTTTGTTGCCAATGCTTAACCATAGAATCTATAGAAGTAGGTGAAAGGCATGTCTATGAATCAACCGTCTTATGATGCGGGCGAGATTCAGGTCCTTGAGGGCCTGGAAGCGGTTCGGAAACGTCCCGGGATGTATATTGGCTCCACGAGCGCCAAAGGTCTCCATCATTTGGTCTGGGAAGTTGTGGACAACAGCATTGACGAAGCGCTGGCGGGTTACTGTGACAGCATTCAAGTTGTCGTTCACGAAGACAATAGCATTACCGTTACAGATAACGGTCGCGGTATTCCAGTAAGTGAACACGCCAAAATGAAAAAATCTGCGCTGGAAGTCGTTATGACCGTGCTTCACGCAGGTGGTAAATTTGGAGGCGGAGGGTACAAGGTATCCGGTGGTCTGCACGGGGTTGGTGTATCCGTAGTAAATGCCCTCTCCAGCAAAATGATCGTTCATGTTAAACGGGACGGACATCTGTATGAGCAGGAATATCATCGTGGTGCTCCGCAGTATGATGTCAGAGTCATCGGTGACACAGACGAGACGGGTACCCAAACGACTTTTTATCCTGACGATCAAATCTTTACAGAAACGACCGTATATGACTATGATACGCTCCAGACGCGGATTCGTGAGTTGGCTTTCCTGAACAAAGGTATTGCAATCAGCTTGACTGATGAACGGACGGGCGCCAGCGATACATTTCACTACGAGGGCGGAATCAGTGAATATGTGCAATTTTTGAATCAAAAAAGAGAAGCGCTGCATGAACAGCCGATTTATGTCGAAGGCTCGCGTGATATGATTCAAGTCGAAGTGGCATTGCAATATAACGACAGCTATACCGAGAATATTTATTCTTTTGCCAACAACATCAACACCCATGAGGGCGGAACTCACGAATCAGGTTTCAAGAGTGCATTAACCCGGATTATTAACGATTATGCACGTAAAAATGGCTTGATTAAGGACAACAACGCCAACTTGACCGGTGACGATGTGCGTGAAGGATTGACGGCGATTATCTCCGTCAAAATTCCAGAACCACAGTTTGAGGGTCAGACCAAGACAAAGCTTGGTAACAGCGAGGTGCGGGGGATTGTCGAATCCCTATTCGCAGAGAAACTCCAGGAATTCCTAGAGGAAAATCCGTCTGTTTCCCGCCGGGTGGTTGATAAATCCTTACAAGCAGCACGTGCCCGGGAAGCAGCGCGTAAAGCGCGTGAGCTTACACGTCGTAAAAGTGCGCTGGAAATCAGTTCGCTCCCAGGCAAACTGGCGGATTGTTCCTCTAAGGATGCTTCGATTAGTGAACTGTACATCGTCGAAGGTGATTCAGCAGGAGGATCGGCCAAGCAGGGTCGTGATCGTCACTTTCAAGCTATTTTGCCGATTCGCGGTAAAATCCTGAATGTTGAAAAGGCACGCTTGGACCGTATTTTGTCCAGTGATGAAATCCGGTCGATGGTAACAGCAATGGGTACAGGGATCGGAGACGACTTTGACATCGCCAAAGCCCGTTATCACAAGGTCATTATCATGACAGATGCGGATGTCGATGGTGCCCATATTCGTACGTTGTTGCTGACGTTCTTCTATCGGTACATGCGTAAAATCATTGATGCAGGCTATATTTATATAGCTCAGCCACCACTATTCAAAGTGGAGCGTAACAAAGTTGTACGTTATGCGAACTCCGAGGCGGAACGTGATGAGATCATCAGGGAATTTGGAGAAAACGCGAAATACAATGTACAGCGCTATAAAGGTTTGGGTGAGATGAATGCGACCCAACTTTGGGAAACTACAATGGACCCTGAGAGTCGTACTATGCTTCAGGTAACTGTCAGTGACGCGATGCTGGCTGATACACTGTTCAATACCTTGATGGGTGATAATGTAGAACCCCGTCGTGACTTTATCCAAGAACATGCGAAGTACGTGAAAAATCTTGATTTTTAATGTGTGATGTTCCTTCCTAGTGGCTGTTTTACGTGCTCATTAGGTAGTATTTTGTAGGAGTTCCAAGGGGCGCCCAAATGGGCGTCCCTTTTCTTCTCATTAACCAGCCCGGGTGTATTTGAATATTTGAACTCATTGTTTTAGGCTTTTTTCTTAGAGCGTATGGTTTTACCCGTGGATGAAGAGTACCGGCCGTAGCCTACTGCATATCTGAATATTTTATGATAGAGGCTTTTGTTGGGAAGGGAAGAGAACACCTTAATTGCTGGTCTCGTATTAACCTCCAGAATCCACGGATAATTTTGTTGATCCAGTCCCACATCTAATCCAATTTCCCTTAAACGTGGGTATTTTTTTTGCAACTGCCAGGCTACCCGTTCGCCCATTTTTGATAATTTTTGCTCCAGTCGTACAGCTTCCTTTACATCCATGTATGGAGCGACTAGCTCATTGAAAAAGCGCGTTGTCCCACCGCTGTGATGATTGGTGACGACTTTGTCAGGAGCAGCTACGCGTCCTACAATAAGCGTTGTTTCCCATTGGTGTCTCAAATTCATCTGGGTTAATACCCTCAGATCGAAAGGGCGTGCTTCATGCTGAAGAAGTGGAATTCCACGCTGGATCAGATATGGACGTTTTCGTATGCGGGAAGAAACCACTTTATGCAGATCTTCTAGACTTTCGAAGGTGAAGGTATCTACTTCATAGCGAAGCACATACCAAGTTCTCTCTTCGATAATTCCTTCTTCTGTCGGTGGAAGCGGCTCTGTCAGCCTCTCTGCCCGCATAACCCCTTTTCCATAAGTACCGTTATCCGGCTTAATATAGACAGTACCATACACAGCTAACATTTCGTTCAAGTGATCAAATGTGTACAACCGTGTTTCCGGTACATAAGCGGCCAATGTCGGATTGGGGAGAATGGCATTTGTTTTGGTCCACTTACTGGATACTCGCTGAATAGACAAGTAATCTCATCCCTTTCTTTTCGAAATATGAGTCATGTACTTGGAATCCGCAACACTTTGACAAAACAAGGGAAACTAAAGGACAAGCGCGTAAAACAATGATATAATAGAGAAATACGGCGTTTTTCGGAATTTTGCTAAGTGAACCCTGACCGTATACGTATTGTATGTGGAAAAGGCCCTTAGGGTGGGGGCTAATCCCCAGCTCTGGGGAATTTGTTATAATCAGGGCTTGTGAGTTGTACAAGAGATAGCAATCTGCTACTCGCAGAAAGAGAATGACGAGGGATTTACGCTGTAAAGAGGACAGATGCGTTTAATTGTGCTCTTTTTGTGAAAGTAATATAATTACACAGATGAGGATTTCAGCCAAAATCCTGCGCAGAGAGCGGAGTGTATAGGCAGTATCTTGTTAGGCTTTTCACATAGAGAGCATTGTATTGAAGGATAAGAAGGAGGACCAGCATGGCGGATCAAAATAACTCGCAAATCATCAATAGGGATATCGGAGTGGAAATGCGCGAATCCTTTATGGATTATGCCATGAGTATTATTGTTAGCCGTGCCTTGCCTGATGTGCGGGACGGACTGAAGCCGGTACACCGTCGTATTTTGTATGCGATGTCCGAGCTAGGCATGTCGCCAGATAAGCCTTACAAAAAATCGGCAAGAATTGTCGGCGAAGTTATCGGTAAATATCACCCTCATGGTGATACGGCTGTATATGATACGATGGTGCGGATGGCGCAGGATTTTTCCTTGCGTTATATGTTGGTGGATGGACACGGTAACTTTGGCTCCGTGGATGGAGATATGGCGGCTGCGATGCGTTACACCGAAGCACGGTTGTCCAAGATTGCCATGGAAATGCTACGTGATTTGAACAAAGAGACCGTTGATTTTATGCCGAACTACGATGGTGAAGAGAGCGAGCCCGTTGTATTACCTGCACGTTATCCTAACTTGCTGGTAAATGGCGTCGGCGGAATTGCAGTCGGGATGGCTACCAATATTCCTCCGCATAACTTGGGAGAGGTTATCGATGGTGTACAAGCACTAATCGAAAATCCTGACATTACGCCGATGGAACTTATGGATTATATTCAAGGGCCGGATTTCCCGACAGCAGGTTATATTTTAGGACGCTCTGGTATTCGTCAGGCGTACCAGACTGGCCGCGGATCTGTGACCATGCGTGCGAAGACCACCATAGAAGAGATTGGCAATAAAGCACGGATTATCGTGCATGAGCTGCCTTACCAAGTGAATAAGGCTCGTCTGGTCGAGAAAATTGCCGAATTAGTACGTGACAAACGTATTGAAGGCATTACGGATCTTCGGGATGAATCGGACCGTACGGGTATGCGTGTCGTTATTGAGTTGCGTAGAGACGTGAACCCGAATGTCGTTCTGAATAATTTGTTTAAACATACGGCCATGCAGTCGAATTTTGGTATTAATATGCTTGCCATTGTAAACAACGAACCGAAGATTTTGAACCTGAAGGATGTCTTGTATCATTATCTCAAACATCAGGTCGAGGTTATTCGTCGCCGGACAGAATTTGATCTGAAAAAAGCCGAAGCTAGAGCACACATTCTGGAAGGCTTGCGCATTGCCCTTGACCATCTGGACGAAGTTATTGCCTTGATTCGTTCTTCCCAAACTGCAGAAGCAGCTCGTGAAGGACTGATTGAGCGTTTCTCGCTCACTCTTGAACAGTCTCAGGCTATTCTAGATATGCGTCTGCAACGCTTAACCGGTTTGGAACGTGAGAAGATCGAGAACGAATATAACGAGCTAATACAAAAGATTGCGGAATATCGTGAGATTTTGGCGAACGAGCATCTGGTACTCAATATTATTAGCGAAGAGCTGAATGAACTTAAAGAACGTTTCGCTGATGAACGTCGCACTGAAATTACAGTGGGTGAAGAGAGTATTCTGGATGAGGATCTCATTCCGCGTGAAGATGTTATTATTACTGTAACCCATACAGGATATATCAAACGCCTTCCTGTTACTACTTATCGCAGTCAAAAACGCGGTGGTCGTGGTGTAGTGGGTATGGATACCAAAGATGAGGATTTCGTAGAGCATCTGTTCATTACGAATTCACATCATCATTTGTTATTCTTTACCGACAAGGGTAAGGTATATCGGATTAAGGCCTATGAGATTCCTGATCTAAGCCGGACTGCCCGGGGGACACCGATTATTAACCTGATTCAGATTGAACAGGGTGAGTCGATCAATGCGGTAATTCCAATCGAGGAATTTGTGGAGGATAGCTATCTATTCTTTGCGACCCAGCATGGAATTATAAAGAAGACACCTCTTGACGACTATGCAAATATCCGCAAAGGTGGCTTGATTGCCATTAACTTGCGTGAAGATGACGCCCTGATCGAAGTGAAGCTGACGGACGGACAGCAGGAAATGATTATTGGTACAGCACAAGGCATGTCTATCCGTTTCCCTGAAAGTGATGTACGGTCTATGGGCCGTAGCGCTACAGGGGTTAAAGGGATCAACCTTGATGAGAGTGATGCTGTAATAGGTATGGATATCGTAGATACCAGCCTGGATATCCTGATTGTAACGGCCAAAGGTTATGGCAAGCGTACCCCTGTTGTGGATTATCGTATCCAAAGCCGTGGAGGTAAGGGGATCAAGACGATTAATGTTACGGATAAAAATGGTCCGGTTGTCGGTCTCAAGGTTGTAAAAACCGAAGAGGATCTGATGATCATTACAGCTAGTGGCACCTTGATTCGGACTAGCATGGGGGAAATCTCCACGATGGGTCGGAATACACAAGGGGTAAGGCTGATTAATATTCGCGATGATGATTCGGTTGCAACTGTTTGTCGAGCGAACAAGAATGAGGAGCAGGATGAACTGCTTGAAGAATTATTAGAGGATGGGGAAGCTGGAGAGGGCTCCTCTCTATCATCTGTTGAACCAACTCTCGAAATGAATACAGAAGATACGGAAGGTAACGACCCAGAATCTTCTGAGGGCGAATAAGAGCCTGCATATGGAAACAACATTAGTTATTAAATTTTAGATGGAAGAGACTCTCTGACTATTTGGTCGGGGAGCCTTTTTCTTTTTCTGGCTAACGAATTCAGACAAGTATGCTTTAAATGGCATAAAATGAATGTACAGGATCAATCCCAAGTAATATAATGACATCATAACTGGCAGCTGGAGCAGCTGTTGTGAGAACAGAGAGGTTGACCATGACAACTGTACCCGTACCCGAATTAAAAGCAGGACTTAGATTGCAAAGCGATGTATTTACAGAAATGGGCAGCTTGCTGCTACCAAAAGGGCGCATTCTGCTACCGCGTGACTTGGAGATTTTACAGGCGTTCCTGATCCAGCAAGTTGAGGTAGGAACGGATGATCTTACAAAATCCAGTGGCGAGTCTACGACTGTTCGATCTGGAATATCTGAATCGCAAGGTCCTTCGTTAGATGGGCGAGATGAATCTGAACAATTTCAGGATGAGTATGACAAAATGGTGATGCTCGTTAAGAACGCATTTCAATCGGTACTCGTCTCTAATTTATCTATATATGAACTGCGAGGACAATTGGAGTCCTTACTGGTGCACATTCAGCGCTATAATGTAATGACCTATACTCCGCCTGCCATGATCGAAGTGGACTATATTTTTCACAACGCCGTGCTAACCTCCCTTACTTCCTACTCCATTGCACAATGGATCGGATTACCTCAAAAGGATTGGATGCAGGTGGCTTTTGCTGGATTGCTTCATGACATAGGGAACGCTAAAATGGACCCGGCCATTCTGTACAAGCCCTCCAAACTAACGTGGGAAGAGCAAGAAGAAATACGTAGTCATACATCACTAGGATACCAGCTGCTTAAAAATGTGAAAGCCATTAACGAAGGTGTGCGTTTGGCAGCTCTTCAGCATCATGAGAAAGTGGACGGTACTGGATATCCACTGCGTCTTAAAGGGGAACAAATCCACATCTACGCTAAAATCGTTGGAGTAGCTGATGTGTTCCATGCTATGACTCTAGAGAAAACATACCGGCCTGCCCAATCACCGTATCTGGTTCTGGAGCAAATCAAGTCAGAATCATTTGGAAAGCTGGACCCAAGTGTCGTACAAGTTTTTATTCATAAGCTAACCCAATTCAATAATGGAACCAAGGTGCGCCTCAATGATAACCGTACAGGGGAAATTATATTTGCTGATCGAGATCATCCGACTCGTCCGTTGATTCAAGTAGATGGGGAAATCATTAACTTAATGCTGCAAAGAGAGCTTTATATCGAGTGTATTGTTACTTAACTAAGTATTTAAAAAAAACAGTTGCACAATATAAAGAAAGTATGATATATTATTTCTTGTCGCTTCAAGTGTTATCAAAAAGAGCGAAAAACACTTTTGAAAAAAAAGTGTTGACATAACTCTAGGAAATATGATACACTATGAAAGTTGCTGAGGGGTTGAAAGAAACGCCGAGGCGGACAATGAATGTTTGATCTTTGAAAACTGAACAACGAGTGAGTAAAACGATTTTGCTTGCAAAATCAAACAAGAGATATTTTTATCTCGTCAGTTTCAACATGAGCTTATCGCTCTTTCTATAAACTAACTTCGGTTGGTCTTTAATGGAGAGTTTGATCCTGGCTCAGGACGAACGCTGGCGGCGTGCCTAATACATGCAAGTCGAGCGGGGTTGTTTAGAAGCTTGCTTCTAAACAACCTAGCGGCGGACGGGTGAGTAACACGTAGGCAACCTGCCCACAAGACAGGGATAACTACCGGAAACGGTAGCTAATACCCGATACATCCTTTTCCTGCATGGGAGAAGGAGGAAAGACGGAGCAATCTGTCACTTGTGGATGGGCCTGCGGCGCATTAGCTAGTTGGTGGGGTAAAGGCCTACCAAGGCGACGATGCGTAGCCGACCTGAGAGGGTGATCGGCCACACTGGGACTGAGACACGGCCCAGACTCCTACGGGAGGCAGCAGTAGGGAATCTTCCGCAATGGGCGAAAGCCTGACGGAGCAACGCCGCGTGAGTGATGAAGGTTTTCGGATCGTAAAGCTCTGTTGCCAGGGAAGAACGTCTTGTAGAGTAACTGCTACAAGAGTGACGGTACCTGAGAAGAAAGCCCCGGCTAACTACGTGCCAGCAGCCGCGGTAATACGTAGGGGGCAAGCGT